>DASPLE010000092.1:0-3106 GCA_035627695.1 Planctomycetota bacterium
TGCTCGGCCTGCTCGCCGGGCTCGACACGCCGTCGTCGGGTCGGCTCGAGGTCATGGGCCACGATCTGGCGGCGATGCGCGCCGACGAGCTGGCGCGCCTGCGCGGACGGCGCTTCGGCTTCGTCTTCCAGTCCTTCCGCCTGCTGCCGTCGCTCAGCGCCGAGGAGAACGTGCGCGTGCCGCTCGAGCTCGCCGGCGACCGCGCCGCGCAGGCCAAGGCGCTGCGCTGGCTGGAGCGCGTCGGCCTGGCCGAGCGTCGCGGTCACCTGCCGGCGCAGCTCTCCGGCGGCGAGCAGCAGCGCGTGGCGCTCGCGCGCGCGCTCGCGGTCGAACCGGCGATCCTCTTCGCGGACGAGCCGACCGGCAACCTCGACAGCGCCACCGGCGCGCGCATGGCCGAGCTGATCGTCGAGCTGGCGCGGGCGCACGCGGCGACGCTGTTCCTGGTCACCCACGAGGCGGCGCTCGCCGATCGCGCCGGGCGGATCATCGCCATGCGCGACGGACGCATCGTCTCCGACGCGGCGCGCCCGGCATGAGGCTCCTGCGCCTGGCCTGGTGGCTGGTGCGCGGCCAGCGCGGCCGGGCGGCGCTGGTCATCGGCTGCATCGCGCTGGGCGTGTGCGCGCGCGTCGGCATCGGCACGTTCCAGGGCCAGTTCGAGCGCGCGCTGGCGCGCGAAGCGCGGCAGCTGCTCGGCGCCGACTGCGAGGTCGCCGCCAACCGCGCGCTCACCGCCGACGAGCGCGCCGCCGTGCTTTCCGCCCTGCCCGAGGGCAGCCGCGTCCAGGACCATATCTCGCTGACCACCATGGCCGTGATCGGTGAGACCGCGCGGCCGGTCGACCTGCGGGTGATCGATCCCTCGTACCCGCCCGCCGGCACCGCCGTCGCGGTCGGCGATGGCATCGATCCCGCGCGGCCGTTCGCGCGCCTGGGCGAGGATCGCGCGCTGGCGTACATCCAGCCGGAGCTGCTGATCCTGACCGACTCCGCGGTCGGCGACCGCATCCGCATCGGCCGCGTCGACGCGGTCATCGCCGGCACGATCGGCGACACCGCCGGCCTCGGCTCGGCGCTGTTCTCCGCCGGGCCGAAGGTGCTGGTCTCGCGCGCGACCTTCGACGCGGCCGCGCTCGCCGGCACCGGCTCGCGGATCCGCTACGCGCTGCTCGTCGCGCTGGCCGATCCGACGGGCGCCGACGCGGTCGCCCGACGCATCGTGGAACGGCTGCGCATCAGCGACGCGGGCGGCCCGCACGTGCGCACCGCCGCCGGCGCGCAGGACCAGGCGGCGCAGGTCTTCGACCGCTTCGCCGACTTCCTGCGGCTGCTCGCGCTGATGGCGGTGATGCTGTCGGCGATCGGCGTCGCCGCGGTCGCGCGCGGCTTCGTCCACGAGCAGCTCGAGAGCGTCGCCGTGCTCCAGGTGCTCGGCGCCAGCGCGCGCCGCGTCGCCGCGCTGTACATCGTCATCGCGCTCGGCATCGGCTTCGCCGGCGGCGTCATCGGCGCGGCGATCGGCGCGGGGGCGCAGGCCGCGATCGCGGCGATCGCCGGCCAGGCGATGCGCGATGTGCTGCCGACGCGCCTCGAGGTCGCTATCGACCCCGCGGCCTGCGCCTGGGGCGTCGTGCTCGGCACGCTGGTCGCGGCCTGGGCGGCGGCGATGCCGGTGCTGGCGCTGTCCGGCGTGCGCCCGCTGCCCGTGCTGCGCGGACAGGGTTCGACGCTGCCGCGCTCGCCGGCCTCGCTGATCGTCGCCGCGGCGGGGTTCGTCGGCCTGCTGCTGCTCGCGCGCATCGAGACCCGCTCATGGACGGTGGGACCGCTGTTCGTCGCCGGCACCGTTGCCGGCGGCGGCGCCCTGGCGCTGGTGGCGCGGGTCCTGCTGCCGCTGGTGGCGCGCGCCGGTCGCCTGGCGCGCGGCGCCGTCGGGTTGCGTCACGGCCTCGCGAACCTCGCCCGGCGCGAGGGCCGAGCCGGCCCCGCGGTGGTCGCGATCGGCCTGGCGGCGGCGCTGGCGCTATGGATCGCCGTCCATGGCACGAGCATCCGCGCCGAGCTCGATCCGCCGGGCGAGCGCGCCCTGCCCAGCCTGTTCTGCATCGACATCCAGGACGACCAGATCGGCGACTGGCGCGCCGCCCTCGACCGCGCGCGGGTCGACGGCTACGTGGTCGCGCCGATGGTCCCGGCGAAATGGCGCAACCGGATCCGCGAGAACGCCGAGCCGACGACGCGCGAAGGCGAGCGCTCCCGCGCCTTCCGCGAACGCGAGCAGCGCCTGAGCTATCGCCACACGCTGTCGCCGGACGAGCACATCGTGGCGGGCGAGTGGATGGCGATCACCGACGACCCCGAGCGTCCGATCGAGATATCGCTCGAGCGGCGCTTCGCGGAGCGCACCGGCGTCGGCCTCGGCGACACCATGGTGTTCGACATCCAGGGCGTCGAGGTCACCGGCACCGTCACCAGCCTGCGCGCGGTGCGCTTCACCAGCTTCCGCCCGAACTTCTTCGTGCTGCTCAGCCCGCACGCGCTCGCCGACGCGCCACGCACCTGGGTCTCGTCGATTCCCGACCTGCCGGACGAGCGCAAGGCGCGGCTCCAGGCCGATCTCGCGCGCGAGTTCCCGACCGTCACGACCATCGATGTCGCGTACATCGGCCGGAAGGTGCGCGTGCTGCTGGATCGCGTCGGGCTGGCGACGCGCGTCCTGGCGGCGTTCTCGCTCGCCGCGGGCCTCGTCGTCCTGATCGGCGTGGCCATGGCCACGGCCCGGGCGCGCCTGCGCGACGCCGCGCTGCTCGCGACGCTCGGCGCGACGCGCGGGACCCTGGCGCTGTCGCTGGCCGCCGAGTTCGGCGCCATCGGCGTGATCGCCGCGGTCGCCGGCGGCGCGCTGGCGATCGGCCTGAGCACCTGGGTGTTCGCCTACTTCTTCGGCCTGCCGGCGACGATCCCGTGGCTGCAGCTCGCCGCGGTCATCGCCGCCATCGCCATCGCCTGCGCGATCACCGGCCTGGTGGCGTGCCGACGCGTGTTCAGCGTGCGCCCGCTGGCGGTGCTGCGCGAGGAATGATCAGCGGTCGACGTACTCGGG
>DASPLE010000093.1:0-26884 GCA_035627695.1 Planctomycetota bacterium
CTTCCCGCTCGAGGTCGAGGCGGTGCTCGACGCGCATCCCAAGGTCGCGGCCAGCCGCGTGCGCGCCGGCGCCGACGCGCGCACCGGCGAACACGTGCACGCCGAGGTCGAGCTGCGTCCCGGCAACGATCCGGTCGCCGCGCCGGCCGAGCTCGCGGCGTGGTGCGCGCAGCGCCTCGCGCCGCTCAAGCGCCCGGCGCAGATCGTGGTCGCCGCGAAGCTGGCGATGACCGGCAGCGGCAAGGTCGTGCGCTAGCTCGAAGCTCGAAGCTCGAAGCTCGAAGCTCGAAGCTCGAAGCTCGAAGCTCGAAGCTCGAAGCGCGAAGCTCGAAGCGCGAAGCCCGAAGCCCGAAGCCCGAAGCCCGCTCAGCGGTCCCGTCCCGCGATCGCCGGCGTCACCAGCAGGCAGGCGGCGATGCAGGTGATCATGCCGATCACCGACGCGGTGCCGACATTGGCCACCAGCGGATTGGCCGCGGCCATCAGCGACGCGGTGCCGAGCGCGGTCGAGCCGGCGCAGGCCAGGGCCGGAGCCAGCGCGGCGGCGCGGTGCTCGCGTCCGGCGAGGAAGACGCCGGCGTCGATGCCGATGCCGGCGATGAACGCGCCGACCAGGACGGTGAACGCGGTCAGCGGCACGCCCATCCAGCCCAGCGCGCCGAAGGTCCAGCACAGTGCCAGCACCGCCGGCGCCGCGACCGCCACGACGCGTCGCGGCCGGCGCTCCATGATGACGATCAGGGTGAGCATCGCCGCGCCCATGTAGAGGCCGAGGCGCATCAGGTCGTCGCGCACCGCGTCGACGAGCGTCGACGCCATGCGCGCGCGGCTGGCGACCCACGCACCCGCGCCGGTCTCGTCGAGCCGGTCGGCGACGGCGGCGACCGCCGGCGCATCGAGCCCGGCGAGCGGCGTCGCCACCTGCCAGGGCGCGTCGGCGGCGGATCCGGTGCGCACCACGAAGGTGCCGAGCGCGTGCTCGAGGTGCGTGCCGCGCCAGGTGTCGAGAGCGACCGCGGGCGCCTGGTCGATGGGCCGGTAGCGCTCGAGGCTCGCCTGGAAGGCGCGCGCGACCAGGCCGACGTCGATGCAGGCGGCCCCGAACTCGGTGGCGAACGCTGGGCCGCGCTCGCGCCAGAACGCGTTCCACGCGGCGACGCGGCGGTCGCGTTCCGCGCGATCGGGCAGCAGGCGTTCGACCGATGTCGGCGGCAGCGCCAGCGCTGCGCGCGCGGCGCGGGCGCTGGCCAGCGCGGCGTCGAGATCCGCATGGTCGGCGACCAGGAAGTCGCTGGCCTCGTAGCCACCCCAGCGCTCGAGGAACGCTTCGAGCGCCACCCAGGTCTCCGGCTTCGAGCCGTCCATGCGCCGCAGGTCGCTCATGAACTCGAGCCGCATCAGCCCTGGCACCGCCAGCGCGGTGATGATCGCCGCGGCGATCAGGCGCGGCGCGGGCCGGCCCTCCGCGAAGCGCAGCAGGCGCGAGGCGATGGCGCGCCACGGCTCGCGCGGCGGGCGCGCCCTGACCAGCGCCGGCAGCAGGGTCAGCGATGCCGCCATCGCCGCCATCAGGCCGACCACGACCATCAGGCCGAGCAGCCGCAGCGCCGGCACGTTCGACAGCCAGAGCGCGGCGAAGGCGACGGCGGTGGTCAGGAAGCTCTCGATCAGCGGTCGGCGCACGCTCGCCGCCGCGCCGCGCTGCAGCGCCAGGGTCATGTGGATCGCGTTCTCGACCGCGACGCCGAGGAAGCACGCCGCGAAACCGAGCATCACCTGCGGCGCGGTCAGGCCCGGCAGCGCCAGGGTGGCGACCGCGGCGAGGAACGCGATCAGCGCGGGCAGGTGCAACGCCGTCAGGTCGCGCCACGAACGCACCAGCGACCACAGCAGCAGGATGATCAGCGCCAGGCCGAGCGGCGCGGTGGCGATCAGATCGGAGAAGATGCCCTCGATGTTCTCGCGGAAGTGGCGGTAGCTGCCGATCGGCTCGATGCGCACGCCGTCGGCCACGGCGGTCGCGGCGTGCGCGGCGACCACGTCGAGCATGACCCGCGTGCGCGCGAGATCGCTCGGCGGGAAGTCGACCTCGAGCAGGGCGAGCACGTGCTTGCCGTCGTTGTGGGCGATCAGCCCGTCGACCGGGCGACCGGCCGGCAGGTGCGCGACGAGATCGCCGAGCACGCCGCCGGACAGCGCGAGCACGTCGTGGCGCACCGCCGCGCCGGCGAAGACCTCGTCGGGCCGCGAGGCGCGCGCCTTGACCTCCTGCAGCCAGGCGCGCAGGGGGGCGCCGGACATGCGCGTCTCGATCGCCGCCAGATCGGCGGGGACGACCAGCGCCGGCAGGTGGTCGAGCACGCGCTCGATCGCCGCGGCGACGTCGCCGGCCGAACCCGCGATCGGCCGCGCGCCGGTCGGCGCGAGGGCTTCGACCAGCGTCCGCGTGCGCGCGACCGTCGTCGGCAGGCCGTCGGGGCGTTCGCTCCACGCCTCGAGGACGATCAGCTCGGTGGCGCCGCGGGCCTTGAAAAACGACAGCTGGCGCGCGAGACGCGGCTCGCCATCGGGCAGCAGCGGCGCGAGATCGTCGGTGAAATCCGCGCTGAGCGTCGCGGCGATCAACCCGGCGATGATCACCGCCCACACCGTCAGGGATCGCGCGCGCATGCGCGACGTTCCCACCGGATGGGGCTCCGGTCAACGTCCCCGGGCGTCAGACTCGTCGACTGGCTCGAAGCTCGAAGCTCAAAGCTCAAAGCTCAAAGCTCGAAGCTCGAAGCTCGAAGCTCGAAGCTCGAAGCTCGGAGCTCGGGCCTACTGCTTCTTCTTGCGCTTCCGCGGCTTGTCCTCGCCATCCGACGGCAGTGGCGCGAGCGCGGCGGCGCGTTCGACGGTGACGCCGGGGACCGCCGCGGTCAGCGCCGCGATGCCCGCATCGGTCGCCATCGTGCCGCCGACGCACACCGTGCGCAGCGCGCGCAGGCCGGTCAGCCGCGCCAGGCCGTCGTCGCCGACCGGGACGTCGACCAGGTTGAGGTACTCCAGGCGCGGGCACTGCTGGAGGTGGCGCAGGCTGGCGTCGCTCACGGCGGTGCGCTCGAGGTGCAGCCGGCTGAGGTTGGGCAGCGCCGTGACCAGCTCGAGCTGGCCGGAGGTGACGGCCGTGCCGCCGAGGTCGAGCCAGGCGACGTGCGCGCCGAGCGCGCGGAGCGCCGCCGCGTCGGCGTCGCTGAACGGCTGGGCGTGGCTGCAGTCGACGTCGAGCAGCGCGCCGTTGGCGCTGAGCGCGACGATGCGCGCGCCGCGCCTGGCCAGCGCCGCGATGGCGGCGGCATCGGGCGCGGGCAGGGCGGCGGCGAGTCGGTCGAGATCCGTATCGACGGTCTGCGCGCTCTCCGGAGCGACCGGCGCGGTCGTCGCCGCGTCCGCCTTGTCTGCGGGCGCGGCCTCGTCGCCGAACGACGCGCCGCCGGCGATCCAGGCGCGCAGCAGCTCGCGGTCGGCCTGCGCGAGCGGATCGCCCTTCGCCGGCATGATGTCCTCGTGGTCCTCGGGCAGGACGACGCGGCCGTAGAGCGGGCTCTGCTCGGGATGGCCGGCGATCACCACCGCGCCGCCCTTGCCGCCCTTCTCGATGGCCGCGCGCGAGTCGAGGCGCAACCCGCCCTTCTGCTTCGTGGCGCCGTGGCAGCTGACGCAGTTCGCCTCGAGCAGCGGCACGATCTGCTTCTGGTAGTCCGGCGCCTCGCCGCCGTGCGCGGCGGCGATCAGCGCGAGGCAGGGCAGGAGCAGGCGCATCACGAGCGTCATGGGATTTCCTCGCGGCGGGTTCAGGCGAACACCGAGGTCAGCGCCGTGCCCTTGTCGGCCATGCGGAACGGCCGTCCAGCCGGCGACAGCACCTCGTCGCGCGCCAGGCCGAGCGCGTGCGCCGCGGTCGCGTGCAGGTCCTGGACCTGCACCGGCGCGGAGGTCGCGGTCGCGCCGCGCGCGTCGGTCGCGCCGTGGACGTGGCCGCCGCGCACGCCGCCGCCGGCGAGCCAGCAGCTGAACGCCTTCGGGTAGTGGTCGCGGCCGTCGCGCTCGTTGAAGGTCGGCGTGCGGCCGAACTCGGTGGCGAGGATCACCAGGGTCTCGTCGAGCAGCCCGCGCCCGGCGAGATCGGCGATCAGCGCCGACGCGCCCTGGTCGAGGATCGCGCACTGGTCGGCGATGCGCTCGGCGTGGTCGTCGTGGGTGTCCCAGCCGCCCATCACCACCTCGACGCAGCGCACGTCGTTCTCGACCAGGCGCCGCGCCAGCAGGCAGCCCTGGCCGAAGCGGTCCTCGCCGTAGCGGTCGCGCAGCGCCTCGGGTTCCTTGGTCAGGTCGAACGCGGCGAGATCGGGCGAGTCCATGAGCGCGCACGCCTCGCGGTAGAGGTCGCCGTAGGCGCGCACCGTCGGCTGGTCGTTGCCGGCGCGGTAGCCGGCGTCGAGCGCGTCGGCGAGCGCGAGGCGGCGGCGGAAGCGCTCGTCGTCGATGCCCGGCGCCGGCCTGGCCGCCGGCAGGCCCGCAGCGGGATCGCCGAGCGGCAGCGGCGCGTGCGCGGCGGTGAAGAAGCCGGCCCCGGGATGCTGGCCGCCGCCGCCCAGGACGACGCTGGCCGGGAGCGTCGGATTGATGCGCGGGCTGGAATGCGAGATCCATGCGCCGAGCGACGGATGACGGATGCCGCCGCGCTGGACGAAGCCGGTGCGCATGAAGTACTCGCCCTGCTCGTGCGCGCCCTGGGTCGAGGTCATCGAGCGCAGCAGCGTCAGGCGGTGCGCCTGCGCCGCCAACAACGGCAGGTGCTGGCCGAAGCTCATCCCGTCCACGCTGGTCGGGATCGCCTGCAGCGCGCCCTGCTCGGCGGTGCCGGGCTTGGGGTCGAAGGTGTCGAGGTGGCTCATGCCGCCGGCCATGTACAGCATGATGACGTTCTTCGCCGTCGGCCGGCGACGCACGCCCGGCTCGGCGCCGATCGCCGACAGCGACGGCGTGAGTCCGAGCGCGCCGACGCCGAGGCAGGCATTGGCCATGCGGTTGAGGAAGCGGCGACGGCTCAGGTCGTTCATCGGGGTGCTCCGCGCGCTCAGGGCATGAACAGGAATTCGCGACCGTTGACGAGCGCCCAGATCACGTCGGCCGCCGCTTCGGCGCCGGGCCTGCCCTGGGCGTGCGCGGTGATCGCCGCCAGCTCCGCCGCGCGCGGCGGCCGCGCCAGGATCGCGAGGTAGGCGGCCTCGATCGCGGCCGCCGGCGATCCCGCGGCGCCGATCAGGCGTTTCAGCTCCGAATCGGTGCTGAGCAGCTGCTGGTCGACCAGCGCGTTCATCGCGGTCAGCGCCTGGGTGAGCGCGCCGTCGCGCGTCGCGTTGTCGATGACCTGGCGATCGGACTGGCCGAAGACCCGCAGCGGATGCGCCGGCGGCGCCGGCGACGGCAGCTCGGCCGCGCGCAGCTCCTGGTCGCCGCCCTTCATGCCGTAGCTCTTCATGCGCGCGATCTCGGACTTCTCCATGAGCGCGTCGCGTTTCGCGATGACCGCCTTGAGGTCCTCGCGCAGCTTCCGGCGCGCCTCGCCGGCGGGCGCGGTCTCCGCCTCCTGCTTCAGGCGACGGATCTCGGCCTGGATCGCCCGGCCCTCCTGCGCGGCGGTCGCCGATTCGCGGGCCAGCGCCACGAGATCCTCGACCGGGTCATCGTGGTGCTCGTCGTAGAACGCGTGCAGCGCCTCGGCGCTGGTGCCGAGCGTGGTGTCCGCGCGCGCGCCGATGCGCAGGGTGACCAGCGAATCCCACCACTGCTCGGCCGAGAGGCGCACGGCGTAGGGCGCGCCGCCGCGCCAGGCTTCGCCCGGCTCGGGCTCCGGCAGGGGGGCGCGCTGCCAGGCGTCGGTCGAGCAGAGGATGGTCTCGAACCGCGCGAGATCGAAGTCGACCTCGACCATCAGGCGCGTGAGGTGGGCGGCCAGCTCCGGCTGCGAGGGGACGGTCTCGTCCCTGATGTCGTCGACCGGCTCGATCAGGCCGCGGCCGAAGGCGCGCTTGAACATGCGGTTGGCCATCGCCAGGGCGAAGCGCGGGTTGTCGGCGCCGGTGAGCCAGCTCGCGTAGGCCGCGCGCTGGTCCTCGCCGCTGGCCGCCTTCGGCGCGGCGCCGAAAGGCGGTACCGGCGGGACCGCGTCTCCGGAGGCGTGACCCGGGTACTGCCAGTCGGCGGGCAGCGTCAGCGGCTTCTTCGCCTTGATGCCGACCGACGTGCCGATCGATTCGCCGATCCGGCGCAGGGCGTTGCGCACCTGCGGCTCCTCCTTGGCCAGCAGCTTCTGGACCTCCTTGCGCTGCCTGCCGTTCAACTCGCGCTTGGCGTCGACGCCGTGGGTGAACGCCGCCATCTGGTAGAACTCGTAGCGCGTCCAGCGGTCGAACGGGTGGTCGTGGCACTGGGCGCAGCCGACGCGCGTGCCGAGCAGCTCCTGCACGGTCATCGACGCGTGGTCGAGCGGCATGCCGGCGTCGCGCAGGTAGAAGCCGGTCGCCCCGTTGCCGCGTTCCAGCGCCGGGCCGTCGGCGGTGATCAGCGCGGTGACCAAATCGTCCCAGCGGGTGTTGTCGCGGATCCGCGCCTTGAGCCAGTCGATGTAGGCCTGCCCGGGAAAGCGGTTCTGCAGGCGGGTCTCGACGCGCAGCAGGTCGGCGAGCCAGGTGAACTGGTGATGGGCGCGCCCCGGATGCGCGACCAGCGCGGCGACCAGCGCGTCGCGCTTGCGGGCGGCGGTGTCGGCGAGGAACGCGCGTGCCTCGTCGTGGGTCGGATTGCGCCCGATGATCGCGAGGTGGGCGCGGCGGACGAAGGCGGCGTCGTCGGCGGCCGGCGGCGCGACGGCGCCCGCGAGGCCGGCGGTGATCAGCCGATCGATCTCGGCGCTGGCGTCGGCGACGGTCGCGGCGCATGCGTTCGCGGTGAACAGCAGGACCAGCAGTGCGACGCGCATGGACGGCCTCCCGGCGGCGAGGATACGGCACGGGGTGGTACGCGCGCCAGCGTCGCGCCATCCCCGCGTCCGTGCCGACGCGCCGCGTCGCGCACCGATCGCGAGGCTCGTCGCAGTTCACCATTGCGCCCACGCCACCGGAGGCGGTAGAGCGGGGCCTGTGGACGCCGATCTCACCCGCTGCCTCGACGGCGATGCCGATGCCTGGCGGCGCCTGGTCGAGCGCGTCATGCCGGTGGTGAACGCCGCGGTCGCCCGCTGCCTGCGCCGTCACGGCGCGCACGAGGTCGCGGTCGAGGACGTGGCCCAGGACGTCTTCCTCCGGCTGGTGCGCGACGACTTCCGCGTGCTGCGCGGCTTCGATCCGGCGCGCGCGGCGCTGACCACCTGGCTGACGGTGGTCGCGCACCGCTGCGCGCTCGACGCCTGCCGCCGCCGCCGGCCGGGCGCCGAAGGCCTGCCGGCCGATCTGGCGGCGCCACCGCTCGCGCCCATCGCCGAGCCGCTGCCGCTCGACGGCCTGCCGCCGCGCCAACGCCTGGTCATCGAGCTGCTGTTCACGCGCGGGCTCGACGTCGAGGAGGCCGCGGCCGTCCTCGGCATCGAGGCGCAGACCGTGCGCAGCCTCAAACACAAGGCCCTCAGCCGCTTGCGCGAGCAGCTCGGCGGGGATGAAGCGGCATTCGACGACGTACCACGGGGAGGGAGGAGCGATGTCCCAGGCTGATGACCACCGGGCCGACGCCGACCTGGTGCGCCGCGCGCGCGCCAGCGCGGACCGGCGCGCGCGGACGGCGCCGCCCGCCGCGGCCGACGACGTCGACGACCTGCGCCTGGCGGCGTGGCTCGATGGCCGCCTCGACGAGGGCGAGCGCGACGCCGTCGATGCCGCGCTGGCCGCCCGGCCCGAGCTGGTCGATCGCCTGCTCGATGCGCGCGCCGCGCTCGCCACGCCCGCCATCGCCCAGGCGCGCTCCGTCGAGCGCGCGCAGGCCCTGGTCCGGCGACGCCGCGCGTGGCCGCTGCGCCTGGCGACCGCGGCGGCGCTGGTCGCGGCGCTGGCCGGCGGCTACTGGTCGGGCGCGGTGGCCGCGGCGCCGGACGACGACGACGCCTGGCTCGACGATCTCGATCCGGTCGGCTGGTCGCCCGCCGACGAGACGGAGGACGCATGAGCCGCCGCCTCCTCGGACTCGCGCTCGCGCTGTCGCTGCTGTTCAACGCCGGCTTCCTGGTCGGCTGGATGCGCCCGCCCTCGCGCGCGATGCCGTTCAGCGGCAGCGGTCGCGAGCATCCGCTGCGCGACGTGCGTCTGAGCCCGGACCAGCGCCGCCGGCTGATCGATGCCGCCGCCGACGCGGCCGGCCCCGGCGCCGAGGTCGAGCTGCGCGCGCGCGAGGCGCTGCGCGCGGCGCTCGTCGCCGAACCGGTCGACGAGCGCGCCCTGCGCGCGGCCGGCACCGCGTGGGCGGACATCCACGAGGCGCGCGCCCGGCGCGGCCGGCGCGGCTTCGTCGAGACCCTGGCGCTGCTCGACGCCGATCAGCGCCGCCAGGCCGCGGAGCGCCTCGCCAACGAGGAATACCGCGGCGGGCGCTGGAAGCCGCTGCGCGCGCGCTTCGACGCCGACCGCGACGGCCGGCTCGATCCCGCCGAGCGCGCCGCCGCGGCCAAGGCGCTGCGCGACGGTCGTTGAGGATGACCGGCTGATCAGCGCCTGGTGCGCCAGGTGATCGAGAGCCGGCGCTGACGCGGCACGCGCAGGCCGCCGATGATGTCGTTGCGGCGCGCGGCGATGCCGTGCTTCCACCGCGTGCGCGCCTCCCCGCCGATGACGTACAGGCTGCGCGGCGGCAGCGGCACGGACACGCGGCGCGCGCCATCGGTCTCGATCAGGTCGATGACGCACCACGAGAGCAGGCTGACGCCGACCACCGTCGGTCCGAACGCGCCGTAGTCGCGGTGCGGGCCGATGCCGATGCCGGGGAGGTATTCGTTCACCACCGCGTTCTCCGGCGCGCGCTCGATCAGGCCGTCGCGATGGATGCGCTCGCCGAGCGCCCGGATCAGCGGCGGGAGCGGCGCCGCCGGCTCGTCATCGCCGTACCCGGCGCCATAGACCTGCACGCGGCGCTTCCAATCGGTGCCGAAGGGGTGGGCATCGATCTCGGCGACCAGCGCGCGCTCGTCGTCCTCGTCGATGTACCCGCCGATCAGCCGCCAGCCCGGCACCGCGGCGCTTTCCGCGCCCGTCGCCAGCCATTCGTCGATCAGGCTCTCCTGTCCGCCCTGCTGCATGCCGCATCGTAGCCGGCATCCGTCAAGGCGCTGACGCGCGTCGCGCCCCGCGCACAAGACGCGACTTAGGCCACGCGGCGGCGTCAGGTGTTAGAGCCCTCGCTCTTTCTCCTGACCCGCGGCTGGCGGCCGAGCAATCTGCGATGCGCGTAAGAAAGGCGCGACCGCATGCCGCAGCTCCTCCCCATGCCCCTGCGCCGTCGCCCGATCGCCGACGATCCGCCGCTGCGCTCCGAGCTCTACAACGTCGAGCAGCTCGAGCGGCACGCCAAGGGCCTCGCGGCCTGGCACCTGGTCGACACGCGCCGCGGCAAGAGCCGCCTGCTGCCGCGCCTGCGCGACAACCAGCGCGTGCTGGCGGAGACCTACGAGCTGATCAACGCGGCGGTCGCCAAGCAGCGGCGCATCGCCCCGGCGGCCGAGTGGCTGCTCGACAACTACTACCTGGTCGAGGAGCAGATCCGCACCGCGCGCCGGCACCTGCCGCGCGGGTACGCGCGCGAGCTGCCGCGACTGGTCACCGGGCCGGGCGCCGGCTTCCCGCGGGTCTACGGCATCGCGCTCGAGCTGATCGCGCACGTCGACGGACGCATCGACGCCGGCGCGCTCGCCGCCTTCGTCGCCGCCTACCAGAGCGGGGTCGCGCTGACCCTCGGCGAGCTGTGGGCCGTGCCGATCATGCTGCGCCTGGCGCTGATCGAGAACCTGCGCCGGGTCGGCGCGCGCATCGCCGGCGCGCGGCGCGAGCGCGACGCGGCCAACCGCTGGGCCGACGCGCTGGTGCTGACCGCCGAGCGCAAGCCGGCCGATCTCATCCTCACCCTGGCCGAGCTCGCCAAGGCCAACCCGCCGCTGACCAGCGCGTTCGTCGCCGAGCTCGCCAGCCGCCTGCAGGGCCAGAGCCCGCACCTGGCGATGGCCACCGGCTGGATCGAGAGCCGCCTGGTCGAGAACGGCCTGTCGATCGAGCAGCAGGTGCAGGCCGAAGGCCAGGCGCAGGCGGCCGACCAGGTGTCGATCGGCAACTCGATCGGCAGCCTGCGCTTCCTCGGCGCCTACGACTGGCGCGAATTCGTCGAGACGCTGAGCGTGGTCGAGCGCGCGCTGCGCCTGGATCCGTCGGGGACCTACCCCGACATGGATTTCGCGACCCGCGACCGCTACCGCCACGAGGTCGAGCGCCTGGCGCGCCGCAGCGGCCTGGGCGAGGAGGCCGTGGCGACGCGCGCGATCGAGCTGGCCGGCGCCGCCTCCTTCGACGAGGAGCACGGTCTCGCCCGCCACGTCGGCTGGTGGCTGGTCGACGACGGCCTGCCGCGGCTCGAGCGCGCGCTCACGACGCCGCCGGGGACCGGGACCGCGCTGGCGCGCTGGTCGCGGCGCCATGCCCTCGCGCTGTACCTCATCGGCACGCTGCTCCTGACCGCGGCGTTCGCCGGCGCGGCGCTCGCGCCCGCGCACCTGATCGGCGCGCCGGCCTGGCTGGTGGCGATCCTCGGCATCGGCGCGGCGCTGGTCGCCAGCCAGGCGGCCCTGCATCTGGTCAACGTCATCGCCACCGCGCTGGCCAGGCCGGTGGCGTTGCCGCGGCTCGACTTCACGGCGGGCATCCCGAGCTCGGTCCCGACCCTCGTCGTGGTGCCGGCGCTGCTGACCTCGGACGACGACGTCGCCGAGCTGGTCGAGCGGCTGGAGGTGCGCTTCCTCGCCAACCGCGACGAGCAGCTGTGGTTCGCCCTGCTGAGCGATCTGCCGGACGCGCCGCAGGAGACCATGCCCGCGGACGCGCCGCTGGTCGAGCGCGCCGCGCAGCTCATCGCCGCGTTGAACGAGCGCCACGCCGCGGGCGGACCGACGCGCTTCTACCTGCTGCACCGGCCGCGCCGCTTCAACGCGCGCGACCGCGTGTGGATGGGCTGGGAGCGCAAGCGCGGCAAGCTCGCCGACCTCGCGCACCTGCTGCGCAAGGGCGAGAGCGGCGCGTTCTCGCGCATCGAGGGCGATCTCGGGCACCTGCCGCACTGCGAATACGTCATCACGCTCGACAGCGACACGCTGCTGCCGCGCGACAGCGCCCGGCTGCTGGTCGCGACCATGGCCCACCCGCTCAACCGGCCGGTGCACGATCCGGCGACCGGCCTGGTGACCCGCGGCTACGGCATCCTGCAGCCGCGCGTCGCGATCAGCCTGGCCAGCGCGCGGCGCTCGTGGTTCGCGCGCATCTCCACCGGCGATCCCGGCATCGACCCGTACACGCGCGCCGTATCCGACGTCTACCAGGACCTGTTCGGCGAGGGCTCGTACGTCGGCAAGGGCATCTACGACGTCGACGCGTTCGAACGCGCGCTCCACGGCCGGCTGCCCGAGAACCGCATCCTCAGCCACGACCTGCTCGAAGGCTGCCATGCCCGCGCCGGGCTGGTCAGCGACGTGCTGCTGGTCGAGGACCAGCCCACGCGCTACCTCGTCGATCAGCAGCGCCGACATCGCTGGATGCGCGGCGACTGGCAGATCGCCCACTGGACGCTGCCGTGGGTGGTGGACGCCACCGGTCGGCGGACCCGCAACCCGCTCTCCCTGCTCTCGCGCTGGAAGCTGTTCGACAACCTCCGCCGCAGCCTGGTCGCGCCGGCCGCGGTGGCGCTGATCGCCGCGGCGCCGTTCATCCCGGGCCCGGCCTGGCCGTGGCTGGCGCTGGTCGTGCTGATGCTCGCGATGCCGCTCCTGGTCGCGCTGGTCACCAGCTGGGGCAGCCCCGGTCCGGACGTGCCGCGCGCCATCGTCTGGATGCGCGCCGTCGAGGGGCTCGGCAAGCAGGCCGCGCAGGTGGTCATCGGCCTCGCCATGCTGCCGTTCGAGGCGGCGCAGGCGGTCGACGCGGTCGCGCGCACGTGGTGGCGGCTGCTCGTCAGCCGGCGGCGCCTGCTCGAATGGCGCACGTCGAGCGAGGCCGAGCGCGCGCATGGCGACGGCATCGTCGGCACCTGGGTCGGCATGCGCTGGGCGCCCGCGCTGGGCATCGCCAGCGCGGGCGCGGCGGCGGCGCTGCACCGGCCGGAGATCGTGCTGGTCGCGCCGCTGCACGCGCTGTGGTTCTGCGCGCCGACGCTGGCGTGGTGGCTCAGCCGCGCGGTCGGCGACCGCCCGGTCTCGATCGACGAGGACGATCGCCTGTTCCTGCGTCGCGCCGCGCGCCGCACCTGGTCGTTCTTCGAGGCCTTCGTCAATCGCGGCGAGCACTGGCTGCCGCCGGACAACTACCAGGAGCACCCGACGGCGGTGGTCGCTCACCGGACCTCGCCGACCAACATCGGCCTGTGCCTGCTCGCCAACCAGGCGGCATGGGATTTCGGCTGGCTGCCGCTGCGCGGCGTCGTCCAGCGCACCCAGGGCACGCTGCTGACGATGGACTCGCTCGAGCGCTACCGCGGGCACTTCTACAACTGGTACGACACGCGCACCCTCAAGCCGTTGCCGCCGCTCTACGTCTCGACCGTCGATTCGGGCAACCTCGCGGCGCACCTGCTGACCGCGCGCTGCGGCCTGCTGATGCTGGCCGACCAGCCGCTGGTGCGCCCGGCGATCTACGCCGGGCTGGCCGATACCCTCGGGCTGTGCGCGGCGCGCCTCGACGCGCTCGACGACGACGGCCTGCGCCCGGCGCGCGAGGAGCTGCGCCTCAGCCTGGCGGCGCTGGCCGGAGCGCCGTCCTCGCTCACCGCCGGCGCCGCGCTGCTCGCCGATCTCGCCGCGCGCTGGGAGGCGATCGCGGCGCGGGCGCCGGTGCGGGCCGACGCCGAGCTGGCGCGCTGGGCGGAGACGGGCGCGCGCCAGGCGCGCGCCTGGCACGAGGAGATCATCCACTTCGCGCCCTGGCTGGAGGCCGCCGCGCCGCGCGAAGCGGACTGGTTCGCGGGGCTGCTCGCGGCCGGCGAGCTCGCGGAGCTGCGCCGCGCCTGCGAGCGCCTGGACGAGGGTCCGACGCTGCGCGCCATCGCCGAGCTGCCGCAGTGCGTGCTGCCGGCGCTCGACCGGCTGCTCGGCGGCCGCGCGTCGCCGGCCGTCGGCGACGGCGACCGGATCTTCGAGCTGCGCCGGCGCATCGTCGACGCGGCGGTGCGCGCCGAGCAGGCGATCGGCGCGCTCGACGAGCTGGCGCGGCAGTGCCACGATCTCGCTGACATGGACTTCGCGTTCCTCTACGACAAGGGACGCGACCTCTTCACCATCGGCTTCAACGTCACCGACCACCGCCTGGACGGCAGCTACTACGACCTGCTCGCCAGCGAGGCGCGCCTGGCGAGCTTCCTCGCCATCGCCCAGGGCCAGGTGCGCCAGGAGCACTGGTTCGCGCTCGGCCGCATGATGACCGTGTCGCGCGGCCGCCCGGCCCTGCTGTCGTGGTCGGGATCGATGTTCGAGTACCTGATGCCGAACCTGGTGATGCCGACGCACCCGGACACCGTGCTCGACCAGACCAACCGCTCGGCGGTCGAGCGCCAGATCGAGTACGGCCGCCATCGCGGCGTGCCGTGGGGCATCAGCGAGTCGGGCTACCACCTCACCGACGTCCACCTCAATTATCAGTACCGCGCGTTCGGCGTGCCGGGCATGGGCCTCAAGCGCGGCCTGGGCGAGGACCTGGTGATCGCGCCGTACGCCAGCGCCATGGCGGTGATGGTCGCGCCGCGCGCGGCGGTGAAGAACCTGCAGCGCCTGCAGGCCGAAGGCCGCGAAGGCCCGTACGGCTTCTACGAGGCGATCGACTACACGCCGGCGCGCCTGCCGCGCGGCGCGACCGCGGCGCCGGTGCGGTCGTGGATGGCGCACCACCAGGGCATGGCCCTGCTGGCGATGGACGCGGTGATCAACGACTGGCCGATGCAGCGGCGCTTCATGTCCGACCCGATCTTCAAGTCGGTCGACCTGCTGCTGCAGGAGCGCGTGCCGCACGCGGTCGCGCCGGTCTTCCCGCACGCGACCGAGTCCGGCGCGGCGCGCCGCGCCGCGACCACCGGCGGCGACACGCTGCGCGTGTTCACCACGCCCAATCCGCAGGCCCCCGAGATCGACCTGCTGTCGAACGGGCGCTACCACGTGCTGATCGGCGCCGCCGGCGGCGGCGCCAGCCGCTGGCGCGATCTGATGGTGCTGCGCTGGCGCGAGGACGCGGTGCGCGAGGCGCACGGGCTGTTCTGCTACATCCGCGACCGCGGCACGGGCCAGTTCTGGTCGAACGCGTCGATGCCGACGCTGCGCCCGACCCGGCACTACGAGGCGATCTTCACCCAGGCGCGCGCCGAGTTCCGCCGCCGCGACCACGACCTCGACACGCACACCGAGATCGCGGTCTCGCCCGAGGACGACGTCGAGATCCGCCGCATCACCGTCACCAACCGCTCGCGCGAGGCGCGCACCATCGAGTTCACCAGCTTCGGCGAGGTGGCGATGGCGCCGCTCGCCGCCGACGCCGCGCATCCGGCCTTCAGCAACCTGTTCGTCCAGACCCAGATCCTGCGCGCCAGCCAGGCGATCGTCTGCACGCGCCGGCCTCGCCAGGCCGGGGAGAAGCCGCCGTACCTGGTGCACGCCATGGCCCTGCACGGCGTCGAGGCCGGCGCGGCGTCGTTCGAGACCGACCGCTCGGCGTTCGTCGGCCGCTGGCGCTCGATCGCCGAGCCGCGCGCGATGGACCACGAGGAGCTCGGCGGCGCCGAAGGCAGCCCGCTCGACCCGATCGTCAGCGTGCGCCGCTGCGTGCGCCTCGAGCCGGACCAGTCGGCGACGATCGATCTGGTGCTCGGCATGGCCGAGACGCGCGAGGCCGCGGTCGCGCTGGTCGACAAGTACCGCGAGCGCCGCCTCGCCGACCGCGTCTTCGACCTCGCGTGGACCCACGGCCAGGTCGTGCTGCGCCAGCTCAACGTCTCCGAGCCGCTGGCCCAGGCCTTCGCCCACATCGCCGGCGCCATCGTCCATCCCACGGCGCACCGCCGCGCCGGCGCGGCGATCATCGGCCAGAACCGTCGCGGGCAGAACGCGCTGTGGGGCTACGGCATCTCGGGCGATCACCCGATCGTGCTGCTCAAGGTCGGCGACTCGGAGAAGCTCGAGCTGGTCAAGCAGGCGGTGCAGGCGCACGCCTGGTGGCGCTCGAAGGGCCTGGTCGTCGACCTCGTGATCATGAACGAGGATCCCTCGGTCTACCGCGCCGCGCTCTACGACCTGATCATCGGGCTGATCGCCGCCGGCCCCGAGGCGGCGCTGATCGACAAGCCGGGCGGCATCTTCGTGCGCCGCGCCGACCAGATCGGCGAGGAGGACCGCATCCTGATCCAGACCCTGGCGCGCGTCATCCTGACCGACGCGCTCGGCACGCTCAGCGAGCAGGCCGAGCGCCGCGCGCGGCCCGAGGTCGCGCCGCCGCGCCTGGCGACGGTGCGTCCGCGCCAGGGCGACGCCTCGTCGATCGGCGAGCCGGCGGTGCGTCCCGACCTGCTGTTCTTCAACGGCTACGGCGGATTCACGCAGGACGGCAAGGAGTACATCCTCGCCCTGCGTCCCGGCCACGTGACGCCGGCGCCATGGGTCAACGTCATCGCCAACCCGTTCTTCGGCACCGTCGTCAGCGAGGGCGGCTCGTCGTACACCTGGCTCGAGAACAGCCACGAGTACCGGCTGACGCCGTGGCACAACGATCCGGTCGTCGATCCGAGCGGCGAGGCGATCTACCTGCGCGACGAGGAGACCGGCCAGTTCTGGTCGCCGACGCCGCTGCCGGTGCGCACCGCCGCGTTCCACACCGTGCGCCACGGCTTCGGCTACAGCGTCTTCGAATGCCGCCACCTCGGCATCGAGAGCGAGCTGTGGATCTACGTCGCGCTCGACGCGCCGGTGAAGTTCGCCTTCCTGACGCTGCGCAACAAGAGCGGCCGTTCGCGCCGCATCAGCGCCACCGCGTACTGGGAATGGGTGCTTGGCGAGCTGCGCCACAAGACCGCGCTGCACGTCGTCACCGACCTCGATCCGAAGCTCAACCTGCTGGTCGCGCGCAACGCCTACAGCCCGGACTTCCCGACGCGGATGGCGTTCGTCGACGTCAGCGAGTCGACCCGCACGCACACCGCGGACCGCGCCGAGTTCCTGGGCAAGAACGGCGGCTACGACGCGCCGGCGGCGATGGCGCGCGCGCGCCTGTCCGGTCGCACCGGACCGGGGCTCGATCCGTGCGCGGCGCTGCAGTCCGCCATCGAGCTCGCCGACGGCCAGAGCCGCGACATCGTCTTCACGCTGGGCGTCGCCCGCGACCAGCGCGACCTCGCCGACCTGTCCGCCCGTTTCCGCGGCGTGCAGGCGGCGCACGGCGCGCTCGAGAAGGTCTGGCAGCACTGGAACCACGTGCTGTCCGGCGTGCGCGTCGAGACGCCGGACAAGGCTCTGGACGTCCTCGCCAACGGCTGGCTGCAGTACCAGGTGCTCAGCTGCCGCATGTGGGGCCGCACCGGCTTCTACCAGTCGGGCGGCGCGTTCGGCTTCCGCGACCAGCTGCAGGACGCGATGGCGATGGCCACCGCCGAGCCGACCGCCCTGCGCAACCAGGTGCTGCGCGCCGCGCGCCACCAGTTCCGCGAGGGCGACGTCCAGCACTGGTGGCATCCGCCGCACGGCCGCGGCGTGCGCACGCACTTCTCGGACGACTACCTGTGGCTGCCGTACGCGGTCTGCCGCTACGTCACGGTCACCGCCGACACCGGCGTGCTCGACGAGCGCGTGCCGTTCCTCGACGGGCGTCCGGTGGCCAGCGACGAGGAGGCGTACTACGACCTGCCGATGAAGTCGGAGGAGCACGGCACGCTGTACGAGCACTGCGTGCGCTCGATCCAGCGCGGGCTGCGCTTCGGCGCGCACGGCCTGCCGCTGATCGGCTGCGGCGACTGGAACGACGGCATGAACCGCGTCGGCACCGAGCACAAGGGCGAGAGCGTGTGGCTGGCGTTCTTCCTCGGCGACGTGCTCAAGCGCTTCGCCGAGGTCGCGCGCCGCCGCGGCGACGCCGCGTTCGCCGAGCACTGCCTGAGCGCCCACGCCCAGCTCAAGCGCGCGATCGAGGACCAGGCCTGGGACGGCGAGTGGTACCGCCGCGCCTACTTCGACGACGGCCGGCCGCTCGGCTCGAAGGACAACGACGACTGCCAGATCGACGCGCTGCCGCAGAGCTGGTCGGTGCTCTCGGGCATGGGCGAGCCGGAGCGCGCGCGCCAGGCGATGGCCGCCGTCGAGCGCCGCCTGGTCAAACGCGACGCCGGCATCATCCAGCTGTTCGATCCGCCGTTCGACAAGGGCACGCTCGAGCCCGGCTACATCAAGGGCTACGTGCCGGGCGTGCGCGAGAACGGCGGCCAGTACACCCACGCCGCGCTGTGGACGATCATGGCCTTCGCCGAGCTCGGCGAGCGCCAGCGCGCCTGGGACCTGTTCCAGATGGTCTGCCCGATCAACCACGGCCGCACGCCCGAGCAGGTCGCGGTCTACAAGGTCGAGCCGTACGTCGCGTGCGCCGACGTCTACGCGGTCGCGCCGCACGTCGGCCGCGGCGGCTGGACGTGGTACACCGGCTCGGCGGGCTGGATGTACCGGCTGATCGTCGAGACCTTCCTCGGCCTGCGTGTCGAGGGCGAGCGCCTGCGGCTCGAGCCGCGCGTGCCGGACGGCTTCGGTCCGTACACCGTCACCTACCGCTTCCGCGAGACGCCGTACCGCATCGTCATCGCGCGCGGCGCGGGCGGCGAGCGGGTGGCGCTGGACGGCCAGCCGCTCGACGACGGCGTCGTGCCGCTGGTAAACGACCGGCGCGAGCATCTGGTCGAGGTGGGGTGACCCGACGGCTCCGGCTCCGGGCGGTACGTGACACGCGTCGACGGCGTCGCGACCAGCCCATCGCGCGCGGTCGTTTCGTCGCTGCTGGAGTTGCATCGGCGGCCGCGGGTCCGGTCCTGCACTCCGTTCTCGCCATCGCGAGGCGCATTGGGTAGGCTGAGGTCAAGTGGGTCGACGATCGCCCACGTGATCGCCGCCCGATCGCCGACAGCCTCCGCATCAGCCCCGTCAGCCGCCGCCGCCCATCTCCTCACGACCGCCCCACCTCCGCCAGCCGATCCAGCCGTCTCCACAGGCAGGCCATGCGCCGGATCATCTTCCTCCTGCTGCTCGTCGGGGCCGCCGGCGCCGAGACCTGGCGCGTGGTCGCGGACGGGTCGCGGCTGAGCTTCCGCGGCTCGACCTCGGTGCAGGAGTTCCACGGGTCGGCGCGCGTCGCCGGCGGCGTCATCGATACCGATCCCAACCGTCCGGCGGGGTTCATCGAGGCCGACGCCGCGAGCATGGACACCGGCGGCGCGCGCCGCGACCGCCGCATGCACGCCGAGGTCATGCGCAGCAAGCTCTTCCCGTCGGTGCGTTTCGACCTGCGCGCCGTCGATCCGACGCCCGACGGCATGATCGCGCGCGGCACCTGGACCATGCGCGGCATCGCGCGCGAAGTCGCCATCCCGGTGCGCCTGGCGCGCGGCAACCAGGTGCGCGCGATCGCCGCCTTCGTCCTCGACATCCGCCGCTGGGACATCGAGCCGCCGCGGGTGATGGTGATCGCGATCGATCCCGATGTGCGGGTCGAGATCGATCTGCTGCTGCGCCCGGACCCCGATGCCGTCGCGCCGCGCATCGATCGCAGCCTGAACGGCGTCGTCGCCGTCGACGCTGCCGACACCGCGATCGATCTCGGCCAGCGCGTCGCCAACACCAGCGTCGTGCTGTTCGAGGACGCCGGAGCGGTCGACGCCACGACCTGGTGCGCGCGGCTGAAGGAGGCCGGGTTGGCGGTCCTGGCGGTGCGCCACGGCGAGCGCGCCGGTGTCGGTGGTCCCGCCGAGGCGCTGACCGATGCCCCCGGAGCGATCCGCGCCCGATTGGCGATGCCGCGCGCACGCGTCGCGGTGCTGGCGTTCGGCGACGACGCGCAGCTGATCGACGTCGTCCTCGGCGCGCCGAGGGGCGAGGCCGTGGCGCGATCGCAGCGGATGATGGGCGCATCGCCGCCGTGAGGTGATCGCGACGGCCAACCCGCGCTTCGCGCTTCGCGCTTCGCGCTTCGCGCTTCGCGCTTCGCGCTTCGCGCTTCGCGCTCAGCGACCAGCGATCGGAAGCGTCGCGTATTCAGCGGCCATCGTCGACGCCAGCGCGCTCGGCGGTCCGAGCGCGGCGATGCGGTCGATGGTCTGCTTCTGCTCCGGCGTCAGCGTCGGGCTGGCGGTGAACAGCGTCGGGAAGATGCCGTTGAACGCCTCGTGCGCCTGCGCCGCCGCCTTCGCCGCGTTGGTCTTGCCGAGCGCGGCCAGCGTCTCGCCGACGCGCTTGCCCTGCTCGCACTTGCCGAGCTGGCCGAGCACGAGCTTGCCATCGATCGCCGCCAGGACCGGATCGCTGGTCGCCAGGCGCTCGATCAGCGCCGCCTTGTCGTCGGCGCGCGCGACGACCCGCTCGCGCAGATCGGCGAGCGCGGTCCGTTCGTCGTCGGCCAGGCTCTTCTTCGCCAGCGCCTTGTCGACCGCGTCCAACGCGGCGCCGATCGCCTGGGCATTGGCCATGCGCGCGACGCGCTGCGCCGCCGGCAGCGACCAGTCGGGTTCGTAGAGGAACGGCGCGATCAGCACGTCGGTGCGCGCGAACTGCTCGGCGACGGCCGCCGGCTCGGGATCGGTGATGACGTGCTCCTTCGCCGGGATCATCAGGCGGGTGTCGACGACGCCGGCGCGCGCCAGATCGTGCGCGACGTTGACCTGCGTCTGACCCAGCGCCGCCAGCGACCATTCGAGGGTCCCGACCGAGATGAACCACCCGAGGCGCGGATCGCCGTGGCTGACGCCCTCGCGGTAGTTGGCCGAGAAGAGCGCGAGCTGGTTGAACGGGAAGGCGCGCCACGCGAGCGCCGGATCGCCCTTGGCGTCGCGTCGGGGGCCGTGCTCGGCGAACCACTGGCCGGTCGGCACGCCGCCGCCGGAGAAGCAGGCGATGACGCCGCGGCCGAGCACGACCTTGTAGTCGGCGCAGCACTGGCCGATGGCGATCCGCGCCGCCTCGATCTTGCCGGCGGTGTCGCGGCCGTTCTGCCCATCGGCGAACGCCATGTTGATGCCGATCAGGTGGTAGGGCTGGAGGGTGCTGGCGTCCCACAGGCCGAACCACGCGTTCTCGGTGCGCGCGCCTTCGCCGGGGAAGTACAGGTAGATCCCGGCCGGGCGCTCCGGATCGATGTGCTTGGCGCAGACGTTGTAGCTGTAGCCGGGCAGGCCGGTCTGGCAGTGGTAGTCGGCGCGCAGCCCGCGGTTGCCGGATGGCGGGAGCACCGGGATTCCGGGGGCCTGCTTGGCCTCGCCCGCGCCGGCACCGGCGGCGAGGGCGAGAGCGAAGGCGAGGGCGACAGCGACGAGGAGCGGTCGGTGGGCGGCATGCATGCAGGGAAGATGCCGCCGATCGTGCCGACGCGAGTCGGATATCCCGACGTCGCTGCCGGACCGTCCGCTACCCCGGGGCCGGCACGACCAGGTGCGGGTAGCCGATGCCCCGGCGCAGCGTGAAGCTGATCACCGCGACGCTCGCGAGCTGGAACGACAGCGGCGCGATCGGCGACGGCGGCAGTCCCAGGATCGCGCTGGCGACCACGCCCAGGCTGCCGCCGTGGGCGACGATCGCGACGGTGCGGCGCTCGGCGCCGGCATCGGGCACCCAGCCGCCGAGGCGGCGGCGCACGCCCAGCGCGGCGAGCTCGGCGTAGAGCGGCGGGACGATGCGCGCGTGCATCTCGTAGCAGCCTTCGCCCAGCTCGGTCTTCCAGCATTCCTCGAGATAGCGCTCGCCGTCGCGGCGCATCATCTCCTCGAAGCGCGTCGACGGCAGGTCCTTCAGGGCCGCGTCGGGCATCCACTCGCGCAGCCACGGGTGCACGCTGATCGGCGGATCGCCCGCGGCGCGGGCGATCGTCTCGGCGGTCTGCACGGCCCGGCCGTACGGCGAGACCAGCAGGTGCTCGATGCCGGCGCCGGCGAGCGCGGCGGCGGTCACTGCCGCCTGGCGCACGCCGGCCGGGCTGAGGAAACCGGTGACCGGTCGCATCGGCGTCGCATGCGGATCGCCGGCAGCCTCGGCGTGACGGACGAGGATCAGCTTCATGGCGCGCTCACCGGGCGGCTCATGGCGTCGGCCACAGTCCGACGATGAAGCGCGGGTCGCGCGGCTTCATGCCGGTCAGCGTCGGACCCGGCATCCATCCGGGCTCGAGCAGCGCCGCGTAGGCGAGGACGCAGGGCGAGATGGTCTCGTTGACGGTGTATTCCTGCATCTCGGGCGCGTCGTGGTAGTCCATCACCCAGCCGCGCCAGTAGGGGATGTGCGGGCAGAGATCGTCGTCGCGCACCGCGACGTAGTCGGGCTGCAGCCGCCTGAGCGTGCTCCACGTCTTCGCCTGGCCATCCCACGCCATGAGGTTGAAGCCGGCGCGGCGCGCTCCCATCGGGATGCCGCCGGTGACGCCGTAGACGGTGATCCCGGGCACCGGATCGACGATGCCGTCCTCCTCGCTCTCCCCCGAGAAGAAGCACCACGGATAGTTGCTGCCGACTCCCGAGGTCCACGACAGGCCGAGCGGGTTGCAGCCCTGCACCCAATCGCACGCCAGGGCGATGGCATCGCGGAACTTGGCGGCGCGGTCGAGACCGTAGGCCATCACCAGGGCGCGCGCGTCGGGCGTGCCGGCCGCCTTCCCCCAGGTCGTCGGCCACGGCGAACGCTGGTCGATCGGGCTGCGGTAGAACCGCTCGTGCGTGCGCGCCTCGACCTGGTCGCCGGCCGCGAGGTAGCGGCGGCGCACCTCGTCGCGTATCGGCGCCGGCAGGGCGCCGTCATCGCCGAACGCCCACCAGTAGTCCTGGTGCACGAACCTCAGCGGCCACTTCAGGTGCGGCTTCATCGTCGGGTAGAGCGCGATCGCGCGCTCGAGGTACGGCGCCTCGCGCGTGGCGAGGTAGAGCTGCAGCGCCGCGGCGCAGCCGGTGACCGCGATCAGCTCGTCGCTCTCGCGGTAGGGCTTGCCCGATCCGAGGTAGTCGTCGCGCTGGTAGTGGTTGGCCTCATCCATGCCGAAGGCGTACGCGCGCGTCGCGGACGCGAGCCACGCCGCGGCCTGCTCCGGCGCGAACGGCTCGATCAGCCGCGCCAGATGCGCCGCCGGTCCGGCGTAGCTCAGCGACATGCCGCGCGTGCGCGCGCTGAAGAACATCCTCTCCGGATCGTGGTGCGGCCGGCCGGTCGGCATCGCCGCGAGCGAATTGGGGTGGCAGCGCTGCTCGCAGTGCCCGGCGACGCCGCCGGCGTCGTCCTGCGAATTCCGCCACACCAGCAGGCCGTAGGCGACCTCGTCGAGGATGTCCGGGATGCGGTTGCCGGCGTCGTAGGTCGCGGCCTGCCCATCGCTGAACACGTCGCGGTTGAGCTCATACGCCAGCAGGAGATCGAAGATGGTGTCGTAGTGGTACCAGCGGCGGTCGAAATCGGCGGCGTCGTACCAGCCGCCGACGCCGCCCCGGCCCGTCGGCGCGCGCTCGGGCTGATGCGGATGCGCCTTGATGTGCGCGTCGATGGCGTTGAACGGCTTCACCGGCGGCGCGCTGAGCGACGACTCGGGCGCGTAGTCGGCGTCGTAGGCCGCGGCGTGCGCCAGCGGCCGTGGCCAGCCGGTATCGCTGGCGGTCAGCTCGTGGCCGGCGCGCTGATGGAAGAGACCGCGCAGGTGCAGCCAGAAGGCGCGGCCGATGGCGTCGGGATGGTGCTTGAAGGCCCAGCTGCGGCCGAGGCCGTCGACGCGGATGTAGAACTCGCCCCGCGCGGTGAGCGCCGAGAGGTCGAGCTCGTAGATGTCCTCGCCGGCGCCCGGTCGTTCCTGCTTCTGGATGGCGACCGTCGGATCCTTGGCGACCAGCGCGATGCGGCCCTCGTGGACGACGGCGCGCGTGTCGGCATCGACCACCGCGAACCGCTTGCCGTCCCACGCCGACAGGTCGACGGGGCCGATTCCGGCGTGCCAGGCGCCGAGATAGGCGAACTTCCGGCCGACGCCGGGCGCGTAGCCGGTCTGGTTGACCTTGAGCGCGCGGCTGACGGTGAGGTCCTCGTGGAACAGGAAGGTGATCGCGCGCCCGTCGCCCTGGGTGATCGTGTAGCTGCGGCCGCGTTCCATCGGCTGGGGCAGGAAGACGTACGAGAAGTTGGCGAGCAGCGTCCCAGCGGTGCATTCGCGTCCGCGCACCTCGACGAATTCGCGGAAGTTGCCGCGCGGCATCGCATAGCGCGTCACGCGCGCCGGCTGCAGCCGGGCCGCGTAGCGCGGATCGTCGGCGCTGCCGATGGTGAAGAACGTCGCCTGGTCGAGGCGCTCGGGCTGGTCGTACGCGGCGACGAAGGCGGGCTCGAAGACGGCGGCGGTCTCCTTGAACTTCGACCAGGCGTTGATCTTTTTCGCGGCGATGGCGTCGAGCTCGGCCTTGCGCGCGGCGCGCGCTGCGGCCCGGGTCTCGGCGGTGTAGTCGTTGCCGACGATCACCAGGCTGGCGTGCACGACCTGCACATCCATCAGCCCCGCGTCGCAGCCGCTCACCGTCGGGAAGGTCACGTCGAGGCGGAACGCGCCGTCCGCCGGGCCGAGATTCGCCGCGCTGGCGGTGACGCCCTCCGGCAGAGGCGCGGCCGCGTCGGCGGCGCCGGCGCTCACGCCCGACATGACGATCCAGGCGATGACGGCGGCGCGCATGGGGAACCCCTGGGGCCAGTCGTATCGCTCGTCGACCAGCGAAGCAAAGACGAGATGCCGAGGCGGCGCGGCATCAGATCGCGTAGCGCACGCTGGCCAGCGCCGCGCGCACGCCATCGATCTGGAACGCCGCGGCCGGCACGACGCCCGGCACCGCGCCCGGGAAGTCGCTCCGGAACCCGCCGCCCCACAGGTAGCGCAGGCGCGCCTGCAGCGCCGGGTTCTCCATCGCGAGCGAGAAGGTGCGCCGGCGCGCGTCCGCGGCCA
The DNA here is from genome assembly GCA_035627695.1 of Planctomycetota bacterium. GTDB lineage: Bacteria > Planctomycetota > UBA11346 > UBA11346 > UBA11346 > DASPLE01. The sequence continues at coordinate 24,447 of DASPLE010000093.1, forward strand.
GGGCGATGCGCGCGCTGGCCGGCAGGCGGCGCCGCAGCGCGCCGGGCACGACGATGCCGCTCTCGAGCACCGTGCCCGCGGCGTCCTCGATCGTCAGCGTCCCGCCCAGCCACGGGCTGTCACCGCGCACGTCGAGCCGGTACTCGGTCGTCGCCGGGGCGACCGCGGCGCCGCGCGGACGCAGATAGACCGGGTTGGTCAGCGCGCAGTGGCGGATCTCCTTCTGGTTCGGCGCCGCCGGATCGTCGCGCTCGCCGACGGCGCGCGCGACCAGCCACGCGGCCTGGTCGCTTCCCGGCACCGTCAGCTCGATCGTGCCGCCGGCGAACGGCCCGACGCTGGCGAGGATCGCGCCGCCGCGGCCGATGAGGTCGACGCGCCCCAGCGCCTGCTCGCCCGACGCCGGATGGGCGGTGATGCGCACGCGGTGCGTCGCGGCGCCCGTGCTCGTCAGCATGGCGCCCATCTCGACGTCGTCGACCGCGAGGTGCAGGAACGGGCCGCTGGTGGCGAAGCCACGTCCGGCCCGCGCGGCGGCGACGATCGCCGCGAGCGACCGCGGCGCGTCGAGCGCGAGGCGGTTGGTCAGCACCACCTCGTCGCTCGCCAGGTTCGCGCGGTCGAAGCAGCTGTCGGTCTCGGCGAAGCCGGGCACCACCGCGCCGGTGTCGAGCAGCGACCACCACAACTCCTGGTAGTGGCGGTGGAACGCGTCGTAGCCCATCACCGCCAGCCCGTCGAGACGGCCGTCCGCGACCAGGTGCAGCGGCAGCTCGGCGGCGATGTTGGTGACGAACGCGTCCTGGTGCGTCCACCACGAGGTCGGATGCGCCCACACCGCCAGGGCGCCACGCGCGCGCTGCGCCCCGACCACGTCGAGGTAGGCGCGCCGGCGGTGCGGTTCGCCGGTCAGCGCGTTGAGCTCGCGATCGGGATCATCGTCGTGGTAGCTGATCGGCCGGTCCTGCGAGTAGTCGTGCCACGCCGGCGCGTCGTAGTGCCAGCCGAACCACCACAGGTGGCCGTAGCGCGCCTTCGGCGTCTCGTTGTCGAGGTAGAACAGCGTCCCGGGCCGCGCGCCGTTGAGGTCGGCGATCAGCCCCTCGACGGCCTCGCGGTCCATCACGGTGGCCGGATCGATGCGCCCGGAGTAGTACAGGTCGCGGTCGGGACCCTCGTAGCGCTGGTAGGACGCGGCCGAGACCGGTTCCCAGGGCGAGCCGACGCCGAGCGCGCCGACGCCGTGGCGCGCGCACCAGGCGACGAGCTGGCGCTTGGCGTCGGTGAACGGCACCTGGCCGCTGCGCAGGTTGTGGGTGTGCGTGACGACGCTGGTCCAGCGCGCCAGCGTCGCGGGATCGGCATGATGGACGGCGATGCGCGTGATCTGGGCGGACACGTGCTGCAGGATGCTGAGCCGTTGCGAGGGCGACAAGCGCCTTCATCGCGACCGCGACGCTCGTCAGTAGACGCGCATCCCGGCTTCCGCGTAGATCGCCAGCAGGCGATCGACGTGGTGGCGCCAGGTGAACTCGCCGGTCGCGCGCCGCTGTCCGGCCGCGGCCAGCGCGCGGCGACGCTGCGGATGGTCGAGGAGCTCGACGATGAGCGCGCGCAAGGCGTCGTGATCGCCGGGCGCGAACAGGCGCCCGCACGTCTCCCCCGCGAGCAGCCACGCCGGGCCGCCGACCGCCGCGCCGATCACCGCGGTGCCGGCGGCCCACGATTCGACGATCGCCAGGCCGAACGGTTCGTGCCGGCTCGGCAGCACCGAGAGGTCGGCGGCCGCCAGCAGGTCCGGCACCTGCGCCGCGGCGATGTTGCCGGGCAGCACGAGGCGGCCGGCGGCGCCGGCGGCGAGGCTCCGCAGCTCGTCGGCGTAGCCGGGGGTGGTCTCGGAACCGACCAGCGCGAGGTCGCAGCCGGGCCGGCCGGCCGCGGCCCAGGCGCGCACCAGGGTCGCGAGATCCTTCTGCCGATCGAGGCGCGACACCGCCAGCACCAGCTCGCGCGCCGCGTCCACCCCGAGCGCGGCACGACCGCGCGCGCGGTCGCCGCGGGCGAACGCGTCGACGTCGACGGCGCCGGGCAGGAAGTGCACGCGTTGGCGCGGCAGGCGCGCGGTGGCCGCCTGGTGCTCCTCGTGGCCGACGCAGATCACCGCGTCGACGCGTTCGAGCAGCGACCGCGTGCCCCACCACCAGGACAGCGCGCGCCCCCAGTCCAGCGCACGCGCGCGCGCGGCGCCGCCGGCGACGAGATCGGCGTGCTCGGCGGCGGGGATCGCGAAATGGCCGCCGTGCAGGCTGATGACGCACGGCACCCGGCGCCGGCGCGCGACCGCCAGCGCCTGCGCGGCGAGCCGGTTGCCGGTGTGCATGTGGACGATGCTCAGCTCCGGCACGCGCGCGAGCGCGCGCGCCAGCGCGAACGACATC
>DASPLE010000094.1:0-5704 GCA_035627695.1 Planctomycetota bacterium
GGTCGCCCTGTCCGCGCTGTCGGTCGCCGTCGCCGTGGCCGCCGTGCTCGCCCGCTACCTCTCGCGCCAGCAGCGCCTGACGCGCGCGGCCAACGCCGCGGCGGAATCGGCCGAACGGCGCCTGCAGGCGATGGGCAGCTACACCCTGCTGCATCAGCTCGGCTCGGGCGGGATGGGCACCGTCTGGAAGGCCGAGCACCAGATGCTCGCGCGGCCGGCCGCGCTCAAGCTCATCAACTTCGCGACGCTCGGCTACGGCGATGGCGAACGCGCGCAGGCGCAGGAGCGCTTCGAGCGCGAGGCCAAGGCGACCGCGCGGCTGCGCAGCCGCAACACGGTGACGCTCTACGACTACGGCGTCGCCGCGGACGGCTCGTTCTACTACGCGATGGAGCTCCTCGACGGCCTCGATCTCGATCGCCTCGTCACCGAGTTCGGCGCGCAGGGCGCCGGGCGCGTGGTGCCGATCCTGATCCAGATCTGCAACAGCCTCGCCGAAGCGCACGCGCAGGGCCTGGTCCATCGCGACATCAAGCCGGCCAACATCTACCTGTGCCGGCTGGGCACCGAGGTCGACGTGGTCAAGGTGCTCGACTTCGGCCTGGTCACCGAGCGCACGCGCCCCGACGCGCGCGCCAGCGGTCCCGGCGTCGTCCGCGGGACGCCGGCCTTCATGGCGCCGGAGCAGGCGCAGTCGCGCGCCATCGACGGCAGGACCGACCTCTACGCCGTCGGCTGCGTCGCGTACTGGCTGCTCACCGGGCGGACGGTCTTCGACGACAACGACCCGATGGCGGCGATGGTCGACCACATCACGCTCGCGCCGACGCCGATCGCCTCGCGCGTGCCGTCGCTGCCCGATGGGCTGGCCACCATCGTCATGACGCTGCTCGCCAAGGATCCGGCGCAGCGGCCGGCCGACGCCGGCGCGGTGATCGACGCGTTGCACGCCGTGCGGCTGCCGGCAGATCAGGCGTGGAGGCCGGACGCCGCCAACGCGTGGTGGGCGAAGCATCGCCCGGTCAGCGCAAAGCCCGATACCGACGACCTCGTCGTGCCGACGGTCCATCGCACCGTCATGCCGGTCTCGATCTCGGTCGGCGTCAGTGGCGGCGCCGGTGCAGAATTGATTTGACCAGTCGTACAAAAATAAGTACGTTCGACCAACGAACGCAGCCATGGGCACCCGCGACATCAACACCGAGAACACCCGCCAGCTCATCCTGGCCGCTGCCGAGCGCGTCTTCCTGGCCAAGGGCTTCGCCGGCGCCGCGCTGGGCGAGGTCGCCGAGGCCGCCGGCGTCACCAAGAGCCTGATCCAGTACCACTTCGAATCCAAGGAGGGGTTGTGGACCGCGGTCTGCGGGCGGCGCAGCCAGGCCTTCCTCCAGGCGCTGGGGCGCTTCACCCGGGCCGAGGCTCCGACGCTCGCCCAGGTGCGCCAGGATCTCGACGCCTACTTCCGCTATCTTCAAGCCAATCCCGAAGTAACGCGCCTGCTCCTGTGGTCCGACCTGGACAGCGCGAGCGTCGCGCCCGGCGTCGACTTCATGGCGCTGCAGGCCGCCTACTTCGCCCGCGCGCAGCAGGCGGGCGTGGTGCGCACCGACGTGCCCTGCGAATTCCTGGCGATGCAGCTCGCCGGCCTGGTCGAGTTCTGGTTCCAGGCCCGCCACCGCCTGATCGTCGCGAACCAGGCGACCGCCGCGGCGCTGCACGCGCTCGACGAGCGGTACGCCGCGCTCGTCCCCAGCCTCTTCCTGGAGGGGGCTCAGGGCCGATGAACCGCTCGCAGCATGCCTTCAGATTGTTCGATCGTTCAAACAGTTTTCGTACGGACAACACAACCAAGGAGTCGTCCATGACCACGCGCCTGTCCCTGACCAGCACCCTGCTCCTGCTCACCGCGAGCCTCTCGGCCGCCGACCTGCGCTACACCGACATCCGCGTCGGCGTCGGCATCGGCGCCGGACCGGACGAGGCCGACGTCGATTACGACGCCGGCGACCGCTCTGCCGCCCCGTCCGGACGCGGGGACGTCGAGCTCGACGGCGACGTCACCGGCCGCCTCCGCGTCGGCGTCGTCCACGGCCGCGCGACGGCCTGGGGCGGCTGGTACGTCGGCGGCGGTCTGGAGCTCGGCGCCGGGCGCCTCGACATCAGCAGCGCGACCGGCGACGAGGATTTCGACGACACCAGCTTCAACGTCGCGCGCGTCTACGCCGAGGTCGGCTACGTCTACGCGTTCAACGATCGCCTCCACCTCGAGGTCGGCCCCACCGGCAGCGTCGGCGTCGTCAGCACGACCTGGATCGACCAGGACGATGCCGGGCGCTGGGAAAGCGAGACCGGCGGCGGAGCGAGCTTCGCCTACGGCGCCCGTGTCGGCGTGTACGGGCGCATCGGCCGCGGTTTCATCCTCGGCGTGAGCGGCGGCATCGAACGCAGCGAGAGCGAGGCCGAGGTCGAATTCGAGGACGGCAGCGAAGGCGACGCCGACGTGCGCCTGGTGACCACCGGCGCCTACGGCAGCGCCGAATTCGGCTGGCGGTTCTGATCAACGCCGCCGCCTCGGCCCGCATCACCCAGGAGCACGCCATGAGCAGCCCATCCACCGTCGTCATCCCGGCGATCGTCGCATCCGCGCGCGCGATCCGCGCGTCGCGCATCGCCGCGGAGGTGATGGAGCGCGCCGCGTCGGGCGCGCGCGGCAGCGGCCGCCTCGCGCTGTCGCGGCGGACCGCCATCGCTCGCCTGCGCGCGCGCTGGCGGGCGCAGCTCGCCCGCCTGATCGCGTCGTGGTCGCCGCGGCCCGCCACGTCGACCGGCGGAGGCGCGACGGAGGTCCTCGTCACGGTCGCGCCCGGCGCGACGCTCGGCTTGTCGCCGGCGCCGTCGCGCGGCCGGTCCCCGGGCGGCGGCTCGCGCATCGCCGTCGAGCGCGGCCGCGCCTGGATCACCCAGACCGGCGACCGGCGCGACCACGTGCTCGAGCGCGGCGAGGTCCTGCGCCTCGCCGCGCGCGGCCGGGTGGTCGTGCAGAACCTCGGCGACGAGCCTCTCGTCCTGCGCTGCGTCCACCTGGTCTGAAACCATCGTCGCCATCATCCCTGAACGGACGAGGAGGTCCCATGAGTTCGTCATCCGTCGCGCTGAAATCCCCGCGGCTGTCGGAGCGGCTGGCGGGGCGCCGGGCGTCGCCGCCGCCGCCCGACGCGGGCGCCGAGCCCGACCTCGCGCACTACGACATCTTCATCACCGGCGCCGCGATCGCGATCATCCTGATCGGCTTGATGATCCTGCGCTGAGGCTCGCCGCGGCGCGATGCGCGTTGTATGGTCCCCGCGATGGGGAAGCATGCCGGCCCGACAGCGGAGACCGCCGATGCATCGTACCCGGTCGCTCGTGCGCGTCGCCGCGTCGTGGCTGGTCCTCGCCGTCGCCGCGCTGCCCGCCGTCGAGAGCATCACGATCTTCGCGGCGGCCAGCACCACCGACGCCGTGCGCGCGGTGGCCAGGGCCTACGAAGCGGCGCACGGCGTCGCCGTGCACGGCAGCTTCGCGAGCTCGTCGACGCTGGCGAAGCAGGTCATCGAGGGGGCGCCCGCCGACCTGTTCCTCTCCGCCGATCAGCAGTGGATGGACCATCTCGCCGAGCGCGGCGCGATCGATGCCGCCTCGCGCGTCGACCTGCTCGCCAACGAGTTGGTGATCATCACGCCGGCGGAGCGGCCGCTGAGCGTGACGGTGACCGAGGGGTTCGATTTCGCCGCGACCTTCGCCGGGCGGCTGGCGATCGGCGATCCGACCCACGTGCCCGCCGGCATCTACGCGCGCGAGGCGTTCATCGCGCTCGGCTGGTGGGAGGCGCTGCGCGGACGCCTGGCGCCGGCGGTCGACGTGCGCGCGACGCTGAAGCTGGTCGAGCTCGGCGAGGCCGATGCCGGCGTCGTCTACGCCACCGACGCCCGGGTCAGCAGCCGGGTCGTGGTCGCGGCGCGCATCCCCGCCGGGCTCCACACGCCGATCCGTTATCCCGTCGCCCTGACCGCGACCGCCGGACCAGCGGCGGCAGCCTTCCTCGCGTATCTGCGCGGCGCCGAGGCGCAGGCGATGTTCGCCGCCGCCGGCTTCACCGCGCCGTCGGCGGCCGGCGCGGTCGACGACGACGAGGGCGCGGCTCCGTGAGCGGATGGCTCAGCGCCGAGGAGGTCGACGTCCTGCTGCTCAGCCTGCGGGTCGCGCTGGCCTCGATCGCCGTGCTCGCGATCCCCGGCATCGCCATGGGCTGGCTGCTCGCGCGGCGCGATTTCTTCGGCAAGAGCCTCGTCGACGCGCTGGTGCATCTGCCGCTGGTGCTGCCGCCGGTGGTCATCGGCTATCTGCTGCTGACCGTGTTCGGCCGGCGCGGCCTGGTCGGCGCGCGTCTCGAGGAATGGTTCGGCCTGGGGATCGCCTTCACCTGGAAGGGCGCCGCGCTGGCGGCGGCGGTGATGGCCTTCCCGCTGATGGTGCGCGCGGTGCGCCTCGCGATCGAGCTCACCGATCGCGAGATCGAGGACGCGGCGCGCACGTTGGGCGCCGGGCCGCTGCGCGTGCTGCTGACGGTGACGCTGCCCCTGGCGGCGCCGGGCGTGCTCGCCGGCATGGTCCTGGCCTTCGCGCGCTCGCTCGGCGAGTTCGGGGCGACGTTCATGCTCGCCGGCAACATCGAGGGCGAGACGCGCACCATGCCGGTGGCGATCTACTCGTACATCCAGCAGCACGACGGCGACGCGCCGCTGCATCGGCTGGTGCTGATCTCCATCGCGGTGTCGGTCGTGGCGCTCATGGGCTCGGAATGGCTGTCGCGGCGCCTGGCGCGGCGGCTGGCGGCCTGATGGCCATCGACCTCGATGTCGACGTGACCCGCGGCGCGTTCGCCCTGCGCATCGCGACCAGGCTGGCGGAGCCATCGACCGGGATCACCGGGCCGTCGGGATCCGGCAAGACCACGCTCCTGCACCTGATCGCCGGGCTGGTCCGGCCGACGCGCGGGCGCATCGCGATCGACGGCGACGTGCTCGACGACACCGCGCGGCGCATCCACGTCCCGCCGCACCGGCGCCGCATCGGCCTGGTGTTCCAGCACGGGCGCCTGCTGCCGCACCTGACCGTCGAAGGCAACCTGCGCTACGGCGAGCGGCTGCTCGCGGCGGGCGCGCGGCGCATCGCGTTCCGCGACGTCGTCGATCTGCTCGACATCGCGCCGCTGGTCGCGCGCCGCATCGCCGGGTTGTCCGGCGGCGAGCGCCAGCGCGTCGCGCTCGGCCGGGCGCTGCTCGCGTCGCCGCGGCTGCTGCTGCTCGACGAACCGCTCGCGTCGCTCGACCAGCGCCTGAAGGAGCAGGTGCTGCCCGGGCTCGAGCGTGTGTTCCGCGAGCTGCGCATGCCGTTCCTCTACGTCAGCCACGACGTCGCCGAGACCCGCGCGCTGACCGGCGACGTGGTGGCCATCGAGCACGGGGCGATGGTCGCGCGCAGCGACGCGCCGCCGGCGCCCTCCGCCGGCTGAGCCCGGCGTCCCGCGGCAGCGGGCAGGTCGTCGCGCGCCGGTCCGGACCCCGGGGGCCATGGAGCACGCGCCCCGATTCCCCTAGGAAAGCCGTTACCCGATGGCGATGCTCGTCGGCCGATGCCCACCACCGCCAAGACCCATCGCCCG
>DASPLE010000095.1:0-20176 GCA_035627695.1 Planctomycetota bacterium
GAAGGCGCCCGGCGGGCACCAGCGCAGGCGCTGCTGCTCGTTGCCGACCAGCAGGACGGTGGTCCATCCGTAGCGGTCCTGCTCGGCCGGCGGACACGTCGCCGGCACCGGCGGACCGACCGGCGCCGCGGCGACCACCGGTTTCGCCGGCGGCTTCGCCGTCGGCGCGGCGGGCGTCGTCGCCGGCGGCTTGATCATGGTGGTGCCGGGCGGCTTCACCGGCGTCGTCGTCGGCGGCTTCGCCCGTTCGGCCGGCTTGGCGACCTCGGGCGGCCTCGCGGCCACCGGCGCTGGTGCGGTCTCGGGCGGTTTCGTCGCGACGATCACCGGCGGCTCGACGACCGCCGGCGGCGCCGGCGCGACGACGGCGGGCACGACCGGGGTCGTGACCACGGCGGCGGGCGGCGGCTCGGCGGGGGCGACGTCGATGATCACCGGAACCACGGGCTGGGCCGGCGGCTCGGGTGGGATCACCGCGGCTTCGGCGACGACCGTCGGCGCCTCGGCCGGGTCGGAGACCGGCTCCGCCGCCGGGAGGAGCGCCGCGCCGTCGGGCTGATCCGTGCTCGCGACGATCGTCGTCGCGGGTTCGACCACGGCCACGTCGGCGCCGCGCCCGCCCAGCCACCAGCTGCTGGCGATCAGCGCGGCGCCGATCAGCGCCGCGGCGATCAGGCGCGCCGGCGAGGTCGCGCGGCTGCCGGATTCGACGCCCTCGAGGTCGGCGACGAGCTCCGCGGCCGACTGGTAGCGGCGTTCGGCGCGCTTCTCGAGGCAGCGCATGACGATCGCGTTGTACGCGGCAGGGATCGAGCCATCGACATCGCGCGGCGCCTTCGGCACCTCGTGGATGTGCTGGTAGATCACCGACGTCGCGCTCTCGCCGGTGAACGGCAGCTTGCCGGTCAGCAGCTCGAAGAAGACCACGCCCAGCGAATAGAGGTCGCTGCGCGGATCGGTGCGCTCGCCGCGGCCCTGCTCGGGGCTGAAATAGCTGACCGTGCCCATGACCACGCCGGTGCGGGTCAGCTGGTTCTGGTCGCTGGCCAGGCGCACCAGCCCGAAGTCCATCAGCTTGACCGTCCCGCGCCCGGTCATGATCAGGTTGCCCGGCTTGATGTCGCGGTGCACCAGGCCCAGATCGCCCGCCGCGGCCAGGCCGTAGGCCGCCTGCAGGACGATGTCGCGCGCCTGCGCGTGCGTCGGACGCCAGCCGTTCTTCAGCCGGCGGGCGAGGTCCTTGCCGTCGACGTACTCCATGGCGTAGAAGTGCTGGCCGTCGTGCTGCCCGGCGAAGTAGACCTGGACGACGTGTTCGCTGGCGATGCGGCCCACGGCCTTGGCCTCGCGCAGGAAGCGCTCGCGGAACTGCTCGTCCTCGCCGAGCTCGCGCGGCAGCACCTTGAGCGCGACCGAGCGGTCGAGGCTGATCTGACGGCCGCGGTAGACGACGCCCATGCCGCCCTTGCCGAGCAGCTCGCCGAACTCGAAGTCGCCCCAGATCTGACCCGTCAGGCTGATGGTCGCCGCCGCCGCGGTGGCGGCCGAGGCGTTGCGGGCAGCCGCGCTCGGCTGGGCGACCGTCGGGGCGTTGGGATCGGTCTGCGGCATCAGGGTCGGCGCGTTGGGGTCGCTGGCCGCCAACCGCGTCGGGGCCTCGCTGGACGCCCCGCTGGCGGCGGGGCGCGAGGCGCCATCGGACGGTCTCGGATCGCTGGCGGTCATCGCATCCCCGGTCGACGCAAGCGCGTGGGCCTCACGGCATCGTGGCGCGGAGCGCCGAGGGTCAACGTACGCGGCGATCGATTCGCCGTCCACGTCGGCGCCGGATCTCGCGTCGCCGCCCGCCAGTCCTAAGGTCGTGCCACGCATGAGCGTCCCGTTCCTGCACCTGGCGTTCATCGCGGTCCTGGCCCTCGCCTGGGCGCTTGTACAGCGGCTGCGGCCCGCGGTGACACGCCCGTGGCTCGCGCCCGTCGCGGCGACGACGATCGCCGCGGTCGCGGCCGCGCTCGGCGTGGTGCCGTGGCTGGGCGAATACCGGCTCACGGCGTTCGGCTTCTTCCTGCTGATGGCCTTCGTCGTCGCCTGGCAGATCGCGGCGGCACGCCGGGCGACGCTCTCCGATCGGCAGCTGATCGACGTCGTGCTGATCGCCCTGGTCGCGGGCGTGGTCGGGGCGCGGACGCGCTTCGTCTGGGAGAACTGGCACGTGATCGCCCATGACCACGCCGGCAGCCCGCGGCCGTGGCTCGAGACGCTGACCATCGCCGCCGACTTCGACGGCGGCGGCATGGTCTGGTACGGGGGGCTGTTCCTCGCCGGCCTGGCGGTGTCGGCGTATGTCCATCGCCATCGCCTCGGGTTCTGGGCGATGGCGGATCTGGTCGCCCCGGCGGTGCTCGCCGGTCTCGCGGTCGGTCGCCTGGGCTGCTGGTTCAACGGCTGCTGCCATGGCGCGCCGACCGATCTGCCCTGGGGCGTCCACCGGGCCGGGCACGAGCACCCCATCCATCCGACCCAGCTCTACGAGGCCGGGGCGGTCGCCGTCCTGGTCATCGCCCTGCTCGTGGCGGAGCGTCGGCTGGAGCGCCCGGGAGTGCTCGCCGCCCTGGCCTGCATCGGCTATGGCGCCTGGCGCTTCATCAACGAGGGCCTGCGCGGCGATCACCACGCCGGCGCGCGCACGGCGTTCTTCGGCCTGGCCGACCTGTCGACAAGCCAGGCGACCAGCATCTATCTGGCCGCGGGCGGGGTCCTTCTGCTGGCGGTGGCCCTGGCCCGCCGGCCAAGCCCGCCCACCCCGGCACGTTGACAACCACGGACCCCTTCTAGCATGCCCCGTCCCCGCCGCGGGCCGGTCCCCTGACCACCGCGAGCGGCCCCGGAGCGCGCCATGGATCTCATCAAAGCCGTCACCGACGCCTCGCTGCGCAAGGAGCCCCTGGGCGACTTCGAGGTCGGCGACACCGTCGACGTCCACACGCGCATCAAGGAAGGCGACAAGGAGCGCGTGCAGGTGTTCAACGGCACCGTCATCTCGCGCTGCGCCGGCCAGGGCCAGATCAACGCGACCTTCACCGTGCGCCGCGTCGTCGCCGGCGAGGGCGTCGAGCGCATCTTCCCGGTGCACAGCCCGAAGATCGTCAAGGTCGAGGTCGTGCGCCGCGGCCGCGTCCGCCGCGCCAAGCTCTTCTACCTGCGCGACCGCGTCGGCAAGCGCACCAAGGTGCGCGAGCAGGGCGCCGCGATCGAGGCCGAAGCGGCGACCGCCGCCGCTCCGAAGGCCTGAGCCGCATTTATCCGCGGTCGAGACCGACGCCGGGCAGTCGCCCGGCGTCGGTCGTTTCGTGACCTCACCGCGGTGCGCTATGCCGGCGCTGCCCACGCGATCGACACGCTCGCGGCGCGATGCACACCCGCTGATCCGCGCGCCGGGCGAAACCGTGCCTACGGTAGGCACGCGATATGCCAGGCAGCGCCATGAACCGCCGCCACGCCCGCTTCGCCCTCGTCCTCGTCCCCACGCTCGCCGTCCTGATCGCGCCGGGCGTGATCGTCGCCGCCGATGACGAGGCCGGTCCGGTGGTGGTCACCGCGACGCGTCTCGGCGGCGAGCGGTTCCAGCAGCCGTACGCGATCTATGGCGTCGACGCCGGCGATCTCGGCACCTCGAGCGCACGCACCGCCAACAACGAGCTGCACCTGACGCCCGGCGTGCACGTGCAGCGCACGTCGCAGGCCCAGGCGTCGCCGTACATCCGCGGCCTGACCGGCGAGCAGACGCTGCTGCTGTTCGACGGCGTCCGTTACAACCACGCGATGAACCGGCCCGGCGCCAACCAGTACGCCGCGCTGATCCCGGCCGAGAGCATCGGGCGCATCGACACCATCCTCGGCAGCACCTCGGCGGTGGCGGGCTCGGACGGGCTCACCGGCGCGCTCGACTACCGCCTGGCCGAGGCCGGACGCGGCGTCGACAAGCCCGTCTCGCCGTGGATCGCCGCGCGCTATGGCGTCGCCGAGGATGGCGTCCGCGTCGGCGGCGGCGTCGACGGGCGCGTCGGCGACGTGGCGTACTCGATCGACGGCTCGTTCTCCGACTTCGGCGACATCACCGGCGGCGAGGACGCCGGCGACCACCTGTTCGGCGACGCCGCCGGCGACGACGAGATCCCGCACACCGGCTACGACGAGTACCACTACGCCGGCCGCGTCGCCTGGCTGGGGCTGGCGCGCAACCGCTTCGAGCTGTCCGCCGGCCAGACCAGGCAGACCGATGCACCGCGCCCGGACGGGTATTTCGAGAACAGCGGCAACCCGACGCGCCTGAGCCGCGAGTACGACGTGCAGGAGTTCGACTACGCGCACCTGCGCCACGTCATCGCCCTCGACGGCGCGATCGACCGCATCCAGACCACGGGCTATTTCCACCGCCAGCACGAGGAGCAGACCCGCGAGGACTACAATCCCGCCGACGCGGCGCCGCTGGTGCCGGTGCGCTACCGCCGGCGCGAGTACGACGACACCGTCGACACCGTGGGCATCGACCTGCAGCTGACGTCGATCGTCGCGACCCACGAGATCACCTACGGCGGCACCGCCTTCCTCGACACGATCGACACCGACATGCAGCGCTTCCGCTCGCCCGGCGGGAACCTCGATCCGAACGCGGCGACGCCGGACCAGTCCGGATCGGCCAATCCCGGGCAGACCACGGTGCCCGACGATGCCGAGTACCTCGGCCTCGGCGTGTTCCTGCAGGATTCCTGGCAGATCGACGACCACTGGAACCTGCTCGGCGGTGTCCGCTACAGCCGCTACGCGTGGGACTTCACCGTCACCGACGACCGCAACGGCTTCAACTTCATATCGCCGGCGGCGGCCGATCCGAACGCCGGGCTCGACGTCGACGAGTCGGTCGACGCGTTCACCGCCAACGTCCGCCTCGGCTGGACGCCGACGCCGGACTGGCTGGCGTTCGTCGGCGTCGGCCAGGGCTTCCGCGCGCCGAACATCTCGAACCTGGCCGGGATCCAGGACCGCGGCTCGTCGTCGAGCGGCGTCGGCCCGCAGATCACCGGCAACCTCGCGCTCGATCCCGAGACCAGCATCACCTACGAGATCGGCGCGCGCTGGCGCAGCGGGCGCGACGAGGCCGCGGCCAGCGCCTTCGTCACCACGCTCGACGATCTGATCCAGGTCTCCTACACCGATCTCGACGGCAACGGGGCGATCACCGCGACGGACCGCGCCGAACTCGTCAACGGTGAGGACGGCATGATCGTCGGCTTCGAGGTGATGAACGACCTCACCATCCCGACCGGCGACCTCCTCCCCGTTGGCTGGCGGCTGGCGTTCGTGCAGTCGACCAGCCTGACCAGCGGCGAGGTCGACGTGCCGCAGCTGAACGGGGACGCGGTCGAGGAGAACATCAGCCGCGCCAACCTCGCCTTCGGCCGCGCCGGGCTGCTGCTCGAGTTCACGCGGGGCTGGTGGGCGCGCAGCCAGATCCGCTGGCAGGACCGCTACGACGAGGTCGCTCCGGGCGACGCCACCGACACGCGCCACACCACCTTCCCGGCGAAGGGCGAACCCGCCGGCGCGATGCCGGGCTACGTCGCGTGGGACGCGCACGCCGGCTGGCGCGCGCCGAAGGAACGCTTCTGGGCGACCGGCGGCATCGAGAACATGCTCGACCACAGCTACCGCCCGGTCGGTTCGGGCAACGACGCGGTCGGGTTCAACTTCGTGCTCGCGGGCGGAGCGCGATTCTGAGGCGGCGGATCAGCCGCGACGAACGACGCAACCGACTCGCCGGAAATCGAAGCTAGCGGCGTCGACCCCGCCGCTACGCTCCCGCGCGTGGAACGCGAAGCGACGCCGATACCAGCCGTCGCCACGAATCTGAAGCACAAGGTCCCGCGCACCATCGCCGGCTACCGCCTGGTGACCAAGCTCGGCCAGGGCGGCATGGCCGCGGTCTTCAAGGCCCACCAGGTTGCGATGGACCGCCACGTCGCGCTCAAGGTACTGGCGCCGGCGCAGGTCCAGGACCGCAACCTGCGCACCCGGTTCATGCGCGAGGCGCGGCTGATCGGGCGCGTCCAGCACGACAACGTCATCACCTGCTACGAGGTCGGCGAATCCGACGGCTACCTGTTCATGGCGCTCGAGCTGGCCGAGCACGGCGACGCGCTGCGCCTCGCCAAGAGCCTGGGCGGCGCCGTCCCGGAGCGCATGGCGATCGGGCTGATGCGCGACAGCGCGCGCGGGCTGATGGCGATCCACCGCGCCGGCCTGCTGCACCGCGACATCAAGCCGGCGAACATCTTCCTCACCCAGCCGACCCAGGCGAAGCTCGCCGACATGGGCGTGGCCAAGGACATCCGTCGCCTGACCGAGAGCGACCAGGGGATCAGCGGCGCGCATGCGATCATCGGCAGCCCGGCGTACATGCCGCCCGAGCAGGCGCTGGGCGCGCGGCCGGACGTGCGTTCGGACATCTACGCGCTCGGCGCCAGCTTCTTCCAGCTGCTGACCGGTCGCCTGCCGTACCTGGGCGCGACCGCGCCGGAGACCCTGGCGCTGCTCATGAGCCAGCCGGTGCCGGACGCGCAGGCGCTCGCGCCGCACCTGTCGCCCGGGATCGGCGCGCTGCTCCGCCGCTGCCTGGCCAAGGACGCCGCCGGCCGGCCGAAGAGCGCGCTCGAGGTGCTCGAGGAGCTCGACCCGTTGACCGCGCGCGCCGGCGCCAGCGACACGCTGGCGTGGCCGGCGCTCGACCGCGCCTACGACGCGCCCAGCCCGGGCCTGCTGCGGTGCCCCTTCTAGCGCGCGCCGCCGGCGCGGCGGCCGAGCGTCGCGCCGAGCGCCACCTCGTCCTGCGCGGCTGGCGGATCTGCGCCCGCAACTGGATCGGCGGCGGCGGCGAGCTCGACCTGGTCGCCAGCCGCTGGCGCACGCTGCTGATCGTCGAGGTGCGCGCGCGGGTCGATCACGCCACCGCGCTGGCGTCGGTCGATCGCGGCAAGCGCGAGCGCACGCTGGCGGCGGCGCGGGCGCTGGTGCGGGCGCACGGCCTGCAGCGCTACCGCCTGCGCCTCGACGTCATCGCGCTCGATCGCGACGGGCGGCTGCTGCGTCGCCGCGATGTGCTGTCGGGGCTGGTCGGCGCGTGATGGCGACCGACCCGCGTCAGAACCTGACGCCGACGAAGATCCGTCCGTAGAGGTTGTCCGGAGCGCGCACGTCGTGGTCGACGCCATCGATGCTGTGGCTGCTCTCGCTGGTCAGCCAGCCGCCGCCGATCCCGGCCTCGATCGTGAAGACGGTCGCGATCGGCACCGAGCCGACCAGGTCGAGGCCGAGGCTGTAGCCGACCCAGTTCCCGTCGTCGTTGTCGCGGCCGTGCAGGTCGAGGTCGGCGATGCCGTAGCCGGCCTGGCCGTTGGCCTCGAGGTGCAGGAAGATCGGGAACAGCGAGACGCGCGCACCGGCCACGAGGTGTCCCGCGGCGACCGTGTAGTCCACGCCCTGGTCGGCGCGTTCCTCGCTCGACGCCTCGACGCCGACGTGGACCCCGACGATCGGCACGCGCAGCACCAGCAGGTACTGCAGGCCCCAGCGTTCGGCATCGTCCCACTCGCGGCGGTCGTCGCCCGCCGGGGTCGACAGCTCGGTGTCGCCTTCGACGCGCAGATGCACCACGCGGATGTCGGATTCCATCGCCGGCGCGAGCACCGGGGCGAGGGCCAGGGCGACGATGCCGGCGCGGCGCAGGATCATGGGCGGCTCCCGGAGCGCGATGCTGTCACGCTGGTCCCGGGGCGGATGCGATTTCGCGACGAGGTCCTTCAGCCGGCGGCCACGCGCTCAGCGGGCGGCGCTCCACGCCAGCAGCGCCAGCGCCGGCAGGCCGGCACCGGTCGAGAAGGCGTCGACGAACAGCGCCAGCGGCGCGCGCTCGCCGGCGCGCCGCGCGCTCAACGTCCAGCGCAGGTTGACCGAGGCGAGGGTCCCGCCGAACAGGATCAG
Organism: Planctomycetota bacterium; assembly: GCA_035627695.1. Classification (GTDB taxonomy): domain Bacteria; phylum Planctomycetota; class UBA11346; order UBA11346; family UBA11346; genus DASPLE01. The sequence continues at coordinate 8,038 of DASPLE010000095.1, forward strand.
CGCCGCGCCGGCGAGCGCGTCGAGGTGCGGCGGCCAGACGGTGGCGGGACCGAGCTCGCGCCAGATCGCGATGCTGCCGCCGGCGACCATGGCGATGGCGATGACGCGCAGCGCGCGGCGGCGCGGCTGGTCGGGGATGGCGTCCGGCGTCACGCCTTGTGCGCGGCGACGGCCTGCTTCAGCGTCTCGCCGAGCGTCGCCGGGCTCTCGACGATGTGCACGCCGGCCTCGCGCATCGCGGCGAACTTCGCCTCGGCGGTGCCGGTGTTGCCGCTGACGATCGCGCCGGCGTGGCCCATGCGCTTGCCCTTCGGCGCGCGGCTGCCGGCGATGAAGCCGACGATCGGCTTGGTGACGTGCGCCTTGATGTAGGCGCAGGCGCGCTCCTCCGAATCGCCGCCGATCTCGCCGATCATGATGATCTGGCGGCACTCCGGATCGCTCTCGAACAGCTGCAGGCAGTCGATGAAGTCGGTGCCCTTGATCGGATCGCCGCCGATGCCGATGACCGTCGACTGGCCGAGTCCGGCGCGGGTCGACTGGAACACCGCCTCGTAGGTCAGCGTGCCGGAGCGGCTGACGATGCCGGTCGAGCCGCGCTGGTGGATGTAGCCCGGCATGATGCCGATCTTGCACTCGCCGGGCGTGATGATGCCCGGGCAGTTGGGACCGATCAGGCGCGACGTCGAGTTCGCCAGCGCCTTCTTGACCGCGAACATGTCGCGCGCGGGGATGCCCTCGGTGATGGCGACGATCAGCGGCACCTTCGCCTCGATCGACTCGAGGATCGCGTCGGCAGCGCCCGGCGGCGGCACGAACACCATCGACGCGGTCGCGCCGCCGTGCTTGACCGCCTCGGCGACGGTGTTCCACACCGGGTACTTCGCGCCGTTCTCCGCGACCCAGGTCTGGCCGCCCTTGCCGGGCGTGACGCCGCCGACGAACTGCGTGCCGTAGGTGATCGCGCCGTTGGAGTGGAACGTGCCGACCTTGCCGGTGATGCCCTGGCAGATCAGGCGGGTGTTCTTGTCGACGAGGACGGACATCGGTGACGTTCCTGGAGATGCGTGCTGGTTGCGTTGTCGACCGGCGTCAGGCCTTCGCCTTGCCCTTGCGGAACTGCGCCGCGGCGAGCGCCGCCTTCTGGCAGCCGTCGCGCAGGTCGTCGGCGGCGATCACGGTCAGGCCGCTCTGGGCGATCAGCTTCTTGCCCTGCTCGACGTTGGTGCCTTCGAGGCGCACGACCAGCGGACGGTCGAGCCCGACCTCCTTGACCGCGGTCAGCACGCCGGTGGCGATGGTGTCGCACTTCATGATGCCGCCGAAGATGTTGACCAGGATCGCCTCGACCGACGGATCCTTGAGGATGATCTTGAAGGCGGTGGTGACCTTCTCGGCCGTCGCGCCGCCGCCGACGTCGAGGAAGTTCGCCGGGAACGCGCCCTGGTCCTTCCCGTAGAGCGCGATCGCGTCCATGGTCGCCATCGCCAGGCCGGCGCCGTTGACCATGCAGCCGATGTTCCCGCCGAGCTTGACGAAGGCCATGTCGTGGCGCTTGGCCTCGAGCTCGGAGGGATCCTCCTCGTTCGGGTCGAGCATCGCCGCGATGTCGGCGTGGCGGAACAGCGCGTTGTCGTCGAACGACATCTTGCTGTCGAGCGCGACGACCTGGTCGTCGGCGGTGACCACCAGCGGATTGACCTCGAGCATGTCGGCGTCGGTCTCGATGAAGCACGTCGCCAAGGCCTGCGCGCAGGTCACGAAGCTCGCCACCTGCGGCGTGGTCAGGCCGAGCTGGTAGCCGAGGCTGCGCGCGGTGTAGGCGCCCAGGCCGATGTGCGGATCGAAGTGCGCGCGGACGATGGCGTCGGGGGTGGCGTGCGCGACCTCCTCGATGTCCATGCCGCCCTGGCTGGAGACGATCAGGACCGGCAGCGACAGCGCCCGGTCGAGCACGATCGAGAGGTAGAGCTCCTTGGCGATGCGGCAGCCGTCCTCGACGTAGAGCGTCTTGACCTGACGGCAGCCATCGCCGGTCTGGATGGTCTTGAGCCAGTTGCCGAGCAGCTTACCGGCGGCGGCGCGCGCATCGGCCACCGACTTGACGACCTTCACGCCGCCGTCCATCACCTTGGTCGTCATCGCCTCGTCGGCGTAGACCGTGCCCTTGCCGCGGCCCCCGGCGTGGATCTGCGACTTGACCACGACCACGGGCGATCCGAGCTCGCGCGCGGCGGCCTCGGCCGCGTCGACCGTCGTGCAGGCGATGCCGCGCAGGACGGGCACGCCGTAACGTTTGAAGAGCTGCTTGCCCTGATACTCGTGGATCTTCATGCCGGGGACGCCTCGCGCGCAACGATGGCGGAGGTCGCTGGGGTGTCCACCGCCCGGGACGACGTGGTCCGGGCCCTGCGCCCCCCGGCGTGATGGTCGGCGGCGCACGCCGCGCCGCGACCCCGCGCAATGCGGGTTGGCCCAGCGCGCCTGCATCCGATGATTGCCGGTCATGGTGCTCGTCGCCGTTCCGATCGCAGGCGATTCCGCGGAGGCGGTCGCCGCCGCCGCCTTCAAGGCCGCGGCCGGCGGCGCCGACCTCGTCGAGGTCCGTCTCGACCAGTGTGCCCGCCGCGCCGACGACCGCGCCCGCCTCGCCGCGATCGTCGCCGCGATCCCGACCCTGGCGGTGCCGGCGATCGCCACCGCGCGCCACGGCGACGAGAAGGGCGAATGGCCGTGGGACGAGGCTGCGCGCATCGCCTGCCTCGCTGCCGCGGACGAGGCCGGGGCCGCCTACGTCGACCTCGAGTTCGCCCAGTCGGCCGCGACCCCCTGGCGGCCGACGCGCGCCAAGCTGATCCTCAGCCACCACGACTTCGCCGGCATGGGCACCGACCTGGCCGGGCTGGTCGAGCGCATGGCCCAGGCCGGCGCCGACATCTGCAAGATCGCGGTGACGGCGCTGGACGCCGCCGACCTGGCGGTGATCGAGGCGCTCTACGCGCCCGCGGCCAAGCCGCTGATCGCCATCGCCATGGGCGAGTACGGGATGCCCTCGCGCATCCTGGCCGGCGCCTGGGGCGCCTTCCTGACCTTCGCCCGGCTCGACGACGAGGAAGGCACCGCGCCCGGGCAGCCGTTCCTGCGCGATCTCCTGCGGCTGTACCGGGTGCGCGCCCAGGGACCGCAGACCCGCATCTTCGGCGTCATCGGCAACCGCGTGCAGCACAGCCTGTCGCCGCTGGTCCACAACGCCGCCTTCGCCAGCCACGCGCTGGACGCGGTCTACGTGCCCTTCCAGTGCGAGGATCCGGTCGCGTTCTGGCGCGCGTGCGGCGGCTGGATCGACGGCCTGTCGATCACCATCCCGCACAAGGAGGCGCTGCTCGACGAGGTCGACCAGGTCGAGCCGCTGGCCAGGCGCATCGGCGCGATCAACACCATCTACCGCGACGACGCCGGCCGCACGGTCGGCGCCAACACCGACGCCAGCGCCGCGTGCGCCTGCGTCGAGGTGCTGGCGGGGACGCTGGCCGGGCGCCGGGCGATCATCCTCGGCGCCGGCGGCGTGGCGCGGGCGGTCGCCTACGCGTTGGCCGACAAGGGCGCGGTGGTCACCATCACCAACCGCAACCTCGAACGCGCGCAGGTCCTCGCCGCCGAGATCGGCGCGACCGCGGTCGCCTACGAATCCGCGGGCGCGACCCCCTACGACATCCTGATCAACGGCACGCCGTCCGGCATGGGCGAGGACGACAACACGCCCTGGCCGTGGACGCACCGGCCCGACTCGATCGTCTTCGACACGGTCTACACGCCGCTCGAGACGCGCCTCATCAAGGAAGCGCAGATGGCGCACGCGACGACCATCTGCGGCCTGTCGATGTTCATCGGCCAGGCGGTGCAGCAGTACCAGCGCTTCACCGGCATCGACGCGCCCGAGACGCTGATGCAGCGCCTGGCGCTCGAGCGCCTCAGCGGCGGCCACCAGACCGACCAGCACCTGAAGCACACCACGGCGACGTTCGACAAGAAGTTCGGCGTCGGCCCGTAGCACACCGCTGGGAAGCAGCGGCCTGCCAGCGCCGCGTCAGCCGCTCGCCTGCTCCGCGGGCGGCGGCGGCGGGACCGCGGCCGGCACCGCGACGCCCGACGCCTGCGTGAACGGATCGTCATCGTCGCCGACCACGCGCCAGAACTCGAAGCGGTTGAGGTACTCGACCAGCGCGAGGTTGCCGTCGGCGGCGGCGCGCTCGATCCACGTGCGCGCGCGCTCGACCAGCTCGCGTTCGCGCTCGATCGCGATCTGTCCGGCGAGCACGCGCGTGCGTAGGAACACGAAGTAGGTGTCGAGCGCGTCGCACATGCAGTAGTCGTCGATGCGCAGCAGATCGCCGGCCTCCCACAGCTGCTGCACCATGTTGCCCTTGGTGTCCATCTTGCCGGGCTTGCCCAGCAGCTGCGCGCACAGGTTGAGGCCGCCGTTGACCTGCATCGCGCCGAAGTTCGAGATGAACTCCTGGACGTCGTAGTGCGCGCCCATGTTGAAGCGGTTGCGCGGCTGGGTGTAGCTGGCGCCGCTGGTGGTGAACCAGCTCGGCACGGAGATCCCGTAGCGGTAGGCGGCCAGCTCGAGCATCGGCATGTCGAAGAAGCGGCCGTTGAACGTCACCAGCGTCGGCTGGCCGTAGGTCGTCCAGCCCTTCCAGAACTGGCGGGCGATGACCTGCGGCCGGAAGCGCGGGCGGTCCAGCGTGCGGACCTCCTGCAGCGCGAGGTCGCTGCCGACCTTCACGATCGCCAGGGACACCGGCACGTGGAAGGTCGCCGGCACGAAGTCGCTCTTGCCGTTGGACGCGGTCAGCAGCTGCTCGCGGTAGAGGGCGACCGCCTGCGCCGGCGTCAGCTCCGGCCGGTCTGGGAAGCGGACGCGCTGCACCAGGCGCCCGTCGACCACGGTCTCGCTGTCGAACACCAGATAGGCCGGCTTGTCGCTCATGGGCTCAGGCTAGGCGCGCCCGGCGCAGCGGAAACGAGCCGCTCCGGACGTGCCGCCTGTGGCGGCGCTGGCCGCATCGCCGACGCTCATGGCGTGGACGACGAACGCTTCGTCATCGGCAGCGCCGCCCGCCTGGCCTGCGCGGTCGGCCTCGCCGTGCTCTCCGGGGCGCTGGTCACCCTCGCCCACCGCCTCGACTGGGGCGGCGAATGGGGCATCGCGTGGATCGCGCTGGTGCCGGCGGCGACGCTGCTGATCCCCGCCTTCGGCCTGGCGCGTCGCATCGTCCTGATGCGCGAGGCCGACACGCTGGTGGTCGAGGTCGGCTGGCTGATGCGCCGCGCCTGGCGCCTGCGGCTCGAGGCGCTCGAGCTCGAGGTCGTGCCGACGGCGGGCCTGCGCGCGCTGATCGCCCACAAGGGTCCGCGCGAGTATCCCCTCGCCGTGTGGCTGCCGCCGGCTCGCGCCGAGCTGCTCGCCGCCTGGCTCGATCGCGCCGCTCCCGGCGGGCGTTGGCCGCGACGGGTCACCCGCATGCCCCGCGGCGATCGCTGACATGGAACCGGCGACCATCGAGCGCGTCTTCGCCGCGTGCTTCGCCGACGACGTCGGCGATCGCGACCCGGTCGATCGCGCGCGCCTGGTGCGCGGCGGCGACGAGCCGCTGTTCCTGCCCGCCGGTCGCGGGCGCGCGGTGGCCGAGATCGCCTACGCGCGCGACTTGCCGCAGAGCTGCCTGCATGAAGCGGCGCATTGGCTGATCGCGAGCGCCGCGCGCCGCCGGCTGATCGACTACGGCTACTGGTACGTCCCCGATGGGCGCGATGCGCAGCAGCAGGCGCGCTTCGAGCGCGCCGAGGTCGAGGTCCAGGCGCTCGAATCGATCCTCGCCGACGCGGCGGGCGTGCGCTTCAACCTGAGCTGCGACAACCTCGCGTGCGCGGGTCCGAGCGCCGGGTTCGCCGCGGCGGTGGCGCGGGCCGCGCGGCTCAGGCGCGTGCGGCTGAGCCCGCGCCAGGAGCGCTTCGCGCGCGCGCTGGCGGCGGCGGCGGCGGCGGGCCCGACGCTCGCGATCGGGACCGCCACGAGCGCGGCGCGAGTGGGAAATCGATGACCATCGTCTTGCCAAAGTGACGAAAAGAGCGAATACTGTCCTGAGATGATTTCATTCGCCGTGCCTGGCACGCCGATGCTGTCCGACCCGCACGAACGCGTCGCGGCCGGCCTGATCCTGCGTCGCGGCGATGATCACCGCGGCCACCGCGCCGATGGCCCGGCCAGCCGCTGGCTGATGCTCAAGGCGCGCAAGCACCACGAATGGGGCTTCCCCAAGGGCCACCTCGATCCGGGCGAGACCGCGCTCGCCGGCGCCCTGCGCGAATGCGCCGAGGAGACCGGCATCGGCGTGGTCGCGATCGAGGCCGAGCCGCTCGAGATCCACTACCGCATGCGCGATGGCCGCGCCAAGCGCGTGATCTACTTCCCCGCCGTGACCTCGATCGCGCGCGTCCAGCTGTCGCACGAGCACGTCGCCTTCGATTGGGTCGGCGCCAACCGCGTCCAGCGCCTGCTCGATCACGAGAACCTGCGCGCGCTGTTCGCCGCCTACCTGCATCGCCTGCGCACGGTCTGACCCGCGTCCGCTTGACCGCGCCGATCCACGGCAAGCGTCACGGCGGTGCAGACCCTGCTGTTCTTCGAGCGCGACGACGCTCCGCCGACGGCGCGCGACGAGCTCGAGCAGGCCCTGGCGATGCCGGGCGTGGAACTCGGCGGCGAGCCCGGCGCGGCCTATCGCGCGGGAGTGTGGCGCGATCCCGACACCGGCGCGTGGTGCCACCTCGATGTCGGCGAGTCGCCGCTCGAAGCGGACGAGATGCATCCGGCGACGCGCTACCCCGGCTGGCGCGAAGTGCCGCTCACCGTGCAGATCCCGCTGTCGGGCGCCCATTGGCGGTGCGTCGAGGCGCTGACGTTCGTCGATCGCCTGCTGGCGCGCCTGCCCGAGGTGATGCCGCTGGATACCGAGGACACCCGCGCCGATCCGGACCGCGACGCCGGGCCCTTCGCGCTGGCGCGTCCGCGCGCGCTGGCCAGCTGGGAACGCCTGCACGCCGCCCATCACGCGACGCGGCCGACGCCGCGGATGGACCGCACCGCCAGCCTGGCGCTGTGGCGCTACCGCCGCGAACGCGGCGCCGGTCGCGCCGCCCATCCCCGGCTGATCTGGCCCGATGCGCTGGTCCTCGCCGATGGCGACGCGGCGCGCAGCGCCTGCCTGTGGGCCGATCCGGCGCTGCCGATGGCGTTGCCGCCGGTCGAGCTGGTGGTGGTCCAGCGCGGCGACGGACCCGGCGTGCTGCCGGCGGACGAGGTCGCGACCGCCGGCTCGGTCCAGCCGCTGCAGCACGGCCTGGCCGCGGTGCTGAGCGCCGACGCGCGGCTCGACGACCTCTTCCGTCGCGCCCGGCTGATGCCCACGACGCGGTTCCGCGCGCTCGACGACGACGACTGGAGCGATTGACCCAGCGGCTGAAGTCGCAAGGGATTGCGCCGCCCCACACGGGTCCGGACGAGTTTGGCCAGGAGGCTTGCGCCCCGCGCGCGCGTGGCACACCATCACTCTCCGATGAGCGCCACGTTCGGCTGTCCGCATTGTGGCGCCACGTACCCGGTCAAACCCGTCCTCGTCGGCCGGCCGGTGCGCTGCACGACCTGCAAGAACGCCTTCCGCCTGCGCCCCGACGGTGTCGCCGACAAGGTCGAGCCGGCCGCGCCAGCGCCCGCGGCCGCACCGGCGCCCGCCGCACCCGCGCCGGTGATCGAGCCGGTGACGCCACCACCGGTGACGCGGCCGCCGCCACGGCCGGCAGCGCCTGCGCCCCCTCCGGCGCCGAAGCCGGCCGTCGAACCGACGGCGACCGCCACCGCGCCGAACGCCACGCAGCGGCTGGCCGGACCGCGGCTGAACAACGCCCAGGAGCAGGCGCGCCGCTCCCTGGCCGCGAACCTCTCGACCATCGCCGAGCAGGCGCTGCGCGCCGAGGAGAAGAAGCAGTCGTCGCAACGCCTGAAGAAGCACAGCGATCGCCTCGCGCGTCAGCAGGCCGAGCGCGAAGGCGGCGTCGGCGACATCGGACCGGCCGTGCTGACCGGCTACGGCCAGCGCGAAGCGCGCAACAGCCTGGTCTGGGCGCTCGGCTGCGGCGGCGCCGTCGCGGTCATCGCAGCGATCGCGCTGCTCGTCACCTGGACCGGCCCGCGCCGCCAGGCGCTCGACGACTACACCGAGCCGGTCGCCAACAACAGCCATGGCTATCGCCGTCAGCAGATCGTCGAACGCGGCTGGCTGACGACGGTCGCCCCGGTGACGCGCATGGAGGACGTGCGCATCGCCGACGCCCACGATCTGCCCTTGGGCTCGGCGAAGGAGATCCTCGCCGAGCTCGCCGCGTTGCAGCCGCTCGCCGACAAGGCGGTGTGGGCCGCTGCGGAAGCGAGCGCGGAGATCGGCCGTCGCTGGGACGGCAAGAAGACGCCCGCCGACAACGTCGCCGCGCTCACCAAGGACGGCAAGCTCGCCGTGGTCGCGCATGCGCAGGTCGTCGCGCGGCTCGGCGAAGCCGGCATCGAGAGCGAGGAGGCCGAGCTCCTGCTGCGCCTCTACGGCCCGAACGCGAGCCCCGCCGGCGCGGCGATCGCCAAGCGCCTGCGCGCCGGCGAGGTGCCGGACCGCGCGGAGATCGCCAGCTTCTCGGGCGTTGACGGCATGCTGCTGATGGATCACGGCGGCCACTACAAGCAGTGGCCGGTGGAATACGAAGGCCGCCTGCTGCGCTTCGTCGGCGACGGCTGGCCGCAGGAATGGCGGATCATCGAGCTGCGCACGCGCTCGCGCGGGCAATGAGCGAGCGGTGCGACGAATGCCGGGCCAGCGCCCAGACGTAGAGAGCGCGTCGATGCCCACGACGACCGCTGCCGCACCCGCGCGCGAGACGCCGCGCCGGCCGCGCGCATGATGGGCGTCGACCGCTCGGACACCGCATCGTGATCGCCCACTCGCACCGCCTCAGCCTGCGCCTGACGATGAGCCTGGCCGACCTGGTGGTCGTGGTCGGCAGCCTGGCCTTGGCCATCGCGCTCTACCGGCTGGCCGGCGATGCCGTGGTCGAACGCGAGTTCGCCCTGCTGGCGCTGACCCTGACGCCGACGACGGCGATCATCTTCCATCTCGGCGGCGCCTACGATTCGCTGCGCCTCGGCCGCGTGCAGGTGCTGTGCGCGCGCTCGATCTGGTGCTTCTTCATCGTCCTCTGCCTGTTCCTCGCGACGGCGTACATGCTCAAGGTCAGCGCGCAGTTCTCGCGCGCGGTGATCGGCGGCTGGGTCGGGCTGTCGACGATCGGCCTGGTCGGCGTCCGCCTCGCGGTGCATGCGTCGACCGCGTGGCGCCGCCGGCGCGGGCTCGACCTCGAAGCGACCCTGCTGGTCGGGCCGCGCCGCAGCTGCGCGGCGCAGGCGCGTCACTTCGCGCGGCATCCGGATCTCGGGATCCGCGTGGCCGCCATCGCCGGCGATGTGGCGCCCGGCGAGACCATGGTCGCCGGCGACGGGCTGCCGACCGGTGGCCTGGACGATCTCGCCGCGCTGGTCCGCGAGCACGGCATCGTGCGCGTCGTGGTGTGCGGCGACCTGGCGGCGCAGGACCTGGTGATGCGCGTGGTCAATGCGCTGATCCGCCATCCGGTCACGGTGCAGTACGCGCCCGATCTGTCGTCGTTCCCGATCTTCGGCCTGCGCATCGTCGACTTCGGCGGCCAGCCGATGCTCAACCTGTCGGCGAGTCCGCTCTCCGAAAGCGCGCTGCTGGTGAAGTGGATCGAGGACAAGGTGCTCTCGGCGCTGTTCCTCCTCGTGTCGTGCCCGCTGCTGCTGGCGATCGCGGCCGCGATCAAGCTGACCAGCCCGGGGCCGGCGATGTTCGTGCAGGAACGCCACGGGCGCGGCGGACGGGTCATCCGGGTGCTGAAGTTCCGCACCATGCACCATGCGCCGCTCCCCGTCGCGTCGCCCGCTCAAGCTCGCGAAGCCGTGATGGCGTCCGCCGCCGCGACGGTGGCGGAGGCGCCGGTGCGGCGGGCCTTCGGCGACGCGCGGCCCGACGACTTCATCCAGGCGACGCGCGCCGACCCGCGCGTGACGCGCCTCGGCGGTCTCCTGCGCCGCCTGAGCCTCGACGAGCTGCCGCAGTTCATCAACGTGCTCAAGGGCGACATGTCGCTGGTCGGTCCACGACCGCACGCGCTCAGGCACAACGACCAGTACGCGTTGTCGATCCATGACCTGATGCGCCGGCACTACGTCAAGCCGGGCATCACCGGCCTCGCCCAGGTCAACGGCGCGCGCGGCGAGACCCGATCGCTCTCCGACATGCAGCGCCGCGTCGGATACGATCTGGAGTACATCCAGAACTGGTCGCTCTGGCTTGACCTGAAGATCCTCGCGCTGACCGCGGTGCGCGGGTTCTACAACGATCAGCCCTAGCGGGCGCGGGCGCCATCCGCCGCCATCGGGCAAGCTGCGGCGCGAAGCGGTGGTAGCTGCGCGGAGCTGCTGTTGCAACATGACTTGCGTCTTCTAGGTTGCGGCCCACCCACGTGCACTGTCACCTCTGTAACCCGGGAGCCCACATGCTTCGTCACATCGCGGTCGTCGCGTGCATCGCGCTCGGCGCGAACGCTTCGGCGATCACTCCGGGCGATCTGCCGGACTACGGAACGATCGGCAACGACGCGGGCAACGCGGCGTTCGTCGCCATGCTGCCGGCGCTCGACGCCGCGTTCGCGAACCCGCCGGGATCCGCCGGCAGCTCCTTCTTCGAGGACGCGTCGTACAACGCGGGCTGGGATGTCCGCATCTGGTTCATCTCGCACGAGTCGGCTTATCCGAACGCGCTCGGTGTCGCGACGACCGCCGGCGACGCGACGAGCGGGACGATCGCCTTCCCGACCGGCGCGGGCCGCGCGCTGGGCGACTACATCGATATCACCAGCGGTGCGGGCGGGTCGCCGTTCGTCCTGACCGACCACGCGTGCGCCGACCACACCTGGTGGGCCGACAGCTCGCTGAACGCGGGCGGGCTCTCGCACCTGCAGTGGAGCCTGGCCGGGATCGATGCGACCAGCTGGTGGTACGCGTTGGCCCTCGACGATCAGCTCGATGGCGGCGACCGCGATTGGAACGATCTGCGGGTCGCCTTCCAGTTCACCTTCAGGCCGGTGGCGGCCCCCGAACCCGGCACCTGGGCGCTGATCCTCGGTTTCGCCGGCGTGGTCGCGCTGCTGTGGCGCCGGCGGCGGCTCGCCCTGGGCTGAGTTCGCCGTCGATCGCTGGAGTCCATGACGCGGGGGCGGACGGCATTTGCCGTCCGCCTGTGCGCTCAGGCCGCCATCAACGCGAGCAGTTCCTTGGCCTTCGCGGACTCCTCGTCCGCCGCGGCGATGATCGTGCGCAGGTCATCCTCGTCCAAGCCGAGCACTTTCGTCGCGACGCGATTCGCGATCGGTTCGTGGCAGTCGCCGCTGACCCGGATCCGCTTCACCGCGCACAGGTACTCGGCGCATTGCATGGTGGCGACCAGCTTCATGTCCGGCTTCAAGATGAGCTCGTACTGCTGGGCGACCGCATCGACGATCTCCTGCGGCAGCTTCCAGTTCGAGCACAGCCAGGCGCAGAGCTCCGCGTCATCGGTCTCGAGCACCTCGCGCGCCGCCTGACCGAAGCTCAGGCCGTGCTCGCGCGCGATGGCGACGATCGCGCGCAGCTCGTCCGGCGCATGGTCGACGAGGACCAGCTTGCCCATGTCCTTGAGCAGGCCGACCACGAAGGCGAGCTCGGGATCCGGCAGTCCCGCGTGCTCGGCGATCGAGCGGCACAAGGCGGCGCAGACCATGCCGTGGGCCCAGTAGTCGCGCATGCTGAAGCCGGCCTTGTCCTGGCGCGACAGGTCGACGATCGATGCCGACATCGCGATCGAACGGATGGCCTTGAAGCCGAGGATGGTCACCGCCTGCTGCAGGTCGGAGACGGGGCCGGCGGTCCCGTAGAGCGGGCTGTTGACCATGCGCAGCATCTTCGCCGCCA
>DASPLE010000096.1:0-18584 GCA_035627695.1 Planctomycetota bacterium
GCGTCGAGGCGACGCAGGTCGAAGGCGCGGATCGCCGCGATCGGCTCGGCGATCGCCGCGACGACCGCGGCACGATCGCCGGCGGTCGTCGCCGCCGGCGGCGCGATCGATCCGGCCGGCGTCACGGCGCTGGGCGCCGCCGCCAGCGCGCCGGCGATGACGATCGCGGTGGCGAGCGTGGCGGCGAGGGCGAGCTTGCCGGCGCCCGAGGCGCGCAGCGCCGCATCCGCCAACCCGAGCGCGCGCGGCGCCACCGATCCGCTGGCTGCGCCGGCGCACGCGGTGGCAAGAGCGGGCGGGACCGCCGCCGGCGCGCTCGACGCCCCGAGCAGCAGGATCGCGGGCACGGCGACGCCGCGGCGCGCGTACCAGCGGCGGAGGTTGGCCTTGGCGTCGGCGACGCGCTTCTTCACCGCGCCCTCGCTGACGCCGAGCTCGGCGGCGACCTGCGCCTGCGAGCGGCCGGCCAGCGCGTGGCGCAGCATCGCCTCGCGTTGGCCGTCGGGCAGCGCGGCGATCGCGTCGTCGATCAGCGCCGCCGCGGCATCGGGTTCGGGCGGCGCCGCCGGCGCCGGCACCGCCAGCAGGTCGCGCGCGTGCCGCTCGTGCCGCCGTCGGCGACGGTCGGCGCGGCGCAGGTTGCCGACCACGCGCCGCGCCGTGCGGTGCAGCCACGAGGCGAGCGCGCCTGCCGCGCGGATCTCGCCGCCGCGCCGGGCGAAGACCAGGAACACGCCCTGGCAGGCGTCGTCCAGCGCCGGATGACGCTCGCCGAGCAGGCGCTCGCAGGTCGCGCGCACCGGCGCGGCGTGGCGCGCCACGAGCGCCGCGAAGGCGTCCTCGCAGCGCGCCTGCCGCCAGCGCGCGAGCAGCGCCTCGTCGCCTGGCGTCGTCGCCGTCCCGATGGTAGTGCGCGCGCCGTCCATCGTCTCAGCCCCGGTTCGCCGGCGCCAGCGATGCCGTGCGCGCGTGGTCGCGGAAGAACGCCCAGATCGCCTCGCTGGCGGAGAAGTCCATGCACACGTTGCCGAACATCGCAGTCAGCGGGCTGCCGGGCCAGGTGTGCCCGCCGCCCTCGATGGTGATCAGCCTGACCTCGGCGCCGCCGACGCCGCGCGACCAGGTCGTCAGCAGCGGGCGGCAACCGTCGAACCACGCGCGGTCCGGCATGCGCACGGTGCTCATCGCCGTGCAGCCGTTGCTCGCGGCCCAGGTGCCCGCGGTCGCCGGCGCCGACAGCATCCGGCCATAGAACGGCCAGACCGTCCCCTGGTAGGGCACGAGCCAGTCCTGCGTGCCATTGATCATCAGTACCGGCACCGGCAGCTCGCCGGGGAGCAGCGCCGCCGTCCGGTCGAGCATGCCGCCGACCACCGGCGCGATCGCCGCCACCAGGTCCGGCCGCCGCGCCGCGAGCACGAACGAGACGTAGCCGCCCGCTGACATGCCGGTGGCGAAGACCAGCGAGCGGTCGATCGCCTGCTCGGCGGCGATGACGTCGATCAGCGCCGCGATGAAGCCGACGTCGTCGTGCGGATACCATTCCTGGCCGAAGTCCCAGGTGCCGTCGATGCCGTCCGGATAGGCGACGACGAAGCCCTCGCGGTCGGCGATGGCGCTGAAGCCGCTGAGCGCCTCCATCGCGCCGCCGTCGGTGAACATCGGATGCAGGGCGATGACCAGCGCGGTGCCCGGCCGCGGCGCCGCCGGCAGGTGCAGGCGCCAGGTGCGCGCGAGCCCGGCATGGTCGAGGGTGCGCGCGACCGTGGTGCCGGCGGCCGCGCCGACAGCGGCGCCAAGCGCGACGATGGTCAGGGCGAGCGCGCGCAGGAACGGGTTCGACGTGAGGGTCATGGAGTCTCCGAGGGTACGGGTTTCGACCCCTAGTGTCCGGAGGGGGCGGCGGGATACGTGCCGGCCGTCCGCCCGGTGGCGAGCGCGCGCGCTACCTGTGCCGCCGGGGGCGCGAAACGCCCCGGTCGTCTCACGCAAGTCGTGTACACAAACTAACTTGGGTCGACCGGTGCCGCGTGCGCCTCGACCTCGGTGCGGCGACCGGGTCCAACCCCCGTGGGCTGCATCACCTGCACCGAGGCCATTGGCACCGCATGTGCCCGGTCCCCCCGTCGAACGCCTCGAGCGGTCCGCGGCGTCGCGGTCCGCCACAGCCTCCGTACCGGCGTACGACAGGGACCTGCCCATGACCATCCGCAGCGCCGTGGTCGCCGACGACGAGATCCTCAACCGGGAACTCCTGGCCGAGATCCTGCCGCGGCTCGGGATCACGGTGCGCACGGCCAAGGACGGCGTCCACGCGCTCAAGGCGCTGGAGGCCGAACCCGCCGACCTGCTGATCAGCGACATCCGCATGCCGGGGATGGGCGGCCTCAAGCTGCTGCTCAAGGCCAAGGAGAAATGGCCGGCGATGCCGGTGGTGATGATGACCGCGTTCGCCTCGGTCGAGAGCGCGGTCGAGAGCATGCGCCAGGGCGCCTACGACTACCTGATGAAGCCGTTCGGCGTCGAGCAGGTCGAGGCGCTGCTCATCCGCCTGAACGAACGCGAGTCGCTGGTGCGCGAGGTGCGCGCCCTGCGCAGCGAGTCGCGGGACCGCCACAAGGCGCGCTCGTTCATGGGCGATTCCACGGCGATGAAGGAGGTCTTCGCGACCATCGCGCGAGCAGCGCGCGCCACCGCGACGGTGCTGGTGCAGGGCGAGAGCGGCACCGGCAAGGAGCTGGTCGCGCGCGCGCTGCACGAGCAGAGCCCGCGCGCCGCCGGGCCGTTCATCCGCGTCAACTGCGCCGCGCTGACCGAGACCCTGCTGACCAGCGAGCTGTTCGGCGACGAGAAGGGCGCGTTCACCGGCGCCGACGAGGCCCGCGCGGGGCGCTTCGAGGCCGCCGACGGCGGCACGCTGCTGCTCGACGAGGTCAGCGAGATCTCGCCCGAGCTGCAGGCCAAGCTGCTGCGCGTGCTCGAGGAGCGCGAGTTCGAGCGCGTCGGCTCGACCAAGCCGATCCAGATCGACGTGCGCATCGTCGCCACCACCAACCGCGACCTGATGGCGGCGGTCGGGCGCGGCGACTTCCGCGCCGACCTCTACTACCGCCTCAACGTCGTGCCGGTGATCCTGCCGGCGCTGCGCGAGCGCCGCGCCGATGTGCCGGCGATCGCGCGGCACTACCTCGCGCACTTCGCCAAGGAGATGGGCTGCGCGACGAAGCTGAGCGCGGATGGCGAGGCGGTGCTCGCCTCGTACTCGTGGCCGGGCAACGTGCGCGAGCTGGTCAACGTCGTCGAGCGCCTGGTGGTGCTCAACGGCGACGCGCCGATCGACGCCGCGGCGGTGCGCCGGTGCCTGCCCGAGCTCGCCCGCGATGCCGGCTCCGGCACGCGCGCCGCGGCGCCGGTCGCCAGCACCGCGGACGGCGCCGGCGACGGCGACTGCACCATCGATGAGCTCGAGCGCCGGCACATCCTCGCGACGCTCGAGCGCGCCGGCGGCGACAAGCAGCTGGCCGCCGATCGCCTCGGCATCTCGCTGCGCACGCTGTGGAACAAGCTCGCGCGGTATAAGGGCGAGCCGGCGGCGGGCGCCGCGGCGGAGGCCTGAGCGTACCGACGTCGCGTGGCGCTCGTTGCCAACGGCCGCCAAGAGTCTAGACCGATTCCCGCCCGGCACCGCCGGAGGGGGATCCCATGCGCCGACTGTTCTCGTTCCTGGTGGTCGGCGCGCTCGCGCTGGGCGCGACCGGCTGCCTGCAGAAGGTCGAAGGCACCGGCCGTCAGCAGTTCCTGATCACCAGCGCCGAGCAGGAGAACCAGCTCGGGGCGCAGGCCTACGGCGAGGTCCTGGCGACCGAGAAGCCGTCGACCGATCCCGAGGGCAACGCGATGATCCAGCGCGTCGGCAAGCGCCTCGCCGCCGTCGCGCCCGACCGCGGCTTCCAGTACGAGTTCACCCTGATCGAGTCCGAGCAGATGAACGCCTTCTGCCTGCCCGGCGGCAAGGTCGCGTTCTACACCGGCATCCTGCCGCTGTGCCAGAACGAGGCCGGCATCGCGACGGTCATGGGCCACGAGATCGCCCACGCCATCGCCCGCCACGGCGGCGAGCGCATGACCCAGGGCCAGCTCGCCGCCGGCGCGCAGGCGCTGCTCGGCACCTACCTGCAGACCCAGGAGTACACGCCCGAGGTCAGCCAGCTGGCGTCCGCCGCGTTCGGCATCGGCCTGAACGTCGCGGCGATCCTGCCCTTCAGCCGCAAGCACGAGCTCGAAGCCGACGAGCTCGGCCTGCAGTACATGGCCATGGCCGGCTACGATCCGGCCGAGGGCGTGAAGTTCTGGGAGCGCTTCGGCCAGGTCGCCGGCGGCGATGCCGGCGGCGTGCAGAAGTACCTGAGCACCCATCCCGCCACCGGCGACCGCGCCGAGGCGTTCCGCCAGCAGATGCCCAAGGCCCAGGCGCTGTACGCCAAGGCGCCGGAGAAGCACGGCGCGGGCGCGCCGGTGCCGGCGCGGTTCAGGAAGTAAGGCCGGGGTTCACTTGCCGGTCGGCTTCGGCCCGACCGCATAGCGCTTCCACAGGCTCTCGCGGCCGCAGCACGCGCGGCCCACGGCCAGCGCGTCGCCGAGACGGCGCTCGGCATCGGGCAGCACCGTGCCGCTGGTCGAGATCAGCGCGCGGTAGCGGCTGATGGCGTCGTCGAGCGCGGCGCGCGCGGCGGTCAGCTCGCTGGTCGCGGTCTCGGTGTCCTTCAGCGCATGCGCCGCCAGTCCGCGTTCGTAGGCGGCCAGGCCTTCGCCGTAGGCGCGGTCGGCGGCGGTCGTGTCGGCGGCGGTCGCGTCGACGGCCATCGCGGAGGTGGCGAGCACCATGAGCAGCACGATGCGCATCGCGCGGATGCTGCACGTCGGCGGGCGTCGTCAAACGACACGGCCGGAGGCGATCGCCTCCGGCCGTCATTCTCGAAGCTCGAAGCTCGAAGCTCGAAGCTCGAAGCTCGAAGCTCGAAGCTCGAAGCTCGAAGCTCGAAGCTCGAAGCTCCGATTTACTTGATCTCGACTTCCTTCTTCATCTCCGCGCTCTTGTAGACGCCATCGAGCATCTGCTGGACCATCAGCCCGTGGTCGCCGGTCGAGATGCTGGTCTTGCCGTCGCGGCAGACCTCGACGAAGTGGCGCATCTTCTTCTCGAAGTTGTCCCAGGTGCCGACGAACGACGGCGTCTGGTTCATCATGTAGCCGTCCTGGTCCTTGAAGACCTGGATCGGATCCCACGACGCGCCGCCCTTCTCGCCCATGATCTGGACGGTCCACACGTCCTTCTCGATGTGGCCGGCGAACATCGCCTCGATGGTCAGCATCGCGCCGCTGTCGAAGCGCACCATGCCGACCGCGAGGTCCTCGACGGTGTAGGTCTTGTGGTCCCAGTTCGGCCACATCGACGCGACGTTCGACGGCTTGTCGCCGATGTAGGTGAAGGTGTTGCCGGTCGCGGCGACCGGGCGCGGCGAGCCGATCATGTAGTGCGCCATCTCGAGCACGTGCACGCCGATGTCGATCATCGGGCCGCCGCCCTGCAGGTCCTTGCGGCCGAAGACGCCCCAGTTCGGGATGCCGCGGCGGCGCAGCGCCTGGCAGCGCACGTAGCAGATCTTGCCGAACGCGCCTTCCTCGATCTGGCGGCGGATGACCTGGGTCTTGGGGTCGAAGCGGAACTGGAAGCCGGTGACCAGGTGGCGGTCGGCCTTCTTCGCCGCCTCGATCATCTTCTTGCACTCGGCGGCGTTCATCGCCATCGGCTTCTCGACGATCACGTGCTTGCCGGCCTTCAGCGCGGCGATCGCGTTCTCGGCGTGCAGGCCGTTGGGCGTGCAGACGCCCACGCCGTCGATGTCCTTCTCCTTCGCCAGCATCTCCTTGTAGTCGGTGTAGAGCTTCTTGATGCCGTGCGTCTCGCCGAACTTCTTGAGCCCGGCCTCGTTGATGTCGGCGGCCGCGACGACCTCGACGCCCTCGACCTTCTTGATGTTGTGCACGTGCGCGCCGGCGATGCCGCCCGCGCCGATGACCGCGAACTTGAACGACTTGCTCACTACAGCTCCGTGGCCGTGAGACGGCCGGATGTGGCTTCGACAACGAGGCGCAGGGGGGCGCCCGATCCCGCCCGCGCCGGGTGGCGGGCATGAGGGGGCGGATGCTAGAAGCATGGCCCGGACTGCAATGGTAGCGCTACCACGGTGCAGGGAGTCCGGTCGAACGGGTGGCCCCGGACGGATGAGCCGACCCGCCGCGGTGCGGGCTTCGGGCTTCGGGCTTGTGGGCTTCTGGCTTCGAGCCTCGAGCTTCGAGCTTCGAGCTTCGCGCTTCGCGCTTCGCGCTTCGAGCTTCGAGCTTCGGCCTCGAGCGTCCCGGCTTCCCGAGCCGTCAGTGCCGCAGCTGCTGCCCCACGACCAGATCCCGGAACATCCCCGGCTGCATCGCCAGCTCGTCGTAGGTCCCGTCCTGGATGACGCGGCCCGCGGCGATGACCACGATGCGGTCGCAGTTCTTCACCGTCGCCAGGCGGTGGGCGATGAAGATCGCCGTGCGGCCGCCGACGTTCTTCTCGAGCGCGTCCTGGATCAGTTGCTCGCTCAGGGTGTCGAGCGCGCTGGTCGCCTCGTCGAAGACGAAGCACGGCGGATCGGCGAGCAGCACGCGCGCGATCGCCAGGCGCTGGCGCTGGCCGCCCGACAGCGTCGAGCCGCCCTCGCCGACGCGGGTGTCGAGGCCTTCGGGGAGCGCGGCGATGAACTCCCAGGCGTTGGCCAGCTCGCAGGCGCGGCGGATGGCGGCGTCGTCCGCGTCCGGGCGCGCGACGCGCAGGTTGTCGCGGATCGAGGTGCGGAAGATGAACGGATCCTGCGGCACGACGCCGAAGCGCCGGCGCAGCTCCGGTCCCGACAGCTCGCGCAGGTCGACGCCCGCGTAGCGGATGCTGCCCAGCTGCGGGTCGTAGAGCCGCATCAGCAGCTGCGACACCGTCGACTTGCCCGCGCCCGAGGGACCGACCAGCGCGATCCGCTGGCCGTACGGGATGGTCAGGCTGACCTCGCGCAGCGCCGGCGCGGCGCCCTCGTCGTACGCGAACGTCACGCCCTCGAGCTCGATCGCGCCGGCGTGCGGCATCGGCGCCGGCGGCCCGACCGGATCGGGCGTGGTGCTCGCGGTCGCGAGCACGGTGCCGATGCGCTCGATCGAGGCGCGCGCGCTGCCGGCCAGCGCGGCGGCCGAGAACAGCGCCTGGAGCGGCCCGAGCAGCGTGCCGTAGAAGAAGAAGTACGCGGTCAGCGTCGCCACCGCGGCGGTCTGGTCGCCCAGCGACCCGTCCAGCCAGCGCCAGGCGCCGACCGCGATCAGCGCCGCGTAGGCGACGTAGTTGCAGGTCTCCTGCTTCATGTGCTGCATGTGGGCGCGCACGTCGCGCTCCTGGCTCTTGCGCCCGAGCACGTCGACCTGGCTCTCGAAGTCGGCGGCGATGCGGTTCTCCATCGCGTACAGCTTGATCGCGCGGTTGCCGCGCAGCAGGTCGGCGATCCGCCCCGAGACGTCGCCCTCGGCGGACTGGTAATCGCGGTGGATCTCGCGCATGCGCGTGTGCGCGACGCGCATCAGCAGCACGTTGGCGACCGCCATCACCAGCATCACCCCGGTCAGCGGCAGATCGAGCATGCCCAGCAGGATCAGCGCGGTGATCACGGCGGTCACCGAGCCGACGAGGTTCACCGAGACGTGCTGGTAGAAGTTGACGACCTGCGCCAGCGGCGAGCCGAACAGGTAGCTGAACAGCTCGCCCGACGGGTGCTGGCCGTGGAAGCGCAGGCAGAGGTGGTTGACGTGGCGGAAGAACATCGCGCGCAGCGCGAACACCGCGCGCTCGCGCACCCAGGTGAAGGCGCGGTAGCCGAAGTGCCACGCCGCCATGCGGCCGATGATCGAGATCACCAGGTAGAACGCCGCCAGCCACAGCGCCATCGCCCAGCGCCGGTCGCCGCCGTCGCCGGCGCCCGCCGCCCAGGCGAACAGCTCCGGCGGGTCGCCGCCGAGGATGCGGATCAGCCACGGCAGCATCATCGGCTGGTAGCTGAGCGCGACGCCGTGCACCGCGTTGAGTCCCAGGCCGAGGATCAGCGCGCCGCGGTACGGCCGCATCAGCGGCCAGATCAGCTCGCGCACGTGCGCCGCGCCGGCGCCCGGCGTGGTCGACGGCGCGGCGACCGTCGCGGCGATCGCCGGGGAGGTGGTCATCCCGCCACCGTCGGCAGCTGGCCCTGGGCGAGGCGCCAGAACGCGCCCTGCTTGGCGATCAGCTCGGCGTAGGTGCCGATCTCGCAGACCCGGCCCTGGTCGATCACCGCGATGCGGTCGGCGCTGCGCACCGTCGACAGGCGATGGGCGATGATCAGCGTCGTGCGCCCCTTCATGAGCTCGTCGAGCGCCGCCTGCACCAGGCGTTCGCTTTCCGGATCGAGCGCGCTCGTCGCCTCGTCCAGGATCAGCAGCTTGGGATCGCGGTAGAGCGCGCGCGCGATCGCCAGGCGCTGGCGCTGGCCGCCGGACAGGCCGGTGCCGCGGTCGCCGAGCATCGTCGCGAACCCGGCCGGCAGCTTCTCGATGAAGCCGAGCGCGTTGGCGCGCGTCGCCGCCGCGCGCGCCCGGGCCTCGTCGGGCTTGCGATCGCCCCACGCGATGTTGCCCAGCACCGTGTCGTGGAAGAGCACGACGTCCTGCGAGACCACGCCGACGTGCTTGCGCAGGCTGCGGCGGTCGATGGTCGCCAGGTCGTGGCCGTCGATCGCGACCGTGCCGGCCTGCGGCTCGTACAGGCCGAGGATCAGCGAGGCGATGGTGCTCTTGCCCGAGCCCGACGCGCCCACCAGCGCCAGCGAGGTGCCGGCGGGCACGCGCAGGTCGAGGCCCTGGAGGCTGTGGTGATCGCTCTTCTCGTAGCGGAAGCCGACGCCGGCGAGCTCGATCTCGCCGTTCATCGCCGGCAGCGCCGGCTTGCCGGCGTTGCGCTCCTCGTTGTCGTCGCGGTAGAGCTCGGCCAGAGAGGTGATCGCGTCGCTGGCCTGCGCGACCGTCGGCATGCCGTTGACCAGCGCGGCGACCGAGCTGTAGATCATCGCGTAGTAGGCCATGAACACGCCGAGGTCGCCGATCGAGATCTCGCCGTGGGCGCAGCGCCAGACGCCGAGGCCGAAGACCGTCATGTTGATGAACTGGCTGAGCGTCCACGACGACGAGGCGAACACCGCGGTGAGCGTGTCGACGCGCACGCCGACCTCGGCGACGCGTCCGGCGGACGAGCCGACGCGCTGCTCGGTCCAGTCCTCGACCGCGTGGATGCGGGTCATGCGCAGGCCGTTGAGCGCCTCGTGCAGCAGCGAGACGAAGCCCGACTCGGCGATGCGGAACTCCTCGTTCTCGCGCTTCATGCGCAGCCACATCACGCGCGCGAGGGCGATGTTGATCGGCGCGGCCAGGGCGATCACCGCGAACAGCGCCGGGTCCTTCCAGCCGACCAGCGCGAGCATCAGCAGCGCGGTGCTGGACTGCATCAGCACGAACTCGCTGAGGTAGTGCTGCAGGCCCTCGAGGCGGCCGACGTCGAGCAGGAACTTGTTGGCCAGCTCGCCGGCGCGCGCCTGGTCGTGGAAGGAGAACGTGAGCCGGTGCAGGCGCGCCATCAGCGAGCGGCGCAGGCCCGCGCTGAGCGAGCGCCGCTGCGCCGAGAGCATGCGCACCGAGGCGATCGTCGAGAAGATGTTGATCAGGCACAGCGCCGCGGTCGCCGGCAGGATCCAGGCCAGCGCGTGGACGGCGGTCGCCGCGGTCGGCGCATGCGCGAGGCGATCGATCGCAGCGCCGGTCAGCAGCGGGAAGATCCAGACCGGCGCGTAGCGCAGCTGCATGAGCAGCCACAGCAGCGGGATGAATCCGCGCCGGCCCTCGACCAGGGCGAGGTACGCCGCGATCGTCCCCGGCTTCTTCCCGCCGGGCGGCGCGGTGATCGACTGCAGCTTGGAACTGGGGAGGGGGAGGACGTACCGCGAGGTACTGGGAGGCTCGCCGTCGGCGGCGGCGAGGCCGGTGATGGCCATGACGTTGCGACTCCTCCTGGGCCACGCCGTGTCCGGCTTGCGCTGCCGGACGCCGCTGGGCCGCAGGTCTGCGGACAAGCCTAGGCGGCGCTGCGGCGGTCAAGACCAGGGCCGGGCGCGCGTGGGGACGGACGTCCGCTGCCGAGCCTGGCGGGATGCGCGCCGCGCGCACCGTTTCCGCGCATGCACGGCGGCCGCCCAACCGGCGGTCGCGCCAGACGTTGCGCCGGACGTCCCCGTCGCGCGCGAGGCCGCGGTCGGCGACACGGTCATCGAGCGGACGTTTCGCCGGGACGATGCACCGGTTGGTGCGAAGGATCCGGGCGCGAACAGCCCTCATACTGTCGCAGCATGCCCGACCACCGCGAAGACCTGGCGTTGGCGCGCCGCCTGGACAAGGGCGACGAGCGCGGCTTCGACGACTTCTTCGCGCGCTTCTTCCCCGGCCTGTTCCGCTTCGCCTGCGCGCGCACCGGCGGCGACCAGGACGCGGCCGAGGAGGTCGCCCAGGCGGCGATGTGCGCCGCCGTCGCCAAGATCGGCACCTATCGCGGCGAGGCGGCGCTGTTCACCTGGCTGTGCGCCTTCTGCCGGCGCGAGCTGCACGCGCGCCGCGAGCGCGGCGCGCGCCACGGCCTCGTCCGGCTCGTCGACGACGACATCGAGGTGCGCGCCGCGCTCGAATCGCTGGCCGCCGGCGACGAGTCGCCGCAGGGCCGCATCGAGCGCACCGAGCTCGCGCGGCTGGTGCGCGCCGCGCTCGACGCGCTGCCGCAGCGCTACGGCGACGTGCTCGAGCTGAAGTACCTCGATGGCCTGCCGGTCGACGCCATCGCCAAGCGGCTCGGCCTCGGCCTGAAGGCGTGCGAGTCGCTGCTGACGCGCGCGCGCGACGCGTTCCGCGACGCCTTCGCGACGCTGACCGGCGGTCAGACCGATCTGTGGAGTCCGCGTCATGGGTGAGCACGGCGCATCGAACGGCGATCGGGACCTCGCCCGGCTGCTGCGCCTGGCCGGGCGGCGCGTCGACGTCGATCCCGTCCGCGCTGCGCGCGTCGAACGCGCGGTGCGCTCCGCATGGCGCGCGCACCGCGCCCGCCGGGGCCTGCGCCTGCGCTTGGCCGCGATCGGCCTCGCCGCCGCGGTGTTGATCGCCATCGCCGCGTCGTGGCCGCGCACGCCGGCGGTCGCCGCGACCGTCGAGCTCGCACGCGGCGCGACGGTGTCCGGCCGCGTGCTGGCGCGCGGCGATGCGGTCGCCGTCGGCGAGACGGTCAACAGCGCCGGCGGGCGCGTCGCGCTGCGCCTGGCGAACGGGCTGTCGCTGCGCCTCGATCACGACAGCGTGCTGCGCTTCACCGGCGACGGCGCCGAGCTGACCGCCGGCGCCGCCTACATCGATCATCTCGGCGACGGCGCGGGCCTGGCGCTGCGCACGCCGTTCGGCGCGATCGTCCAGCACGGCACCCAGTACGAGGCGCGCATCGATGACGCCGGCCTGAGCCTGCGCGTGCGCGAGGGCGCGATCGCGTTGACCTGCGACGCCGGCGAGTTCCCCGCCACGGCGGGAGAACGGGTGTCGCTCGCCGATCCGGCGGGCGCGATCGTCCGCGGCACGATCGCCGCCGATGATCCGGCATGGGACTGGGCTGGCGAATGCGCCCACGCGCCGGCGCTCGACGGCGCGACGTTGGCGGACGCGCTGACCTGGCTCTGCCGCGAGCGCGGCTGGAAACTCGCGTACGACGCCGGCCTCGCCGAGCGCGCGGCGTCGACGCGCCTCCACGGCCTGCCCGCCGATCTCTCGCCGCGCGACGCGCTCGACTACCTCCTGCCGCCGTGCGGCCTCGCCGCCTCGAACGCCGGCGGCCGCCTCGCCATCACCCTCCCGACGGAGAACGCCCCATGATCCGTGTCCTCGCCCTGTTCGCGCTGACCGTCGCCGTCGCCTGCGGCGCGGATGGTCGCACGCCGCTGCACCAGGTGCTCGACAGCCTGCGCGCCGAGGGCCTGACCATCGTCTCGAGCGACGCGCTGGTGCGCGCCGACATCGCCGTGCCCGCTCCGGCCGGCGCGACGCCGCGCGAGCGCCTCGACCGCGCCCTGGACGGCACCGGCCTGCGCGCCGTCGCCGGCCCGCGCGATTCGTGGCTGGTCGTCGGCGATCCGCCCAAGGCGGCGGCGCCCGCGGCGGTGGTCAGCCAGATCCTGGTCACCAGCGACAAGGTCGAGGACGTCTCGAGCCTCGACGCCTGGGCGAAGACGTTCATCAAGCCGGGGATGAGCGACCGCGAGAAGGCGATCGCGGTGTGGGAGACGGTGGTGAAGTTCCGCCACCAGGAGCAGCCGCCCAACGAGTACAACACCAGCGCCGGCAGCCCGCACGACCCGATCAAGAGCTTCAACGTCTACGGCTACAACATGTGCTGCTGCGCCTCGGCCTGCGTCGAGGCGCTCGCGCGTCGCGCTGGGCTCGAGGCGCGCGGCCGCATCATCAACAACCACAGCGTCCCCGAGGTCAAGTTCGACGGGGAGTGGCACCTGCTCGACGCGTCGCTGATCTGCTATTTCCCCAGGCCGGACGGCGTCATCGCCAGCGTCAACGACATCGCCGATTCGGTCGACGCCTGGAACACGCAGCGCGGCGGCGCGATGGACGACGCCGCCCTGCGCGCGTTCATGCGCGGCGGCGGCTGGCGCAACGGCCCGGAGGTGCTGCGCGGGACCGCCGCGTACAACGACAACGGCTGGCTCGCGGCGGGGACGCACGGCTGGTACGCGACCATGCACGAGTACGCCGGCATCAAGCGCGACGGCATCTACGAATACGGCACCGCGGTCGGCTACCGCGTCAACGTCCAGCTGCGGCCGGGCGAGCGCATCACGCGTTCGTGGAGCAATCGCGGCCTGCACGCGAACATGGACGAGGGCTGGGCCCCGGGCGTCATGACCAAGGCGAGCGACGTGCACTACGCGGCGGCGTACGGCGATGTCGCCCCGGGGCGGATGGGCAACGGCGTGCACGAATGGGCGGTGCCGCTGCGCCAGGCGACCCTCGTCGGCGTGGCGCTGGAATGCTCGGGCGTGCGCGACGGCAAGACCGGGCTGGTCGTCGCCGACGCGGCCAAGCCGGGCGTCATCGTCCTGCGCGTGCCGACCAGCTACGTCTTCCTGACCGGCGCCGCGAGCGTCACGGCCGCCCCCGCCGCCGGGGGCGCGGTGGTCGTCGAGCTCTCGGACAACAACGGCCTCGACTGGAAGCCGGTGGCGACCATCGACGCGGCGGGCGCGCGCGACCTCGACCTCAACGCGCTGGTCCTGCGTCGCTACGACTACCGCCTGCGCCTGACCCTGACCGGCGCCGGCACGGCGCTGAGCGGCCTGGCGCTGCGCCACGACATCCAGTGCTCGCAGCGCGCGCTGCCGGCGCTGACCCAGGGCGAGAACCGCATCGCCTACGCGTCCGGCGACGAGGGCACGATCACCGTCGAAGGCGCGCTGATCGACAACGGCGGCAGGAACCTGCGCTTCACCGACTTCCACCCGACCCTCGTCGGCGTCGAGGAGAACCTGCTCAAGCTCACCGGCCCCACCGGATCGGCGACGGTGGCGGTCGCGACGCCCGGCGACATGAAGCGCCTGCGGCTGGGCGCGCACTTCCGCGCCCGCGACGCCAAGGACGGCTACGACGTGAAGGCGTCGTTCGACGAGGGCAGGACCTGGCTCGACGTCGGCCGCCTCGCCGGCCCGACCGCGGGCACGAGCGTCGCGATGGCGATCGACGCGCCCAAGGGCGCGCGGGCGGCGCTGGTGCGGCTCGATGGGCAGCAGAGCAACACGACGTGCCTGTTCGACCTGCGCATCGATGCCGACTACGTCGAGCCGGCCAGCCGCGTCGCGCCGGTCGCCGTGACCTACGTCTGGGAGGAGGACGGCGTCGAGAAGCGCGAACGGCACGTGGCGACCAAGGCCACCGACGCGTGGACCATCACCTGCGCGGGCAAACCGCTGCTCAAGGACCTGATCGTGGAGCTCGCACCATGAAACGCTTCCTCATCGCCCTGCTCGCCGGTGCGCGTCTCGCCGCCGCCGATGGCTCCACCGCGGTCGGCGATCCGGTCCTCGAACCGGCGACCACGACCTGCCTCGCGGTGCGTTGGATCGTCGGCGGCGACGACGACGGCGATGCGCGCGTCGCGCTCGCCTGGCGCGCGAAGGGCGCCGCCGATTGGCGCGACGGCGCCGACCTGTGGCGTGTCGGCAAGGGACACCACGTCGCCAGCCAGGCGGCGGGCGGCGGCGCGACCCTGCCGGTGCCGGAGGACGCGCGGCTGTTCGCCGGCAGCGTGCTGTGGTTGCAGCCGGGCACCGACTACGAGCTGCGCGTCCAGCTGATCGATGCCGATGGCGGCGGCGCCGAACGCATCATCCCGGCGCGCACGACGATCGAGCCGATCGCCGCGGCGGACGCGCGCCTGCGCTACGTCGCCCCGGGCGACGGCGGCGGCTCGGGCGAGGACCACGATCCGTGGAAGGGCCTGCCGGCGGCGCTCGCCAGGGTGAAGCCCGGCGACGTGCTGCTGCTGCAGAAGGGCGTCTATCCGCCCGTCGAGATCGCGATCAGCGGCGAGCCCGGCAAGCCGATCATCCTGCGCGGCCTGACGGGCGCGGTGATCGATGGCGCCGGGGCGGGACGGGTGATCTCGGCGACCGGGATCCACGACGTATGGTTCGAGGACCTCGAGCTCCGCAACGGCGAGTACGGCATCGTCGCCCACGAATCGACCCGCCTGGTCGTGCGCGGCTGCCACCTGCACGGCGTCGCCTACGGCGTGACCGCGACGCGCGACCGCCAGACCGACGGCTTCTTCATCGCCGACAACCTGCTCGAGGGCCCGTCGACCTGGCCGCGCACCAAGGGCATCGAGGGCGCGCGCGGCATCCAGATCTCCGGCGAAGGCCATGAGGTCTGCTACAACCGCGTGCGCGGCTTCGCCGACGCCATCAACACCTTCCAGGACGGGCGCTGCAGCGCGATCGACTTCCACCACAACGACGTCAGCGAGCTGACCGACGACGGCATCGAGCTGGACTTCTCGCAGCGCAACGTGCGCTGCTTCCAGAACCGCCTGACCAACGTCTACCAGGGCATCTCGCTCCAACCGATCTTCGGCGGACCGGTCTACGTGCTGCGCAACCTCCTGGTCAACGTCCCGGTCGAGCCGTTCAAGCTGCACAACGGCCCGTCGGGCGCGATCATCATGCACAACACGGTGATCAAGAAGGGCTCGCCGTTCGGCGTCTACGGCGAGGTGGCGATCCGCCGCTGCGTGTCGCGCAACAACCTGTTCATCGGCTTCGGCGAGGACCGTTACGCGACCTCGTTCGACATGGCGATGGAGGACTGCGACTTCGACTACGACGGCTTCGGCGGCGGCCCGTGGGGCAACTTCTGCAAGTGGAACAAGGTCAAGTACCCGACGCTCGAGGCGATGCGCGAGGCGCCGATCCACCACCATTCGCTCGTGGTCGATCCGAAGACCACCTTCGCCGCGCCGCTCGCCGCCGTCACCGACGAGAACGCGCAGCGCGCGATCGGCGACGACGTCGCGCTCGCCGCCGACGCCACCGCGATCGACGCGGGCCTGGCCCTGCCGGGCATCAACGACGGGTTCGCGGGCAAGGCGCCGGATCTCGGCGCGTACGAGTTCAGCGTCGCCGCGCCGCACTACGGGCCGCGTCCGAAGAAGTGATGCGGGCCGCTCGGGCGCCGCTCGAGCTTCGGGCTTCGGGCTTCGAGGAGCCTCGAGCTCGAAGCGGGCTCAGGCGAAGTCGATGAGCTTGTGGTCGGGGTTCTTCTCGGCGGCGCTGCGCTTGTCCCACGGGCTGGTGAACAGCACCACCGCGCGGTCGCGCGCATCGCGGGCGACCACCGCGCTGTACGGCTTCTTGAAGGTCGCGCGGTCGCCGACCAGCCAGGCGCTGCACTCGAACGGCAGCGGCGTCAGCGTGGTCTCGACGCCGTACTCCTCCTTGAGCCGGAACTGCAGCACCTCGAACTGCAGGCGGCCGACCGCGGCGACGAACGGCTCGGCGGTCTGGTCGTCGTAGTGGCGCAGCAGCTGCACCGCGCCCTCGGCGGTCAGCTGCACCATGCCCTTGTCGAACGGCTTGCGTTTGGTCAGGTCGCTCGGCGCGATGCGCGCGAAGACCTCGGGCTGGAACTGCGGCAGCGGCTTGTGCTCGAAGCCGCCCTTGAGCGAGATGGTGTCGCCGATCGCGAACATGCCGGGGTTGATCAGCCCGACGATGTCGCCGGGGTAGGCGACGTCGACGGTGTTGCGGTCCTGCGCCACCAGGCTGTGCGGCCGCGACAACCGGACCTCGCGGCCGAGGCGGTGGTGCTTGACCACCAGGTCGCGCTCGAAGCGGCCGGAGCAGATGCGCACGAACGCCATCGAATCGCGGTGCTTCGGGTTCATGTTCGCCTGGATCTTGAACACGTAGCCGCTGAACGGGTAGGCGACCGGATCGACGAAGATCTCGCCCTCGGGCGAATCCGCCAGGCGCGGCCCGGGCGGCAGCGCCAGGTCGACGAAGGCGTCGAAGAACGGCTCGACGCCGAAATTGGTGAACGCCGAGCCAAAGAACGTCGGCGTGATGCGCCCGGCCTGGAATTCCTTCAGGTCGAAGGGATTGCCGGCGACCTCGAGCAGCTCGAGATCGCTCTTGGCCTGGGCCAGCAGCTCGGGCGTGACCCCGTCTGCGGGCGTCGCCGCGTCGATCGGGATGCGGCGGACCTCGGCCTTCGCCGAGTTGCCCTTCGCCGCCTTGTCGAACAGCAGCAGGTCGCGCGTCGACCGCTCGACCAGGCCGACGAACTCGCGTCCCGCGCCGACGGGGAAGTTCATGGCGCAGGCGTGGATGCCCAGGACCTCCTCGACCTCGGCCATCAGCTCGAGCGGCGGCCGGCCGTAGAGGTCCATCTTGTTGATGAACGTCAGCACCGGGATGCCGCGCAGGCGGCAGACCGCGAACAGCTTGCGCGTCTGGGTCTCGACGCCCTTGGCGGCGTCGATGACCATGATCGCGCTGTCGGCCGCGGTCAGCGTGCGGTAGGTGTCCTCGCTGAAGTCCTGGTGGCCGGGCGTGTCGAGCACGTTGATGACCGCGCCCTTGTAGTTGAACTGCATCGCCGACGAGGTGATCGAGATGCCGCGCTCCTGCTCCATCGCCATCCAGTCGGAGGTCGCCAGCTTCCCGCCCTTGCGGTTCTTGACGACTCCGGCGGTGCGGATCAGGCCGGAATAGAGCAGCAGCTTCTCGGTCAGCGTGGTCTTGCCCGCGTCCGGATGGCTGATGATCGCGAAGGTGCGGCGGCGCGCGATCTCGTTGGCGAGGAGCGCGGTGGATTCTTCAGCCATGGCGTGGTCGACTTTGCGGAAGGGGGGCGGGCGCGGAGGCCCGAGGCGGGGGGCGGGACTCCCTCGTCACCCCCAGTCGATGGCCCCGTCGATGCACCGGGCGGACCCGAGCGCGAGCATGGTGGACGTCGTCGCGTGGCTCATGGCGGCTGGAAGCGTCGGCGGGGACCGCGCTGCGGCAACCGTCCTAACCACCGCTGGTAGTGACAGCGCCGGTCCTGTTGATCCCTCCCCGCTGGTCCTTTGCCGGCTCGTTCCGAGGAACGTAGTTTGCAGTGTGCCCGCGGACGATCCGACCACTGACACCACCGAGCGCGTCGCCGAGCTCGAAGCGCTGGTCGCCGCCCTGCGCGCCGACAGCGCCGAGCGCGAGGCGTTGCTGATCGCCGAACGCCGCGCCCGCGCCGACACCGAGATGCGCGCGCACGAGCCGATGCGCGCCGAGGCCGAGCTGCGCGCCGTCCTCGATGCCATGCCGGTGGCGGTCGTCCTGCTCGAGTCCGGGCGCGCGATCATGCACAACGCGGCCGCCGCGGCGATGATCGGCCTCGACGAGGATGGCCACATCGACGCCGTCGCGCTCGCGGCGCACCTCCCCGAGCTGCGCGACCTCGCCGCCAAGGCGGCCGACCTCGCGCCCGGCGTCGCCGGCACCGCGATCGCCGCGCGGATGGGCGGCGAACGCCCGCGCGACGTGCTGCTGTCGGTGACGCCGCTCGGCGGCGACGCCATGCCGCGGCGGATGCTGGCGGTGCTGCACGATGTCACCGAGCGGCGCGACCTCGAACGCCAGCTCCTCCAGGCGCAGAAGATGGAGGCGATCGGCCAGCTCGCCGGCGGGATCGCGCACGACTTCAACAACCTGCTCACCGTCATCGGCGCGGCGAGCGAGTTCGCGCGCCAGCAGACGTCGCCCGACGACCCGCGCTACGCCGACCTGCTCGACATCCACGAGGCGGGGGAGCGCGCCGCGCGGCTCACGCGGCAGCTCCTCGTCTTCGGGCGG
>DASPLE010000097.1:0-14443 GCA_035627695.1 Planctomycetota bacterium
TTCCGGACCCCTCCTCGAGCGCGAGGTACGACACCAGCGACGCGGCGTTCGTCGTGCTGCCGCCGTCAGCTGGGCCGCCAGCCGCGACCGAGGCGATCTCGGCGGCGCTGAGGATACGACGGTAGATACGGACATCGTCGATCCAGCCATTGAAAGCCTGATTCGCTGTGATGTCGTAGTTACCGATGCGCCAGTCGCTGGGGACGTCCGCCAGAGAGGCTTCGTTGCCGGTCCCAGACGTCCAGGTGCAATTGGCGACCGCGACACCGTTCCAGTAGATTTTTGCCGACGCCGCTACGCCCGGGGTGCACACGACGGCGACGTGCTGCCAGACGCCGTACTGGACCGTGTTCATCGGCGTCTGGAAACCGGGGTCGGAGAGGACCGCCCTGTAATAGAAGCTGAGCCTGCCGTCGTTGCCGGTGCCGTTGCCAACGTAGAACCCCGGGTGGTGGTAGCCTTTGATCGCGATCGCCGCCCAATCGCCGCTGCTCACCGGTTTGATCCAGGCCGCGATGGTGATCGAGTCGCCGGTGGTGAAGTCGAGTTCGTACGCGCCGGGGTCCGGGATGACTGCTCCTGTGCCGTCGCCAGGGCAAGACAGCGACGTCCGGTTGGCGAGGACGTCCGTGGGGACGTCGCTGCTGCGCGTTCCGGTGAGGGTCGCCGTGTCGTTCGACGCACCGCCGGCCAGGTCCGGTTCGGTCGCGCCGCTGACCTGGTCGAAGGCATAGTGCGCGACCAGCGCGCTGTCGGCTGCGACGTCGGCGAGGCCCAGCCGCCACAGGCTGCTGGTGGCGAGGCGCAGGTCGCGATCGGTCGCGCTGTCGAGGACCACCGTGCCCTGCTGCGCGACGAAGACCCCCGGCGCGGTCTGGTCGACGGTCGCCACGCGCACGGTGTGGTCGTCGCCGCTGACATCGAACGAACCGTTGACGATGCTCAGCGGTCCGATCGCCGCGAACGCGTCGTTGAGCGTCCAGCCGCCGGCGCCGGTGACCTGCACCGCGTTGAACGACGCGCCGCCGCTGGTGATGCCCTGTCCAGCCGCGGCCCCGTCCAACACCAGGGTGCCGCCATTGTGGGCGAAGGTACCCGCCGACGACGCGCGCGTGAAGCTGCCTGTGAGCGACATGGTCCCCGATGGGGCGGTGAACACGCCGCCCGACTGCGCCACGCCACCGATCGGATCGACCATCGCCGACTGCACGAAGGAACCGTTGATGTCCACCGTGCCGGCGCCGCCGGTGAAGGACGAGCCCGATAGGGAGAAACCGCCGTTGAAGGCGTGGGTCCCCGAGCCGGCGATCCACGC
The DNA here is from genome assembly GCA_035627695.1 of Planctomycetota bacterium. Lineage (GTDB taxonomy): Bacteria > Planctomycetota > UBA11346 > UBA11346 > UBA11346 > DASPLE01. The sequence continues at coordinate 1,316 of DASPLE010000097.1, forward strand.
GCCTCCGCCCTGGGCCAGCGACACCGGCGCGGTGACCGTCACGGCGCGGACGTTCGCGTTGAACACCCCGCTGTCGAGATGCATGGAGGCCGCCGCGAGATCTGCGCCGAGGCTCGTGACCGGGCCGTTGTCGCCTGCCGCGTAGCGGCCGTTCGCGAGATTCCGTATCTCGGCAACGGTGAGTGCACGGGAGTAGACCCGGACGTCGTCGATCCCGCCGACGAACTCGCGGTTAGCCCCACCCGGTTGGTAGCCGATCGCCATCATGTCGTTCGGCGAGCGCGGAGCGCTGGCCGAGGTGTTCGCTGTCTGCACGCCGTCCACCCAGAAAGTGGTTGTTCCGCTGCTGCGCCGCATGACGACGTGGTGCCAGATGCCTGCCGTGGGGATGGTGTAGCCCGAAGAGATCCACGCGACCGAGCCATAGAGTCCGTAGATGGTAGAGTCGGCCCCGCCGACGGTGAACCCGTATCCGCCGGCGTTGTCGCCGACATACACGACCGTCCCCTCGACCTGTGGCAGGATCGAGGGACGGATCCAGGCGGCCAGCGTCCAATTATCGACCGCGACCAGCGGGCGCGCGCCCAGGGCGCCGCCCACGTCGCCCGAGAACTCCATCGCGGCCGCATTCCGGAACGTGGGCACGCTCGGCACGGTCGCGATCCAGCGCGGGGCTCCGAAGACTGCGCAGTGACTGCCGTTCCCGGAGCGATCGCGCAGGGTCGCGCCGGCTCCCTCGTCCATCTTCCAGTAGCCGCACAGTCCGGCGTCATCGCTACCTTCCACCCGCAGGCGGTTGAGCGTCGCCGTCGTCGACAGGCTTCCGGCAGCGCTGCCACCGACGATCACGGTTGCGACCCCATCGCGCGGAACGAGCGCGCCGGTCGTCTGGACGATCGAGCCCGCATGCAGCGGCCACCGGCCGCTCGACACATCGAACGTCCCCGGACCGATGGTCAGGGTGTTCTCGACGCGCAACCGGTCACCCATGACGTAGGTGCCGGCGCCGCAGACGGTCAGGTCGTGGAAGGTCTGCGAACCGGAGATGACGGAGCCTCCGCCAGCCCCCGCCAGGGTCACCGTGCCGGAGCGTGGCTCGACCGTCGCGCCGTGGTTGAGCCAGGAGCCCGTGACGAAGATGGCGCGGTTGGCGACGCCGACGTCGAGGACGCCGCCGCACAGCGTGAGGTCGCCAGCGACCGCGAGATCGGCGCCTAGCGCCCACGTCGTGGTCCCGACCGTGCCCTGGTTGCCGATGACCAGGGCGCTGATCTCGAGCGGCGTCAGCGCACGGTCGTAGATCCGCAGATCATCGAGCCGGCCGGCGCCGCACAGAGACGGTCCTTGGCGCGCCATGAACGAGAGGCTCAGATCACCGAAGGAGTTCGTGTTCTCGCTGCTGTCGAGTTTGACGTAGGAGACGTTCACCCCGTCGACATAGGGCGTGATCTCGCCAGCCGCCGCTGCGGTCTTGTCGAATACGATCGCGTAGTGATGCCAGGATCCGGTCGACGGCCGCACGAAGAGCGCGTTGTTGAAGCCCGCATCGCCCTTGACGGCGATCTCGAATCGACCGAGTCCTCCATTGCTCGAGTTCGGATCGACGAGGAATCCCGCATCGGAGAAATTGAACAACGATCCAGCGGGGCAGAACTCGAATGCCAAATCGTCATCATCGGCATACGCATCCCACCACAGCCAGAAGGCCAACGTCGCCGTCGACGTGCGGCTGAGATCGACGTTCGCCGTCGCAGTGTCATCGATACCATCGAACACCATGCTTCCAGGATCGGTGAACCCGACCGATGGCGCCGCCGCCGTCGCCACTTGTCCGCCGCTGGTCGTCGCCGAGCGTCCGCGGCCGGATGCGTCGATCAGCGCCGCGGGCGAGCCGGATTCATCGAGCTTCCAGTACCCGAGCAGCCCCTCGCCGAGCACCAGGTGGTGGTAGTCGGTCGCGCCGAAGTCCTTCAGCGTGAAGGTCTCGCTCAGACCGCGACCGGTGTAGACGACGGTGCCCGAATCGAGATCGAGACTGGTGATGTTCAGCAGCGTCTCGCCGCCTTGCAGCTGGATATGACCGTTGTTCACAACCGCGCCGGAGGCGGCGAGCCCGAGATCCTCGCCATTGAGATCGAGCACGCCGGCGGACACCGTCAACCCGGTCGCGCTGACGCCGTCGCTCGCGAGGCGCACTGTGCCCGCACCGGAGACCACCAGATTCGCGAAGGCGCTGCCTGCCCCGGTGCCGCCGCTGGTCAGCACGCTGGTGGACCCGCTCGACGGATTGAACGTCACCGTGCCCGAACCGGCGGTGAACGTGCCGCCGGTCTTGGTCCAACTTCCGGCGACGGATATCCCGGCGACGCTCGCGACCAGGGTGCCGCCGGCAATGGTGACCCCGAGCGCCCCGACCACCACCGCGGTGCCGGCGCCTTGGGCGATCGTGCCGCTGTACGCTGCCGCGATGGCGAGGCCGGCGATCGTCGGCGTCGCCGCGGCGTCGATCGCGCACGCGTTGGTGCTGGTGCCGTCGAACACCACCGCGCTGGTGGCGGTCGGAACTCCGGCCGGTGTCCAGTTGGCGCCGTCGCTCCAGTCGCCGCTACCGCTCCACGTCCTGGTCTCCGCGGCGGAGGGGCTCATGAGCATCGCCAGAAGAGCGATCGACAGCATGGCGAGCGCCGGCCGCGATCGTTTCGTGCGGCATCGATGATGCACTGGCCTGCGGCGAAGCGACATGAGGCCTCTCGTACTTCGATGCGAGAAATCCGTCATGGGTACCTCACGTGCCGCCGGGATTCAATGGCCCGGCAGGCATCACACGCATTTGCGTCGAGCGGTCGCATCGTTGCTGCGCGCGGGATCGCTGGTCACCGATGCATGGTCCGCGCGAGTCTTCTCGGCGCCGAGACGACCAACCCGCGACGCAGCCGTCGCTCATGCAACGGCTGCTCTGATCTAAAGCAGATGTGCTTCAGCGACCCTGCCCTTCGACAGCCGCGACCGTGAGGCCCTGCACTCTCCCGTCGGCGAGAGCGACGACGAGCACATCGTCGATCCAGGAGAGCGCGCAGATGTCGTTCTCCGACTGGCGCCGATGGGTCAGCCGGTCCCCCGTGAACACGAGGACGCTCCCGCCCCAGCAACCGACGGCGACACGCTCCGCGGCGATGGCGACGCGCTTGACGATACGATCCACCGGGATCTGCGCGCGTACGGCCTCCGGAATGGCCGCTTCGGCGATCACCGACGGAGGCGTGTCGACGGCGATAACGGCACCGTTCTTGTCGATGGCGTTCGTCGAGCCGTCGGCGCTGGCCACGATCAAACTGCCATCGGTTGCCGACGCTCTCATGACGCGATCGGGGAGCAGCGACTGCCACAAGACGCGCAACTCCGAGACCCGGGGGATGGTTCTCGTGGCGGCGAGCACCGTCGATTCCTCGGGGGCGATGAGCCGGGTCAACGGCCGCATCCCGGCCACGGCGTCGGCGAAGGTGCCCAGGGCCTCGGAGAGCCCCCGTTCATCCTCGCCGATGAGCGTGATCGATTCGACACCGTGCGCGATGATGTCCCTCTGCCAGGCGACATAGCCACGTCCCGGACCGGGCATGGCGGCGCTGATGGGGTATGGAAGCACGCCGGCGTCCGCGATGCGCGCGAGCACGGGGTTCGATTCGGGATGGCCGATGACGACGGCATGGCCCGGCAGATCCCACCCAGCGTCGAGCCCATGTCCGTTGACCCACGACACCGCGGCTTCGCCAACGATGGTGCGCTTCGTCAGCGCGGAAGCCGCGACGATCGTCCCGGCCACGCCCCAACGGGCGAGGATCGCACGCGCGCGTTCCGCGGCGGCCACGTCCGCGGCGCGGCTGCCATGCACGATGGTCGCGGAGCGGTGCTGATGGGCGAACCTGAAGACGTGCTCGCGATCGCGATCGAGGCCGACAGCGCGCGGATGCGATCCGATGGCGGAACTGACGGTCGGCTGGGTCAGCGCGAAGGTCGTCTGCGATGAGGTGCCGGTGAGCGTCTCCTCCACGGACACCGTCCAGACTCCGGCGGGGTCGTTGACGCCGAGCGGCAGACCGAGACCGATCGTACCGAGACGCGTCGCGCGATAGACATCGTGTCGGAGGGACCCGGTCGGGTCGACGACCCGGATCCGCATCGGAACCGACCCGCAGAGCGGATCGCCGTGCACGTCCACGAGCGTCGCGCTCACCTGCAGACGTAGCGGCTGATCGGCGGAGGTCGTGTTCCGCTCGACGATCACGGGGTGGGCACGCACCCCGCCGATGGCCCGCGTCGTCCGGGCGAAGACGCGCATCTGGCCGGGGCCGAACGAGACGCGCATCCGCCCGTCCGCCGCGTCGACTCCACCCACCGCGCCACCACGCACCGCGTCATAGATCGGTCTGCCGTCGGCCTGCAGGCGGATCTCCGCGACGGCCGGGGCCAGAGCGAGCGGCCCCTTGGCCGGGTCGCTGGTCGCATTGACGGCGAAGAGATATTCGACGTCGCCCGCGGCATGCCTTGTCGCGGATATCCCTGGCTGATCACACGCGAAGGCCGGTGCGATGCCGGCGTTCGCGAGCGCACGCGAGAGCGCCTCGGCGAGCCGCGTGGAGCCCGCGACGAAATGCTTCATCGTCTGGAGGGCGCCCGCCTCCTGCGTCTTTCCCGCTGCGACGAGTTCGGCGATGCGCTCGGCATCCGGGAAGGCACCGCCCGCATCGAGCTTCACCGCCCCGGCGATCTCGATCGTGCAGTCCGCATCCAGGAGAACGAGGCCCCCTCCAGCGACGAATCGCTCCAGCGCGGCGATGACGGGCGCATCCAGATGGCTGACCGCGGGAAGCAGGACCGCCCGATGATGCGCGGCGAGCGAGCCGTCGACGACGTCCTCGTCGACGACGAACTGCGCCGGTTGGTGGATCAGCTTGGCCGCGAGGTAGGCGAAGGGCAGCGAACGCCCGTGGTCATCCTCATGCGCGTACTGGACCGCGCGATCGCGCGCCTGGGCATCCAGCAGGTCGGACAGCGAGTACAGGATCGCCAGCGGGGCGCGGGTCGGGCCCATGGTCGTGAAAATGGTGCCGAGACGCGCCATCAGCTGGTTCGATTCGACGATGCCCTCGGAGGGAAGCGCCATGGACGGATCCGCAGGATGCGCCGGATCGCAGTCGGGGGGCGTCATCATTCCTTGGATACCGGTCTGGAACGACAGGTACTGCTCGGCGCGGAACCGGTCCCACGGCGTGGAGCTGTACCAGGTCGGGAGGTACCAGCAGGGCTTGGCGAGGTCGCGCGCGCGCGCCACCTCGAGCGTATAGGACGGGTTGTAGTAACCGGGACCCCAATCGTCATAACCGCCGTGGCCACTCGTGATCGGCAGCGATCGGACGACGTTAAAGTAGTAGCCATCGGTGAAGGCCGAGAAGCCGTACTGGCTCTGGGTGATCGACGCGAAGGTCGGCTCGACGTGCGACACCCCCAGGCCGGCGTGCCACCAGGCCGCTTCCATGAAACCGAGCTTGTACCTGGCCCACTTCTTCCAGGCGGCGAGATCCGCAGCATCGGACGGGTCCACGTCCTTGTAGTCGATCGGCGGCTCGCCGTAGGCGGCGTTGTAGGCCGCGCGCTGGCTCGGGACGGCATGCGGGGTCGCTTTTCCCGTCGCCGGATCGACGAGCCACGTCAGGCCCGGTTCATCGTAGAAATGTACGCCGGGAACGTTGCCGCGGGTGCGGCGGGAGAGCGCGCTCTGCGCGGCGCGGACGGTGCCGCCGCGCACGACGTTGGGATCCGACCAGTCGCATTCCGCGCGCAGGTCCATCTGATGACCGCCGCTCATCGTGCAGCAATCGACGAAGTCGAGCCCAGCGCGCATCAAGAGCGCATCGTCGTCCTTGGCGTACATGCCGTAGAAGAGGTTGTACCCCAGCGATTCCTCGCCCAAGGCGAGTTGCCGACGCCCGGTCGTTCGGCCCCAGTTGATGATGCGGAAGTCGCTGCGGCGGATGTGCGAGACGATCGCGACTTCCGTGGCGCCAGCTGAGCCCCCCACCGTGGCGCTGATCCGGTAGTCGCCTGGCCGCAGATGACGCGCATCGACCACCAGGTGCTCGACTGCCGAACCGGAGAGCGTGAAGCGCGAGCGCAGCGCCGAGCCGTCGCTGCGCGAGACCTCGATCTCGAGAGTCGTGGGCGGCTCCGCGCCTCGCGTTCCCAGCACGACCGCGATCGGGACGTCCTCGTTCGTCTGGTAGGTCGTCCGCGTCAGCGGCAGGAGCACGTCGAGCGCCTGCGCGCCGAGCACGGCCGTGGTGATGAGTGCGATGCGGGCCAGGTGGTGCATGGGGTTCTGCGCGCGAAGGAGGAACGTGGGTATCGGCTTGTGACGGTACAGAGTCCCGCACGGGGCGCTGACCGGAAATGCCGCGGCGGAGGGTAACGGCTATGGAGGACGATCGCGCGATGGCTGCGGATTTCAAGCCTGATGTTACTGTATCCACTCCTCGACGACCGATCCGCTGATGGCCCGTCTCCGAGGGAACCGCCCGTCGCGGCAGGGTCGCGTCGCTTAGAGATGAAAGACCGTGCATTGCATGCGGCGACGCTGGGCCCCGGACCCAGAGCGACGCTGGAACGCTCGCGGTTAAACGTCACTGCTCCTATGTTATTGTAAAATCGCTTGTCCGGCTGGGTGCGCGCCAAGCGTCATCCCCACCAACCGCTCCTGACGCCATCGGGTCAACCTCATGCATCTCACCTTTCCCTTCTTGCTGGCGCTCGCCCTGGCCTCTGCGGCCGCCGCCGCGGATACGGCCTGGCTGGCTGGCTCGTCGGACGCGGAGCGCTTCACCTGCGCGCTGGCGCTCGCCGACGGCACCACGCTTATAGGCGGTGCCGCCGATGATCTCGGCTGGCTGCCGCCTGAGGCGCTGGTGACGGAGCTCGTCGCTGCCGGGGTTCCTGACGCGACTACCGCGGATCCGCGGCAGAAGACCTTCGCGATCATCCTGAGGCTGGCGGCGGACGCGAAGACGGTGCTGCGCGTATTCCATCTGCCGCGCGGCGTGGGCGGGTGCATCGCGCAGTTGAAGACGGACGCCGCTCCTGGCGGCACCGGCGCGATCTATGTGAGCGGGCTGTGGACGAACACCACATCCCCGACGGCAAGCCACTACTGGCTGGGCAAGCTCGATGGCGACGTCGTGGCCTCCGTTCCGACGCGAGTCGCTTGGTGCTGGAAAGATTGCGAGAATGGCGCTGCGGCGGGTCGCGGTGACGATGCCCCGGCATGGGACGTCGGCGGCGATGGCCGCATCGTCTTCTCCCACTACAAGGATCCGGCGCAGGGCGCCTGGCGCGAGATCTGCCGACTGAGGCCGGATGGCACCGCACTCGACAGCGTCCCCGGTTGGTGGGAAAACCGGGCAAGCGCGAGAACGCTGTCGCTCAAGCCCGGGTCGGGCAATCTGCGTTCGACGACGCAGCCGGACTACGACCTCGTGACGGGCGACGGCACCAACGGAAATGGCAAGAAGAAGGGCCGTTGGCCGTACGACTTCTACTACAGGTCCTACCGGGGATCGTCGACCGACGGCGCGGGCGGATACACCGGGTATTCGTCGGATGGAAAAGCATCGACGACGGTCGGGATCGCGGTCGATCGACGGACGAACGACGTCTACCTCGGTTTCAACAACGGGAATCCGCAGAACACGCACGATTTCGAGCCGATGGTCGTCGCGTTCACTGCCGAGGGAGCGCTGAAATGGTACAGCCATCTGTACACCGTGTGGGATGACGCCGATGGCGATTCCGTGGTCGATGCCGGCGAGACGGCACAGTGCCCTCCCGATCAGTACATCGATGATCTCGCGATCGACTATTCGCGACCGGCATCTGCGCCCGAGATCATCGTCCTGGCGCGTTCGCACGGCAACGCCGCGCGGAATTTCTGGAACGGCGGCGCGTATCACAGGCAGTTCACCGGCACCAACGGGAACGAGCACCTGGGATGGATCGGTCGACTGCGCGGCGATTCCGGCGCCTTCGTTTCAGCGACGTGGCATTGCGAGTACGACCCCTCGAGCAAGAACTTCGGCCCACCCTACACGGATCCGAACCTCGACGGCTGGCCATCGCACAACGAAGGCTGGGCGAGCCTGAAGACGACGAAAAGCCAACGCACCCTCACGTGCGATGCGAGCGGGAATGTCTACGTCGTTTCGAAGGGACGGGGTCCGGTCACGACGGCGAACGCATTCCAGAAGTCGTCGAATCCATCAACCGGCAAGAAGGGCGCATGGATGGACTTCGTCCGCGTGTACCGCGCTGATTTCTCGACGCTTCTGTACTCGTCGGTGCTGTCGGTCCCATGGAGCGACTCCGACGGGTCCCATGGCGGCGAGGTCAATCTCTGCGCGGTCACGCCCGTTGTCGGTGGTTTGCTGGTCGTCGGCTGGCACACCGGTGTGACGACATGGGGCGCGATGCCGACGAGCGACGTGCCCGCCTGGGCGTCCTCGACCCCTTCCGGTGAGACCGCCGTGCTTGCGCGATTGGAATTCGCAGGCGCGGGCGGCACGACCGGTGGGCGCACAACGGGCGGCAGCACGACCGACGGCGGCAGCACAAGCCCAGGCAGCGAATGAGGACCGTGGAGTTGGAAGCGGCACTGCGGTTGTCGTCGATGATGTGGACGAGGGGCAACGCTGGCCTCGATGCTCGAAATCGCGTCGCACGAGCGGGCTCATCATCCAACGAAGAGTCGACGCGCCGGTGAGGCACACAGCCTAAGAGGCTTAATGTTACTGTAAATTTTTATATGTCCGGCTAACTCGGTGCCAGTCGTCTAAGTCGGCCGATGCACGGCTCAGCTCTGCAGGAGAACCATGGCTTCACTCCATCTGGCGATCAGCGCCGTCCGCGCCTTCGTCTTCATCTCGGCAGCGTTCTGCTCGCTCGCGGCGGAGGAGTCCTACGGGCCATTCCCGGGGTGGAAGAACGTGAAGACCCACTACGGCGCCGTCGGCGACGGCGTGGCCGACGACACGCTGGCGTTCCAGCGCGCGTTCGACGATCTGTGCTCGGCCACCCGCAGCAGTCGGCACCTCTGGTTGCCCAACGGGCGCTACCGCATCACCGCGCGTCTCCGCCTGCGCAATCAGATCAACATCAACATCATCGGCGAGCATCCGTCATCGACGATCCTCGAATGGCGCGGCGGCGGCGTCCCGACCGATCCGGTCATCGAGAGCGTCGGGGTGGCCTATTCGCGCTATAGCCGCTTCACGATCGATGGCGGGGGTAGCCCGGTCATCCTCTTCTGGGACTTCTGGGATGGAGCGACCGGCAATTATGTCACGCAGAACGAGTACTCCGACCTGGTGTTCAGCAACGCGCGGGCCGGACTCTGCATCGGGTGGCGCGATGCGACGCAGGACCCGGGTGACGCCGAGGCGACCATCGATCGCTGCATCTTCGACGGCCTCGCCGACGTCGGCTTCTGGGTGGGGAGCTTCAATACCCTCGATTGCTGGTTGACCGCCTGCACGTTCCGTCGCTGCAAGCTGGGCGCGTCCAACGTCGGCGGAGCCGGGGGCTTCCACGTCGTCGATTCGCTGTTCGTCGAGTCGAGCGAAGCCGACATCTCGCTGCACAACTGCCAGTACTTCTCCTTCCGGCGCAACACCTCGATCAGGTCCAAGCGCTTCCTGGACGCGCAGTTCGCGGGCAACAACAGCTCGCAGTTGACGGTGCAGGGCAACCGCATCATCGAGCCGACGGCTTCGGCGATCAGCTGCAACAATCTCGGGCCATTGATGCTGATCGACAACCGGATCCGCGCCGCATCGGGATCGACCGCTCCCCAGGTGCAGTTCGATGTCCACTCGACGCCGATCTACCTCTCGCTCGGCAACGACTACACGGTCGCCAACCCGATAGCGACCGCTTACGGCGCCCGTTCCCTCCACGTAGACGATCGCATCGTCGATCGGGCGTCGATCCCGACGACCGTTCCGACGATGCCCGGGCCCCTGACCCGCGCGACGCGGCCATTGCACATCGTCAGCCCGGGATCGAACGCCGCCCAGATCCAGGCAGCCATCGACACCGCGGCCGCCCAGCACGGGCAACGGCCGATCGTGCTGATCCGCGCTGGCGATTACCGGATCGCGACTCCGCTGGTGATTCCTGCGGGCCGCGATCTGCAGCTGATCGGCGAGGGGTTGTACAATGGAACGACCCTGACGTGGGCCGGCAGCGGCCCAGGTCCGCTGCTGCGCGTGCCTGCCCCGTGCGCGGCGACGATACGGGATATCGAGATCAAGGGCGGTGCTGCGGCAGATCTGGTCTCGCTGGAGGACGCCGACCGCCTGAACGGTCGCGTCTACCTCGACCAGGTGTGGTGCCTGAACGCCGCTGCCAGCGGCCTGCTCAGCCAGGGCCTGGACAGCACGCGGATCGAGGGGCGCAACTTCGAGCACGCGGCCTGCATGGGCGGAGCGGCGGTGCGGGCGATCGGCGGCGCGGGCGCCATGCACGGCCGGCCCGTGCCCGGCGGTATCTTCATCTTCGGTGGCGCATCGAGCAACAATCGGTTGTGCTATGAAATCGCGAACGGTGCGCGCATGGTCGTGCAGGACATCTGGTACGAGGGATCGCCCCCGACCTTCCTGCGCGCGAACAACCACGGCCGGTTCACCCTGCAGAGTGCGCGCGTCCTACCGGTCGAGAGCGCTGCGACTCCGGCCGTGGCCGTGGACGGGCATCGCGGGCTGATCGCCCTGCTCGGCGTGCATATCAATGGCGAGGTGGCGGTCTCGCCCGCCACGTCCTCGGCCTGCACCGTGGGGTTCATCGGTGGCCTCGGCAGTCATCCGGAGACGGTCCGCCCGGGAACCACCTCGGCGCGCGCCGTCCAGGCCTTGAGCGCGTGGCATGGTTCGTCCGGGGCGCTTCCGGCCCCGGATGTCGGTACGGTCGACGCCGCGGTCATCCGCGCGCTCTTCGCCGATGCGCGCGCCGCGCGTCCGAGCGCCCTGCCGCTGCCGCTCACGACCGCCTCGACCACCGATCTGCGCATGCACCGGGTCTTCCTCAATGGCGGCCGCAACGGCCTGATCGCGTCGCGCGGTCCTTCCGCGCCGACCTACAACATGAGCGGCCCCGATGGATCGACCGACAGCGGAGCGCCAATCGACGGATCTGCGGGCAGCGCCTCGGCATCGGCGGGCCGAGGCGGCGGCGGGTGCGGTTCCGGCACCCTGGTGGCGGGATTCGCGCTGTGCGCCGCCATCGCCATCGTCCACCTGGCCCGTGCCCGAGCCTGACTCGCTGCATCCGGAATGCGGCGCGCGTATTCCAAGCGCGTCGTGCTCCAGGTCCTGTTTTTTTCCCCGAGGTCTCCCATGCGCGCCATCGTCGCCATCGTCTTCGCCACCCTGGCGCTCATCCGCCCGCTGCACGCCGAGGCGCGCGGGCCCAGTCCCGATGAGTTGCGCGTCCTCGCCGATTTCTCGGCGGCGGTGGCCGCCCCGCAGCTGGCGAGGCTCGGTGGCGACGACGCGACGCGGCTGACGCATCTTGCCCAGGCGCGGCGGCGGGTGCTCGCCCGCCTGGTGCGCGACGACCCGCGGAGCGCGCTCGCGCACGCGATCCCACGTGGCCGCCGCGCTGCCATCGCGCCCGCCGTCGACGGCCTCCTGGAAGAGGAGATCAGCGCCGAGGGCACGTATTCCGTCATCGCTACCAACACCGGCGAACCAGGCCGGCGATCCGTTCGGCGCACTGCCGTCATCGGTGGACGGACCTACGAGGTGAGCACCTTTGAGAGGGGCCTGGCCCAAGGCAGCAGCGAGCGACGGAGCCTGCATGGCATCGCCATCGACGGCGTCCTCGCCCTGAGCCCTGACCGTCTCCGCCATCTGCGGCCCGACGAGACGCCATCGCCGGACAAGCGACTCGCCGAACCAGCGTGCCCTGTTTCAGGCAAGTTGGCCGGCGCCAACCAGGAATCCGCGGATGGGGATGACGACATCCTCGTCGAGTCCGGTGACACGGTGTATCCGCTCTGCTCGGCACTCCATGCCGAGGACCTGGAAGCGAGACTCGCGGATCAGGAAGGTGGCGCCGCACCCTCAGGCAACGCGCCACCGCAGGCCAGCGCGTGGTCGATAGGCACCAAGACGCTGCTCTACATCATCGCCCGCTTTCCCGAAGAGGTCGGGTCCAACGGTCAGCCAGTGTGGCCGGCGACGATCAGCCAGGCGCAGAGCGCGACCCTCACCTGCTCGAATCTGCTCTCTGCCTCCTCGTACGGACTGACCCGTCTGGAGCCGACCTTCGTCCAGGTGACCATGCCGAACCCCAAGTCCTATTACCAGTCGAGGGCCGATGGCTACGTGCTCGGCGAGGCGCGGACCGCCGCAACCGGTCTCGGGTACAACGCCTTCGCCTACGATCTCGATGTCGTCCTCTACTCGGGGATCTGGGGGTTCCAGGGTCAGGCGTACGTCGGCGCGCGCGGGTGCTGGCTGCAGAACACCTCGCCGGGGGTCATGCTGCACGAACTCGGGCACAACCTGGGCCTGTGGCACGCGAACGCCTGGATCAGCCCCAGCGTGATCGGCGCAGGTACGAATCAGGAATACGGCGATCACCACTCCGGCATGAGCGGGCAGTTGGGCAACCAGTTCAATGCCTACGAACGCTGGACCATGGGTTGGCTGGCGGAGGGGAACGTCCGCACCGTGGCGGCCAGCGGAACGCACCGACTCATCGGGTGCGATGTACGTCCGCCGGCCGCCGGCGAACTGTTCGCCCTGCGCGTCACCAAGGACCGCGAGCGCGATTACTGGATCTCGCATCGCGACAGCCTGAACAACGCCTGGGCCCGCAGTGGCGTCCTGCTGCACTGGGATGCGTGGTCGATCAGCGGCATCGGCCACTCCAACGGTGGCGGGAACCTGCTGGACACCACTCCGTCATCGACGAACGGTCGAAAGGATGCCGCCCTGATCTATGGGCGGACCTTCTCGGATACCTTCGCCGGCATACACATCACCCCGCTGCCGACCGGTATCGGCGGAAACGGGAGCCCGACCT
>DASPLE010000098.1:0-10224 GCA_035627695.1 Planctomycetota bacterium
GACCGAGGATCGCGGGCAGCACGCTCGGCTTGTCGGGGGGGACGTGGAGCACGACGAGGACCGCCGCGGCGAGGTCCGCCGGCAGCGCGCCGATCACCTCGCGCAGGCTCTCCACTCCGCCCGCCGAGGCACCCACCACTATGACCATCCGCGCCGCATCCCTCATCGCCCACCACTCCTTTGTCGTCGCAGCGCGCGCAGGGCGCCTCGTCGGCGCGCTTGTGCAGGCGTCGCGTGACGCGGATTGCCTTATTTCCAGCCGAGGCGACGAGGCACTTAGAGTTTACGTACAGCGCGATGAGGCACCACATGGGCCCCGAGAACCACGTACGCGAAGGCCAGGCCGTGGATCAACCCCCGACCGATCCGTCGTCGCCAGCGACGCTCTCCGCCGAGACCAAGGAGCGGCTGGCGGCCGATCGGCGGGGGCGGACGGTCCGGCAGAATCGCAACGCTCCGCGGCCAGTGCCGCCGGGCCGCGATGATCCGCAGCTCATCAACACGGCGGTCGCTGCGCTCTGCGAGGCGGTGCGCGACTACGCGATCTTCGTGATGAACGCCGATGGGGTCATCATCTATTGGGGCATGGGGGCCCACCTCATGAAGTGGTGGACGGACGACGAGGCCGAGGGCGGCCATCTGCGCATGCTGTACCCGGTCGGTGGAAGCGAGGATGGCACCGCCGAGGCGCATCTCATCGAAGCGGCCGAAACGGGCGAATACGTCGGCGAGGGGCAACGCGTGCGCCGTGGCGGCTCGACCTTCTGGGCGCACGTCACGCTGACCGCGTTGCGCGATCCGCAGGGCAAGCTCCTGGGCTTCGCCAAGGTCACGCAGGATCTGACGAAGCGCCGCGCCGTGGAAGCCGCGGTCGCGTTGGCGAACGAGGCCGAAACCACGCGCGAGGCGGCCATGGCCACGACGCAGGTGGCGCAGGTCGCCCGGGAGCGCGCCGACGAGGCATGCCGACGCGCGGAAGCCGCTCGCGAGCGCGCCGAGGAGGCGGCCGCGATCGCGCGCGATCAGGCGCGCGGCGCCCAGGAGCATATCACGAACGTCCTCGAGCCCGCGCTCGCGGCCGAGCAGGCGAGGCGGGCCGCGCTGGGCGTCGAGCTCGACGCCTATGTGCAGACTTTCACGCATCACGAGCGCGAAGAGACGAACGGTCCCCCATCCAGTGCGTGATGAGATGCGGGACGCGGATCATTCCGTGCCCCCGTTCCCCGCCGATCCCGTCGTGACGTCGCGAGGAGGGGACGCGGATCGATGCCGTGTCCGGTGGCTCGCGGCGGTCACCGCCGGCCCCGGCGTCAGCGCGCGCGGCGCTCCGCCCGGAAGCGCGCCGGCGTGACGCCGCGACCGCGGCGAAAGTCGGCGATGAATTGCGACGCGCTGCGCAGGCCGATGCGGCGCGCGACCTCGGCGATCGGCAGACGGGTGCCGAGCAGCAGCCGCGCCGCCTCCTCGTCGCGCAGGCGGCGCAGCTCGTCGCGGAACGGGCGGCCGGCGATGCGCGCGAAGGCGCGCGACAGGTGGCCGACGCTCAGCTCGAGCTGGTCCGCGTACGTCGCCAGCGCCTTGGGCCGCTCGATGGTCGCGCGCAGGTCGGCGACGATCGCCGCGACCACGCGCTCCATCCGCGAGCGTCGCGCCGGCGCGGCGGTCTCGACCAGGTCCGCGAGGTAGGCGCGGGTGCGTCGCCTGGCCGCCGCGATGGTCGCGGCGCGGCTGAGGCGCTTGAGCGTCGCGAGGTGCTCGTCGTACAGGCGATCGCTGGGTCCGCCGGCGCGGCGGGCGGCGCGCAGGCACACGCTCAGGCATTGGGCGCAGCGCAGCACGTAGATGCGCGGGTCGCCGTCGCAGCCGTCCGCGATCTCGACCGCCAGCTCGTCCCACAGGGCGAGGGCGTGCTCGCGCCGGCCGCGCTCGATCGCGGCGGCGAGGCGCGGCAGGAGGTTCCAGCGGTAGCCCATGGCGTATCGGCACGCATATCATGCTTTCGCTATCAGGCGCAACGAGCCGATATTGCCGCCGCCACGGCGGACCTGGATGCTCGCCGACCGGGCCGCGTCGCCCGAGGAGCAGCCATGTCCGGATCCGCCGCCGCCACCGCCGCCTGGGACGAGGCGACGCTCGCCCGCTACCGCGCGGACGGCTTCGTGCTCGTCCGCGGGCTGCTCGCGCCCGCCGAGGTCGCCGCGCTGACCGCCGAGCTGCCCGCGCTGCTCGGCGGCGACGACGACGTCGACGGCATGCATCGCGAGCGCGAGCGCACCGGCGCGGTGCGCCAGGTCTACCTCGCGCACCGCCACTGCGCGCCGTACCGCGACCTCGCGCGCGACCCGCGCCTGGTCGGCCCGGCCCGCCAGGTCGCCGGCGGCGACGTCTACCTGTGGCACAGCAAGCTCAACGTGAAGGACGCCTTCGAGGGCGCGGTCTGGCTGTGGCACCAGGACTTCGGCTACTGGACCAACGATGGCGTCCAGGCGCGCTTCCTCTCCGCGATGGTGCTGCTCGACCGCGCCACCGCGCACAACGGCAGCCTGCTGGTGGTGGCCGGATCGCACCGCTGGGGCCTCCTGGCGCATCACGCCGACGAGGTCACGACCAGCTACAAGCAGTGGTGCATCGACACGCCGGTGCTGCGCGATCGCCTGCGCGAGGAGATGATCCGGCCGATCATCGGCGAGCCGGGGGACGTGCTGTTCTTCGACCCGCTGCTGGTCCACGGCTCGGGCCACAACCTCTCGCCGCTGCCGCGCAAGGCGCTGATCCTGTGCTACAACGCGCTCGCCAACGTCCCGCGCGGCGTCGAGAAGCCGCGGCCGGACTGGGTGGTGTCGAGGGACCACACGCCCGTGCGCTGATCCTGAGCGACCCGCAGGTATAGATAGGTATGCTCGACGCGAGCAACGGAATATTATACTTAAGATCTTGAAAATACATAAATAGCGACAGATTATCAACGCTCGATAGCTGCCATCGTACAGATTGGTATGCTCGTGCGCATGGACCAGCTGCGCCGCAACGACCTGCAGCCCTTGTACCAGCAGGTCGAGGAGCTCCTGCGCCGGGGCATCGCCACCGGGACCTACGCGGTCGGCGCGCCCATTCCGGACGAGCGCTCCCTCGCCGATACGCTCGGCCTGAGCCGGATGACCGTCAGGCGGGCGATCGTGCAGCTCACCCGCCAGGGCGTCTTCCATCGCGTCCGCGGTCGCGGCACGTTCGTCGCGCCGAGCGCGGCGCAGGCGATCGCGACCTCGCGTGGCGACGCGCTGCCGCTCGGGCGCCATCTGCGCGAGGTGGTGGTGGTCTGCGACCTCGACACCGAGCGCCTTCGCGAGGCGGCGTTCTACCACCGGATCGTCCAGGCCATCGTCAGGTCGCTGCCGGGCGGCGTTCCGCTGGCGATGCGCACGCCGGCGTCGTTCGAGAGCGCGCGCCCGCGCGCGGGATCGCGCCGCTCGGTCGGCGTCGTCGTGCTGGGGATCGTCGATCCGCAGGTGCTGGACGCCGTCGCGCGCTGCGGTCATCCGACGGTCCTGGTGGATAGCGCGCAGCCGAGCGGCGCGACCCTCGACAGCGTCCACCACGAGGACGACGGCAGCTCGTACGCGGCGACCGCGGCGCTCGTCGAACTGGGCCACCGCGACATCGGCATCGTCAACTTCGCCGGTACCCCGGCTGCGGAGGCGCGGCGGCGCGGATTCCTGCGCGCGCTCGCGGCGCACCGCCTCGCGCTCGAGCCGCGCTGGGACCTGGGCGTCGCGTGCTCCGCCCACGCCGCCTTCGCCCGCGTCCGCGAGGTGCTCGCCTCGGGGCCGGCGCCGTCGGCCCTGTTCTGCGCGATGGATGCGTTCGCCCTCGGCGCGATCGCCGCCGCCAAGGACGCCGGGCTCGACGTGCCCGGCAGGCTGAGCGTCGTCGGCTACGGCGACTTCGGCGACTTCTGCGTGCCGGCGCTGTCGAGCGTCCGCATCCCGCTGGAGCAGCTGGGAACCGCGGCGATCCGCCTGCTGGCGGATCGCTGCGACGACCAATCGCTTCCGCCCAGGCACGTCGTCCTTCCCACCGAGCTGATGCTGCGCGGGACCACCGCCGTCCCGCGCCCCGCCACCGACTGAGGTACCCATGACCCGTGCCCTCCCATCCCTCCTGCTGCTGGCCGCGTGCGCGGCGTCCGCGGGCGAACCGGCCATCGTCATCGCCGATTTCGAGCGCGACGCCGCGCCGTTCCAGCTGGACAAGGCGGCGATCGTCGCCGAGCACGCGACGTCCGGCGCCAAGGCGGCGCGCATCGAGGCCGGCGGCAACCTGCGCTGCGACCGCGATCCGGCGCTGGTCGGCGACTGGTCGACGCGCGACGCCTTCGTCATGGACGTGTTCGTCCCCGGCCAGCAGAGCGTGCAGCTCTACATCCAGGTGCGCGACGCGAAGATCGAGCCGGGCTACTGGACGTGGCACAACCGCTACCTGGCGGTGACGCCGGGCGCGAACCGGATCGAGATCCCTATCGCCGACCTGTGGCGCGGCGAGGTCCTGCGCCGCGACGTGCCCGGGTTCCTCGATCCGCGCGGGATCTCGTTCATCGCCATCGTCAACAGCGGCGAGCAGCCGGTGCACGTCGACCACGTCCGGCTCGAGTCGTTCACGAAGCCGGCGGTCGAGGTCCCCGGCCTGCTGGCGTTCGACGTCGGCCCCGAGGGCTCGCCCGGCTTCCCCGGGTTCGCGAGCATCACCGAGAAGACCATGCACGGCGACGGCGCGGCGTTCGGCTGGAAGCCCGGGATCTCCTTCGCGAACACGTGGGTCCGCCTCGGCCCCGACAACCTGTTCCGCGACTGGCTGTCGATCGCCGACGGCTCGCTCCTCATCGACGTGCCGAACGGCCGGTACCACGTGTGGCTGCAGCTCAACGACGCCGGCGAATGGGAATACGTCCAGAACTTCACGCGCCGCTCGCTGACCGCCGAGGGCCGGACGGTCGTCGACGAGACCATGGGCGTGCAGGACTTCCTGCGGAAATACTTCCGCAACCAGGACGTCGAGGACCGACCGGGCGAGGACCCGTTCGCGAAGTACATCGAGACGCTCCACCCGTGGCACGAGTTCGATGTCGAGGTCGCCGACGGCCGGCTCGAGCTCGCCTTCCGTTCGCCCGACGCGTACGGCGCGACGCTCTCCGCGCTCGTCGTCGCCCCCGCGGCGGAGCGCGAGCGCGCGACGCGGTTCATGGAGTGGGCGACCGAGAACCGGCGCAAGGACTGGTCGCAGCGCTGGAAGCAGGTGGCCGAGCCTCCGCCGCCGTTCGCGATGGAGGACGCGCGCGACCGGCGCGACGGCTTCCGCCTCTACGCCGTCTCGCCGTACGCCCCCGGCAGCTACGCCGGCGACACCGCCGGCGATCCGCTGCGCGCCGAGGGCCCGGTGGAACGCCTCGGCGCGACGCTCGCGTGCGGCGAGGCCGAGTCGGTCACCTTCGGGATGATGCCCGGCAAGCCGCTCGGCCGGACCACGATCGTGGTGTCGGCGCTGTCGAACGGGAAGGACAGCCTGCCGCCCGCCGAGGTGCGCGTCGGCCGGTACCGGTTCTGCCGCCACCTCAACGACCAGTCCGGCATGTACACCGTCGGTGAACGCGAGCTGCGCCGGTTCAACCGCACGCCGGCCGACGAGCTGCGCTGCGACGACGGCTTCGCCCGGCGCTTCTGGCTCACCGTCCGCGCGCCCGACGGCGCCGCCGCCGGCACCTACCGCGGCTCGGTCACCATCGCCACCGAGCACGGCGGCACGCGCAGCATCCCGCTCGAGGTCGAGGTCCTGCCGTTCACGCTGCCGAAGCCGGACCACACCTTCATGGTCTACGGCAGCTACGCGTCCTTCCACGGCTACTACCCGGAGCTGCGCTCGAGCGAGCGCCGCCTGGCCGAGACCGAGGTCATGCTCCAGGACATGGCGGACCACGGGCTCAACGGCACGGTCGAGGTCTCCGTCGGCGTCGCGGCCTCGTTCCGCAACGGACGCGTGGAGGTGGCGAACCTCGACGAGGTGGACGCGTTCTTCGCCCTGCTCGACAAGCACGGCTTCCGCGAGATGCCCGTGAGCTTCCCGGTCGGCGGCGATCTCGACGCGCTCGCCGCGGGAAAGGCCATCGAGGGGCTGGACTGCGCCGCCTTCATCGACGCCTGGTACGGGCAGCTCACCCGCATGGCCGCCGAGCGCGGCTGGCCGCATCCGGCCTTCCGCTTCGGCGACGAGCCGAACACGCCGGAGACCCTCGCGCGCCTCACGGCGATCCACGACCGGCTGCACCGGGTCTCGCCCGACATCTGGACGACGATCGCGTACCACGTCGACTCGCCCGAGGCCGAGGCGATGCAGAAGACCGTCGACGTGCACGAGCTGAAGGACTTCATGCCGCTCGAGAAGTTCCAGGGCGCCCGGCCGTTGGCGAAGCACCTGCTCAACTCGAACATGGGTTTCGGCCGCCTGGCCTACGGCCTGCACGAGTGGCGCATGGCCGCCGAGCGCGGCAACGACGCGTGCATCACCTACGCCTACGGCGGGGTCTCGATCGACCCCTACTTCGATCTCGACGGCCGCGAAGGCGAGTACGTGTGCGCGCCGCTGCGGCTCGACGGCAGCCGCGAGACGACGGCGCAGTGGGAGCTGACGCGCGAAGGCGTCGACGACTTCCGCTACGCGACCGCGCTGCAGGCGGTCGTCGACGGCGCGGCGTCGGCGCAGGCGGACGTCGCGACCGCGAAGCGGCTGCTCGCGCGGGCGTCCGAGCTCGGCGCCGCGCAGGGCCACGATGTCATCCCGCGCCTGACGGAGTGGCGCGGCGAGGCGCAGCGGCTCCTCGCGGCGATCGCGCGCTAGTCGGCGCGCGGTCCCGCCCGCGCGCCTACCAGCGCGCGGGCGGGGTCTCGAGCCGCTGCACCCACTTGACGCTGCCGAGGTGGTTCGGGGCGCGCTTCATCGCCACGTGCATGGAGCTGCCGCCCGGCGATTCGAGCGACATGTTGGTCACCATGCGGATGGGCGAGTCGACCCACGGGTTGCGCAACCCGCGGCCCGCGTCGTTCTGCAGGTGGTACTGGTAGGCGGTCTCGGTCTGCTCGATGGTCTCGGGGCTCCACTCGATGCGGTGGTGCAGGCGGGCCTCGGCGCCGACGGTCTGCGCGAACGCAGCCGGTCCGGGGAAGGCGTCCTCGGCGCCGTCGGCGGTCACCTCACGCCAGTCGCGGTAGCCGAGACTGCCGCCGGCGCCGGTGGTGATGACGAAGACCGACGGCGACTCGCGGTGGACGCGGAACCACGCGAGCCCGGTGGTCTCCGACCGCGGCCGCGCGTCGCCGCGGCTGAATTCGTCGAAGCGCGCGTCGCTGACCGCGCCCGGCGCGGCGGGCGTCCAGCCGTTGTCGACCGCGGGCTGCGGGTCCGGCCGCAGCAGGAGCGGCAGGCCGTACAGGACCGAGCCGGGGTCGGAGACGTCGATCGGATTGTAGGCGACCGTCGGCTGGATCGCGTACGGCGGCCGGCTCCACGCGTGCATGGGGCAGCGCGCGGTCGAACCCACCGCCGGCCACGCCGGCTGGTCCGCGGTGCCGTCATCGTCGGTGTCGACGACGAGGTCGTCCGAGAACAGCGCGTCGCCCCGCTGGTCGCGTGGACCGACGGCGTCCTCGTCGCGGATGTCGATCCAGCCGAAGGCCTCGACGTGGTCGCGCAGCGGGTCGGCGTGCGGGTCGACGTCCCAGCCGAGGCGCCCCGCCTCGAGCACGTAGCCGCAGCCGGCGAGCAGCATGATGCGCGACTGGATCTCGCGCTCGACGAGGGTCGTCTCCTCCGCGTCGCTGCGCATCCGCATCAGGAACGCGACGCACAGCGATGCGAGCACCGCCGCCAGGCCGGCGACGAGGATCAGGATGGTGCCGCGACGGGAATGGTGGCTCATCAGTAGTCGTCCAGTCCGCGCGCCTGCCGCGCGCCGCGCAGCGAGGTGCCGAAGGCGGAGAAGTCGATCTGCGCGGTCTCTCCGGTCACGGCGTTGGTCCACGAGACGCGGCAGTAGGTGTTGAACCGGCGGCGGAACAGCCCGCGGTGGACGATGACCTCGACCGCCGGCCAGTGCGCCGGGCGCACCGGCAGCAGGGCGTCCTCGGCGAAGCTCTCGTCGATCACCTTCTTGATCAGGTTCTGGCCGCTGACGTTGACCAGCTGCGTGTTCAGCAGGTACCCGGTCACGTAGCGCGTCAGCGCGGCGCGGGCGAGCGCGGCCGTGTTCCAGGTGCGCGTGAACGCGTTGTAGGGCGTCGGCGCGACGGTGTTCTCCTCGATGCTGAAGAGCATCGGCGGCATCCCGCGGTTGCGCGACAGCTGGAAGCCGGTGCCCGCGCCGGCGAGCCAGACCATGGGGATCCCGCCGAGGTTGGTGTACTGCCACGCGTTCCGGTTCGGGGCGTACGGGATGAGCTCCTCGTACCACGCGTACGTCGCGTTCAGCGGCAGGTACTCGGCCATGCCGTAGAAGCCGAGCTTCGCGGCCATCGCCGCCTGGTTCGCGAGCCAGGTGTGCGGGACGTCGACCGCGCCGTAGTCCGGCACCGCGATCGGCCACGCCGAGAGCGACTTGCCGCCTGGGCCTGGGATGTCCATGTACGTGTCCGGCAGAGCGATCGCCGGCAGCGCGATCGGCGACGTCCGGGCGGAGAACATGGCGTAGCGGCCGAAGCGCAGGTCGGAGTAGCTGTTCTCCAGCCCGTCGCCGCGCCACCAGGTGCGCGGATCGGCGGCGGGCCACGCGTAGTCCTTGTCCCAGCCGCGGTCGGCGTCCCCGCCGGTCCAGCCCGCCTTCGGCGCGATGTCGCGGAACGGCGTGAACGGCAGCGCGCGATCCGGGTCCGCGACGACGTCGACGCCGCGCAGGCGCACGCGTCCGGCGACCGGATCGTCGTAGCAGCGCCACGAGTCGACCTCGTCGAGCGCCGCCAGCATGCCGGCGCGGATCATCGCGTTCTGGGTCGCCAGCGTCTGGCACGTCGCCGCCGCGGTCGCGGCCGAGCGCACGGCCACGTACGCGGCCGAGACGATCATCAGGCCCAGGGCGGTCGCGACGAGCACCTCGAGCAGCGAGAAGGCGGCCCCGCGAGCGGTCATCAGCGCACCTTGAAGGGGACGCGGCAATCGTAGAAGTTGTAGCGCGCGAGCGTGGTCGCGCGCATGCGCACGCTGGTCGGTATCGGACCGCGATCGAGCCGGCCGTTCCAGTTGCGGTCCGCGCCGTAGAGCCCGTTGAACACCGCGACGTACTTCGGCGCCAGGCCCTGGTCGGGGATCGCGTCGAGCCCGGCGGCGACGACCTCGGGGCGGTGGCCGTTGAGCGCCGTCAGCGGCATGCCGTAGTGGTTGTAGACGTCGTTGTAGCGCAGGCCCTTGGTGTCGGCGCCGGTCGCGTACGCGTCGACCGGCAGGACGTGGACGTAGGCGCCCTCGTCGTTGCGGAAGTGCAGCAGGAAGGTGTCGTGCCACGTCTGGCGCACGTTGCACAGCGCGGCGAACGTGCGCTTCGGGAACGGCGCGCCCTTGCGGTACTTGCTGGCGTCGACCGGCGCGCTGCGCGCGGTCTCGGCGTCCTCGTAGGCCATCCAGTCGACCGAGAAGAAGACCACCTGGCGGCAGCGCTCGCTGGCGCTGAACGGCGCGGTCAGCGAGAAGCGGCGCTTGTCGTGGGCGAGGCCGCACTGGCCGATCGCCGCGTGCGGGTACGCGTAGCTGCCGCCGGCGTGCTTGATGTCCTGCGCGGCGACCGCGCCCCATTGCGCCGCCGTCTGCGCCGGCAGCTGCCGCGTACCGACCAGGCACGGCGTGCCGAATACCGGGCCCACCGCGGGCGGGGCGAAGAGGTCGGGCTGGATCAGCGGGTAGTCCCAGCCGAGCTGGCGGTTCGCGTTCCGCTGCACCGCCCAGTCGTACGGGTGGTGCGCGCAGAACGTGTTCACCAGCTGCAGGCAGCTCTCGTGCCAGTCGAGCAGCCGCTGGTGCGTGACGGTGACGTCCGGCGTCGTGACGCCGGCGATCGTCGCCGGCGGGATGCGCACGCCGGCGCCCAGCCCGTTCGGGTGCCAGCGCGTCAGGCAGGTCGCGGCGTGGGCGAGGAAGCGCATGCACTGCGCCTGCTTCCAGTGCTCCTCGTCCCACCCGTCGGCGATCGGCGGC
>DASPLE010000099.1:0-27324 GCA_035627695.1 Planctomycetota bacterium
AGCTCGAAGCTCGAAGCTCGAAGCTCGAAGCTCGCGAGCTCAGAACGCCCAACCGACCTCGATCGCGAACTGCCTGCCGAGCGAGCTGGTCAGCTGCTGCTCGCGCGCATTCGCTCCGGGAGTTCCCGCGAGCTGGGTGGACGAGGCCTCGTACCACTCGTAGTGATCGCTGTCGAACAGGTCGAGCATGGTCATGCGCACGTAGCGCGAGCGGTCGTGGTCGCTGCTGAAGTCGAGTCCGAGGTAGAGATCGCAGGTGACGTAGGCCGGGACGTCCTGGACCTCCACCAGCCCGCGGCTCTGGAAGCCGCTGTGGGCGAAGGAGAAGATCCGGCGGTGGTGGACGTAGCGGCCATCGATGCCGGTGAACAACACTCCGCGTTCGTAGGAGAGGCCGAGCGTTCCCTTCCAGCGCGGTGGCGCGTTGATCTCACGGCCGAGGTTGGCGTCGAAGGCGAAGATGACCGGGTTGGTCGGCCCTGCCGGCGCGAACGGATTCGCCAGCGTGCCGTCGCTCTGGTAGATCACGTCCTCGCGGTGGCGGTAGCGCTGGAAGGTCCCGTTCGCCCAGAGCTTCAGGCCGGTCTCGAAGATCGGCAATTCGCCCGAGAGCTCGAGGCCCCAGACGTCGACGGGATTGTCCAGGTTCTGGAACTGGAAATAGGGGCCCGGCTGGTGGAACGGACGCTCGGCGGGGGACCACCTGGTGATCCATGCCTCCTGGTTCGCGCGCATCTGCGCCTCATCCAGCGGCAGCGTCCAGATCTGGTCGTTCGACTGGTTGTAGTAGCCGTTGGCGCCGATCTTCCAGCCGTCGATCGCGTCGCGCCGCTGCCAGCCGAGCTCGGCGGCGACGATGCGTTCGGCGTCGAGCTCCGGATCGCTCGCGAAGTAGTACTGCTGGATGTAGCTCTCGATCATCGTCGGCAGCCGGTAGCCGCTCGACAACGACAGCAGGTAGAACTGCTCCTGGTCGGGGATGAAGTTGAAGGCCACGCGCGGCGACACGTTGGCGCCGACCAGGCTGTGGTCGTCGACGCGCGCGCCGGCGGTGCCGATCCACGATGGCGCGAACGCCCACTGGTCCTGGGCGAACAGCGCGCGGTTGGTCGAGGTGACGCTGGCCCACGAATCCTCGTCGGCGAAGACGCCCTGGTTCGACCACAGGTTGGATTCCGAGGTCAGGTGCCAGTACTCGGCGCCCAGGCTGACGTCGTGGTCGCCGATGCGGTGGTTGCCCTGGCCGCGGATGGTGTCGGTGACCTCGTCGACGCCGGCTTGCGCGTAGTTGAAGTCGTTGAGGCCGGCGCCGTAGAACGCCTTCTGGTTCGAATAGTCGAAATCGGCGTAGCTGCGCAGCCAACGCAGCTCGCCCCACGGCGTCCTGGCGCGCAGGCCGAAGTTGTCCATGTCCCACGACGTCCAGTTCGAGCCGACGTCGAGATCGTCGACGAACTCCCACTCGGGCATGTCGACGGCGCTGTATTCGGCTTCGAGGCGCAGGTTCTCGACCACCTCGTAGCCGAGCGATGCGTTGTAGCGGCGCGAGCGCAGGTCGTCGTCACCGGTGTCGCGCGTGCGGGGATGGGCGATGTAGGTTCGGTGGCCGACGTTCCCGGGCAGGTCGCCGAGGTAGGTCAGGCCGACGCCGACCTTGTAGTAGAAGCCGTTGCCGAGCGGACCGAGCGC
Source organism: Planctomycetota bacterium (assembly GCA_035627695.1). Lineage (GTDB taxonomy): Bacteria > Planctomycetota > UBA11346 > UBA11346 > UBA11346 > DASPLE01. The sequence continues at coordinate 1,690 of DASPLE010000099.1, forward strand.
GGTGCCGTCCACTTCCCTCAGGTCCGACGTGCCGAGCGCGCCGTGGGTGTAGAAGCGGTGCTGGTCGTCCGGCGTGCGCGCATCGATCGAGATCACGCCGCCGAAGGCGTTGGCGCCGTACGCCACCGAGCTCGGGCCCTTGGCGATCTCGAGGCGCGACACGTCGCTGAGATTGAACTGGCCGCGCCACAGGATCGAGCCGAACGTCGGCCAGTTGAGCGAGCGGCCGTCGTACTGGACGATGATGCGGCTGTTGTTGAGGCCGTTGTAGCCGCGCATGCCGACGTCGAACTGCCCGTGGCGGCTCTGGTAGACGTCGATGCCCGGTTCGAAGCGCAGGCGATCGGGCAGCGACACCGCGGGACTCGTGACCAGGTCCTCCTTGCCGAGCACCGTCACGGCCTGCGGAGCGGTCGCGACGAGCTGACGCCGCCGCGAGACGACCTCGGTCCATTCGCTGGCCGGCAGCAGCGGCAGTTCGTCGGGCAGCACCACCGGTGCCGGCGCCGGTCGCGGCGCGTCCTGGACTGCGGCATCCTCGACGGCGGCGATCGGAGCCGCGAGCGCCAGCGCAACCATGAGACGCGTCGTCACGGCATGGTCTATGAAACGCAAATGGCCTGCCGTCAAGCAGTTCGCGCCGACGCGAGGCGTCCGCGCCTGGTCAGGGCTGGCGCAGGAGCGTCGCGGCGCGCGCCCAGTGGTCAGCCTCGTCCGCCAGCGCATGTCCGCGCGCGAAGGCCTCGAGGCGCGCGCAGCGCTCCACGGGATCGGCGACGCACGTCCACCACAGCTTCGCGACGCACTCGGGGCAGAAGGCGAGCGGCTGGCGATCGCTCTCCTCCTGGTGGTTGGAGCCGTTCATGGCGCACTCGTAGGCGATGCAGTGGCGGATGCCGAGCATGTGCCCGGTCTCGTGCGCGGCGGTGCCGATGGTGCGTCGCAGGGTCAGCGTCGGATCGGCCGCCGGGTCGCCGAACCGCGCGATCGACCACACGCCGACCCGCTCGTCCAGCGAGGCCTGGCCGAAGACGAAGTTCCAGTCGTCGCCAGGCCACAGGTCGACCGCGGTCAGCGCGAGCACCGCGACAGCGTCGTCCGGGCGGCGGCGCTCGAGCCAGTCGAGCACCCAGGTCGAGAGGATCTGCAGGTCCTCCGGTCGTGGTTGGCCGCGGCGAGCCGTGCCCGGGACCACGTCCAGCGCGACGCCCTCCAGTCGCGCCACCGGCAGGGCGAAGAACCGGCCGAGATAGTCGACGGCGCCATCGACCAGCGCCGCCTGCGCCGGCGTGAAATCGCCGAGCGGCTGGATGTACAGGGTCGTGCGTCCGCCTAGCCCGCGTGGGCGCGCCGCCGCGTACTGCGCGAAGGTCTGGCCTTGTTCCCGGTACGCATCGAGCCATTCGCCCGGCTGAGGCGGCGTCTTGGCGGCGTGCAGCGGCGCCAGGCGCTCCGCCAGCCGGCGCACGGCCGCGGCATCGGCGTCGAGCGTCGCGTCGCTGAACGCGCGGTGCGCGGCGCTCGACCACGCGCGGCCGGTCCCGCTCGCGGCGAGCACGACGATCACGAGCACCGCGCCCAGCGCCGCCAGGCGGACGCGGCGATCACGCGGACCGCGCGGCACCGCTAGAGGTCCTCGTGCTCGCGCAGCACCTCGCCGAGCCAGCGCATCACGTCGATCAGCGCCGGTTGCGCGAGCCGCCACGGGGCGACCACGCGGTAGAACGCGAGATCGTCGAGCGCGGCCGCATCCGTCTGCGGCGCGCGCGCCAGCGCCGGCATCGACGCCTCCGCGGTGGTCGCGACGAGGGCGAGGTCGGTGACGATGTCCGCGGTCACCGCCTCCTCGCTCAGATCCAGGGCCGACGGCAGGCGGCGGTAGCTGGTCTCGACGCGCACCTGCTGGACGTAGTCGCCGAGGCGCGCGATCCACGGCGAGGACGACGCGCGCCGACTCTCCCCATCGCCCGCATCCTCGCGCCACGTGCGCGCCGGATTCGACACCAGGTAGTGCAGCAGGCGGTTCTCGACGCGGTGCAGGTGCAGCTTGATGCAGGTCAGCTGCTCCTGCCACCGCCGGAAGGCGTCGACGAACGACAGGTCGCCGGCGCCGGCCTGGCCGACATCCGCCAGCCACAGCGCCTGGACGCGGCGCAGCGCCGCCAGGGCGCGCACGAGGTCGCCGGCCGGGCGCTCATCGGGTGCTGGGTCGTCGACCATGATCGCAAGGGTAGCGAGCCGCGGCGCGCGCGGCGAGCGCACAGCCGCGCGGCCTGGGCACGCGCTCCGAGCCTCGAGCTTCGCGCTCCGAGGCTCTCCGCTCACCACCGCGCCGGCGGCGTCTCGAGATGCTCAACCCAGCGGATCGTGCCGCAGCAGTTCGGCCGCCGCACCTGCGAGCGCACGGAGCGGCCGCGCATGCACTGCGTCGCGTTGTGCGGGTGCATCAGGTAGTGGTCGGCGGTCTTGATCTCGTTGTCGACGAAGTGGAAATCGTACACCGAGCCGACCGCCGCGCTCCACTCGATCCGGTACCAGCGACGGATCTCGGCGGCCATGACGTCGGCGAACAGGCGTTGATCGCCCCCGAACTCGTCCGTGGCGCCGGCGCCGACGACCTCGTCCCAGGACGCGAAGCCCTGGGTGGCGCCGGCGCCGCATGTCAGAACGAACAGCGCCTCGTCCTGGCGGTGGCAGCGGAACCAGGCCTGGCCGGTGCTGCCCGCGATCGGCCGCGGATCGCCGGCGACGAAGTCGGCGAAGCTCGGCGCCGCGGGCGACGCCGGCCAGGTCGCGCCGACGCCCGGCTGCGGATCGGGATGGGCGAGCAGCGGCAGGCCGTCGTCGCCGATCGGATTGTACACGGCGGTCGGCGCGATCGCGTAGGGCGGTCGGCGGAGGCGGTGCATCGGGCAGCGCGCGACCCCGCCGATCGCCGGCCACGCCGGCCGTTCGGCGACGCCATCGCCGTCGCCGTCGACCGCCGGCGCGGGCGAGAACAGCGCGCGGCGGTCCTGATCGCGCGGCCCGACCCGGTACGGCTGGTCCTGCGGCGCGATCGCGCGCACGTCGATCCAGCCGAAGCCCTCCTCGTGCGCCGCGCCGTTCTGCGGATCGACGTCGTAGCCGATGCGGCCGGACTCGAGGACGTACGTGCACGCCGCCATCAGCATCAGCCGCGCCTGCGCCTCGCGCACCGCGAGGTTGATCTCGGCCGAGTCCTCGCGCACGCGCATGATGAACGCCAGGCCGATCGCGGCGAGCAGCGCCGCCAGCCCCGCGACCACGACCAGGACCGTGCCGCGGCGGGTCATGGCAGGTCCAGCCCGCGCGCCTGGCGCGCGCCGCGCAGGGTCGTGCCGAAGCCCGAGAACGCGAGGTCGCTGCTCTCGCCGGTGATCGGGCTCGTCCAGCGCACGCGGCACAGCGTGTTGAAGCGGTAGAGCCGCGCCGAACGGCACACCTGGATGGCGACCGCCGGCCACGCCGACGGGGCGAGCGGCAGGAGCGGCCGCGAGGCGAGCGAACGCCGCAGGAACTCGCTCATGTCGCCCGGCATCCAGCTGGTCATCCAGCCGGTCTGGTAGAGCCGGCGGTGGCCGTCGACCAGCTGCGCCGTCGACCAGCCGTCCGTCGCCGCGGCGGGCGGCAGGATCGAGCGGCTGGCGTACGGATCGAACGACGGGATGTCGCTCCAGAAGTTCATGGTCGCCCACTGCGCGCTCATCCCGCCCTGCAGGGTCGGCTCGTCGGCACCCGGCGCGGCGTCGTACCACGCCAGCACCTGGTTCGGCGGCAGGTACTCGAGCAGGCCGTAGTGGCCCAGCGCGTGGTCGAGTCCGCGCACCTGGCTGGCCAGCCAGGTGCGCGGCTGGACCGGGCCGTACGCGCCGTAGGCCTGCGATCCGACCATCGCCGGGGTGCGCACGTCGGCGAAGATCGCGTAGCGGCCGAAACGCAGGTCGGTGCCGATGCGCTCCGCAAGGTTGCCGCGCCACCGGCCATCGGGGTGGTTCACCGCCCAGCGGGCGGCATCGCCATCCCAGGCGTCGACGGCATCGCGCGGCCAGCCATCGCGCATCGGCGTGAACGGCAGGCCGTAGCCGCGCGCCGCATCGCGGTCGCGCAGGCGGAGGTTGGCGCTGCCGGGCGTCGCGTCGTCGTAGGTGCGCCAGTCGTCGATCTCGTCCAGCGCGGCGAGGAATCCCGCGCAGATCAGCGCGTTCTCGGCGCCGATGCGGTTCGCCATGGTCAGCGCGCCCGCGGCGGTCCGCACCGCGGCCACGGCCGCCAGCATGATCACCATGCCCAGGGCGACGGCGATCAGCAGCTCGATCAGGGTGTAGGCGCGATGGCGCATCGGCGGCTCCTTCGCTCGCGCGTCAGCGGATGGTGAACGGCAGGCGCGGATCGTAGACCTGGAAGCGCGCGACGCCGACCGCGCGCAGCCGCGTCGTCGCCGGCAGGGGGCCGCGGCCGAGGCGGCGGTCGAAGTCGCGGTCGGCGCCGTACCTGCCGCGGAACACGGTCGGATCGCGGTCGGGCGCGTTGTTGTGGTCGCTCTGGTTCAGGACCAGATCGGCGGAGACGTCGGTCCCGGCCGCGACACCGGCCATGCTGCGCGTGAACAGGATCACCTTCTCGGGGTTGCGGTAGCTGTAGACGTGCATGTCGAGCCACGGCAGGCCGCTCGGTTCGGGTCCGCCGACATCCGGTCTGAGCCGGTCGATGAACTGCGGCACGGCGCTCGACGGCGCCATGCGCGGCCACTTGCTGGCGTCGACCGGCGCGCTCGGCGCGGTCTCGTAGTCCTCGTACGCCTGCCAGTCGACCGACCAGAACACCAGTTCGCGGCAGCGCTCGGCGGCGGTGAACGGCGCCGCGAGCGTGAAGTGCCGCGTGTCGCCCCACAGCGCCGGCGTCAGCGGCGCGCCGGGATAGCTCATGCTCGCGCCGGGGCGCGCGACGTCCTGCGCCGCGATCGGCTTCCACATCGTCGCCGTGGTCGTCGGCGACAGCCCGGCGATGACCGCGCTGCTCGGCGCGCTGAACAGATCGGATTCGATCAGCGGCCAGTCCATCATCATCGGCCGCTCGGCGGGGCGCGGGACGCTCCAGTCGTAGGGATGCGTGGCGGCGAAGCGCGCGCCGAGCGCGAGGCAGCTCTCGTGCCAGCGGGTGATCAGATCGTGGGTGATGGTGACCGCCGGCATGCTCTGGCCCGCGAGCGCCGCCGCCGGCACGACCTCGCCGCTCTGCAGCTGGCCGAGGTCGCGCCAGCGCGTCAGGCAGGTCGCCGCGTGCGCCAGGTAGCGGTACGCCAGCGTCTGCCGCCACGGCTCGACCGCCGGCACGAAATCGTCGAGCGGCGCGCCGAGGCCGGTGACGGCCGCCGCCGGCAGGCCGATGCGCTGCGCGTACCACAGCGCGGCCTGGATGTAGCGATGCACCGCCGGCAGGCCGTCCGCGGCGGTCAACGTCGCCGGCGGGATGTCGGCGTAGGGCAGGAACCCGTAGGGCAGGCCGTCGTCGCCGAGCGACGCGAAGACCGTCTGCACCTCGGGGTCGCAGGTCCGTTCCCACAGCAGGCAGCGCGGCAGGCCGAGCGAGGTGAACCACGGGCTCGGCCACGGCTCGGCGGGGATGAACGGCTGCGCGTGGTGGACGTACGACGGCGGCGACGGGTACGGCACGTAGTACGGCCACGCCTTCTGCGCCAGGCTCGGGATCGCGTTGGCCTGCGCCTCGCCGACGAACGCGAAGACCAGGCGGCGCAGTTCGCTCGGCGGCGACTGCGGCACCACGCCCTCCTCCCAGCTCGTCGTGGCGAGCGGCTGGCTGTAGTAGATGTACGCGCCGTCGGCGATCAGGCGCGCGATCTCGTCGTCGTCCGAATCGAGCCGCCGGGCGATCTCCAGCGGCAGCGGGTTGACGCCGAAGCGGTGCGAGGCCAGGCGGCATTCGAGATCGGGCGCGTAGGCGCGGTAGTGCGTCGACGAATCCCAGGTGTCGAGCCCCTCGATGTCGGCGGTCGGGTTGATCGGCGTGCAGGCGTTGAAGGCCTCGACCAGGTCGATGGCCTTGGCCGAGGCGAGCAGCCGGAACCGCGCCTGCTGCTGGGCGCGCAGGCCGGAGGAGAAGAGCCCGGCGATGGAGATGACCGCGATCGCCATGATCAGCAGGGCGATGGCGATCTCGAACAGCGTGACGGCGCGCCTGGTCGGGGACGGCCTCAGTTTTATGTCTGACATGACCATCGTCGGGATGACGCCCCTGGATCGCTCGGTCCGGACATCGAATCTCGGAATCGCGCGCGCTACGTTCCGTAAACTCAATGATGACTAATCCTTATGAATGATCCGCGGTATAAAATTGGTCAGACCACTGGGCGGCGGGCGCGTCGCCTGAGCGATGCCGACCGCGGCGGAGCACGCCGCGACCCGGCCGGCGGACGCGGACCGCTCGGGCGGGCCGACAGGCCATGCGGTAGACTGCCTCCGGCATGCCCGACGACCTCTTCAAGCGCTTCCGGGCGGGCACCTCGCCCGACGACGATTCAGGCCACGATGCCCGGCGCGCCGGCGCCATCGTCGGCGAGAACGAGGTCCTGGCCGCGATCGCGCAGCTGCCGGCGCTGTCGTCGGTGGTGAAGCGCATCCTCGACACGGTCGGGCACGAGAACTCGTCGGCCGCCGATCTCGAGGCGCTCGTCCGCCAGGACATGGTCATAACCGGCAAGCTCCTGAAGCTGGTCAACAGCCCGTTCTACGGCCTGCGCCATCCGGTCTCGTCGATCGTCCAGGCGGTGTCGATCATCGGCTTCTCGAGCCTCAAGAGCCTGGTGCTCGCCGCGTCGGTCTCGAGCGTGCTCTCCGCGGAGCTGACCGCCTACGGCTTCACCGAGGAAGGCCTGTGGAAGAACTCGATCGCCACCGCGCACCTCGCGCGCGAGGTGGCGAGGGTCAGCGATGCCGGCAAGGGCGCTGAGGAGGAATGGTTCACCGCCGGGCTGATGCGCGACGTCGGCATGCTGGTGCTGGGGCCGTTCCTGCATCGCAGCGGCGCGCGGCTGCGCCGCGGCGGACGCGAGAGCGACATCCTGCGCCGCGAGCGCGCGCTCACCGCGGTCGACCACTGCTGGGTCGGCGACCGCGTCGCCGAGAAGTGGCTGCTGCCCAAGCGCCTGCGCTTCTCGATCGCGCGCCACCACCGCATCCCGACCGATGCCAGCGCCGAGGACATGCGCGAGCTGGCCGCCGTGCGCCTCGCCGAGCGCCTGGCGTACGCGTCGCGCATCGGCGTGGTCGCCGATCATCCGTTCGACGACCACATCGACGGCACGCTCGTCCACGCCGTCGGCCTCGACGGCGAAGGCTTCAAGACGCTGATCGAGCGCGTGCCGGCGGTGATCGCCGGCGCCGAGAGCGCGCTGGTCGTGGGCGATCCGTGAGCGCGTCGTGCGCGAAGTCCGAAGCGTCGAGCCCGAAGCCCGAAGCCCGAAGCGCGTGGGCTGGTAGGTAGCTGATGCGCCACACCACCAGCATCCACCTGCACGCGCCGCTGAACCTGCCGCGCATCGCCACGGCGCTGATCCGCGCCGCCGGCGGGGAGAGCCTGATCGACGAGCTCGACGAGCTGCTGGCGGCGGCGGGAGCGAAGCCGGCGCGCCTCTATCTCGTCGACCGTCGTGCCGGCGCGTACTACGCGATCGCCGGTTTCGGCTGCTCGCGCGAGGCCGCCGACATCCCGTTGCCGGACGACCTGCATCCGCTGCCCGGGCACGTGCACGACCTGCGCGCCGACGGGCTCGACATCGGCGTGATCGAGATCCTGGCCGAGGGCGAGTACGACCGGCCGCACCTCGAGCAGCTGTGCGCGGTGCTCGCGCCGGTGCTGGTGGCGATCGAACGGCTCGAGCGGTCGCATCGCGAGCTCCAGCACCTGCGCCAGGAGGTCCAGCAGCTGACCGGCGCCGGCGAGCTGCTGCGCCAGCTCGATCTCGACGTGCTGCTGACCAAGGTGCTCGAGGCGGCGATGGGCGCGGTGCGCGCCGAGGTCGGCGCGCTGGTCGCGATGGACGGCGAGGGCAAGCGCCGCGTCGTGAGCTGGGGCCTGCGCGAGGATCACGTCGACGCGATCCGCCTCGTCGACGGCACCAGCCTGGTCGCCGCGATCATGGCGGGCGCGAACCGCTCGCGCTGCTTCGACGCCAGGGCGATCGCTTCCGAGCTCGATCTCGGCGGCTTCGCCGGCCAGCTCACCGGCCTGCTCGCCCTGCCGCTCGCGGTCGGCGAGCGCACGCACGGCGCGCTGCTCCTGGCGAATCCCGCCGGCGCCTTCGGCGACGCCGAGCGCCGGCTGGCGCAGACCGTCTGCGGCATGGCGGCGATCGCGATCGACAACGCGATCATGGTGCGCGCGACGGTCGACCGCGAGCGCATGCAGCGCGAGCTCGATCTGGCGCGCGGCGTGCAGGAAAGCATGTGGCCGGGGCCGCGTCTGTCCGTCGGGCGGCTGCGCGTCGCCGGGGCGTCGCGTCCGTGCAGCGAGACCGGCGGCGATTACTACACGTATCAGGAACGCGGCGGCAGCCTGCTCGCCGCGATCGGCGACGTCAGCGGCCACGGACTCGGCGCGGCGCTGTTCACCACCACGGCGCACGCGATCCTGCAGCAGCAGCTGCGCGCCGGGTCGGGCGTCGCCGAGAGCATGCGCACGCTCAACGACAGCCTGGTGCACGCGCAGAGCGGCCGCTTCATGACCGCGGCGCTGGTGGAGGTCGACCGCGACAGCCTCGCGGTGCGCTACGCGTCGGCCGGGCACAACCCGATGCTGCTGGTGCGCGGCCGCGACGTCCGCTGGCTGGGCAGCTGCACCATCCCGCTCGGCATCGAGACGGCGTTCGAATGCCGCCTGCCGCCGGAGATCCGCCTCGAACGCGGCGACCTGCTCCTCATGTACACCGATGGCGTGACCGAGGCGTTCGCGCCGGACGACGTCTGCTTCGGCACCGAGCGCCTGGCCCGGCTGGCGCTCGGCCTGGCCCAGAGCGGCGCGACGCCGGAGGCGGTCGTCGCCGCGGTCTTCGCCGCGGTCGAGACCTGGGCCGCCGGCGTGCCCTGGCACGACGATCTGACGCTGGTCGCCATCGTAGCCGACTAGCGCGGACGGGCGGCGCGTGACTCAACCCTGGACGGCGATGCTCGTAGACGGCGCCAAGGCTTCCCCGGCTGGCGGCCCGGGGCTATCATCCCCCACCTGCCGGAGGTCTCCGACCGGCGCGACGGCTGATGCGATGAGCGATGCGATGAGCGATGCGACGATCGATGCGACGTCCGATGCGATGAGATGCGATGAAGGGAAACGCGTGACCGTGATCCGACCTGCAGCCGCGCTCATCCTCCTGCTCGGCGTCGCCGGCTGGATCCCGGCCGCGGACGAAGGGCCGCTGCCGTTCCCCGAGATGGCGCCGACGGTCGGCGCGCTGCTCGATCGCGACTACTACGACAAGTCGCGCTTCAAGGCGCGGACCATGGTCGAGCGCGCGCTGCGCTCCCTCGAGACCGCGCAGGCCGGCGTCGACGCGCGCTGGACGGGCACCGACATCGCGCTGCAGCTCGCCGAGCGCTCGCTGACCGTCCCCGCGCCCGAGCCGCAGACCCTCGCCGACGCCATGGCGATCCTCGAGCGCGTGCGCGTCGCGGTCGAGAAGGACGGCGTCGAGTGGACGCCGAAGGAGCGCCGCGAGCTGGTCTACGCGATGCTCAACGGCGCGCTGACCTGCCTCGATCCGCACACCATGATCATGCCGCCGGAGCCGGCGAACGACTTCCAGGAGGACATCCAGGGCGAGTTCTTCGGCATCGGCGCGTTCCTCAACCAGGAGGAGGGCGTGATCTCGATCGAGCGCGTCATGCCCGGCCTGCCCGCCGAGCTGGGCGGCGTCGAGGACGGCGACATCATCCTCGGCATCGACGGCGAGAAGACCGTCGGCCTGTCGCTCGACCAGGCGGTGCGCCGCATCAAGGGGCCGAAGGGCACCACCGTCGTGCTGACCATCGAGCGCAAGGGCAGCGAGCACCCCATCGACCTCGCGATCACCCGCGACCTCGTCCAGGTCATCACCATGCGCTCGTGGCGCGACGGCGGCATCGCCTACGTGCGCATGGACGAGTTCAACGCCAACACCGCGCGCGACCTGTGGAGCCAGCTCCTCAACCTCCAGCAGGAAGGCCCGATCGAGGGCTTCGTGCTCGACCTGCGCTTCAACGGCGGCGGCCTGCTCGAGCAGGCGCGCATGGTCAGCGACTTCTTCCTGGCCAAGAACCTCGAGATCGTGCGCACCGTGACCGTCGACGGCGAGCCGCAGAAGTACACGTCGTCGGCGCGCGCCAACAAACCGCTCCAGGACATCCCGATGCTGGTGATGACCTCCGGCGGCAGCGCCAGCGCGGCCGAGATCCTCGCCGGCGCGCTGCAGCGCAACGACCGCGCTGTGGTCATCGGCGCGACGACCTTCGGCAAGGGCTCGGTGCAGAGCATCCGCTCGCTGCGCGACGCGAGCCGGCTGAAGCTGACGATCCAGGAGTACCAGCTGCCCGGCGGCGTCTCGATCCAGGACGTCGGCGTCGTGCCGGACATCGCCCTGATCCGCCACGGCACGCGCGAGGACGGCACCATCGACCTGGTTCCCTACACCGGCATGCGCGAGGGCGACGACGAGTTCGCGCTCGGCACGACCGCCGACCACGCCTACAAGCACCAGTCGGCCTACCAGCTCGGCTGGCTCGCCGACTGGCAGAGCAAGGAGCAGGCGCGCGCCTCGTCGATCTCGAGCCGCGACTTCGCCCCCGACCAGGAAGCGCGCCTGGTCATCGACCTCATGCGCGCCGCGCTCGCTTCGCCCGAGGCGGACGTCCAGCTCGAGGCGGGCAAGGCGACCGACGCGCTGCGCATGGCGCTGGTCAAGCTGCTCGAGGCGCCGGTCGCCGAGCGCGCCGAGCGCGAGTCCGCGCGCCTGAGCGCCGCCCTCGCCGAGCGCACGCCGCCGATCGCCTGGGGCACCGACGCCGCCGGCGAGCCCGGCGCGCTGTCGATCGAGTTCAAGGGCCCGGCGACGGTCACCGCCGGCGCATCCGCCGAGCTCCAGTTCACCGTCGCCAACCGTTCGGGCATCGACGTCGGCCGCACCTACGGCGTGGTGCGCAGCGTGCGCATGCCCAACGCGCGCCGTCCCGACTTCGGCCCGTTCTGGGAGCAGGAGCTGCTGGTCGGCGCGGTGCCCGCGGGCGGTTCGGTGTCGGCCGCGCTGCGCGTCGACGTCCCGCCGCGCCTGCACGCCGGCGAGGAGCGCTTCGTGCTCGAGCTGCACCGCAACGGCGGCGGCGAGATCCTGGCCTCGACCGCGGTGTCGGTGACGGTCGAGGAGAAGCCGCGGCCGCACTTCAGCTACCGCTGGGAGCTCCAGGACCCGGACGGCCAGCTCGCGGTCGGCGAATCGTCGACCGTGCGCCTGACGCTGATCAACGACGGCGCGGGCGATTCGGTGCCGGTGAACGTCTACGTCTTCAAGGACAACGATCCCTACGTCCAGCTCGGCGAGGGCCGGTGGAAGCTCGAGCCGCTCAAGGCCGGCGCCTCGACGACGCTCGACGTTCCGATCACCGTGCTGAGCGAGCTGATGCGCGCCGGCAAGCCGGTGCCGTACGCCGGCGAGACCGTGAAGCTGCAGGTGCGGGTCGACGAGAACTTCGCCGACACGGTCGACGGCCGCTACCGCGGGAACCTCTTCCACACCCTGACGCTGCCGGTCGGCAAGCCGGTCGCGGGAGCGCACGTCGTGCAGCCGGCGATCGACCTGCTGTCGGTCGAGACCATGCCCGGCGATCACGCGCGCCTGCGCGTGCGGGTGAAGGACGACAACCTGCGCTACGTCGCGCTGTTCCACGACGAGGACAAGGTCGACCTCGCCCTGGCCGCGACGCTGGTCGACGGCGTCTACGAGACCACCGTCCCGCTGAAGGCCGGCGTCAACGCCCTGCGCGTGCTGGCCAGCGACGCCGACGAGGTCAGCGAGCTGCTGCCGCTGCGCCTGTGGGGACCTGATCCCGCTCCGGAGGCGGCGGTCGCGACGCCGGCGCCGAAGCGCGGCGAGGTGGAGACGTCGACGGTGCCGTGAGGCGCGGGCCGCTTGACGAATGGGGAGCGGCCGAGCTTCGAGCTTCGAGCTTCGAGCTTCGAGCTTCGAGCTTCGAGCTTCGCGCTTCGGGCTTCGCGCTTCGCGCTTCGGCCTTCGGGCTTCGAGCTTCGGGCTTCGCGCTTCGGGCTTCGCGCTTCTGGCTTCCCGCCCCTGGCTTCTAGCCTGGGCGCATGCTCATCCGTCCCCGCCGCAACCGCGTGTCGCGCGCCGTGCGCAACCTGGTGCGCGAGAGTTCGCTCAGCGCGCCGGACCTGGTCCTGCCGCTGTTCGTGCACGAGGCGGACGTCGATTCGCCGATCGCGTCGATGCCCGGCGTCAGCCGCGCCGGCATCGCCGCCACGGTCGCGAAGGCGCGCGTCGCCGCGAGCCTCGGCATCCGCGCCGTGGCGCTGTTCCCGGCGCTGAGCGATGCGCTGAAGGACCCGTCGGCCAGGGAATCCGTCAACCCGGACGGCCTGAACCAGCGCTGCATCCGCGCGCTCAAGGCGGCGCTGCCCGACATCGCCGTGATCAGCGACGTGGCGATGGATCCGTATTCCAGCGATGGCCACGACGGCGTCGTCCGCGATGGGCGGATCGTCAACGACGCGACCCTGCCGATCCTCGCCGCCATGGCGGTCTCGCAGGCGCGCGCCGGTGCCGACGTCGTCGCGCCGTCGGACATGATGGATGGACGCGTACGCGCCATCCGCGAGGCGCTCGACGCCGCGGGCTTCCCGGACGTGCTGATCTGCAGCTACTGCGTGAAGTACGCGTCGGCGTTCTACGGGCCTTTCCGCGACGCGCTCGACTCGGCGCCGCGCGCGGGCGACAAGAAGACCTACCAGATGGACCCTGCGAACGCGCGCGAGGCGCTGCGCGAGGTCGCGCTCGACGAGGGCGAAGGCGCCGACTGGCTGATGATCAAGCCGGGGCTGCCGTACCTCGACATCGTGCGCCTGGTGCGCGGCCAGACCGCCCTGCCGGTCGTCGCCTATCACGTCAGCGGCGAGTACGCGATGCTCAAGGCGGCCGCCGAGAAGGGCTGGATCGACTACGACCGCTGCCTGATGGAGAGCCTGATCGCGTTCAAGCGCGCCGGCGCGGATCTCATCTTCACCTACGCGGCCATCGACGCGGCGCGGCTGATCTCCGGCCGCTCCGGCTGACGGCCGGCGTCCGTCGCCGGCGACGTCCTCAGCCCGCGCAGCGCATCGCCGGCAGCGGATGGGCCGGCCCGCGTCGCAGATCGCGCCACCAGGCATCCAAGGCCTCTTCCCACGGCCGGAGCAGGACGGCGCGCTCGCTCGTCAGGGCGCTGTAGCGCGGGACGAAGGGCGGCGGATCGACGTGCGTTATCAGATCGGCGTCGAGCCCGGCGAGCCGCGCGGCGGCGCCGGCGAAATCCGCCGACGTCGTCGCGCCGTCGTTGGCGATGTGCCACAGGCCGCTCTCGCCGTCGATCAGCAGATCGAGCAGCGCCTCGACCAGATCGGGGACGTACGTCGGCGAGAAGGTCACGTCGCGATGGACGGCGACCGGGCGGCCGTCGGCGAGTCCGGCGACGACGCGGTGGGCGGGATTGCGCGGCTCCGACGTCGAGAACAGGGCTGCGGTGCGCACGATCAGCGCGTCGGGAGCGACGGATCGGATCGCCGCGTCGGCTGCGGCCTTGCTCCTGCCGTACACGCCGAGGGGTCGCGGAGCGTCGCGCTCGGTGTACGGCCGATCGCTGTCGCCGGCGAAGACGTGATCCGTCGAGAACGTCACGAGGCGGATGCCCGCGCAGCGGCAGGCCGAGGCGAGCGCGACGGCGCCGGCATGGTTGTCGCGCCAGCAGCGCTGCGCATCGCGCTCGGCGCGCGCGATGCGCGCATAGCCGGCGGCGTTGACGACCGCCCACGGCCGGTGCCGCGCCAGCGCCGCGGCGACCGAGGTCGGATCTGCGATGTCGAGCTCGTCGCGCGTCGTCAGCGCGAACGGGATCCCGCGCGCGGCGCAGGACCGCGCGATGGCCTGGCCGACATGCCCGCCACCGCCGGTAATGAGCAGCGCCGGAACGTCGCGCGGCACCGGATCGTGCCGTACGGGCGCGGCGTCGTAGTACGTGCGGCCTTCCCGGCGCCACCACCCGGGGACGGCGAGCAGGGGATGGTCGTCCCGGTGTCCACGCGCGCGCGCGGCGACCAACCGCGCCAGCGACGTCGGGCGGGGCTGCCGCCCGCGCACGTCGAACAGCCCCGGCTCGTAGTGGTCGCGTCGGCATGTCACCAGGCTGTCCCAGTCGACGAGTCCGAACGCCGCCCAGGCCGTGACGGCGCGGATGTCGACGCCGTCCGCCTCCAGCCGATCCGCCGTCCTGAACGCGTCGTCCAGCCAGCGCAGCTGCTCCTCGCGGGTCGCGTAGAGGTGGGCCTCGGTGATCGCGATCGGCAGGCGGTACCGCTGCCAGGTCTCGCGCAGCAGCGCCTCGCGCCCGACCAGCGGCGCGGCACGCACCGCCTCGACGTCGGCGTAGCGGTCGCGGCCATTCCCGCCATGCGTCGCGGCGGGATACAGCTCGAGGCGGTGATCGATCCAGCGCTCGCTCGTGACGTAGTGGTTGATGCCGATGATGTCCGGAGGGCACGGATTGGCGGCGAACCAGGCGAGTTCCTCATCGCTCGCGCCCGCGCGGCGCAGGTACCGTCGCAGCGGATGGCCGTCGGTGACGCGTCCGCACAGCAGGTCGAGGGAGAGCCAACGCCGGCGGTTCTCGAGCTCGGCCTGGTACGCGAGCGGCGGCGTGCTCGCAGTGTGCCCGAGATCCTCCGTCTGCACCAATCGCGCATCGGGGATGGCGGCGCGGATGCGGCGCATCGCCAGGATCGTCGCCTTGCACTGCACCAGCAGGGCGCGGATGAACGTCGCGTCGTCGCGCCCGTGCGGGTACCAGATGCCGTAGAGCCCGCTGAAGCGCGCGGTCGTCAGCGGCTCGTTGACGGGCGTCCAGTCGCGGACCCATGGATAGCGCTCGGCGCATCGTCCGGCGTACTCAGCGAAGGACTCCGGCAGCTTCGGGTCGATCAGCGAGGTGTCCGGCGGTCCGCTGCCGTGATGGAGGAGCCCGACGATCGGACGCACGCCCAGCTCGCGCAGGGTGGCGAGACGGCGATCGCTCCAGGACCAGCCCTTGGCGAGGACCCGCTCCCAGACCACCGGGTAGCGCAGCGCATCGATGCCGAGCGCGGCGAGGCGATGGAGATCGTCGTCGCGCTGGTCGTGGCCGATGCGCTCGCACTGGTCTGAATACGTGTCGCCGACGCGGTTGACGGTGCACTCGACGCCCGCCCAGGTCTCGATGGTCATAACCCGCATCATACGCCGCCCGTCGGTGTTTTCGTCACGCTCGCTGCAACACCGCACCGGTCGTGTCCCTGTCCGGCGGTGCGGCGGTGCCGAACTGCGCGCTGAGGATCAACGTCGCGACGCTCTGCCTTCTCCGCGGATCGCGCGCCCTGACGCTGCGACCGTGCGTATCCACGAGCCGAAGACGGTCATGCCGAACACCTGCTGCCCGGTCTGCGGGACCGGGACGACGTCCTCGTCGCGGACGGTCGACCTCCGGCCATCCGACAAGCGCCACGGTCTCGTCGTCGCCATCCGCGTCGATTCGCGGGCCTGCGCCGCGAGAGCGGCGCGCGAGCCCGACAAGCACCTGTTCGCCGCCGAGATCAACCAGGTCGCGCACTAGGCGCACGGCGCCGCGGCGCTGGTCACGAGACCTGCGCCCGCCTCGCCTCCTGCGCATAATGGGACGGTTGCCGTTCCGCGAGGCTCGCGCAGGTGCGGCAGCAGACGGCGACGCAGACGATGCCGCGCGCATGGCGCAGGTGGACCCGTGGCATCGATCCGACGATGGTGATGCCGCACACCGGGCATCGCGCGTTGTCGACATCGACGATCTCGTGGTCGCTCATGACACCCTTCGCTGCGGCGTGTCTATCGCCGCAGCCGACATCGTAGCGTCGCGGACCACGGACACGCTCGCGGCGGCGCCGTGGATCACAGCGTCGCATGCCCCGGCGTAGCTGTCGACGGCCTGGCGCCTGCGCGCGCGCGAGCGGAGCGAGACCGCGCGTGGTCGGATCAGCTACGCCCGCCTCGGCAGGACCGCCTCGAGGAGCTGGATCCGCAACGAGCGGACCAGCCGGAGCTGGTCAGCCGTTTCGGCGATGACCTCCGCTTCCATCAACGCGTCGTAGGCCGCGTCGAGGTCTCCGGCGTGGATCGCCTCGGCTCCGGACTCGATCGCCGCGGCGACGATGGCGTCGTCGCCGGCGTTCGCTCGCGGCGCGGGGTGCTGGCGGGAATGGTCGCGCATGGGGCGGCGAGTCTGGCGCGAAGCGACGCTGCGGATGTCGCCACCGCGCAGGGTGGCACATGGTCGAGCTGCAGCGCGCTCGCGGCGGCGCCCTCAGGATCGGCGTCGCAGGCCGCGCCGCAGCGCGACGCCGCCGATCAGCACCTGCAGCGCGCTGAACACCAGCCAGCCGATGTTCCACGGCCACGGCGAGGCGCTGGCCTCGACGAGATCGTGGTAGCGCAGCAGCACGTGGCTGACGAGTCCGTCGATCAGGTCGATCGCGCCCCAGCCGATCAGGGCCGCTCCCCAGAACAGCCACGGCGAGGCCGTCGCGATCGCGCCGCGGCGACCGAGCCGCCACAGCGAGACCACCCCGGCCATGGTGACGACGAACGTGACGAGGAAGAAGATGCCATCCCAGAACATGTTGGCGCTCTTCGCCAGGAGCGTCTCCGGCGGCAGGCTGTTCGAGATGAAGCCGTGCAGCTGCAGGATCTGGTGCAGGACGATGCCATCGAGGAATGAGCCCAGGCCGAAGCCGAGCAGCGTCGCCGACCACGCCAGCGCACCGGCATCGGTTCCGCGCGCCCCATCCTCGGCGGTCCGTCGCGCCCACGCCCTGGTCGCCCAGGCGGTCGCGAAGGCGCCGCCCAGCACGAGCGCGGGAATGGTCAGCGCGAGCTGCGCGAAGCGGTGCCCGAGGATCAGGTCGCGCAGGCTTCCGTCGCAGGTCAGGCAGGAGAGCAGCGGGGCGAGGATGCTCGTGGCGGTGGGGTCCATGGCGGCTCCGCGGCCATGCTCGGCGAGCGCCGATGCGCGGACAGCGCAGGCCGGGTCATCCCGCACCGTGCTCGCGGCTGGGCCCGCCCTCGGCACGCGCGATTCCGCGCTCGGCGCGCCGCGGCCCCCGTCATCGCCGCCACTCGCTCGGCGTCACGCCCTGGACGCGTTTGAAGACCTCGGCGAAGTACTGCGAGGAGCAGAAGCCGAGGTCGAGCGCGACGTCGGTGACCGAGGCGCGCGGATCGTCCTTCAGCCGGCGCGCCGCTTCCGCGATGCGCAGGCTGGTGACGTGCTCGAGCGGCGTGCGGCCGTAGACGCGCTTGAAGCGCAGCGCGAGGTGCCCCGGGGAGACGCCGGCCCACGCGGCCATCTCGGCCAGGGTGGGCGGCGCGTCGAGGCGCTGGCGCAGCCGCGCCTCGAGCGCGCGCAGGTCGCCCTCCTCGGCGTGCTCGGCGCCGCGCGCGTCGATCGCCAGGCGCGTCGCCGTGACCGCGAGCTCGACCATCAGCGCCTGCAGCATCGCCACCGCCAGCGTCCGGCGCGGATCGCCCGGCGGCGGCAGCGCGACGAGCTCGCGCTGGATGGCGCGGAAGATCGGCGCGGTCGCGCCGCCGTCGTGGATCACCCGGCGGCGCGGCGGCAGCGCCTCGACGGCGTCGATCTCCGCCGCCGCGCCGGCCGGATCGCCGATGCGCGGCGCGCCGAGCGCGAGGTCGAAGCCGATCGCGAAGTTGTGGTGCGGATCGCGCTCGTCGGCGACGCCGTCGTGGATCTCGCCCGGCGCGGTGAGGTAGAGGTCGCCTGGACCGATGTCGAACGCGCCGTCGGGATTGGTCCAGCGCGCGCGTCCCGCGACCAGGTAGCACAGCTCGAAGCGCTCATGCGTGTGCGGGTGCAGGCGATGACCCGGGGCCGCCTGGGCCTCGTTGAAGTGGACCAGGGACGGCAGCTCGGGCAGGGGGCGTTCCCAGCCGCGTATCCACGGCTCGGGAGCGCGTCGATTCGTGGCCATGGCTGCATCGGATCGTGGACGCGGCTCGCCGCGGGGAAACGACGATGCCGCCATGAACCCACTGCCGCAGACCGCCCCGCGCACCACCGTCACCGAAGCCGAGATCGCGGCCTTCGATCGCGACGGCTTCCACATCCATCCCGAGCCGCTGTTCGACGCGCACGAGGTCGCCGCGATCCGCGATGCCTGCGATCGCGTCGCCGCGCGCCGCTACGCCACCGGCGTCGAGCCGGATTGCCGCGCCTGGGAACCGGGCGCGCCGCCGACGGCCGTGGTCAAGATCGACAACGCCTGGAAGAGCGACCCCACGGTCCTCGCCGCGGTCACCGACGCGCGCGTCGCTCGCGTCGCCGCGCGGCTGATCGGCGCCGACGGCATGCGCCTGTGGCACGACCAGTACCTGCGCAAGCCGGCGAGCGGCGGCGGCATCGTCACCTGGCATCAGGACTGGATGTTCTGGCAGGCGATCGATCGCCCGCGCACCGTCACCTCGTGGATCGCGCTCGACGACGTCACGGTCGATCAGGGCCCGATGCTGTTCATCGCGGGCAGCCACCACGGCGGCCTGCGCCTCGATCTCATGCCGCGCGACTGGACCGGCGGCGCGCTGCCGGCGTCGCCGGTTGCCGGCGACATCGTGCCGGTGGTGGTGCGCGCGGGCCAGGTGACGTTCCATCACGCCAACCTGCTGCACGGCAGCTCGGTGAATGCCAGCGGTCGCGATCGCGTGTCGATCGTCAGCCACCTCATGGCGGCCGATTGCTGCTACCGGCCGGGACATGGGCACGTGTGCATCGAGCGCATGCTCGCGCAGCGCGACGCTCCCGCGCCGCGGGAACGCTTCCGCGGGCCGCAGTTCCCATGGGCATGGCGCGAGCAGGCGGGGTGAGAAGCGCGAAGCGCGAGCCGCGACTACGGCGCGAACTTGTACCCGCTGCCGTGCACGGTGAGGATCCGTCGCGGCTCGGCGTCGCCGGTCGCGGCCTCGATCTTCTTGCGCAGGTTGGTGACGTGCCAATCGATGACCCGGGCGGTGACCGCGCGGTCGTCGCCCCACACGGTCTCGAGCAGCTGGGCGCGCGTCACCAGCTCGCCCGGCCGCGCGGCGAGCTGACGCAGCACGCCCGATTCATGGGTCGACAGGTCGCGTGTGCCGCCGGTGCCGGCGACCGTCTGGCGCTCGCAGTCGATGGCGAGCCCGGGGAAGTCGAGGCGGCGGACCTCGTCGGCGCCGCCGCGCGCGCGGCGCAGCTGGGCGCGCACGCGCGCCAGGAGCTCGGGCACGCCGAACGGCTTGGTGACGTAGTCGTCGGCGCCGAGCTCGAGGCCGCGCACCTTGTCGGCCTCCGCGCCCTTGGCGGTGAGCATCAGCACCGGGCTCCGGTCGCCGCGCGCGCGCAGCTCGCGCACCACGCCGAAGCCGTCGAGCCGCGGCAGCATCGCGTCGAGGATCACGAGGTCGTGGCGGCGCTCGGCGGCGAGGTGCAGGGCGGCGGCGCCGTCGCCGGCGGCGATCACCTGGAAGCCATCGCTCTCGAGGATCCGCGTCAGGCCGAGCGCCATGCGCGCGTCGTCCTCGACCAGCAGGATGACCGGCGGCTTCATGCGGCGTCGCGATCCCCCACCGGCGCGCTTCCGGCCGGCAGGTCGAGGGTGAAGACGCTGCCGCGCCCGGGCTCGCTGGTCAGCGCGATCGTGCCGCCGTGCGCTTCGGCGATCGCCCGCACGATCGCGAGCCCGAGGCCGACGCCGCCGGCGGTCGCGCCCTCGCCGGCGCCGCGCGCGAACGGGCGGAAGATCCGCTGCTGGTCCGCGGGAGCGATGCCCATGCCGCGATCGCCGACGGCGATCGTCACGCGATCGGCGACGCCGCGCACGCTGATGTCGAGGACCTTCTCGCGCGGCGAGTACTTCACCGCGTTGTCGATCAGGTTGAGCAGCGCCTGGGTGAGGGCGTCGCGGTCGCCGGTGACGCGCGGGGCGGCCTCGGCGGCGAAGGCGACGGCGAAGCCCGCGCCCTCCAGGCGCGGGCGGTGCAGGTCCAGCACCTCCGCGCACAGCGCGCCGATGTCGATCGGCGCGGCGGCGTAGGCGCGGACGCCGCGTTCGATCGCCGCCGCCTCGAGCACGTTGCCGATCAGCAGGCCGAGCCGGCGCGCCTCGTCGACGATGATCCGCGCGTACTCGCGGCGCTCGCCGGCGTCGCGCGCGTAGTCCATGGCCAGCATCTCGCCGAACATCCGGATCAGCGCCAGCGGCGTCTTCAGCTCGTGGGTCACCGCCGAGGCGAAGTCGCTGCGCTGGCGGCCGGCGGCGACCTCGCGCCGCGCCGCGCGCGCCAGCAGCGCCAGTCCGACGGCGATCAGCGCGACCGCCGCCGCCAACGCCAGCCCGGCCACGGTCTGCGCCGATGGACCCGCCCAGCGCGCGGTCGGCGCCGCGGGAGGCAAGGTCGTCGC
Organism: Planctomycetota bacterium; assembly: GCA_035627695.1. Taxonomy (GTDB): domain Bacteria; phylum Planctomycetota; class UBA11346; order UBA11346; family UBA11346; genus DASPLE01. The sequence goes on from DASPLE010000099.1 coordinate 22,467, forward strand.
CAGCGGTTCGCCCCAGGGCGTCGGCACCGCCATCGCCGCGCTGGCGATGTCGCGGCCGTAGCGTTCGCGGTAGGCGGTGGCCAGCCGGCCGAGGCCGGGCTGGGCGGCGAGGGCGCGTTCGACGCCGGCGGCCACGCCCGCGAGTTCGAAGGCGACGACCACGGCGCCGCCCGCGTCGGCGACCAGCGCCTCGTCCCCGGCGTAGCGCCAGCGCGGTCCGTCGCCGCGCCGCCAGCCCTGCCCGGCGACACGCTCGCGCCTGCCCGGCGTCCCCGAGCGCGCCAGGGCGCTGATCAGCAGGTCGCGCGCGGTCGCGTCATCCGCGTCGACGGGCAGCGTGGCGAGGCGCGTGATCACGCGCTGGGACAGCGCGGTGTCGCCGAGGTCGCGCAGCGCGCGGTCGCCGGCGGCCAGCATCGTCGCGGCGAGCGCGGTCGGTGGCGGTTCGCATCCGGCCAGGGCGAGCGCGAGCGCCGCGGCGTCGTCGGCGGCGATGACATCGCTGGCGAGCGCGGCGCGCAGCGCGGCGGCGGCATCGTCGACGCGCGCGAGCTTGATCAGCGCGCCGATCTCGCCCGCGGCGGCCTCGGCGCTCGCGCCCGCCGGTCCGGCGCTGGCGACGCGGCGATACGCGTCGAGCGCCGCCGCGTGGTCCTCGACGACGTGCTCGAGCCGCCGCGCATCGGCCAGGGCCGGATGGGGGCCGCGTGGCGGCGGCGGCGCGGGCGCGGCGCTCCACGCGCCGACGACCAGCGGCAGTGCCTCGATGCGGCGCAGCCGCGCCTCGCGCGCGACCGCATCGTCGTCGGATAGGGCCATGAGCTCGCGCAGCACCGGATCGATGAGGTCGGCGAGCGCCGCCCGGCCCGCGTCCTCGGCCAGCGCGCGGTAGCCCGAGCGCTGGCCGGCCTCGTCCTGCTGCGCGCGCTGCGTCGACGCGAGCCACGCCCAGCCGCCGAGCGCGACGCACGGCGCCAGCACCATGGCGGCGTACAGCGCGTAGCGCGGCCGCGGGGCGCTCAGCAGGGGTGGGGCCGGGTCCATGCGCTCAGAAGGTGCCGGAGAAGTCCCAGCCGAAGCCGATCGCGCCGGTCCAGGTGCTGTGATCGGAACCGTCCTCGCGCCGCGCGTCGCGGCAGTACGCGCCCTTGGCGTAGACCAGCACGTGCTCGGTCAGCTGCCAGTTGAGATGCACGTAGGTCTCGGTCGCCAGGCGACGCTCGCCGGTCTTGTAGTCGATGATGCGGTCGATGCCGGCGACGGCGCGCACCTGGTCGCTGGTCAGATCGCGGACCACCGCGCCGGGCAGGCGCGCGCCGATGCGGTAGCTGCGGCCGAAGTCGTCCTCGTGGTAGCCGCCGTGCAGGCCGCTGAGCGTCAGGTCGATGTCGTAGATCCAGTCGCGCTCGTCGCTGTGGCTGACGTCGACGGAGATGTCGTAGACGCCGTAGGTGCCGTGCGATGCCTGATCGTCGTAGAGCACGCCGATCAGCGCCTCGCCCGACTCCACGGCGAGGGGATCGGTACCGGCGGCCACCTTCAGCATCTGCGCGCGCACCAGCGTGCGGCCACCGATCCGCGGATAGGAGACGCGGCGCAGGGCGCCCCACACGAAGCCGTCGAGCGGCTCGTCCTCGCGACGGCGGATCAGGGCCTCGTCGAGGCGCGCGGTCGGGGATCCGAAGCCGATGGCGCCGATCCACCAGTGCCAGGACGGGCCCTTCGCGGCCGCCTCGGCGACCGCCGCGGCCCCGGCCTTCGCCTGCTCCTTGGCCCGGTCGACGAAGTCCTTGTCCAGGCGGTCGAAGGCCGCGAACGGGTCCTCGCCCGGTTTCACGCCGGGGCCGGCCGTCGGCGCGTCCTCGGCGACGCTCGGCGCTTCGCCGCCATCGCCGTTCGGCACCGCGCCGGGGCCGGGCGGCGCGACCACCGGTGACGCCCAGCTCTTGAGCAGCAGATCCTGCTTGGCCTGGTCGATGGTGATGGTCGAGGTGCCGTCGAGCGGCGGCGGATTGGTCAGGTAACGGCTCGACAGCTCCTGCCAGCGCGTCGCGGCCTGCGGGTCGCCGGCCAGCGACTGGCAGCATTCCACTAGGTAGACCAGCGCCGGCGCCGAGTTCGCGAGATCGCCGCGGTGGCGCTCGATCAGCTCGCTGTACAGCTCGATGGCCTCCTTCGGCCGGCGCTGCAGCTGGCGTTCGCGCGCGCGCTCGAGCAGGTTCGCCGCCTCGCGCGTCAGCACGCCCGCGAACGGCCGCGCGTCGTCGCCGGCGATGATCTCGCCCTTGATCGCCTCGCCGACCACCGTGCCGCGCAGCACCGTGGCGCTCGCGACGAAGCGCCCGTCGAAGCCCAGCGCGCTGTCGCCCTCGCTGCGCGTGACGTAGGTGAACGCCAGCGCCGCGTCCGAGCCGTAGTCGAGCGTCGAGGCGTCGCCGGCGAAGCGCAGCGTCGCGCGTCGCGCCGGCGCCCCGCCGCCCGCCGCGACATCGATGGCGTAGGCGCGCCCGTCGAGCGGCTTCGCGGCGTCCTCCGCCGCCAGCGCGATGACCAGGACCAGCAGGCAGGCGGCGCGGCTCGACCAGGACATGGCGTCTCCGTGGCGGCACAGGCTAGCGCCAGCGCCGCGCCCCCATCGGGCAGGTGGTGAGGAATCGTGTGGGCGCGGCGGGAGGAGGAATCGCCGGGTTGGTACCTCCGGGTGGCCCGACACGCGCCGGCCACGCGAGTCGTCAACTCGCGTGGAACGTCATAAATCGAGCTGGAGCTTGCTTCAGCGTGACGCTTCGGGCTTCGAGCTTCGAGCTTCGAGCTTCGAGCTTCGAGCTTCGGGCTTCGAGAGCTCGGGCTTCGGCTTCGGGCTGCGGCCTTCGAGCGCCGTCAACCGATCCGGAGCGTGGCGATGCGCTGCGCGCCGATCACCGCCTCGACCGCGCCAGCGCTGATGCCGACGCTCACGCTCGGATCCGTGGCGCCTCCCAGGGTGACGGCTTCCGCCGCCGCGAGCGGCGCGCGCAGCGCGATGCGCGCGCTCGTCGGCGCGTCGCTCGGGTTGAACACCCGCACCGCGAGGCGGTCGCCGTCGGCGAGCACCGCGCTTGCCACGACCTCGCCCTCCAGGCGCAGGAACGAACCGCTCGGCGGCAGCGTGGGGACGGTCACCGCCAGGTGCTCGGTCAGCAGGTCGATCGAGCGCATCGCCGCCGGGATGCGCTGTCCGAGCAGGCTGAGCCCGCGGGTCGGGATCGCGCCCGCGAACGGCACGATCGCGAAGCGGAACACGTGGGTCCCCTGGATCTGCCCGCCGTCGTTGTCGTTGGCGAACACCGCGCGGCGGAACGCGCGCAGCAGGGTCAGGGCGATCGGCCGATCGGCGGTGGCGCGCACCGTGCACTCCGGCAGCCCGCGGCTGACCACCGCGAGACCGCCGCGCGCGTCGCCGATGGCGGTCCATGTGAACTGCGGACGCGTCTCGACATCCAGCTCGCGGCGCGCGTCGTTGTCATCGGGCAGGGCGACGGCGCGCTCGACCACGGCAAAGGCGCTGTCGGTGACGAACGTGTCGCCGTCGATCCCCGTCGGCAGCAGCACGCGCAGGCGGTGGTCGCGGACGGTGTTGTCGACCGTCGCCGTCACCTCGATGCGATCGGCGCCGGCGCGCAGCGTGACGTCGCTGGTGATCGCCAGCGGCGCGAGCTCGGCGCTGCGCCGGCCCTCCTTGCCATCGAATCGCGCCGGCACGCGCATGACCAGGTGGATGCGCAGCGTCGCCTTGCCGATGCCGTCGGCGACGAGGGCGACGTCCGCGGACCCGGCGGCGCTGGTGAAGACCTGGTCATTGACCGCCAGGCCGTGGAACCAGCCGTCGCCGATGTCGGCGCGCTGCTCGAAGGTCAGCAGCTGGCGATAGGACGTGCCGGTGCGGTGATCGAGCACGTCGAGCGTGCCGTTCTGGTTGACCGCCACGCGCAGGATGCCGTTGTCGAGCGTGCGGTGGTCGACGGCGAGGGTGCCCGTGTACCGCGTCGGTCCGTCGACGGGAGCCACCACCAGCGCGGTCCAGCCGAAGGCCGGCACGCGCACGCGCGCGGTGACGTGGACGACGTGGCGGTTCTCGGGATTGGGGAACTTGTAGCGCGGACGCTTGATGCCGACGCGGTCGCGGCTCTGGCCGACCAGCTGGTAGGGGATGTCGGCGCCGTCGGGTCCGCGCAGGCGGAAGGCGAACTTCTCCTCGAAGCCGAAGAACTCCTGGAAGCGCTTGGGCCAGGTCGTGGGCAGCGGCACGTCGAGGTCGATCGGCTCGTCGAGGTCCTCGGCGGTGTGGTTGAAGACCGTGACGGTCAGCGCGCCGTCGGGCCGATCGCGCGGCGCGGCGGCCACGGCGATGCGGCGCAGCGCCTGGGCCGTCAGGCGGCTGGCGATGCCGAGCGACTGGTCGAAGCGGTACAGCATGTCCTGATGGACCTGGTCGATCGAGCAGCCGCACATGCTGTCGTGCGGGTGGTTCTCGAGCAGCCAGCGCCACGCGGTCGCCAGGTAGCTCGCCGGCCATTCGCCGCCGAGCTCGCGCGCGAACGCCGAGAACGGCTCGGCCCACAGGGTCAGCTCGTCCTCGCACGCGGCGTTGCGCTGCTTGAGGTGGATGCGGCTCGACAGCGTGCCGGCGATCAGCCAGTGCTCGTCGCTCGCGAGCGACTCGCGGCCGGTCTCGCGCAGCTCGCCGACGACCTCGCGCGTCAAGGCCGGGCGCGCCTCGGCGAGCTCGGCGGCGTAGCGGTCCAAATCGCTGTGCTCGATGCGGATGCCATGCGCGGCGAGGGCCGCGTTGGCGCGCGCGAACAAGGTGCTGGAGCGC
>DASPLE010000100.1:0-8690 GCA_035627695.1 Planctomycetota bacterium
AGTCGCTGTCGGATCAGGCGTCGTTCATCGCCGGCAAGGTCGCATTCCTGCTCGATGCGACGCTGGGACTCATCAACATCGACCAGGCCAAGATCATCAAGATCTTCTCGGTCGTCAGCGTCATCTGCACGCCGCCGATCCTGGTCGCGGGGATCTACGGCATGAACTTCGACTTCATGCCCGAGCTCAGCTGGAAGATCGGCTATCCGATGGCGTTGAGCATGATGATCATCAGCGGCGCGATCCCGTACTGGATCTTCAGGAAACGCGGTTGGCTCTGACGCTGGCGGGCCGGTCGGTGGTGGTCTGGGGCATCGGTCGCCACTGGGGCGGCGTCGCCGCCGCCGACTTCTGCGAGCGCGAGGGGGCGCGGGTCGAGCTGCTCGACGCCAAGCCCGCGTCGGAGCTGGGCGCCCCCGGCGCCGAGGTCGTCAAGCGCGGCTGGACCGCGCATGTCGGCGATGCGTCGCACCCGACGTACCGCGCGGCCGACCTGATCGTCGCCTCGCCGGCGATAGCCCCGCGCGCCCTGCCCGCGGACGGGCCGCCGGTGACCTCGCCCGAGGCGCTGTTCTTCGCGGCGCATCGCGGGCCGCGCGTCTGCGTCACCGGCACCAAGGGCAAGAGCACCACGGCGAACATCGCCGCGACGCTGCTCGGCTGGCCGGTCGGCGGCAATTCCTACGAGCCGCTGCTCATGCTCCTCGCGCGTCACGGGCCGGACGTCGGCATGGTCTGCGAGCTGTCGAGCTTTCAGCTGTGGTACCTGCGCGACGAGCGGCCCCGCGTCGACGTCGCGGTGCTGACGACCCTGGCGGTCGACCACCTCGACTGGCATCCGGACCTCGCGCACTACCGCGCCGCGAAGCTGTCGCTGTTCGGCTGGAGCCGGCGCTGCGTCGCCGCCGGCGACCTGCGCGCGCTGCTGCCGGGCGACCGCCTGATCGAGCCCGTCGCCTGCGACGGCGATTCGTTCCGCGACGGCGCCGGAGCGCTGGCGCGACGCGACGACCTGCCGCTGCCGGGCGCGCACAACGCCGCCAACGCCGGGCTCGCCATCGCCGCCGCGCGCGAGCTCGGGCTCGATCGCGCGCTGGTCGCCGAACGCCTGCGCGACGTCCGCGCGCTGCCGCACCGCCTCGAGCCGGTCGCGCGGGGCGATCGCCATCGCTTCATCGACGATTCGATCGCGACGACGCCCGAATCGGCGATGGCGGCGATGGCGTCGTTCACGGGCGAGGTCGCGATCATCCTCGGCGGCTCGGACAAGGGCGCGTCGTACGTCGAGCTCGCCGGGGCCGTGGCGCGGCGCGGCGCGCGGCCGGTGCTGCTCGGCCAGACGGCGCCGCGCATCGCCGCGGCGTTGCAGGCGCACGGCATCGACGCGCCGCGCGCCGGCGACATGGACGATGCGGTGCGCCTGGCCGTCGCCGCGTTGCCGCAGGGGGGCACCGTGCTGCTCAGCCCGGCGTGCGCGTCGTTCGACCTGTTCCGCGGCTTCGAGCACCGCGGCGACTGCTTCCGCGCGGCGGCGCAACGCGCGGCGCAGGGCGGCTAGGGCCGCTCCGGATCGCGCGCCGCGCCGCGCGCCCGGGTCGGCGCCCAGCGAAATCGACGGATTTCCCGCTCCACGGCCCATTGTCCCCGCCGGCCGCTCAGCCATCATCCCGGCGATGTTCCACCCCGCCCAGCCGGGCCCGTGGGCGCCGCGTCACCTGGTCGGGTTCGACCTGCGCCGGCGACCACATCTCGAAGCCGATGTGCTGGTGCTCGGCGGCGGCGTCGCCGGTCTGTCGACGGCGCTGGCCGCCGCGGAGGCGGGCAAGGAGGTGCTCCTGCTCGCGAAGGGATCGACCACCGAGAGCAACACGTTCTACGCGCAGGGCGGCGTCGCCGCCGTGCTCGACGCGCCGCGCCGCGAAGCCGACGACACGGTCGAGCTGCACGTCAGCGACACGCTGACCGCCGGCGTCGGCCTGTGCGACGAGGCGGCGGTGCGCGACATCCTCGGCGCCGGCGCCGAGGCGATCGCGTTCCTGCAGCGCCACGGCTGCCGCTTCGACGGCGGCGACGGCTCGCCGTCCCTGACGCGCGAAGGCGGCCACAGCGCGCGGCGGATCCTGCACGCCAACGGCGACGCGACCGGGCAGGAGGTCGTGCGCAGCATGGTCGCCGCCGCCGCGGCCCACCCGCGCATCACGGTGATCGACAACGCCTTCGCCATCGACCTGCTGACGGCCAACGGCGCGGTGGTCGGCGTGCTGTACTACCGACGCAACGAGCTGTTCGCCGCGCTCGGCGGCGCGGTCGTGCTCGCCACCGGCGGCTGCGGCCGGGTGTGGCGCGAGACCACCAATCCGGCGGTCGCGACGGGCGACGGCCTGGCGATGGCGTATCGCGCCGGCGCGGCGATCGCCGACGCCGAGTTCATGCAGTTCCATCCGACCACGCTCTACATCGCCGGCGGCGCGCGCCTGCTGATCACCGAGGCGATGCGCGGCGAAGGCGCGGTGCTCAAGAACCACGACGGCGAGCGCTTCATGCCGCGCTACCACGCCGACGCCGAGCTGGCGCCGCGCGACGTGGTGACGCGCGCGATCATCGCCGAGATCCGCGCCTCGGGCTTCCCGCACGTCTGGCTCGACGCGTCGCATCTCGGCCCGGCGGTGCGCGCGCGCTTCCCCGCGATCGCCCAGGAGTGCGCCAAGCTCGGCATCGACATCGCGACCCAGTGGATCCCGGTGCATCCCAGCGCGCACTACCACTGCGGCGGCGTCGCCAGCGACACGCGCGGCCGCACCGCCCTGCCGGGCCTGTGGGCGGCGGGCGAGGTCGGCTGCACCGGTCTGCACGGCGCCAACCGCCTGGCGTCGAACAGCATCCTCGAAGGCCTGGTCGTCGGCATGCGCGCCGGCGCCGACGCCGGCACCGCCGGCGGCTATCCCGGCCGCGTGCGCGGCGAGGCGACCCCGCCGGAGCCCGCCGCCGACGACCTCGACGTCGCCGACCTGTCGCGCAGCCTGCGCGCGCTGATGTGGCGCCAGGTCGGCATCGAGCGCACCGGCAGCGACCTCGCGACCGCGCGTCGCTCGATCGCGTTCTGGCAGTCGCACCAGGCGCGCGGCGCCTTCCGCGATCGTGGCGGCTGGCAGCTGCAGAACCTGCTGACCGTCGGAGCCCTGGTCGCGACCGCGGCGGAAGCGCGCACCGCCAGCGTCGGCACCCATTTCCGCAGCGACTCGTCCGGCGCCATCGACCGCCGCCGGCACGTCTTCATCCGTCCGGAGCACCCATGAGCGATTCTCCCCAGGCCCCGACCTCCGCCACGCCGCCCACGCCGCCCATCGAATGGCATCCGGTCGGCAGCGCCGCTGACTGGAAGGACGATTCCGGCAAGCGCGTCCAGATCGGCGCCCGCCGCATCGGCATCTACAAGCACGCCGGCGGCTGGTACGCGCTCAAGGACGTCTGCCCGCACGCGGGTGTTCCGCTCGCCCAGGGCCCGGTCTTCGAGGGCACGGTCATGTGCGTCGGCCACGGCTGGCGTTTCAGCCTGACCAGCGGCGAATGGGTCGGCGGCTCGCCGGGGTACAAGGTCGCGACCTACCCGGTGCGCCTGCGCGACGACGGGGTGGTCGAAGTCCAGGTCTGAGAGCGTCGCGCCGTCGCCGCGGGCGGCTGGCCGGGCCATCGAGCGGCGATGCGCGGCCACTTGTCAGGCATGGCCTCGATCCCATGCTCGCCCGCCGTGCCCGACCGATGGTCGTCGGGCAGGTGACAACCGATACGCCCGAGTAGCTCAGCGGTAGAGCAGCGCTTTCGTAAAGCGAAGGTCGGAGGTTCGATTCCTCTCTTGGGCACCAGTCGGCGCCGGCTGGTGGCGCACCTGGTGCGGCGGGCCAGCGGTCGTGGTCGATGGCCGCCTGGCATTCCACGGAACCTCCTGGCGCGATCGAGGCCTCGCATGCCGCCCCGCGATGACGACCTGCGCAGCGAACTCCTGGCCATGGCGAAGGTCGATCAGGAGTCGCGGCACGCCGATGCGGCGACCCAGCGCGCCATGGGCGATGTCGACGCCCGGCACACCGCTCGGCTCCGCGCGATCGTCGATCGGTGCGGATGGCCGGATGCGTCGCTGGTCGGCGAGGATGGTTCGTTCGCGGCGTGGCTCCTGGTCCAGCACGCGGACGGGGATCCCGCTTTCCAGGAGCGGTGCCTGGCTCTGATGACCGCCGCGCCGACCGGGACGGTCGCGAAGCGCAACATCGCCTACCTCACCGACCGGGTGCGCGTCGCGTTGGGCCGACCCCAGGTGTACGGGACCCAGCTGAACCACCGCATCGAGGATCCGTCGCAGGTCGACGAACGACGCCGCGAGGCGGGGATGGAGACCCTCGCCGAGTACCATCGGTTCTGCGCCGAGGCGGAAGGGCGTCGACGGGCCGCGGCGAGCGGCGCGTCCGTGCGGAGGAGCCCGTCGGAGAACTGAGCGGTGCTGCACGCCGGGGCGTGCAGCGGATCCGGCGCCGCGCTTCCGCGTGCTCGCGCTGGTGCTCGTCCCGCCGCGCCCGGGTAGCGCGGCCGACGTAGATCGACCGCGCGTATGATCGCCGCATGGCTACGAGTCCTTTTGATGGCATCACGCGCATCGAGACCGTTCCGACGGAATGCGAATGCTGCGGCGAGCTCCGCGTCGGGACATTCCGTCTCCTCCACATGGAGGTCCCCGGCTTCGGTCTCGACCGCATGCCGATGCAGCTGGTCTGCGAGCGCTGCTACGAGCTCGTCCATGGCGGGGGCTGGGAATGGGAGTGATGGGACGCCGTCGCCGCGCGGTGGCGGAGCGCCTCTGCGGCATCCCGCGCCGCGCGCTCCGGACCACGCCCGCCGCTCGCGGCCGCCACGTGTGGGCGCGGCCGACATGCTGGGCGCGTCGTCGTCGACGAACGGTCGCCTTCCGCCCGCTCGACACGGTCCGATCGCGGCGGTCGCGCCTGCGCAATCATCGATCGCGCTGCTGGCGGATCGGTCTCGTTGTGCGCATCGCCCGCGAGCGACTAGGGCGCTCGGTTCAACCCTGCGCCGGGGGCGCAGGTCCCGTGGCGGGAGATGATTGCGCCAGAAGCAGATATCGTGCGTGCCGACAGTTCATCGACGTGTCGTTGCGAGCTCGACGCCCGTTTCTAGCGTCGCCGGTTAATGCGCGTCGCCGACCGGCTGATGCTCCTCCACTCGACATCCGTCCGGGCGTCGCGCTCCACCCCTTATCCAATCCGAGGTCTGTCATGAGCAGGGTTCCAGTCGCCGCGGGCGCGCCGCCGACGACGAAGGACGAGACGTTCGATATCGAGCAGGCGAGCAAGGCCTGCGGCCTCTCCGCCGGCGTGCTGCGGATGTGGGAGCTGCGTTACGGCTGGCCGCGTCCCGGTCGCCTGCCCAACGGCTACCGGTACTTCACCCGCTACCAGATCGATGACCTCAAGCGCATGTCGGCGCTGGTCAAATCGGGGATGCTGATCAGCCGCCTGATCCAGGACGGCATGCCGAAGTGGCCGCAGGACGCCAATCACGATCCCAACGCGCACATCGTCACGCTCGAAGCCGCGCTCGCCCTGCCGAAGCCGCGCAGCGCCACCGGTCAGGAGATCCGCACGCACCTGCTCGATGCGCTGCGCACGCACAACCAGGGGCGCGCGTGGGAGATGCTCCTGCGCTGCTCGTGGGAGGTCCATCCCAACGAGCAGGTCCTGGTCGGCTGGCTGCCGACGGTCGTCGCCCTCGACGAGTATCGCCAGAAGAGCCGGCCGTTCAGCGGCGCCGACACCCTGCGCACGCTGATCCGCGATCAGGTGCGCGACGCCTTCGCCCGCCAGGCGCCCGAGTCGCGCCCGCTGTGGGTGGTGCCGATCACCGGCGAGGACCATTCGCTCGCCTACACGGCCGCTGCCGTGCTGTGCGTGCGCGGACTGGTCGCACGGCCATGGTTGTGGGATCGCCTGCCGGCGAACGCGCGCTTCGTCAGCATCGGCACCCAGGCGCCCGAACCCGGGCGGTATCCAGGCGAGCAGCACCTCCGCCATTTCACCGTGATAGAACAGGGTGATGTGCCTGGTCTCACCGGCCTGGCCAACGACAAGCGTGATGTCTCGTGGCTGGCGGCGGCGGCTTCGGCCTGACCGATCGGTCCAGCATCGTCCGTCGAAACGGTCGCTCACAGAGGAGTGGATATGGGAAACGACGTGGTTGCCGACTATCGCGCCGCTCGCGGCTTCGCCCGGGCGGCCCAGGGTGCGAGCTGGGTGCTCGCCCTGGCATGGAGCGCGATCATCATCTTCTCCAGCGGCGTGATCGGCAGCGATCTGCCGCTGGCGGCGCTCCTGCCCGATCTCGTGGCGACCGGCGCGTTCGTCGGCCTGATGCTGGTCGGGGCGGCGGTCATCCATGCCATGCTCGAAGCCGCGGTCGCAATCTTCCGCCTGGCGGGGGACGCGCGCTCGCTGCCGTCGATCGAGCACAACGTGCGCATGAACGCGCAGCTGCCGGCGGCGCTGTCGCAGCCGGCCGAGGAGCCGCGCATCGTCGAGGCGCCGCGGCCGATCGCGAAGCCGGTGGATCCGCTGCTGCGGCGCCGGCCGATGACCGCCTGATCCGGACCGTGCAGCGGTCGACCGCTGCTCAGATCCGGACCTTGAAGACCACCTTGCGGTACGCCGCGGACGCGGTGCCGGCGTGCAGGATCGGCTTGTGCGCGTCCTCCGGCCAGAAGATCGCGGCGTGCCCTGGCGCGACCGCGAAACGCACCGCGCGCGCCGGCTGCTTCCAGAAGGCGATGTCGCCGTCGGCAGCGAAGTCCTGATCGAGCGCCAGCCCGGCGCGCGGCGCCCACTCCATGACCTCGCCGCCCGCGAGGTTGACCTGGATGTCGATGTTGGAGCGGTGGCTCTCGAGCCGCGCCCCCGCGTCGCCGCGCGTGTAGCCCTGATCGACGATCACCGTCAGCGCGTCGGGAACCAGGACGTGGGTGCCGACCGGCGCCAGCAGGTTGTCCATGTCGGCGCACCAGGCGAAGGCGCGCGCGAACTGCGGGTGCAGCCCGGCGTAGCGCGCGGCGTCGGCGAGCGGTGTCAGGATCATGGCGGGAGCCTAGATGGCCGGTCGTGGACGCCAGACCTCGGCCCAGGCGAGCAGCGGCGCCGCATCGGCCTCGACCCGCGCCAGCAGCACCGCTGGCGCGCCCTCGCTGATGAGGTCGCGCGCCGCGTCGCGGGCTTGCGCATCGTCCGCTCCGACCAGCGCGAGCCCCGCGCCGCGCAGCCGCAGGCGGATGGACGCCTCGCCCACCGCGGTCGACGGCAGGGTGTAGGGGAAGCGCTGCGGGTCGGCCTGCCCGCCGCGCCGCGCGATCTCGAAGGCGCGGTCGCTCGCGGCGCAGCCGCGCTCGCTGACCAGCACCACGGCGCTGTCCTCGGGCAGGTCGCCAGCGAGATGGCCGAGCGCGACCAGCGCGCGGCACGCGGTGTCCATGCGGCCCCAGGTCGCTTCGACGCGGCCGAGGACCTCGCGCGCGGTGAGGCGCGGCATGCCATCGTCGTTGGCGGGCTCGCTCCAGCTTCCATGCCGCTCGTCGTCACCCTCGCGGCGGTGCCACCCGGCGGCGTCGATGACGACACGCACGCCGACGTCGCTGGCGCGCTCGCGCAGCGGACGCGCCGGCTCGTCGCCGATCACCGTGGCCGCGTCGATGCCGCCGAAGCCGGCGTTGGCGAGCAGGATCGCACCGGGCGCGACGGCGTGGCCGCCCGGCGTCAGCACGCTGATCGCGCCGGCGGTGCCGACCTGCTGCAGGCCGACGACCCCGGGCGCCCTCGCATGGCGGCGGATGGTCAGCGCGAGCGCGGCCTCGGTCACGCCGCACGCGCCCAGGCTGTGCCCCAGCAGGCCCTTGAACCCCGTCACCGGCGCGTGCGGCGCCAGCGCGGCGTAGGCGAGGCTCTCGGCATCGTCGTTGTACCGCGTGCCGGTGCCGTGGGCGACGATCAGCGACGTCCGCTGGTCGCCGCCGCGCGCGAGCGCCTGCGCGCACGCCTCGCGCAGGCCGCGGCCGTCGCGGCTCGGACCGGTCAGGTGGTTGGCGTCCATCCGCGCGCCCCAGCCGCTCAGCCGCGCGCCCGGCCCGCCATCGTCGGCGACCAGCAGGATCGCGGCCGCGGTCTCGCCGAGCATCAGGCCGTCGCGCGTCGCGTCGAACGGCGCGCAGCGCGTCGGGCTCAGCGCGCGCAGGCAGGCGAAGCCGTCGCGGACGAACGCGCCGACGCGATCGCCGCCCACCACCAGCACGCGACGCGCGTGGCCGAGCGCGATCCGGCGCGCCGCGACGCCGATCGCCGCCGGTCCGCTGGCGCAGGCCGCGCTGACCGTGAAGGCCGGGGCGCCGAGCGCGCGTCCGAGATCACGCGCGACCGCGCCGGGACCGCCGATGCCGGATGGATCGCGCGCGACCAGGCCGTCGCACCAGGCATCGCAGTCGGCCTTGGTCGTCGCCAGGAGGACGAGATCGGGGCGGACACCCGCGCACGCGGCGCCCGCAACGTGAAGGAGTTGCTCGCCCAGCGGCAGTCCGAGCGTGCGCGGGCCGACCGCCGCGGCGATCAGCGCCGCGAACGTCGCCTCGGCGTCGCCATGCGGCGTCA
>DASPLE010000101.1:0-20488 GCA_035627695.1 Planctomycetota bacterium
GCCGACAGTCTTTTCCATGTGGCGCATCACTGCGTCGTACACCGCCTGCCGGTCCGGCGCGAGTTCGACCGGCGGGTTCGCGTAGGTCGGGCGGATACCGGCGAGGGTGCCGGTGTGATACGCGGCCTTGGACTCGGCGAACTTGAGCCCGTGCGCGGTCGATACCACGACGATCCGCGCGTTGCGGGGCACCTCGCCGCGCGCGATGAACTTGAGCATGCACGCCAGCGCGACGCCGGTGTGCGGGCAGTTGAACAGGCCGGTGCGGTCGGCGCGCGCGTTGGCGTCGGCCAGCTCCTGCTCGTTGGCCTGCTCGACCTTGCCGTTGTGGCGCATCAGCGCCTTGATCGCCTTGCCGCGGCTGACCGGATCGCCGATGCGGATCGCGCTGGCCTGGGTCTCGCGCGCGGTGATGGCGTGGAACTCGCGCCAGCCGTTCTTGTACGCGACGTACAGCGGGTTCGCGGCCTCGGCCTGGCAGCAGACGATGGTCGGCATGCGCGTGGTGATGCCGAGCGCCTGCAGCTCCTCGAAGCCCTTGTAGAGCGCGCTGACGTTGCCGAGGTTGCCGCCGGGAATGAAGATCCAGTCCGGCACCTCCCAGTCGAACTGCTGGCACATCTCGATGGCGATCGTCTTCTGCCCCTCGATGCGCAGCGAGTTCATCGAGTTGGCGAGGTACAGCTTCTTGTCCTCGGTCAGCTGCTGGACCAGGCGCATGCAGCCGTCGAAGTCGGTGTCGAGCGCCAGCGTCAGCGCGTTGTTGGCGATCGGCTGGATCAGCTGCGCCGGCGAGATCTTGCCGCGCGGCAGCAGCACGACGCTGGTGATGCCGGCGGCGGCGCAGTACGCGGCGAGCGCCGCCGAGGTGTCGCCGGTCGAGGCGCAGGCCACGCCCATGATCTTGTGCTTGCCGCTCTTGATCATGTGGTTGACCTGGCTGACCAGCACGGTCATGCCGAGGTCCTTGAAGGAGCCGGTGTGGCTGACGCCGCACTGCTTGACCCACAGCTCGGGGACGCCGATCTCCTTGCCGAAGCGCTCGGCCCAGAACAGGTTCGTGCCGCCCTCGTCGAGGCTGACGATGTCCTCGTCGGGGATGCCGGGCAGGACCATCTCCTTCTTGCCCCAGACGCCGGACGAGAACGGCCATTGCGTGCGCTTGTAGCGCGAGTCCCACAGCCGGATCCACGCCGCCGGCGAGCGGCCGCGCAGGGCCTCGATGTCGTGCGCCACCTCGAGCAGCCCGCCGGTCGGGCTGCGGTAGATGATCTCGTCCAGCTCCCACCGGCCGGTGCCGGTCTCGGCATCGCGGAACCACGCGTCGTACTTCATGGATCGTTCCCGTGCCGCGGCGTCCGCGCGCGGCTCGCCGACACGATAGGCGCGAGCCTGACGATGAAAGGTCAGGCGCCGGCGACATGTCGGGCGGCGCCGTGGCCCAAGCGGGGAATCGACAACCACATGCCCTCGACTACGGTCGGCGTGCGCCGCCATGAATTCCAAGCTGCACGTCCGCACCGGAGAAGGCCAGGTCCGCATCGTCGACCTGGCGGCGACCACGTTCCCGTGCGTGCTCGGCCGCGACAGCGACCTCGCCCAGCTCGCCGTGCCCGACAGCCAGGTCAGCCGCGCCCACTGCGTGATCAACCGGGTCGAGGGCCGCTTCGTGGTCGAGGATCTCGGCAGCCGCAACGGCACCTGGCTGAACGAGAAGAAGATCACCAAGGCGACCCTCGTGCACGGCGACCAGGTGCGCATCGGCGGCACCAGGATCCGCGTCGAGATCGACCACCGCCCGGTCGAGACCGATCCGCTGGTCGGCAAGCGCCTCGCCGGGTTCGATCTGCTGGCGGTGCTCGGCCGCGGCCGCTACGGCGTGGTCTACCGCGGCCTGCAGGTCGCGCTCAACCGCCCGGTCGCGGTCAAGCTGCTGGCCGAGGAGTACGAGAAGGAGCCCGAGAAGGTCCAGTCGTTCCTGACCGAGGCGCGCCGCGCGGGCCGGCTCAACCATCCCAACCTCGTCCAGGTCCACGACGTCTGCGAAGCCGAGGGCCGCCACCTGCTGATCATGGAGCTGATGCGCGCCAGCATGGCCGATCACCTCAAGGGCAACGGTCCGGTGCCCGAGGACCAGGCGCTGGCGATGCTCAGCGACATCGCCAAGGCGCTGGCCTACGCCGAGAGCCAGCGCCTCGTCCACCGCGACGTCAAGCCGGACAACATCCTCGTCAACGACGAGGGCTCGTACAAGTTGGCCGACCTCGGCATCGCCGCGGCGATCGCCGACGACGGCCAGGCTCGGCAGGAGCGCACCTTCGGCAGCCCGCACTACTGCGCGCCGGAGCAGGCGCGCGGCGGCGCGATCGACGGCCGCGCCGACCTCTACGCCCTCGGCGCCACCGCCTGGCACGTCGTCGCCGGCAGCCCGCCGTTCAGCGGCTCGAGCCGGCAGGTCATCGCCGCGCACCTCAACACCGAGCTGCCCGACCTGCACGAGCTGGTGCCGACGCTGTCCGAGCCGTTCGTCGAGCTGGTCTACGACCTGATGGAGAAGGACCCGACCGAGCGCCCGGCCCACGCCCAGGACGTGATCAAGCTGATCGAGGACGTGCGCAAGCGCGCCAAGGACGACAGCGCCGTCGGCCCGCGCGTGCGGCCGCGGCTGCGCCGCCGTCGCCGCCGGCGCTGATCGCGCCGTTCAGCCCGGCGGCGGAGCCGCGAGGGTGAACGAGAACACCGAACCCTCGCCGGGCGTCGACGTCACCCAGATGCGGCCGCCGTGCAGCTCGACGATCTTCCGGCACGTCGCCAGGCCGATGCCGGTGCCGGGGATGCTGCGGTCCGCGTGGAAGCGCTGGAAGAGCTGGAAGGCGCGCTCGCCGACATCGGTCGGGAAACCGATGCCCTCGTCGGCGACGTGGAACACCGTCGTCCCGTCGACCTGCTCGGCGGAGATGCGGATCACCGGCGCCCCGCGCGCGAAGGCGATGCCGTTCGCGATCAGGTTCTGCAGCACCTGCGCGAGCAGCGTGCGGTCGGAATGGGCGCGCGGCAGGTCGCCGACGATGATGGACGCCCCGGCGGCGGCGATCTTCGGCCCCAGGTTCTCGAGCGCGTCGGCGACCGCATCGGCGACGGCGATGTCCCCCATCGCGATCCGGGATCCGAGCCGTGAGAACTGCAGGATCGAACGGATCATCCCGGACATGCGCGTCGCGCCGTCGATGGCGTGCTGGAAGAAGACCCGCGCCTGCTCGTCGAAGGTCGCCTCGTAGCGCCGGCTCAGCAGCTCGAGGTAGCTCGAGATCATGCGCAGGGGCTCCTGCAGGTCGTGCGAGGCGATGTAGGCGAACTGCTCGAGATCGGCGTTCGAGCGCTCGAGCTCGGCCGCCTTGAGGCGCAGCTCGTCGGCCAGCCGCTCGTGGCGCACCAGCAGGTCGCGGGCCTCGTACTGCCGCGCGCGCGAGCGCAGCGCGACGCGCACGGCGCTGATCAGCGTGGCGATGCGCACCGGCCGATCGACCACGGTCACCGAGCCGGCAGGGCCGAGCTGCTCGATGAGCGCGACGCGGTGTCGCTCGGATCCCTCCGGCAACGCCAGGAGGATGATCGGCAGCTCGCACCACACCGGTTGGCGCAGCAGCACCTCGACCAGGCCGGGGAGCGCGGCCGCGGTGAGCGCCTCCTCGGAGATGATCGCGACGCCGGGAGCGTCCGGAGACAGCACCCCGAGCGTCGCCGTCAGCGCGCGGGCGTCGGCGAGGGCATGGGCGGTGATCCCCGCGCGGCCCAGCGCCGCGGCGATGAGCGCCGCGTCGCGGCCGATCGGCGCGACGACCAGGACGTGATCGGCCGCGCTGCCGGCATCAGGGCTTGGCATCGCGCCCGGCCGCGTCGCGGAGCATCGCGTCGCGATCGCCATGGAAGGTCGGGACGCCGGTCAGCACGCCGTGGAATTCGCGCAGCGGTTCGCCGAGATCGATGCCCGTGTCCCCGATCCGGTACTCGCGGATCTCGCGCTCATGGCCGCCGGAGCGCTTCTTCACCGCCGAGATCGCGCGCTTGACCTGGCCGGCGTGCTCGAAGTAGCGCAGCAGGAAGACCGTGTCGGCGATGTAGGTGACGTCGATCGGGGTCTGCATGGCGCCGACCATGCCGTGCTGGGCGAGGGTCAGGACGGTGACGACGCCCAGCTGCGAGAGGTAGGCGAGCAGCTCGTGCAGCTGGAGCGCGAGCTGCCGGCTTTCCGCCATGGCGGTCAGGTACCCGTTGAGGCTGTCGATGACCACGACGCTGGCGCCCTTGACCTCCACTGATTCGCGAACGAGGTGCGCGAACTGACCCGGCGAGAGCTCGGCCGGGTCGATCTGCTGGAGGTGGATGCGGCCGGCATCGATGTGCTTCGCCAGCGGCACCGCGATGGCGCGCATGCGCTTGAGCATGGTCTTGAGGCTCTCGTCGAACGTCCAGATCGCCGCCTTCTCGCCGCGCTCGGCGGCCGCGGTGGCGATCAGCGCGGCGAAGCTCGACTTGCCGGTGCCGGCGGGGCCGATGAACAGCGTGCTGGTGCCGCGATCGAGGCCGCCCGCCACCATGCTGTCGAGGCGCGGGTTGCCGGTCGACAGCGGCGCGTCCGCGAAGCGGCGGTGGTGCTGGGCCGCGACCAGGCGGGGGAAGATGCGCATGCCGCCGGTCTCGATGGCGTAGTCGTGCCAGCCGCCGGCGAAGGGCGCGCCGCGCATCTTGACGACGCGCAGCCGCCGGCGCTCGTTGCCGTACTCGGGCGTCATCTGCTCGAGCTGGATGACGCCGTGCACCAGGCTCTGCATGTTGCGGTCGGATTCGCCGCTGGTGTTGTCGTCGAGGAACAGCACCGAGCAGCTGCGGTCGATGAAGTGCTGCTTGAGCGCCAGCATCTGGCGGCGGAAGCGCAACGAGCTCTGCGCCAGCAGGCGCATCTCGGACATCGAATCGAAGACGATGCGCGTCGGCCGCGCGGCCTCGACGCGCTCGAGGATGCTGCCGATGGTCTGGTTCAGCTCGACCTCCGCGGCCGGGAAGACGGTGTTCTGCTGCTCGTCGAGCAGCTGCTGCTCGATCGTCGAGAGGTCGAGGATCTCGAACCCGTTCAGGTCCCACCCATGGGACTGCGCGACGCCGAGCAGCTCGGCGCGGGTCTCGGACAGGGTGATGTACAACCCGCGCTCGCCGCATGCCGCGCCACCGCGCAGGAACTGCAGCGCGAGCGTGGTCTTGCCGACGCCCGGGTCGCCCTGGATGAGGTAGAAGCGGTGGAGCGGGTAGCCGCCGCCGAGGATCAGGTCCAGGCCTTCGATACCGGTGGAACACCGCGGTGCAGGGGTCGGTGTGATGGTCATGGTTCCGCTCCCGAATGCGCAGTCTGTGTCTCGCCATCCGGATCCGCAACGGGCACGGTCCGGGTCCCGGACACGTCGTCGATGACCGCCGCGTCACGCTCGAGGGCCGCCGGGAGGGTGAAGCGGAAGCGCGAACCTTTCCCGGGAACCGACTCGACCCAGATCCGCCCGCCGTGCTGCTCGACGATGCGCTTGCAGATGGCGAGGCCGATGCCCGATCCGGCGTAGTCGCTGCGGCTGTGCAGGCGCTGGAAGACGTCGAAGATGCGCTGCGCGTTGGCCGGGTCGATGCCGATGCCGTCGTCGGCGACGCCGAATTCCCAGAAGCCGTCTCGGCGCTGCGCGTCGACCCGCACATGCGGAGCGCGGTCCTTCGCCCGGAACTTGATGGCGTTCGAGATCAGGTTCTGGAAGAGCTGCGCGAGCTTCGAGCGCTCGAACGCCAGGCGGGGCAGCGGGCCGATGGCGATCTGCGCGCGGCTGCGCTCGATCTCGACGGCGAGGATGCCGCAGACCTCGTGCACGGTCTCGGCGACGTCGATCGGCTCCATCCGGTCGAGGGCGCGGCCGGCGCGCGAGTAGTTGAGCAGATCCTCGATCAGCTGCTGCATGCGCGTCGCGCCATGCATCGCCTGGTCGACGAACTTCCGGGCCTGCTCGGGCAGCGTCGCGGCGTAGCGGCGCTGGAGCAGGTCCATGTACTGCGTGACCATGCGCAGCGGCTCCTTGAGGTCGTGCGACGAGACGTACGCGAACTGCTCGAGCTCGGCGTTCGAGCGCCTCAGCTCGTCGGCCTGCGCCGCGAGCGTCAGCTCGGTCTCCTTGCGGTCGGTGACGTCCGCCAGCACGCCGATGAATCGCGCCGGCACGCCGTGCTCGGCGACCACGATCCCCAACGACGTCAGCCAGCGCACGCGCTGGTCGTCGGCGCGGACGATGCGGTACTCGGCCTGGAAGCGCGTGTTCGAGCGCCCCGCTTCGAGCATCGCGTCCTCGACGCGCCGCAGGTCGTCGGGGTGCACGCGCGATCGCCACGCCTCGCGGGTCGGCGCCACGGTCGGCGGATAGCCGAGCAGCGCGAAATGCGACGGCGACCACACGGCCGTGCCGGTCATCAGGTCGATGTCCCAGGTCGCGATCCCCGAACCCTCGATGGCGAGGGCGAGGCGACGCTCGGACTCCAACGCGCTCACCTGCGCCTGCTTCAGCTCCTGGATATCGGTGTTCGAACCGTACCAGCGCAGGATCCCGCCGTCGGCGTCGCGGCTCGGCACCGCCCGGGTCTTGAACCAGCGGTACGCGCCGTCGTGCCGCCGGATGCGGAACTCGATGTCGAACAGGGACGCGGAGGCGACCGCCGTGGTCCAGGCCTGCATCAGGCGGGGGCGATCCTGCGGATGCACCTGCTGGATCCAGCCCGAGCCGTACTGCGTCTCCGCCGGGACGCCGGTGAAGTCGATCCACTGCTGGCTGACGTAGTCGCAGTAGCCGGTGGCGTCGCAGGTCCATACCAGGTGCGGCATGGCCTCGGCGAGCACCCGCCAGCGCTCCTTCTCGTGGCGCAGCGTCTCCTCCATGTCCCGGCGCTCGGTGATGTCGAGCACCGAGCCGATGTAGCCGAGGTGCTCGCCGGCGGGACCCAGACGCGGCGCCGCCGAATTGATCGCCCAGCGGTAGACGCCGTCGTGGCGTCGCAGGCGGTACTCGGTGCGGAACGCCCGGCGGCGCTCGTTGGCCTCGCGGAAGATCCGCTCTGACTCCGCGCGGTCGTCCGGATGGACGGCGTCGAGCCAGCCGGAGCCGAGGCCGGCCTTGACGGTCTGCCCGGTGAACTCGTACCAGCCGCGGTTGAGGTACGTGCAGCGGCCGTCGCCCTCGGTGACCCAGACCATCACCGGGGCGGTGTCCGCCATCTGCCGGAAGCGTTCCTCGCTCTCGCGCAGGACGACCTCGGCGCGCATGCGCTCGGTCACGTCGACCGTGACGCCGATCAGCAGCGGCGGCTCGCCCGCTGGGCGGATCTGCCGCGCGCGCGACATCAGCCAGCGCTCGCCGAGATCGGGATGCCGGAAGCGGTAGTCGATGGTCACGAGGTCGCCGGTGGCGACCGCCTCGTCGAGCTTCGCCTGGACCGTCGGCGCGTCGTCGGCGTGGATGCGCCGGAACGACTCGCGCAGCGCCTCGTCCGGCGTCAGGTCACGCCGGAAGCCGAACAGGTCGGCGGCTTCGGGAGACAGCGTGACGGCCGGGACGGACGGATCGAGTTCCCAGACGCCGACGTTGGCGGTGAGCTGCGCCAGGGACAGCCGCGCGAGGGTGCTACGCAGCTCGCGGGTCACCTCGTCGCGCTCGCGCCGCTGGCGGATCTGGACGGCGACGCGCGCGATCAGCTCGTGCGCGGTGAAGGGCTTGGTCAGGTAGTCGTCGGCGCCGGCCTCGCGGCCCTCGATGCCCGCCTCCTCGCCGGCGCGAGCCGAGAGCAGCACGACCGGCGTCTCGCGCAGCCGCGGATCGGCGCGCACCGCGCGCAGCAGCCCGAAGCCGTCCAGCCCGGGCATCATGACGTCGCTGAGGATCAGGTCGGCCGGCTCGCGTCTCGCCGCGGCGAGCGCGGCCGCGCCGTCGGCGACCGCCTCGACCGCCCACCGCGCCTGGAGCAGGCGCCGCACGTAGTCGCGCATGTCGGCGTTGTCGTCGGCGAGGATGATGCGGCCTTCGCCCCCGTGTACGGCGTGCGCCGCCGCGGTGTGGTCGTCGGACCGCCAGCGGCCCGCTTCGCCGACGAACGCGCTCACCGGCTGGGGCATCCGCGATGGCTGCGCGGGCGCCGCGGCGACATGGTCGGCGGGCAGATGCGCGGTGCCGAGGGGCACCGTGACGAGGAAGGTCGAGCCGCGATCGACCTGGCTATCGACCCGGACGGCGCCGCCGTGCAGCCGGACGAGCTCCTGGACCAGGGCCAGGCCGATGCCCGATCCCTCGTGGCTGCGCGACCGGGCGCCGTGCACGCGATGGAAGCGCTCGAACAGGCGTGGGATCTGGTCGGGCGCGATGCCGACGCCGGTATCCGCGACGCGCAGCTCGACCTGGCCCGATGCCGCGCGCAGGCGCACGGCGATCGATCCGGCGAAGGTGTGCTTGAACGCGTTCGACAGCAGGTTGAGGACGATCTTCTCCCACAGGTCGCGATCGACGTGCACCGGTTCGGGCAGCGGCGGGCAGTCGATGACCAGGTCGAGCCCCGCTGATTCGACCGTCGAACGGAAGGCGCTCGCCAGGTCGGCGGTGAGCGCGGCGAGGTCGGCGGGCGCGAACGTCGCGCGCGCGCGACCGGCTTCGATGCGCGAGAAGTCGAGCAGGGTGTTGACCAGGCGCAGCAGGCGCATGCCGTTGCGCTGGATCAGCTCCTGGCGCTCGCGCTGCCGCGGGGGCAGCGGTTCGATGCGGTCGCGCAGGCTGTCGTCGATGGGTCCGAGCATCAGCGTCAGCGGCGTCCGGAACTCGTGGCTGACGTTCGAGAAGAACTCGGTCTTGGCGCGGTCGAGCTCGGTGAGCGCCTCGGCGCGCCGCCGGGCCTGCTCGTAGGCGCGGGCGTTGCCGATGGCCTTGGCGATGTGGTCGGCGGTGGTCGCGACGAAGGCGCGGTAGGCGTCATCCAGCGCTCGCCGCGCGCTGACGCCGCTGACCAGCCAGCCGACCAGTCCCTGGCCGGGGACGCCGAGCGACGTCACGGCGGCGGCGTGCGCGCTCTCCGGCCACGGGCCGAGGTGGCCGGGTCGCAGCGGCGGCGGCAACCGATCGACGAGCGTGACGACGCCGGATGCCTGCGTCGCCGCGAACGGCCACGGCCCGACCACATCCGCCGCCTGACGCCGGATGGCGTCGACGACGGGGCCGTCCAGCCCACAGCTCGCCGCGACGAGGTGATCTCCGGTGCCCTCGTCGCGCAGATAGACGAGCGCGAAGGGCAGATCCTGTGGGTCGTGCGCCATGGCCTCGGCGGCGATGCGGCATACCTCCTGGTCCGATGCCGCCTGGATGGCGCGCTGCGCGAGATCGCGCAGGAACGCGGTGCGGCGCTCGTTGATCACGCGGTAGGTCGTCTCGATCACGGCGTTGAACACGCCCGCGACCTGGCCTGCCTCGCCACGGATGGCGCCGAACGAATAGTCGAAGTAGCATTCCTCGACGTAGCCGTGGCGGTGCATCGGCAGGAGCTGGTCCTGCTCGCGCGTGCTGATGCCGGTGGCGAGCAGCCGCTCGAACTGCGGACCGATCACGTCCCAGATTTCAGGCCACACCTCGTGCGCGGCGCGGGCGAGCGCCTGCGGATGCTTCTGGCCGAGGATCGGGCTCCACGCGTCGTTGTAGAGCAGCGCCAGCCGCTCGCCCCAGTAGATCGCGATCGGGTAGGGCGTGGACAGGCAGATGCTGAGCGCGGAACGCAGGCTCGTCGGCCAATGCTCGAGCGGGCCGAGGACCGAGGAGGCCCAGTCGTGCCTGCGCATCAGAGCGCCCATCTCGCCGCCGCCGGAGATGACCTCGTCGATGATCTGCACGAGGCTCATCGTAGCGACGCCGCGGCGTGCTATCGACTCCCTATGTCCGTGGTCTGCACGTCGGTCGCGGGCGCGCCGCGGCCCCGCCCGTCAGCGCATCGCCGGCGCGCGCATCGGCCGCGGCATCCAGCCTTCGCCCAGCAGCATGACCTCGGCCTCGGCGAAGCTCAGGTCGATGACCCGTGGCTTCGGCCGGCGGCCGATCGCCGCGGTCGTCGGCACCTGGCCCGGGCGCAGGCTCGGGCACTCGCCGTAGTCGTGGAAAACGCAGTGACGGTTGCCGATCTCGTCCAGGCGACCGACACGGTCGTCGTGGTTGAACCAGGCATGGGCCACAGCCACCTCCGGACGCGGCCCGGCTGCCGCGTGCCCGCTTTTACGCACGTTTCACGCGAATCGTCGCTGGCGGAGTTTCCCCCACCGGCCTCGGCCGCGCAGCATCCGCTGTGGCGCCTCCGCTACCGGTGTGGCGGGTCGCGACGCCGCTTCGCAGGGCTAGCCGTTCCATGTACAGGTAATGCCGGCATCGGTCTGAACGAACTCGATGTCGGTCAGGCGCGTCAGCCATTCCAGGGCGGTCTGCAGCCTGATGTCGCTGCCGTTCAGGCTGACGGGCAGGTCCTTCAGCGCCTCGGCCTTGGCGTCGAGGGTGAACGGCACGCCGCTGACCTGCGAGAGCACCGCGGCGACCTCGTCGAAGGACTGGTCGGCGAACACGAAGGTGACCGTCTGCTCGAGCTGGCGGCCGCGTTCGTCGCGCCACGGCTCGCTCGGCGCGGGCTCCGGCTCCTTCGCCGCGACCGCCGGATCCTCGTCGAGCGGCGCCTCGGGCAGGTCGGCCAGGAAGCGCAGGCGCAGCTGCTGCGCCTGGGCGCCGGCACCGTCGACGCGCACCTGGATGTAGGCGTACGCCTTGGGCAGCTCGCAGCTTCCGACCGTCAGGCCGGAGACCGCGACGCGCACCGACCGACCGCGCACCTCGAGCGCGAGCGGCAGCGGCACGGCCGCGAAATCCTGCTCGAGGTGGAATTCGGCGAGCGGGCTCGAGTCGCCGCCCGCGTGTCCGACGACCAGCTTCCTGCCGTCGACGGTCACCGAGGCACCGTGGCCATCGTCGTCCGCGATCATGAAGCTCGGCCGCTGGCCGCCCTGCGCCGAGATCACCGCTTCGACGCGGCAGTTGCCGAGGTACTCGAGGAAGCGCCACGACGCCTGGCCGGCGAGCGACACCGCCTTGGTTCCATCGCCGCCGAACGAACGGCCCTCCTGGGATTTCGAGCGCAGGCAGTCGATGCCGGCGAGGCCGTGGTCGAGCAGGTAGCGGTCGATCGGGTTGAACCACGTGCGGTTGCGCGGGATCGGCTTCGACTGCGACTGCCAGTACTGCGCGACCTCGGGCGCGCGCGGATGGTAGAAGGCGAGCATGGTGTGCAGCGAGGCCACCGACTGCGGATCGCCGGCCGATCGCGCCAGCGTCAGCAGCTCGTCCTTGAGCTGGTCGAGCGCGGCCTTCTGGCGTTTGACGTAGGGTTTCACGCCGGGCGTGTCGTCGTCGACCTGGCGCGCGACCGCGTCGAACGGCGGCGCCGCGAGGTTCGCGACCTTGTCGATCAGCGCGCGGTCGCTGCACGCGGGGACCTTGGCGCCGGCGACCGGCTGGCCCTTCGCGTCGATCGGCACGGCGACGCCGAGCTTGGTGAACACCTCGCGCGCGGCCTTGTGCTTGGGATTCGCGCCGAGCACCGCCCAGGCCAGGTACACCTTGTCGCCGCCCTCGGTCTTCTTCAGGAGTGCGGCGACCTCGTTCAGCGCCGCGCGCCGGCGGTCGTTGCGCCACTTGTCGAGCAGGCGCTGGATCGGCAGGACCTCCTTGGCGATCGACTTCTCGAACTTCACCAGCGATGCGTCGACCTGCTCGCTGAAGGTCGGCGCGGCGACCGGCTCGGCGGCGGTCGCGGCGATGACCGCAAGGACGAGCGTCAGGACGCGCGCGAAGGCGAGGGGCATGGCGGCTCCGGGCGCGGCGCATGGTGCCGCGTCGGCCCCGGTCACAATCGCGAAACGTGTGGGATCGGCCGGATCGGCGACGCGTCAGGCGCGGCGCTGGGCGGGATGGACGCCGGATGCCGCGGCGCGGCTCTGGCGCAGGGCCTTGAGCGCGCGCTCGAAGACCTCCGGGTCGAACTCGTGGATGTCCCGGCGCGCGCCGAGCCCGTCGGGCATCGCCAGGGTGAGCTCGCCGCCGAGGTGCTCGCGGAACTGCGTCAGCCCGGCGAGGACGGTGCGCGTGCCGTCGGCCTCGCGCAGATCCAGGCACTCGTCCCACAGGCGGAAGCCGCACGCGGCGAGCGCATCGACGATCGGCAGCGCCTCGTCGCGGGTCAGGCGGCCGATGCCGACCGCGTAGAACAGGTCGATGGCCACGCCGATCGCGACCGCCTCGCCGTGCTGCAGGCGGTGCTGCGACAGCACCTCGAGCCGATGCGCCGACCAGTGGCCGAAGTCGAGCGGCCGCGACGAGCCGCGCTCGAACGCGTCGCCGCCCTGGGTGATGTGGTCGAGGTGGAGCAGCGCGCAGCGCTGGATGAGCGCGCGCATCGCCGGCGGATCGCGCTTGGCGATCAGCGGCGCCGTGGCGACCAGGTCGGTGAGGAACGCGCGGTCCTTGATGATCGCGACCTTGAAGGCCTCGGCCGCGCCGGCGCGCCACGACCGGTCGTCGAGGTGATGCAGGAAGCGCGCGTCGTTGATGATCGCGTACGGCGCCTGGAACGTGCCGAAGAAGTTCTTGGCGCCGTAGGCGTTGATGCCGTTCTTGACGCCCAGCCCGGCGTCGCACTGCGCCAGCGTGGTCGTCGGGATGCGCACGCAGCGCACGCCGCGATGGATCAGCGCGGCGGCGAAGCCGACCGCGTCGAGCACCGCGCCGCCGCCGACGACGATGATGTACGAGTGGCGGCAGATGCCGCGATCGAAGGCGGTGCGGCCGACGCGCTCGACGAGCGAGAAGTCGCGCTTGGCGATCTCGCCGCCGCTCACCACCTCGGGCGCCGCCGCCAGCTGCACCTGCTTCGGATCGTGCAGCGAGAACCAGCGCAGGATGCGCGCCGGCAGGGACGGGTCGCCGCGCAGGCAGCCGTCGTCGACGTAGACCAGGCAGCGCGACGGCCGGTCGGTGCCGGCCTTGCCGGGCGTGGTGCCGCGCAGCACCTCGAGCAGGGCGTCGTTCTCGGGCGCGAACACGTCCTCCGTGAAGCGCAGGTCGAAGCCGAAGCCGACCGAGAAGGACTGGGGGTGGTTCATGATCGGTCGTCAGCGCGGTCCGTGCCCGACAACGGCGCATGGCGGGGGCGGCGCTGCCGGCGCTGGCGGCAGCAGGGGGCGATGGTGCCGAACGGCTCGACACCTGTCAGCAGCTACCTGGCGGCGGCGCCGGCTGTTGATCAGCCGGCGGCCCGGGCGGCGCTCGCGGCGTGCACGCGACGCCCCTCGTCGAGGCAGGCCCGGTAGCCGCCGGCGACGAGCCGCCCCGCGCGATCGACGTAACCCGGCTCGCCGCGGGCGACGCGGGCCTGGTGGCCGAGCACAAGCAGGGCGCCGTCGCGCAGGGTCGGGCGGAAGCGCTCGTCCATGCCCCATCGCGTCAGCAGGGGGTCCATGGTCGGGGTGTTGTGCTCGGTCCCGTCGAACACTGGCCAGCCGCGCCGCCGGGCCTCGGCGATGACGGCGGCGACGCGATCGTCGGTGTTGCGCGCCGGGATGAGCTCGAGCGCGTGGATGCCCCACGCCGCCAACCGGTCGCACAGCGCGACGACGTCCTTCTCGCCATCGGTGATCGGATTGCCGAGCACCGGATAGGTCGGGATCGCGCCGAGCTGGAGGAACAGGGCGCGCGCCCCGGCGACATCGGGGAACGACGAGGGATCCTCGGGCACGTAGCACGGCTTGCCGGACTTGAGCAGGCTGCCGCGGATCAGGTTCTGCTGCGCGGCGTCGTCGCCCGTCGGCGTCGCGCCGACGACCGCGGCGAAGGCGTCGCCCCCGATCTCCTGCAGGCGGCGCAGGCACGCCTTGGCGACGTGCCGCTCGGTGGTGTTGCCCTGCGGCGCCTGCTCGGCGACGCGCTCCCAGGTCGGCCCCGGCTGGCCGGTCAGCGCGCGGAAGCGTTCGTCGAGCTTGGCGATCAGCTGGCGGTTGCGGTCGATCTGCGCGGCGCGCAGCGCGGCGAGGGTCCTCGCGGCCTGCGCGTCGTCGCGCGTGGTCACGCCCTTGCCGCAGAGGTAGACGCGCCCGGGGTTGCCCGGGTCGTTCATCAGCGTCTTCGCCTGCTCGGCGGCGCGGTCCATGCCGATGGCCTCGATGGAGAACGTCGCCGGCAGCCCCACCGCGGCGCAGGCGCGCGCGAACTCGTCGTGGCCGGCGACCGTGAAGTGGTCGTTGATGCCGAAGACTTCGACGCCGGCCTCGATCGCCTTCCACACCGCTTCGCACGGCGAGCGGAAGACGCTGAACGAGTGGTTGGTGTGGACGTGGGTGTTGGTGCCCGTGCGCGCGGGCAGCGTGGTCCCGCGCGCGAGGTCGCGCAGCGCCGCCAGGCGGGTGTCGAGCGCGGGCGCGGCGAGCAGGTCGAGCGGCGTGGTCATGATGCGTCGAGCATACGACGGCGACGCCGCGCGGCATCAGCCGCCTGGGACGCCAATTTCGTCCAGCATCCCGGTCGCGGATCGGAGCACTCGCGCGGCGCCGGACGGCGCGGCCCGGAGCGGGTGCCCCGGGCCGACGCCTGTCTCGTCAGTGCTTGCCGCGCACGTAGCCCATCGCCGACAGCTTCTGCTGCACCGCCATGCGGTCCTCCTCCTCGACGACGACCTCGAGCGTCGCGGCGCCGTCGTGGTGGTGGGTGGTGGTGACGCGGGTGACGCCGCGCGTGCCTTCCATGGTCCGCTCGTCCTGGAGCAGCTGCTCCTGGCTGATGTGGTCCTTGTGGAAGCTGTAGGCGGAGTCGGGCGGACCCTGGCGGCAACCGACGCCGGCGAGGGTGAGCAGGCAGAGCACGAGGGCGTTGCGCATAGGGTTCCTGTTGGCGCGCAATGGTGACCCGGCGCGGGCGGCCACAAGCCGGGGGCCCGCGGCCCCCGAACACGCGCCCCGCGCGCCGGATCCGCCCGCCTCAGCGCGCGATGACGTACTTCGCGTCCTCGGGCATGCGGAACTTCACGCCGCCGGCGACCTTGTCGAACTTCACCGGGCCGGTGGCGAGGCCGTTCATGTCCAGCGCGACGACCTCGGTGATGCCGGCGTTCTTGAGGGTGATCGTCGCGTCGTTGCGCACGATCTGCCACGGGCCCTTGCCATGGGCATCGATGCGGAAGCCCGGGAAGGTGCGGCCGCCGTCGGTGATCTCGATCGCGGTCTCGGCCCAGCCGGTCGGACGGCAATGGGTGCCCATCTGCACCAGCACCGACGTCGACGACGCCAGCGGCTGGTCGTCCAGGGCGACCGCCAGCACGGTGGCGTAGTCGTTGCCTGATTCGACGACCAGGTCCTTCAGCGCGGTCGTCGCCGACGCCTCCTTGAGGAAGCCGCTGACGCCCTGCGCCTTCGGCGCGTCGATGCGGCAGATGCCGGTACCGTAATCCAGCGCGATCTCGCCCGTGACGGCCTTGACGACCTTGGCCTTCTCGTCGATCAGCTCGCCGAGCTTCGGATGGACGGTGGTCTTCGCCGGATCGCCGCCGAGCACGACCTCGACGCGCCCGGCCATGTAGGCGAGCCTGCTGACCTCCTGGCTGATGGTCGTCTTCGTGCCGAACGAGCCGGCGTCGCGGTTCGGATCGAACGCGCCTTCCTCGCTGATCACCGGGATCGTCAGCGCCCACATGTCCTCCAGCGCGCGCTCCTCGTGCACCACCGCGTCGCCCGGCTTGAGGTAGCCCTTGCGGTAGAGCACCGCCGCGGCGGGGAAGTTCCCGAGCAGCTCCGGCGTCGCCGCGATCCATTTGCCGACCGAGTCGAGGTAGCCGTTGGCCGATTTCGCGTCGGTCCAGGTGGTGTCGCCGGAGGCGAACCACAGGTAGGCGTCGACGCCGCCCAGGCTCGAGTAGGCGGCGATCAGGAAGGGCGCCTCGCTCTGGTGCATGGTCGGCGGCACCCAGCTCGACTCGGGGATGATGAACGGCATGCCGACCGGCTGCTTGATGCCGACCGGGATGCTGGTCGGCTCCTTCAGCGCGGTGTAGTGCGCATAGGTGTCGCCGGCGACGACCGCCCATCCGTTGTGCTGCCCGGCGTGGTAGCTGCCGGTGTAGCGGTTCATGCCCTGGACGTCGTTCGCCGAGTAAGCGTAGCGCTCGAGATCGCCGAGCGTCACCGGGTCGGCGGTCCGCCAGTTGCCGGCGTTCACCAGCTGCTTCGCGCCGATGTCCTCCTTGAGGAAACGACCGACCTCGGCGTGCCAGTCGTACATGCATTCGCTCAGGAACTGGGCCTGCGCGCTCACGCGCGCCGTGGCTCCCTTCTGCTTCACGCCGTCGGAGGTCAGGTCCCAGATGTGCACCAGGCCGAGCCGGCCCGCGGCGGCGTCATCGCCGTCGACGGCCTGCTTCCACGCGTCGAGCGCCGCCTGCGCCGAACCGTGCTTCTTCGCCGCCCACGTGCCGAACGCGGCGCGCAGCAGGTCGTGGTTGGCGATGTCGCTCATCGTCCAGAAGAGCAGCGAATCCTCGTTCTGCATCTGGATGACGGCGACCGAGGGCTCGTCCTTGAGCGCGACGCCGGTGTGCGGGTTCTTGGGCTCGAAGACGGCGCGCACCCACTTCTTGTACGCCGCCTGCACGGTCGGGTCGAAGTAGACCAGCCCGGTGATGTTGCCGGACGCGGTCGTGATGCCCCAGCGCTGCTTGCGCGCGTCGTCGAGGCCGACGGCGTGCGGGTAGTAGGGCGAGACCAGGACGTAGATGCCTTCGGCCTTCATCGCCGCGACGTAGGCCCAGAGCTTGTCGATCTCGACCTGGCTGACCTCGTCGATCGCGCCCTCGCGGTTGACGACCGTGCCGTGGTAGCGCACGAGGTTGACGCCGCGCTTGGCGAGGAAGCGCGCGTTCTGCTTCATCGCGTCGAGGTTGCCGCTCTGCCAGATGTCGCTGTGCATCGCCCAGAAGCGGATCGGCTGGCCGTCGCCGCGCACGAAGTCGCCCTTGGCGTCGCGGCCGATGAAGCCGTGCTCGCCGGCGTGCTTCTCGTTGAGCGAACGCAGGTCGAGCAGCGCGTCGGCGCTGAAGGTGTCCGGCTCCGGATCGAAGGCCCAGCGGCCCTCGGTCGATATCGCGACCGGGCCCTTCTCGCCTGGCTTGCGCGTGCCCTTGGGAACGAACGCGGTGGTCGAGAACGTGAAGCAGTCGATCATGCCGTGGCGGTTGTTGTCGCTGTGCATGCGGAACTCGACGCGCTGCTTGCCCGCCTTGAGCTCGACCTTGCCGAGATCGACCCACGAGATGAAGCGCAGGTCCGGCTTGTCGTCGCCGGCGATGTTGAGCTGGTCGCTGGCGTTGCCGAAGTCGACCGCCTTCCACTCGCCGCCACCGATGCGCCAGGACAGCTTGGTCGTGGTGTTGTTGGCGCGGACCCAGAAGCCGTAGGTACCGGCCTCGGCGACGGTGATGTCGTAGCCGACGGTGCCGTCCTGGGTCTCGTTCCAGTTCGAGATGAACTCGCCGCCGGACAGCTGGTCCTTCTTGACCTGGTCGTACCACCACGGGTGGCGCGTGACCTGGGCCGACGCGGCGGCCTCGCCCTCGACCCAGATGTCGGCCGCCTGCGCGACGCCGCCGATGGCGGCGCAGGCGAGGGCGGCGGACAGGGCGAGCGGGCTGGCGTTGCGCATGGGGGCTCCGGGGCTGCGGTCTGAACGTGATGCGACGGTCGATGTGACCGTGTGCAGTCGTTTGTACCGCCACGGACCGGCGGCGTTGCCGACCGGCAATCGTACCCCGCGCCCCGCCCTGGTGCATGCACCCCATCGTCAGCGGCGGGCCAGCTCCAGCGCGTTGGCGAGTTCGCGCGCGTCCGCCGGCTGCCAATCGGCGCCGAGCCGTGCGCGGACCCGTGCGACCGCGTCCTGCCACGGTTCGCCATGCCGCGCGGCATAAGTCTCGCACGGCGTCCGCCACCACGGCTGCGGCCAGGGTGCCGGCACGACCTGGTGTTCGGTGGCGCGGCCCGATGCGCCGTCGACGACCAGGCTGCCGACCGCGTCGGCGTCGAGGTAGATGCGCTCGATCGCCGCCGCGACGCGCTGGACGTCGGCATCGCCGACCGTCGCCTGATCGGTCGCCTGGTAGAACTGCACCGTGGCGCGGATCGGGAATCGGAAGTCGCGCTGGATCGTGCATCCCGCCAGGCCGAGCCACGGGCCTTCGGTCGGGCCGGAGGCGATGACGGCGGTCTCGACGCCAGCGCGCCCGCCCGCCACCGCCGCCATCTCGCACTTCAGGTCGGCCGCGGCGGGACAAGCGCCTTCGAGCGCGCGGATCGGCGGCTCCGGCACCACCAGCGGCACCTGGATGACCAGGACCAGCGACAGGCCGTCGCGCGTCGCCGCGTCCTGGGCGACCGGCGTGCCATCGGCGTCCTGCCGCGCGCGGTGGTCGCTGAAACGCTGCGCCGTCAGCGGCGCGCGTCGACCCGCGCGGTTGTGGAACAGGCGCTGGCCGCGCCAGACGCCGCTCGCGGCCACGCCGTCGTTGGTGATGACCTGCGCCGAGGTGCCTTCCGGCGTGGCGACGATGGTCAGCACCGCCGGCGAGCCCGCGGTGCTCTGGTAATTGAACAGCACGGGCGCGAAGGTCGTGGTCGCGCCGGGTTCGACCGGCAGGAAGCACGCCTGCGCCGACGCCAGCACGACGTCGTCGCGGTCGCCGACCAGCGCGCCGGTCAGGAACCCGGTCGGCGCGTGCTGGTGCGCCGCGAAGTCGCGCAGGTAGGTGCGCAGGTCGATCGCGCGCAGCGCCGAGCCGCGCTCGTTGCCGACCAGCAGCTTCAGCCGGTCGATGGGCACGTCGCAGGTGGTGTCGGCGAAGTTCGGGTAGCGCACCACCGGCATGCACCAGCCGTGGTGCGCAGCTGGCCGGCCGAGGACCTGGATGGTCAGGTCGCTGATGTTCGGTCCGACGCTGGACCCCTTCCAGCGGCCGGTGTCCTCCCAGGTCAACGACAGCACGTCCAGGCCGCGCGCGCGGAAGGCCTCGGCCACGCGCTGGTCACCGGCCATCCCGGCGACCGCCTGGGCGCAATCGTGGACCGGCCGCTCGCAACCTCCCGGGGCGATGGCCTGCGGACCGATGTCCTGGGCGGCGAGAACGGCGGCGAACAGGGTGGGGACGAGGGCGCGCATGGCAGGCTCCATGCCCCTTGGACGGGCTGGCGCGCCGCCGGTTCCAGCGTCCGCGACCGCTCACCCCATCGCGGGGCGGTCCAGCGTCACGGGCACGCCGTCGGGCTCGCGATCCGCGTGCACGACGCGCCAGCCGGTGCGCTCGTCGTGCTCGAGCGCCGAGGCGTGGCCGACCCAGTCGCCTGAATTGACGTACAGCATCGACCGGCCGCCGACGTCGAGCTCGGCGACGCGCGGGCGGTGGATGTGGCCGACGACGATCGAGTCGTAGCCGCGTTCGGCGCCGGAGCGGGCGCAGGCCAGGTCGTAGCGGTCGATGTGCGCGCGTCCGAGCACCTTGGTCGCGCGCAGCAGCCCGATGCGGCGATCGGTCAACGGTCGGATCGCCGTGTTCACCGCGCGGTCGATGCCGCGCAGCGCGTTGTAGCCCGTGCAGGCGACGCGCCGCAGCAGCCGGTTGATCGGCAGCGCGTGCTCGATGCGGTCGCCGTGCGTGAACAGCGTGCGCCGGCCGCCGAGCTCGAGTTCCAGCTGATCGACCAGCCGCAGCCCGGCGATGCGCCGATCCGTCATCAGGCGCAGCAGCGCGTCGTGGTTGCCGGTGACGTAGTGCACCTCGCAGCCGGCGTCGGCCAGCGCGAGGAAGCGCTCGACGACGCGGGTGTGGGCGGCGGGCCACCAGCCCTTGCCCCATTCGCGCACGTCGACGATGTCGCCATTGAGCACCAGGCGGCGCGGCGCGATCGACGCCAGATAACGTTCGAGGTCGTCCGCGCGGCACGACCTCGTCCCCAGGTGGAT
This sequence comes from Planctomycetota bacterium, assembly GCA_035627695.1. GTDB lineage: Bacteria > Planctomycetota > UBA11346 > UBA11346 > UBA11346 > DASPLE01. Next base: position 20,133 of record DASPLE010000101.1, read on the forward strand.
GTCGGAGAGGACGACCAAGTCGATGTCGCGTGGCATTGGTGTGCAACCTAGAGCGATTCCGCGAGCAGCGTCGAGCTACCTGCCCGAGCCCTCGACGCGCCGTCGCCGCCCGCCGTGCGACGGGCCACGTATGCGCTCAATAAGAAGGTGCCATCCAATCGTACGGGTCGACCGGTGCATCGATCGCGGTCAGCTCATCGACGCGCACCTGGCAGACCTCCCAGCTCTCGACCGCCGCCGGCGTCGCGATCCTGCCCCGCACGCGCAGCCACGCGCCATCCGGGGGCGGCGTGCGGCCGGCGAGGTCGAGGACGATGGTCACCGCCTGCGCGTCGGCGGCGCAGCAGGTCACGACG
>DASPLE010000102.1:0-6576 GCA_035627695.1 Planctomycetota bacterium
TTCTCGACGGCATCGCCGGGCGCCTCGGTCGTGGCGGTGCCCACCGCGATCTCATCCGGAGCCGGCTCGTCGATCATGGAGCGGCAGGGTAGGCGCGACGCGCTGGGAGGAAAGAACCGCACGAGCCAGCGACAGATGGAACGCTTCGGGCGAGGCGGTCCCGCGACGTCCGCACCGCTGCCGACCGCGCTGCGACGTCGCCGCCGCTAAGCGGATGCGGCACAAGGGGTCGCGCCGACCGGGGGCGCGGATCCCGGACTCACCCCGCCGTGGCGGCCAACCCGCGGATCGCCGTCGAGACCTCCTCGATGATGTCCTGCGGCGTGCTCGTGCCGGCGGTGATGCCGACGTGCGCGCGGCCGACGAACCACGCCGGATCGAGGTCGCTGGCGCGTTCGATGTGGTGCGACTCGATGCCGTGGTCGCGGATCAGCTCGGCCAGCTTGCGGGTGTTCGCGCTCTCGCGGCCGCCGATGACGATACCGAGGTCGATGTCCTGGCTCAGCAGATCCAGGATCGCCTGCTGACGGTCCTTCACGGGCTGGCAGATGGTGTCGATGAAGCGCACCTCGGTGACGCCCGGGATCGCGCGGATGGCGTCGACGATCGTGCGGACCTTCTCGAGGCGGTTGGTGGTCTGGCTGACGATGCCGATGCGCGCGTGGCCGGCCAGCGGCGCGAGATCGCCGATGTCGTGCACGACCGCGGCCGAGCGCAGGTTGCCGACCACGCCGCGCACCTCGACGTGCTCCGCCTGGCCGATGACCACGGTGAAGTAGCCCTGGCGTTCGAGGAAGCGCGCCAGCTTGTGCAGGCGGATGACCAGCGGGCAGGTCGCGTCGTAGACCGTGAAGCCGCGCGCCTCGAGGTCCTTCTTGGTCGAATCCGACGCGCCGTGCGCGGTGATCATCACCGCCTCGGTGGTGATCGAGTCGACCTCGCTGCGCTCGACGATGCGCACGCCGTTGGCGCGCAGCCGTTCGGTCACCTGCGGGTTGTGCACCAGCTGCCCGACCACCGTCAGCCGATCCTTGAACTGCGGATCGAGCGCGAGGTCGATCGCGTCCTGGACGCCGAAGCAGGTGCCCATGGCCTGGGCGAGGGTGATGCGCAACGCGTGTCCGTCCGAGGATGGAGTGGTCAGCCGTGGAAAAGACGACGCCGGCGGCACGGTCGTGTCGCCGGCGTCAAGAATGCCTCCGCTCGTGCCGTATCCAGCAGGCGTTCCCTGAACCGTATGGCTCAGGTGGGAACCTCCCCTTCCAGGCATGGCCTTTCCGGGAGTATCAGGTCCCCGAAGCGTTTGAAAGGTCAGGGGATTGCGGCCAGACCTCGAACACAGCAGGGGCACCGCGAGTCTACTCCGCCGCCACAGCGCCGCCATCGCAGACTGCGCGACATCGCTACAGCGCGGTCGGGCGGATCACATTCCTCAAGCGCCGGACGACGCGCTCGAGCGCGAAGCTCATAGCCCGAAGCTCGAGGCTCGAAGCTCGAGGCTCGAGGCTCGAGGCGGCGCGCAGCGATGGCCTGGATCACCGGTTCAGGACACCGGACGGTGGAGTTCCCGGCAATCGCCGACCGCACCGTCCCAGCCACGCGTCCAGCGCCGCTCGTCAGCGCATCCAGGACGGCGCGACAGCGCGACCATGCCCGATGGCGGCCCGCACGGCCCACGTCGGCCGGAGCAGTACCACGTCGTGTCTTTGGTCTTGAGGACTTCGCGCCGCTTTCCTAGCCTGGCCACCGTGACTGCGATCCAGGAATCGATGCAGGTCCTGCTGATAGAAGATAATCCCGGCGACGTCGAATTGCTGCGGTTGGGCTTCGAGGAGAGCTTCGAGCCGGCCAGGCACCTGCGCTTCGACGTGCGCTGCGATGGCCGCGCCGGCATGACCGCGCTGTGCGATGCGGCGCAATGCGCGACGTCCCCCTACCAGCTCATCGTCCTCGACCTGAACCTGCCGGTGCGGTCGGGCTTCGAGCTGCTCGCGTTCATCAAGCAGCACGAGCGACTGCGCAACGTCCCGACGGTCGTGCTGACCTCGTCGGATCGACCGGCGGAGCGCTCACGCGCCCGGGCGCTCGACGCGGACGGCTATTTCCTCAAGCCGGCGACCTTCTCGGGCTATGTCGCGCTGGTCGGCTCGCTCGGGCAGTACCTGGTGCCGAACGCGCGCCGCTGAACGGTGCGGCAGTTCGCTGGATCACCTCCGTCAAACTCGACTTGCGGACGAGGGCGCGCCTCATACGAAATACGCCCTCTCCGCCATGGCGCTCCGCGTACCAACCCAGTCGACCTGCTTCCGTGGCGCTCTCGCGCGCGTCAGCGTCAACCATTGGGCATGGCGCGACGGCACCGTCGAGCGGCGGCTGCACGAGATCGCCAGCGGACTGTGGAACGTCCCGTTGCGCCCCTACGGGACCTCGGCGACGCGCAGCTGCGTCGAGGTCCCCTACGTGCATGCCCAGGTCTACGATCCGCTGGCATGGGTCATCGAGGGCTGCCGCGATGGCACCTACGAGGTCGACGTCAGCAGCTTCTTCCCCGGTCAGTTCCGCCACGCCGAGCGCGCGATGATGGCCGGAGGCGCCGGAGGCGAAGGCCCGGCGAAAGTCTCCAGCCGCGATGGCGTCACGGTCGCGCTCGTGCCCAGCGACGACTGGAAGAGCTGGCGCGCGCTGTGCCCGTGCGTGCCGCTCTGGAACAGCGCCGACGAAGCGGCGCTGATCGCGCACGCGCGTGCGCTGGGCTGGACCGGCTGATCAGCGCATCGCGGTCGTCGCCAGGCGCGCCGCGAACCACTCGCTGGCGAGCTCGGCGACCCGGTCGAGAGCGCCGTCCTCGGCGAACAGGTGTCCGGCTCCGGGGACGATCTCGATCGCGCATTCGCACTGCAGGCGATCGAGCGCCCAGCGGTTGAGCGCCAGCACCTCGCGATCGTCGCCGCCGACGATCAGCAGCGTCGGCGCCCGGACGCCGCGCAGCGCGTGCCCGGCGAGATCGGGTCGTCCACCGCGCGACACCACCGCCGCGATCGCCTCGGGCTCCCGCGCCGCGACCACCAACGCCGCCGCCGCGCCGGTGCTGGCGCCGAACAACCCGATCGGCAGAGACGCGCAGCGCGGGTCGGCGCGCAGCCAGGCGACCGCGGCCATCAGCCGGCCGGCGAGCAGCGCGATGTCGAAACGCCGATGGCCGCCGGCGGCTTCGGCCTCGTCCTCCTCGGCGGTCAGCAGATCGATGAGCAGCGTCGCCATGCCGCGGCGGTTGAGCGCTCCGGCGACGAACCGGTTGCGCGGGCTGAAGCGGCCGGACCCGCTGCCATGCGCGAACAGCACCACCCCCCGGGCCTCGTCGGGCGACGTCAGATCGCCGGCGAGCCGCGCATCGCCGACGGCGACCGTGATCAGGCGAGGCGTATCCATGCAGCCATCGTAGGCGACGCGGCTCGACGACCGTCTACGCAGCCGTCGTCGGGAACAGGCGGAATGGTTGTCTCGCCTGGATTCGAACCAGGACTGAGGGAGTCAAAATCCCTAGTGCTACCGTTACACCACGAGACAGCGCGCGCGGCGTGAGCCGCGCAGGAGCACGGTATTGCAGCGGCCCGCGGGCCGGAGCGCTATTCCGCGTCGAGCCAGGGCTTGTCGCAGCGCGACCAGGTCACGAAGCCCTCGGGGAACCAGATCTTCATCTCGCGTTCGGCGGCTTCGGGGCTGTCGCTGCCGTGCACCAGGTTGGCCGAGCGCGAGATCGAGAAATCCCCGCGGATCGTGCCGGGAGCCGCCTTGCGGCCGTCGGTCGCGCCGACCAGGTTGCGCACCACGGTGACGGCCTCGTCGCCTTCCAGCGCCAGCGCCACCAGCGGTCCGCTGGTGATGAACTTGAGCAGGCTCGGGAAGAACGGCTTCTGCGCGTGTTCCTGATAATGCTGCGTCGCGGTGGTCGCGGACGGCACCAGCATGCGCATGCCGATCGCCAGCAGTCCCTTCCGTTCGAGCCGGCTGATCAGCTCGCCGACCAGTCCGCGTTGGACGGCATCGGGCTTCAACAGGACCAGTGTGCGCTGCATCGCCATGACCGCTCTCCAGGAGGCGCCAGACGTTGCGGTCGCTGCGATTCGTTGCAAGTAGCCAGCCCTGCGCCGGCTGCGGGAAACCCGCGGGACAAAGCCCTGGCGTCGACCGGCAGCGATCCTAGAAGGGACGACGCGCTCGGGGATATAGCTCAGTTGGTAGAGCGGTTCGTTCGCAATGAACAGGTCAGGAGTTCGAATCTCCTTATCTCCACCACGTCGCCGTGAGGCGGTCCGCGACCCTGGGTTCCAGCCCAGGGTCGCTCCTTTTCCGGATCTCCCGCGGTCTCCGGCGATGCCGATGCCCCGCGGCCTGATCGAGGGTCGGCGCGGGGATCCCGCCGGAGAGCGGTCCCATACCCGCGTTGTCGCGCGGACTGGCGGTCATAGGCTCGGCTGCAGATGGACCGCCTCGCCGCCATCCTGGTCGCCGTCCTCGCGCTGCTCGCCAGCGGGTGGGATCTGGCGCCGCGCGGCGCGTTCGCCGCGGCTCCGTCGTGCTGCTGCGCGGCGCCCTCGGGCTGCGCCGCCTGCGCGCGCCCCGATGACGGCTGCGGCTGCAAGCTGACGCCGTTGCCGCCGGCGCCGGTTCTCGCCATCGCGCTGCCGGCGAACGTCGACCTGCCGGCATTGGCGCCCACGCCGCCGCCGATGGCGCGGCTGGTCCCCATCGTCGTCCGGCGCGCTCCGGTCGCCGCGCGCGGTCGCGATCCGCCCGACCAGCGCCGATGCTGGTTGAGCTGTCGACGCATCCTCGTCTAGCGGTCGGACCGGCGCGCACGCGCCGCAACCCGACCACACGAGGAATCCATGTCCCCATCCGCATGGGCGCGCCTGGCCGCGCTCGTCCCCCTCATGGCCGCCTGCCATGGCCCCGGCGTCGCGCGGCCCGAGCCGCGCGTCGTCACCGCCGCGACGGCGATGCCTGCCGACGATTTCGCCGTGGCGGTCGCGCAGGCGCCCGAGGTCGCCGCCGCGCGCGCGCGGCGGAGCGCGGCGCGGTCGCGCGCGTCGGCCGCCGGGTCGCTGCCGCATCCCCGGCTGTCGGTCGAGGGCATGCGCACCCCGCGCCGCGACCACGACGGCGTCGACCTCGCGCTCGAGCAGGAGCTGCCGCGCTGGGGCGAACGACGCGCGGCGCGCGATCGCGCCGGCGCCGAAGCCCTCCTGGCGTCGGCCGACGTGCGCGCGGTGCGCGCGCGCGTCGCCGCCGACGCGTACCGCGCCATCGCCACCGCCGACGCGCGCGACCGCGCGGCCGACGTGGTCGCCGGCCAGGCGGCGCGGGTCGACGCCCTGATCGCCGCGCGCCTGGCCGCGGCGGCGCTGCCCGACGGCGCCGACGCCGGCGAGATCGTCGCCCTGCGCGGACGCCGCGACCTGCTCGCGATCGAGCACGACGACCTGCGGCGCATGGCCGACGATGCGCGCGACGACGCGCGCGCCGCGCTCGGCACGGGCCGCGACGCGGTGCTGCCCACGCCGCCCGCGTTGGTGCTCACCGGCGCGCGGCCCGAGCATCACCCCGATCTCGCCACCGCCGGTGCCCGCGCCGCGATCGCCGCGGCCGAGGCGGACATGGCGCGCGCCGAGCACCGCCCGGGCCTGAGCGTCGGCGTCGGCTGGGAGCGCGAGGACCTGGCGAACGCCGACGAGGACGAGTACCGCGTGATGCTGGGCATCAGCGTGCCGATCGATCAGCGCCCGGCGCGCGCGCACGCCGATGCGGCCCGCGCCGAGCGCGAGGCCGCGCTGCGCGACGGCGACGCCGCGCGGGCTCGGGCCGCGGCGACGTACGCGCGCGCGCAGCGCGCCGTCGCGCAGGCCGAGGCCACGCGCGCGCGCATCGATGCCGTCGTCCAGCGCCTCGAGGCCGCGGTCGCCGCCAGCCGCGCCGATGCCGCCGCCGGTCGCGGCGCGGGGGTGCGCGACGTCTTCGCACGGCTCGACGAGCTGAGCGACGCGCGCCGCCGCGCGCTGGACGCCGAGCTCGCCCTCGCCGAGGCCGCCGCCGATCTCATCCCGCTCCTATCCGAACCCGGAGAACGCCCATGAAGACCGCCGTCATCGCCCTGATCTCGTTCGCCATCGGCGCCATGGTCGCCCTGGTCGTGCGCACGGCGCTGCATCAGCCGGACGCCGCATCGCCCGGCGCCGTGCCTGGGCCGGCATCGCACGCGAGCGTCGAACCCACACGCAGCGATGGCGCCACGCCGGCGGTGCCCGCCGCGACCGCCGCGACCGCCGCGACCGCCGCGTCCGCCGCTCCGGCCAACAGCATCTGCGCGGTGTGCGGCATGGAGGTCGACCCGTCCCTGCCGACCGTCGACTACCGCGGCCAGCCCATCGGCATCGGCTGCATCGCCTGCCTGCCGAAGCTGAAGGAGGACATCGAGCGCTACGGGCCGGCCGCGCTCCAGGGCGGCAAGGCGGAATGAGCATGCTCCGCCACCGCACCCTGATCATCGCCGCGCTCGCCGCGCTCGCCGGAGCGGCC
>DASPLE010000103.1:0-6327 GCA_035627695.1 Planctomycetota bacterium
CCTGGAACCGCTATGACCGACCCCGCCCCGCCCGACACCCTGCGCGATGATCTGCAGCGCTGCCGCAAGCGCTTCCAGGCGCTGGTCGAGCCGCACCGGCCCGACCTCTACCGCCACTGCCGCTGGCTGACCGGCGATCCCTGGGACGCCGAGGACCTGGTCCAGGACACCGTCCTGCGCGCGTTCGCGTCGCTGTCGCGGCGTTTCGCCGACCTGCCGCCGATCCGCCCCTGGCTGCTGCGCATCGCCACCAACCGCTGGATCGACCTGCGCCGCGCCGACCGCGAGGGCGCGCCGGCGCTCGCCGAGCCCGTCGCGCCGGCGGCGGTCGATCCGGTCGAGTTCGGCGAGGCCGCCGAGATCCTGCTCGCCCTGCCGCCGCGCGAGCGCGCGGTGGTGGCGCTGGTCGACGGCCTGGGACTGAGCGCGGCCGATGCCGCCGCCTGCCTCGACAGCGGCGAGGGCGCCGTCCGCGCCGCGCTCCACCGCGGACGCGACCGCCTGCGCGCGGCGGCGCCGGTCGAACGCCGGCGCCTGCCCGCGAAGCGCGTCGATGCGGGGCTGCTCGCCGCGTTCGTCAGCGCCTTCAACGCCCGCGACCTGCCGGCGCTGCGCGCCGTGCTCGCGCCGCACTGCCGCGCGGAGGTCATCGGCCTGGTCCACGAGGAGACGCGCGACGAGATCATGGGCGGCTCGATCGCCCACACCGTGACCGAGGTCGGCTGCACGGTGCTCGCCGAGACGGTGGTCATCGATGGCGAGACCATGGTGCTCTTCACCTATCCCGACGACGGCGCCGACACGCGATCGGTCGGCGACGTGCTGCGCTTCACGACCAGCGACGGCGCGATCAGCGAGTTCCGCTACTACTTCTTCTGCCCCGAGGTGCTGCGCGAGATCGGCGCGCGGCTCGGGCGCACGGTGACGACCAGCGGGTACTGGTTCCGCTGAGGATCCGCCGGGACCCGCCGCGCACCGAGCGGCTCAGCCGGCGATCTGCCTGGCCAGGTAGGGCGCCGTCCGGCTGTCGGCGGCGCGGCTGACCTCCTCCGGCGTGCCGGTCGCCACCACCAGACCGCCGTCAGCGCCCGCGCCTGGCCCCATGTCGATGACCCAGTCGCACGAAGCGACCAGGCGCAGGTCGTGCTCGACGACGATCACCGTGTTGCCGGCGGCGACCAGCGCGTCGAACTGCGCCATGAGCCGGTCGACGTCGCTCGGATGCAGGCCGGTGGTCGGCTCGTCGAGCACGTAGAGGCTGTCGCCGCGCTGGGCGCGCTGCAGCTCGGTCGCGAGCTTGATGCGCTGGGCCTCGCCGCCGGAGAGCTCGGTCGCCGGCTGGCCGAGGCGCAGGTAGCCGAGGCCGATGTCCTGGAGCAGTGTCAGCGGCCGCGCGACCGCCGGCTGCCCGGCGAAGAAGGCGCAAGCCTCGTCGACGGTCATGCCGAGGACCTCGGCGATGGTGCGCTCGCGATACGTCACCTGCAGCGTCGCCGCGTTGTAGCGCGCGCCGTGGCAGGTCGGGCACGGCGCGTACGCGCTCGGCATGAACAGCAGCTCGACGCTGACGAAGCCCTCGCCCTCGCAGGTCTCGCAGCGCCCCTTGGCGACGTTGAAGGAGAAGCGTCCGGCGTCGTAGCGCTTGGCGCGCGCGCCTCTCGTCTCGGCGAACAGCCGACGGACATGGTCGAACAGCCCCGTGTAGGTCGCGAGGTTCGAGCGCGGCGTGCGGCCGATCGGCTTCTGGTCGACGCGGATCAGGCGCCTGATGCCCTCCATCCCGCTGACGATGCGTCCGGCGACCGGCGCCAGCGGCGTGTCGTCGTCGCCGTCGACGTCGTCCGCCGGCGCCTCGTCGCCTGGCTCGTCGCCGAGCTGCGTCGCCACGAGCTCGACCAGCGCCTGGCTGACCAGGCTCGACTTGCCCGAACCCGAGACGCCCGTCACCGCCGTGAGGACGCCGAGCGGGAAGGCCACGTCGAGCCCCTGGACATTGTTGCGCGTGATGGCCGCGAGACGCAGCCAGCCGGTGGGCGTGCGCGGCGCGCGGCGCGGCGCGCTCCCGTGGGCGAAGAGATGCCGCGCGGTCTGCGATGCGGTGATCGCGCGCAGGCCGTCCGGCGGACCGCTGTACAGCACGCGGCCGCCCTTCTCGCCCGCGGCGGGACCGACGTCGACCAGCCAGTCGGCGCGGCGCATCAGGTCGAGATCGTGCTCGACCACGAACAGCGAGTTGCCCGAGCGCTTGAGCTGGTCGAGCGCGATGATCAGCGCCTCGCTGTCGGCGGGGTGCAGGCCCGCCGACGGCTCGTCGAGCACGTAGACCACGCCGAACAGGTTCGAGCGGATCTGCGTCGCCAGGCGCAGGCGCTGCAGCTCGCCGGGCGAGAGCGTCGGGGTGCTGCGCTCCAGCGTCAGGTAGCCCAGCCCGAGCTCGTCGAGCGTCGTCAGGCGCTCCAGCAGATCGCTGGTGATGCGCTGCGCGGCGATGCGCTTCTCCTCGGACAGGTTGGGCGTGCGGCGCACGTCCGGCGCGCCGGCGTGCGCGGCGCCGCCGCCGGCGACGCGACGCGCGGAGTCGGCGGCGCCCTCGGCGCGCGTCATGGTCGCCGCATCGTCGCCGGCGCCGGACGCGAAGTCGCCGGCCGCCATCGGGCGCAGGACCTCGGCCAGCCGGCGCAGCGGCAGGCGCGCGAGCTCGCCGATGTCGTAGCCGGCGAACGTCACCGACAGCGCCTCGCGCTTCAGGCGCTTGCCGTCGCAGGTCGGACAGGCCGAGCCGGTCATGAAGCGCGCGACGCGCTTCTTCATCAGCGCGCTCTGCGTGGTGGCGAAGGTCTGCAGCACGTAGCGGCGCGCGCCGATGAAGGTGCCCTGGTAGTCGGGCTCGGCGCCGCGCTTGATCGCGGCGCGGGTCTGCGCCGGCGTCAGGCCCGGATAGACCGGCGCGGTCGGCTGCTCCTCCGTGTAGAGGATGAAGTCGCGCTGCTTCTTCGGCAGATCGCGCCACGGCTTGTCGACGTCGTAGCCGAGGCTGACGAGGATGTCGCGCTGGTTCTGCCCGCCCCACGCCGGCGGCCACGACGCCACGGCGCGCTCGCGGATGGTCAGCGAGTCGTCGGGAACCATCGACTTCTCGGTGACCTCGTAGACCTTGCCCAGGCCATGACAGGTCGGGCAAGCCCCCTGCGGCGTGTTCGGCGAGAAGTCCTCGGCGTAGAGCATCGGCTGGCGCGGCGGATAGCTGCCCGCGCGCGAGTAGAGCATGCGCACCAGGCTCGACAGCGTCGTCACGCTGCCGACGGACGAGCGGGTGCTCGGCGTGCCGCGTTGCTGCTGCAGCGCGACCGCCGGCAGCAGCCCCTCGATCGCATCGACGTCCGGAACGCCGACCTGGTCGATCAGCCGCCGCGCGTACGGCGCGACCGATTCGAAATAGCGCCGCTGCGCCTCGGCGTACAGCGTCCCGAAGGCGAGCGACGATTTGCCCGATCCGGACACGCCGGAGAACACCACGAAGGCGTCGCGCGGGATGTCGACGTCGACGTCCTTCAGATTGTTCTCACGCGCGCCGCGCACGCGCACGAACCCGCGCCTGGTCGCATCGTCGGCTGCGTTCGGATGCGAGGACGATGGCATGGCGGTGCTCGCGCTGGCGACGTCATGGCATCGGTTCCGCCGATGCCATCCCCCAGCGTCGTCCTGCGCGCGCCACACCAAGGCTGGGCTCGACGACATTCGACGTACGAGGGGCCTCGCGGCGACTGTGGGAGATGGCCGACACGAAGAAGCCCCGGCCGCACGAGCGACCGGGGCTTCTTCTTCCAGCGTCGAGCGTCGAGCTTCGAGCTTCGAGCTTCGAGCTTCGAGCTTCGAGCTTCGAGCTTCGAGGCTCGAACCTCGAGCCTCGAGCTCGCTCGATCAAGCCGGCGACAGCTTGGTCAGGCGGCCGCCGTCGCGCAGCCACTCGCCGACGAAGATGTTGCCCTTCGAATCGCGGGTGATGCCGTGCGGGCTGATGAAGCGGCCGGCGATGCGGTCCTCGCGCGGGACGCTCGGGTAGCCGGGGACGTGGCCGGGCCACTCGCCGGGGCGCATGTCGGGATGCGCGCCGAGGGTGGCGACGTGGTTGTAGTTCTTGTCCCACACCAGCACCGCGCCGAACAGGTCGGGAATGATGGTGACGTCGCCGTGCACGCGCACGGTGCACGGATAGCGCAGGCCGCGCGAGATGATGGTCTGCTTGTGCTGGCCGGTGAGCGACAGGACCTGCACGCGCACGTTGGCGCGGTCGGCGACCAGCAGCACCGGCTCGGCGCCGCGCGCGTCGATGCAGATGCCGTGCGGGCACTCGAACTGGCCGGGCGCCTTGCCCTTCCAGCCGATGGTCTGGACGTGCTCGCCGGCGGCGGTGTAGCGGTGGATGAGCGACTGGCCGTAGCCGTCGGTCACGTAGATGTCGCCGTTCGGGGCGACGGCGACGTCGGTCGGACGGTAGCCGTTGCCGTTGTGGTAGGCCGCGTGCTTCGGCGCCTTGAGCGTCATCAGCTCCTTGCCGTCGAGCGTGCATTTCACCACCTGGTCGGGGCTGTCGTAGTCGACGATGTAGAGGAACTCCTTGCCGTCGCGCTGGTCATAGGCGAAGCCGTGCGCGCCCTTGGCGAAACGGTTGCCCCAGCCGCCGACGTATTTCCCGGTGTTGTCGAACTCGAGCACCGCCGGGTGCTTGTCGTCGCCGTTCTGCTGCAGGACGAAGACGTGGTCGCGCTTGTCGACCGCGAGCCCGTGGCAGTCGCCGAGCGGGAAACCGGCGGGCAATTTGAAGTAGTCGTGGGAGAACGTGTAGGTCGCGGTGGCGGTGGCGGGTTTCATGGGCGGGACGCTACCGCGCACGCTAGCGCGACGGAAGCACGGTGTTTGCGCCGCAAAATGGACAGTTGGGCTGGCGCCCGCCCCCCGAGCGCATGCGCCGACCATCGGCTGCCGCCGCCGCACGGCGCATGGGGTTCGCACCGTCGGCCTCGGCTCTAGCCGGCCCCGGGGGGTCCTCCATCATGCGCCTCCCAAACCCCTCCTCCCAACACGCAAGCCCTGCCGGAGTCCTCCCATGGCCGATGCCGCCGCCAAGCCCAGCCCCACCCGTCCGGTCAAGCCGGCCAACGGCCAGAAGATCACGCTGACCAACGGCAAGCTGATGATCCCGGATCATCCGATCATCTGCTACATCGAGGGCGACGGCACCGGACCGGACATCTGGAAGGCGTCGGTTCGCGTCCTCGACGCCGCGGTCAAGAAGGCCTTCGGCGGCAAGAAGTCGATCGCGTGGATGGAGGTCTTCGCCGGCGAGAAGTCGGTGACCCTCAGCGGCGGCGATCCGACCAGCCCGAACAACAAGGCCGAGTGGTGGCTGCCGCAGGAGACCCTCGACGCGATCGACGAGTACGTCATCGGCATCAAGGGCCCGATGACCACGCCGGTCGGCGGCGGCATCCGCTCGATCAACGTCGCGCTGCGCCAGATGCTCGACCTCTACGTCTGCCTGCGCCCGGTGCAGTACTTCACCGGCGTGCCGAGCCCGGTGAAGCAGCCCGAACTGGTCGACATGGTGATCTTCCGCGAGAACTGCGAGGACATCTACGCCGGCATCGAATTCGCCGCGGGTTCGCCCGAGGCGCAGAAGGTGCGCAAGCTGCTCGAAGAGCTGAAGGTCGTGAAGAAGGTCCGCTTCCCGGAGACCTCGGGCTTCGGCGTGAAGCCGGTCTCGAAGGAGGGCTCGCAGCGCCTGATCACCGCCGCGATCGACTACGCCATCGCCCACGACAAGCCCAGCGTCACGCTGGTGCACAAGGGCAACATCATGAAGTACACCGAAGGTGCCTTCATGCAGTGGGGCTACGAGCTCGCGCAGCAGAAGTACGGCGCGACGGTCATCGACAAGGGGCCGTGGTGCCGCCTGAAGAACCCGAAGACCGGCAAGGAGATCATCATCAAGGATGTGATCGCCGACGCGATGCTGCAGCAGATCCTGCTGCGCCCGGCCGAGTACAGCGTGCTCGCGACGCTGAACCTCAACGGCGACTACATCTCGGACGCGCTGGCGGCGCAGGTCGGCGGTATCGGCATCGCACCGGGCGGCAACATCAATTACGTCACCGGCCACGCCGTCTTCGAGGCGACACACGGAACGGCGCCGAAGTACGCGAACCAGGACAAGGTGAACCCGGGATCGGTGATCCTCTCGGGGGAGATGATGCTGCGGCACCTCGGCTGGATCGAAGCCGCCGACCTGGTCGTGAAGGGGATGGACGGCGCGATCGCCGCCAAGCA
>DASPLE010000104.1:0-17221 GCA_035627695.1 Planctomycetota bacterium
CAGGTCGCCCGCGCCGGTACGACCGACGCCAACACCGGCACGGTCAGGCTCGCGATGGTCAAGGTCGAGTGGATCGCCAACGCCGAGAGCGACTGAGCCGGCTCACAGCGAGCTGCGCAGGATCGCGACCAGCTCCTCGCCGCTCAGCGTGACGGGATTGGTGCCGAGGCTCCCGCTCGGCGCGGCGGCGATCGATCCGAGGTCATGGACGGTGACGCCATAAGCGCCGAGGCCCGGCAGCGCGAGCGCCCGACGCAGCGCGTCGAGATCCGCACACGCCGCCGCGACATCGCCGCCTGCGTGGCCCAGCATGCTCGCCACGGCTCCGAGACGTTCGCGCGCGCGCGAGGCGCCGGCGCGCGCGGCCGCCGCGGCGTTCACGCGCAGCGTCGCCGGCAGCAGGCACGCCAGCGCGGCGCCATGCGGCGCGTCCGCGAACAGGCCGCCCAGCGGCGCGACCAGCCCGTGCGCCGCGCCCAGGCCGGCGTTGACCAGGCAGATCCCGCCGAGCGTCGCGGCGAGCGCCAGGTCCTCGGCGACCTCCATCGGAGCGGCGCCTGCCGCGAGGCGCCGCAGCGAGCGATGGGCGCGCGCGATGCCGTCGCCCGCCAGAGCGTCGATCAGCGGCGATGCGCGCGGCGAGCACCAGCTCTCGACCAGGTGCGTCAAGGCGTCGAAGCCACAGGCGGCGGCGATCGGGCGCGGGCAGCTCGCCAGCAGGAGCGGATCGACCAGCGCGAGGCGCGGGAACATGAGATCGGAGCGCATGCTGCGCTTGACCTTGAAGGCGCCGGCCTGCAGCACCGCGTTCTTCGTCACCTCCGATCCGGTCCCGGCGGTCGTCGGCGCGCAGATGACGGGCAGTGGAGCGCGCGTGATCGGCTTTCCGCCGCCGTGCGGCAGGCCCTCGAGGTAGTCGATCGCCGCGCCGCCATTCGCGGCCAGCACGGCCGCGGCCTTGGCGACGTCCATCGCCGAGCCGCCGCCGATCGCGACCACGCAATCGCAGGCGTGCGCCGCCCGCGCGGCGGCATCGACCACCGCGGTGTCGGGCTCGGCGGCGACGGCGAAGCGCGCCACGCCCACTCCCGCCGTGGCGAAGGATTCGATCAGCGCTGGCGCCCACGGCGCGCGCGCGAACGACGCGCCGCCGGTGACCAGCAGCGCCTGACGGCCGAACCGCGCCGCCGCCGCGCCGACGCCGCCGGCGACGCCGGCGCCGAACCGGATCTCGGTCGCGTGCTGGAACGACCAGCTCACGCCGGCAGCACCGAGTGGAACCCGTCGCGCACGCGTGGCACGGCCATCATCGGCGCGACGAGCTCGCGCCAGCGGAAGAAGTGCGCGGTCTGCTGGTGCGCCTTGAAGGCCGCCTCGTCGTCGTAGGCCTCGTCGAGCGCGAAGCGCGTCGGGTCGTCGCCGGCGCGCAGCAGGTCGAAGCGCCGGCAGCCCGGTTCCCGCAGCGAATGCACGTGGTTGTCGCGCGTCGCGTCGACGAAGGCGTCGACGTGCTCGGGCAGGACCTGGATGCGGACGAAGACGATGTACATGCGGTCCCCTGGCTGGCGCCGGCGCCATTGGCCGCGCCGCCGCCAGGGATGCAAGCGCTCGGCGCAGGTCGTCGCGCGCGACGGGAGCTCGCGGAAGCTGGCGCCCTGCCGCTCCTCCTCAGCTCGCGTCGCCCGCTGAGCGCGGTGCGGCCGCGCTGGGCCAGCGGACGTTGCCGACCGGCGCCAGCACGTGGGTGTCCGGCCGCGAGAAGTTGAAGCGACGCTCCGGGATGAAGCGGTCCGCCAGCGTGAGGTCGGCCGCGATCTGTGCGCGCGTCGCCAGGCCGCGGTTGTCGTGCCGGTAGAAGAAGCTGCCGAACGACGGATCGAACAGCCACGGATCGTCGCCTCCGACGGCGACGATGACGTGGCCGAGCACGAAGGCGATGCGGGCGTTGAACGCGCTCCCGTCCGTCGAGCGCATCGCGGCGACCACGCCTGCCAGGGCCGTGGCGCGCGCGTAGCAGTGGCCGCCGCCCAGGCGCATCGCGGTCGCCGGCGAGGCGCCGGGATGCACCGCCGCCAGCTCGAGGCAGTGGGTGACGAACGCGCGCTGGTGGACCAGCAGGCAGGCGGCGGCGAGCCGGTCGGGGTCCGTGGCGAAGCGATCCTCGATGAACGCGGCGATGCGCCGGCACGCGTCGGGCCGCATCAGGTCGAAGCGGGTCCGGCGATCGGCGCTGACGACGCTGAAGTCCGACGGCGCGCCGTCGAGGGTCGTCCAGCGCGAGAACCGTCCGAGCAGGGCCAGCAGGCGATCGCGCTTGCGGGCGACGAAGTCCGGATCGTCCCGCGTCGGGTCCGGCGGAGGAGCGGGCCAATCGTGGCGATCGTCGACGCAGACCTGGTCCTCGCGGTCGCAGGCGAAGCGCTGGCGGTGGAAGGCCGCGCCGCCGCGGTCGCGCAGCTCGACCTCGAGCACGTGCGGCACGGGCAGGCGCCAGTCGAAGGCGAACGGCAGGGTTGCCTCACGCTCCGATCCCGGCACGACCGTGACCGTCACCGACGCCGAGCCGAGCATGCGCCCGGCCCAGGCCGAAGCCTCGCCACCGATCGGCCGCGCGTCCGGCAGCGGCGAGGCCGCCCGCACGGTCGCGGCGACGGTGATGTCGGCCGCGCTGCGCCCGCGGACCGTCACCCGCATCCGGTTCTCGCCGAACACCGGGCGACCGAGATCGACCACGACCGGTTCCGCCGGCGGCTCGCCGAGGAAGAGGTCGCCGAGGTCCGCCGCCGTCAGCGCGTGGGCGTACGCGACGCGACGCCAGGCCGACCAGCGCGCCTCGTCGACCGTGCGCAGGCGCAGCACGTTCAGCCCCACGACCGCAGGCGATGGCGGCCCGTCGAGGCCGAGCGCCGCCCACGGCAGGCGCAGGGCGGCCGACCAGTGCGCGTCGCCGATCGCGACGGCGTGCTGCCAGGCGACATCCAGCGGCTCGTCGCACGTGGTGCGCGGATGGATGCCGTCGGTGTTGGCGTGGTCGCGTCGCCGGCGCCGCGCGCGGACGAATCCGGTCGCCGTGACGATGAACTCGTGGAAGAAGCCGTGCTCGCGGGGGCCGTCGATCGCGATGACGAGGTGGTCGTCCTTCTCGGCGGAGTAGCCCATCAGATTGGCGTGCACCGCCAGTTCGCCGGTCGGATGCCCGGCCGGCACCAGCCTCCGCATCGCTGACGGCCGCGGCTCCTCGCAGCGCGCGGCGATGATCACCCCGTCATCGCCGGCGAGCAGGCGCAGCGCGGTCGCCGGCGACGCGGCGGCGCCGCTGCCCAGGTCGGTGAAGGCGCTCGCGTCCGCGCCGGCGGCGAACGACGCGGCGTCCAGCGCCAGCGATGCCGCGGGTGGCAGCGTCGCGACGCGTTCGGCGACGACGCAGCGGCTCCGGAAGCGGAAGCCGCAGGGTTCGTCCGTCCGGAGGAACGCGAGGTCCTCGCCGGCGATGTCCTGCACGTGCGTTCTCCCAGCACGATCGTGCCAGGGCCGCGCGGGAGTCCGAGATCGCGCCGCGGCGCGAACCGCTCGCCATCGCGACGCCTGGCGCACAGAACGCCGCCCGCGTGCCAACTAGATGGTTGCTTGCGGCACCGTGCCCGATGGAGGCGGCGACGGGCGGGTTTCACGCAAGGCGCGCATCGTCCCGCGCATCGTCCCGCGCATCGTCCGGCGCATGGCCGACGACCGTCGACCGCATGGCCATGCGCGTCATGCGTGAACGCGCCAGGCCGAGCGGATGGCGTGGGCGGCTGCGCGCACGTAGCCTCGCTGATGGAGGAACGGACCATGACGATCACCACCGCCTGGATCGACGAAGGCTGCATCGGCTGCGGCGCCTGCGCCACCGTCTGCCCGCAGGTGTTCACCCTGCCGGCCAGCGACGCCGAGATCGTCGCAGCGGCGCGCACGGACGGCCTCGGCGGGTCGAACCGCGAGCAACGCTCGCCGCTGCTGGCGCAGGTCATCGCCGCGTGCCGCGATGAGATCGAGGAGGCTGCCGCGGGCTGCCCGGTCGACGTGATCAGGCTCGTCGCCTGATCGTCAGGGTTCCGCGATCGTCCACCGGCTCGGCGCGGACGACACGGTCCCGGGATCGTCGTCGTACATCGGCCAGAGCCGCGGCGCCGGGCAGCCGAGATCGCCGGCGAAGCCGGCGACGACCCGCAGCGCGACGCGGTGCTCGCCGCCGTCGATGCGCGTCAGGTACGCGCACCAGCCATCCGCGATGGCGCCGGTCGAGACCGCGCCCGGACACGTTCCGTCGAGGACGCTGACGCCCGCCGGCAGCGGGATCGTCAGGCAGGCGTTCGCCAGCGGCCGCCGCACGCGCAGCAGCCAGGTCATGGTCACGACCTGGCCCCGCGTCATGGCGAGCGATGCGCCATCGCGCACCACGGGAGCCTCCAGCGCGATCGTCGTCGAGCCTGCGCGCGCCCGCGCGCGTGCCGCGCCGATCCATTCGACGCGCATCCGGCAGGTCGCCGATCCGGCGGAGATGAGGTGCACGGCGGCGGCGGGGTCGGTCGGCACCCATTCCACGCGCGGACGCTCGGCGGTCAGCGTGACCGCGGCTAAGCCCCGCCGTTCGACGGTGACCGCCGCCAGCGCGTCGGGCGTCGTCGGCCGCGTCGCCAGCGCGCGCACCACCGTCGCCGTGGTGTAGGTGTCGCCCCACGAGGCGCCGTCTCCCTCGGCGGAGCGCGCCGCGAAGAGCGCATCGGACAACGCATCGGACGACGCATCGGACGACGCATCGGCCTGCGCGTCGCCCTCGGGCTGCGCGAGCGCGGCGAGGGCCAGCACCTCGGCGGCGCCGATCAGCGACTCGCGATCGCCGGCGCGCGGGCGGCTCGAGCGCAGCAGGGCCGGCAGCGCGCGGCGCGCGGGCGCGAGCTCGCCCGCGAGCGCCAGGATGCGCGCGGCGAGGCAGCGGTCGCGCGTCGGGCCGCCGGCGGCCACCCGTCGCCGCAGGTCGGCGCGCTGCGCCTCGCGCAACGCTCCAGGACCGTCCGCGGCGACACGCGCGAGGATCATCTGCAGCTCGACATCGACGGCGCCGACGACGCGCGATGCCGGCAGCGGTCCGTAGCCGAGCCGGTCCAGCGCGGCGACGCCGTCCGCGATGACGCGTGGCGTGACCGGCAGGCCGGCATCGCGCGCGGTCGCGAGGCCTTCGACCGCGAGCGCCGTCAGCGCCGGATGCGCGGGCTCGCCGCCGAACCAGCCCCACCCGCCATCCGCCTGCTGGAGTTCGCCCAGCCGCGCGATTCCGCCGATGGCCACGGCGTCGATCGCCGCGCGGTCGAACCCGGCATCAGGCGCGTCGCCGGCAGCGCGCGCGGCGAGCACCGCCGGGAGGAAGCGCGACAAGGTCTGCTCGACGCAGCCGTGCGGGTGCGTGATGAGCGCATCGATAGCGTCCGCGAGGATCCGCGCTGGTCCGCGTTCCAGCTCGAGCGAGACCCGCACCGATCGCGGGTGGGCGGCGTCGATCAGGCGCGCGGCGTCGATCGCGACGGCGCCGGCGACCGGGATCGCCCGCCAGCGCACGCGACGTTCGCCGGCGGGCAGGATCGGCACGATGTGCTCGAGGCGATCGACCTCGACGCCGGCGACCGTCGTGGTCAGCGCGCAGCGCAGGGCGTCGGCGGTCGGAACGACGACCTGGCAAGCCCTCGCCGCGGCTCCGCCAGCCGCCTCCTGCTTCAGCCGCGCCAGCTCGGCGTCCGCCGCCTGGACGCTGAGCTCGAGCGAGGCCGCCCTCTCGGCTCGGTCGAGATCCTGCACCCCTGGCCGCAGCCCGATGCGGTCGCCGGCGCGCACGAACGCGGGCACGGGCAGGGTCCCCGCGGCGCCGATGCGGCTCATCACGTCGGTCTCGCCCTCGCCGATCGCGCCATCGTCGGCCACCGCCCACGCGTCGATGCGCCAGGTCGTGAGGCGATCGGGAACCGTGAAGGCGAACCGCGTCCGACCCTGCTCGTCGGTGACGAGATCAGGGCGCCAGAGGGCCAGGCGACGCCAGTCGCTGCGCATGCTCGCGCGGGCACCATGCCCGTGCCTGCCTCCGTGACCGGTGCGTCGGTCGGCATGGCTCCACGCCCAGGCCGGCATGCCCATCGTCCACCAGCGCACGCCGTCGGTCGACGGATAGGGGAGGTCGGTCACCGCGTCCACGCCGCTGTCGTGGCCACGGCGCGGGAGCAGGAACCGGTACCAGCCGAAGTCGTTCGTGCGCGATGGTCCGCGCACGACATCGGCGAGGTCGACGACCCGCACGACGACTGCGCAGTCCGCCCGCTGGGCCTGCGTCGCATCCGTCACCGTCAGATCGATGTCGAGGCGCTGGCCCGGTCGCACGATCGGCGGAACACCGCCGATCGCGACCCGCAGCACGGCTTCAGGCGCGAGGACATGCACGGTCCGGCGCACGGCGACCTGGTGGTCGCCGTCGAGGATGAGCGCGGTGATCGTCGTGGCCGGCGCCCACGAGCGGTCGACGGGGAGCGACCACACGTGGTTCGCGGCGGTGACGGCGACCAGACGATGCGCGTGCACGCGCTCGCCCGAGGCCCAGATCAACGCCTGGGCCGGCGCGGAGCGATCTGCGCGCGTGCCGACGGTCAGGAGGATCTCGGCGGGCTTGCCGTCCGCGATCAGGTAGCGCTCGTGACAGGTCTCGAAGTCGCGCGGCGTCCACGCGGGTCTCGCGCGCTGCCCGACGACCATCGATGCCGCCCGGACGAAGGGCCGGAACTCGTCCAGCACCTCCGGCGCAACGGCGCCGCCGGCGATGGTCGCCGCCAGCGCTTCGGCGCCGTTTCCGACGGCGTCGCCGACACCACCGAGGTTCTGGGCGCGCTTCGGCCGCACGGTGTACCGCAGGTGGCGGACCGCGGACCCGAGCGTCGTCGTGGCGCTCACCGCCACGGTGGTCACGCCTTCGTGCGCGGTGGGCACGACGATGCTGACGGAGCCGTCAGCGCCGCTGAAGGCGGCGTCGCCGTCGCCGATCCTCACCGCCGCACCCGCGACGGGATTCCCATCCCAATCCTTCACATCGACCGCCACCCGGGCGATGCTGCCGACCGTCGGATCCTGCGCGCCGCTCAGGCGCAGGTGGAAGGGGTCATCGGTGATGTTCCAGGTCACCGTCGATTCGGTGCGCGCGCCGTCGGCGGCGAGGCCGCAGACCGCGGCGGAGGCGCCGCCCAGCGCGCAGTCCTCGGACAGGCGCAGATCGATCGAGGCGGTGCCCGCGTCGTCGGTGACGACGCCATGTTCGGAATCGATCCCCTCAGGCAGGCGAGGCACGGACAACGCCACGCCACCGAGGGCGACGCCGTTCCAGGCTCGCGCGCTGATCGTCAGGCGCGCGGTCTCGCCGCGGCGGTAGGTCCGCCACGGGCGTTCCATGCCCACGGTCAGCACGAAGGCGGGCAGGTCGGTGGCGGTGACCGTGAACGCATCGATCTCGGTCGCGCCCAGGCGCGCGCGATAGGTTCCCGGTCGCGCCTCGCGCGGCACGGTCCAGTCCCACGCGAAGCGTCCGTGCGCGTCGAGCGCGGGATCCGCCGACAAGACGATCTGGGCGCCATGCATCAGCACGAGGCGTGGCGTCTCATCGCCGCCATCGGGTGGTCGGCTGGTCGCACCCGTCCGTACGCGCACCACGCCGGCCAAGTGCGCGGTCGCGCCGGGTGCGACCGTGCCGACAGCCGACCACAGCGCCGCCTGGACCGTCGGTACCGGCGCGGCGCAGGCGGCGACGATCGACCGCGCGGACGACAGGTGCTCGTCGCCAACGAGGCGCGCGTCGACCCGCAGCGATCGCAGGGGGTCGATGCCCGGATCGAGGTCGATCTCGGCGATGCCGTGTGCCGAGGTCGTGACCTGCGTGAGCGTCGCGGATCCACCGTCGACCGAGGCGGCGACCTCGATCGCGGCGTCCGCGATCGGCGCACCGCTGCGGCGATCGATCGCCACCACCACGGCGTGCGCATGGTCGGCCAGCACGGTCAGCTGGACCGCGCTGACCGCCACGCGCTGCGCCGCCACGACCGGCGCGCCGCGCGCGCGCGCGGTGACGACGTACCAGCCCGGTTCGAGATCGTCGACGCGCAGCGAACCGGTCATCGCCCCGACCCGGTTGCAGTCGTGCAGCGGCGCGAAGGTCTGCTGCCAGGCGCGCAGGGGAGCGGTCGCGAGGATCGCCGGATCGAGCCGGTCCCACACCGCGCGATCGGCGCAGCGGTGCAGGGCGAAGGCGATCGCGCCGTGGTAGCGGCTGCGGCAATCGATGACCACGCTGCCGCCGCGCGGCCAGGCGGCGTCGCGACGATGCAGGTGGAAGTCGGGCACCGCCGTGTCGAGGCGCAGTCCGACGGCCACGCCGTCGCTCGGCGGCACGTCCCAGGCGGCGACGCGCTCGGCGAAGACCTGGCTGCGGCCATCCTCCCATTCGCGCACGGCGGCGGTCATCACCGGCACGGCGTCGGACGGCTCGCCCACGGCAAGCCCCGGCGTCGGTGCGGTGCGCGCCGCCCACGCAGGATCCTCCAGCAGCCTGGCGAGCGCCGCCGCGGCGTCATCGCGCAGCGGCACGACCGCGCAGGCCTGGGCGATGGCCGCGCGGTCGCGCGCGACATCCGCGAGCAGCCGCGCCGCGGCGCCTGCGACCTGATCCTGCGGACCGCCGGCCAGCAGCGGCAGGGCGACCGCCAGCGCGGCATCGAGGTCGGCATCCGCCAGCAGCAGCCGCGCCAGGTCGAGACGCCGCGCCGGCGCCGCCGCCGCGAGCGCCGCCACGGCATCGGCGCTGGCGATCTCGCCGAAGGCGTACGCCAGCAGGGTCTCGATCGCGGCGTCGTCGGCGTCGGTCGGCGGACGCGCGTGCTGCGCCTGACGCAGCGCCGCGAGTCGGTCCTGTCGCGCCACGGCATCCGCGTTCATCGCGTCGGCGCTCGCGGGAGCCAGGCCGACGGCGTGCGCGGCGATCTGGTACGGCGGCCAGGCAGGACCGTCCGGCGGGACGATCTCCGCCAGGAGCGTCGCGCGATCGGCTCCGATCAGGATACCGGCGACCAGCAGCAGCAGCAGCGCCAGGCGGGTCACCATACCCGATCAACGTCATCGTTGGCGCGCGGTTCACCCACGGCTGACGCGCCACGAAACGAAGCACCCCGACCTGATGGCCGGGGTGCTCGGTATCGCCAGCGCTGGACGCCGGCGCGACGTCAGGCCTTCTTCGCCGCGCCGATGCCGAGCATGCGGTGCAGCATCGCCTTGTCGGTCTTCTGACCGGCGAAGTCGTCGAACGCCTTGGCGGCCGGCGTGATCATGTGCCGGGCGATGAACGGCGCGCCTTCGCGCGCGCCCTGCTCGGGATCCTTGTAGGCGCACTCCCACTCGAGGACCGCCCAGCCGTCGTAGCCGTAGTTGGCCATCTTGGTGAAGATCGCCGAGAAGTCGGTCTGGCCGTCGCCGAGCGAGCGGAACTTGCCGGCGCGCTCCTTCCAGCCGAGGTAGCCGCCGTAGGCGCCGGTGCGGCCGTTGGGCTTGAACTCGGCGTCCTTGACGTGGAAGCACTTGATGCGCTCGTGGTACAGGTCGATGTACTCGACGTAGTCCATGCCCTGCAGCACGAGGTGCGACGGATCGTAGAGGATGTTGGCGCGCTTGTGGTTGTTGAGCGCAGCGAGGAACTGCTCGAACGTCGCGCCGTCGTAGACGTCCTCGCCGGGATGCACTTCCCAGGCGATGTCGACGCCGTTCTGGTCGGCGAGATCGCAGAGCGGCTTCCAGCGCCGCGCGAGCTCGGCGAAGCCCTCCTCGACGAGACCCGCCGGGCGCTGCGGCCACGGGTAGATGGTGTGCCACATCAGCGCGCCGGTGAACGACGGCAGCGCCGTCAGGCCGAGGTTCTTCGACGCCTTGAGCGCGTAGCCCATCTGCTCGACCGCCCACGCCTGGCGCGCGGCGGGCTTGCCCTGGACCTCCTTCGGAGCGAAGCCGTCGAACTGCTCGTCGTAGGCGGGGTGCACGGCGACCAGCTGCCCCTGCAGGTGCGTCGCGAGCTCGGTGATCTCGACGCCGTTCTTCTTGGCGACGCCCTTGAGCTCGTCGCAGTACGTCTTGCTCTCGGCGGCCTTCTTCAGGTCGATGCAGCGGCCGTCCCAGCTCGGGAGCTGGACGCCCTTGTAGCCGAGCTTGCCGGCCCACGCGGTGATGGAGTCGAACGAGTTGAAGGGCGCCTTGTCGCCCATGAACTGGGCGAGGAAGATGGCGGGGCCTTTGATCATGGTGTGCCTCGATTGATGGTTGGTGGTTGGGGAGCGCCCAGGTGCGCGCTCAGCCGGTGATGCCGGCCTTCTTCGCCGCTGTCTTCGTCGCCTTTTCCTTGGCGAACTTCTGGCTCTTCTCGACCTTGACCCACTTGCGCGTCTTGGCCGCCTCGAGCGACGCGTCGAGCACCTCCTGGTTGGCGACGCCGTCGGCGAAGTCGGGGCGGAACGGCGCGTTGGTCTTGAGCGCGGTCAGGAAGTCGGCGACGGTGTTCGTGAAGGTGTGCTCGTAGCCGATGATGTGGCCGTCCGGCCAGTAGTTGCCGGCGTACGGATGGACCGAGCCGTTCATGCACATGATGGTGTGGAAGCCCTGGACCGGGCCCTCGTCCTCGAACGAGAAGAACTCGAGCTCGTTCATGCGCTCGAAGTTCCAGACGATCGTGCCCTTTGAGCCGTTGATCTCGATGCGGTTGTAGTTCTTGCGGCCGGGCGCGACGCGCGTCGCCTCGAACGAGGCGATGGCGCCGTTCGACAGGCGCGCGAGGAAGATCAGCGCGTCGTCGACGTCGACCGTGACCATGCCCTTGCCGTTCGCGTTCCTGCGCTTCTTGGTGAAGGTCTCCTGGATGCCGCAGACGTCGTCGAACTCGAGCTGGGTCAGGAAGCGCGTCATGTCGATCAGGTGCGCGTTGAGGTCGCCGTGCGCGCCCGAGCCGCAGACCTTCGCCGTCATGCGCCACGTCGCCGGGCACGAGTCGTCCCACAGCCAGTCCTGCAGGTAGACGCCGCGCACCTGGCGGACCTCGCCGATCTTGCCGTCGCGGATCAGCTGCGCCGCGGTCGATGCCGCCGGCGAGCGGCGGTAGTTGTGCCACAGGCCGACGCGGACCTTGGCCTTGTCGGCGGCGGCCTTCATCTCGCGCGCCTGCGCGGTGTTCAGCGCCAGCGGCTTCTCGCAGAAGACGTGCTTGCCCGCCTTCAGCGCCTTCATCGTGATCTCGTGGTGGCTGTCGTTGGACGTCGCCACGTCGACCAGGTCGATGTCATCGCGCGCCAGGACGGCGTCGATGTCGGTCGAGGTCTCCTCCCAGCCCCAGGTCTTCGCCGCCTCCTCGAGCGGCCCCGCGGTGCGGCCGACCAGCACCTTGCGGACGACCTCGTAGGGGCAGTCCGGGAAGAAGCGGTTGACCTGCTGGTACGCGTTCGAGTGGGCGCGGCCCATGAAAGCGTAGCCGATCAGGGCGACGTTGAGGCGGGGCTTGGTGGCGGCCATCGGAGGGCTCCAGGGGAGTCGAGGTTCACAGAGAAGGAAGGGTCTCGACGATTACGATGAAAGCGCTTCCGGGCAAGCGCGCGCAGCTCGTGCGCCGCGCGGTGGAGGGCACCGCGCGCGCAAGCGATGGCGATCGGGCGCAATGCCTGCCCGCGTGGATCCAGTGGATTGCTGGAATCGGCAGGCGGTCGGCGGAACCGGCACGCTCAGCGCAGGCCGGCGAGCACCCGATCGGCCAACCCGGCATGGGGACCGGTCGCATCGACCTCGCTCAGCGCGCCACCGCCACGCGCCAGCCGCGCACGCATGTGCCACCGCCCGTCGGCGAGACGCACCGCGTAGCAGCCGAGCGGCAGCGAACAGCCGCCCGCGAGCCCGGCCAGGACCGCGCGCTCGGCGTCGATCGCCAGTCGCGTCTGCCGATGCTCGATCGCGGCGAGCAGGCGGCGGGTGCGCGTGTCGCTCGTGCGGCAGTCGACCGCGACCGCGCCCTGCGCCGGGGCCGGCGTGCACTGCGTCCACGGGTCGAGCGGCCGCGCGCCGGCGACGCGCGCCAGGCCGAGCCGCGTCAGGCCGGCCATGGCGAGCAGCGTCGCCGCGTAGTCGCCGGCGGCGACCTTGCGCAGGCGCGTGTCGACGTTGCCGCGGATCGAGGCGAAGCGCAGGTCGGGGCGCAGCGCGGCGAGCTGGTGCTGCCGGCGCAGGCTCGACGTGCCGACCAGCGCGCCGCGCGGCAGCGTCGCCAGGTCGCCGCCGATCAGCGCGTCGCGCGGATCGGCGCGGCGCAGGATCGCCGCCAGCGTCAGCCCCTCGGGATGCGTCGTCGGCAGGTCCTTGCAGCTGTGCACGCCGGCATCGGCGCGGCCGGACACCAGCGCGTCCTGCACCTCCTTGACGAACATGCCGACGGAGTCGGACGCGTAGAGCGGCTTCGACCGGTCGGTGTCGCCGGACGAGATCACCGGCACGAGCGTCACCGCGAGGCCCGGATGGGCGCGCCGCAGCAGCGTCGCGACATGGCGCGCCTGCCACAGCGCGAGCGGGCTGATGCGCGTGGCGAGGCGCACGGCGGTCATCGGCGCGCCCGGTGCGATGCGCGGAGCGCGCGGGGCGCGGCCACTACTTCGCCTTCTGCAGCCAGCGGACGCGGCCGACCAGTTCGCGGTATCCGTCGGCGAAGAGCCGCGCGGCCAACGCGGTCTGGCCGGGCAGGAAGTGGCGGAAGTCGCGCGCGCGCGCCGGACGCAGGTCGAGCATCGGCACGCCCGGACGCTTGGCGCGGATGTAGGCCTCGACGTGCTCCCACAGGGTCTCGGCGTCGATCAGCGCCACCGGGTCGACCTTGCTCGGGCCGAGCACGACCACCGGCATGACGCCGTGGTCGACGCACACGTCGATCGCCTTCTTCCAGAAGTTGACGAAGGCCTGCGGCTCGGTGAGTCCGATCGGGAACTCGACGCCGGCGGTGGCGATCAGGACGAAGTCGTGCTTCTGCTTGTCGAGCACCGGCTGCGCGCCATCGAACATCGCGTTCAGCCAGAGGTCCTGCATGACGATCGCCTCGAGCGTCCGTCCCGGCAGCGCCTCGTCCTCCTTCAGGCCGATGACGTCCTTGATCGCCGCGCGCGCCAGGGTGTCCCATTCGCCGAGCAGCAGCTGCTGCCCGACCAGCACCTTGACCCGGGTCGGGTCGAAATCCCGGCGCCAATCGCGCGAGCGCCGCTTGAGGGCGACCGCAGCCAGCTGGTCGTTGAAGGCTTTCGCGCTCGGCACGATCAGCACGGGCGGACGCAGCTCGACCAGCTCCGGCGTCGGCGCGACGTTCGCCGCCGCCGCCATCGGGCCCAGCAGGAACGGCGTCGTCAGGTTGGGGACCACGTCTTCGAGCGCGAGCGATGCCAGCCGATCGAGCGCGAGACCGGCGCGGCGCAGGTCGATCGCGAGCGCCTGCCAGTCCTCGCCGAGCGCGAGCACGCCCTGCCAGCGCTTGTCGTCCTGGTCGATGATCGTCGCGTTGAGCTGCGTGCGGTCGGCGCGGTTCGGGTGCACGACCACGACCAGCCCGCCGTCGACGACATCGACCTCGGCGAGGTCGAGCGTCAGCACGTGCTTCTTCTTGGCGCGCGACGCCGCCGACGCGAAGACCCGGTCGATGCCGCCCGGGCGGCTCGGGACGCGCTGGCGCTCGTCGAGCGGATCGAGCTCGGCGCCCGGGCCGATGAAGCGCGGCTCCCACGCGGCGATGTACGGCGCCGGCGGGCGCGGCGGCACGGGCGTCCACACCGGGCCGACGGCGCCGGCGGGCGCGGCGTCACCGCTGGGCGGCGTCGCGTCCACGCCGGCCAGCCACAGGCGGTCGACCTGCCAGCCCTTGCCGGACGCGACCAGCCGCACCGGCGTGGTCCCGGCGGGCAGGGCGACGTCGCCGGTCAGGCGGTGCCATCTGCTGGCGCGCGCCGGCTCGGGCGCGAACAGCTCGCTCTTGTGGCCGCCGAGGCTGAGGTGGAGGAAGCCGTCGGCCGCCTCGGGGCGCGCGTCGATCCACGCCTGGTAGCGGCCGCCCGCGAGCTCGAAGCTGGCGACCAGGTCGCCGGTGGCGCGGTCGAGCTTCAGGCCCGTCGACGTCTTGCGCCACTCGCCGCGTTCCTCGGTGGTCCACAGCTCCTTGCTGGTGATCAGCCAGCATTCGCTGGCGCTGACCGGCGCGGCGACGACCGGCGCTGCCGGCGCGATCGGAGCGGCGATGGCGGGCTCGTCGACCGGTTCGCGGACGGCCACGGGCGTCTCGTCGACGGCCGCGGGCTGCGACTCGCGTCGCGCGAGGCGCGGTTCGTCCGCGGCGGGCGCATCGAGCGTCGCGCGCAGGTCGGCGGCGCGCGCGCGCGTCGCGCGGAACCAGAGGTGATCCGGCAGGACGATCGCGTCGAGCAGGCGCTTGGCCTCGCCGGACGAGCGCCGCGCGTGCGCCTCCTCGGCGGCGGCGATGACGCGTTCGACGCCGTCGATGACCTCGTCGGCGACCGCGCGGCGCAGGGCCGCGTCGCTGGCGGGATCGGACTCGACCTCGGTCCACGCGGCGAGCGGCTCGACCGGCAGATCGGTGCGTACGCGCGCGACCGGTTCGCTCGGCGCCGTGGGCGTCGGCGTGTCGGCGGTCGGCGGTTCGCGCGTGTCGTCGCCGGACACCGCCCAGACGCCGACGGCGATCGCCACCGCCAGCGCGCCGACGGCCGCGGCGATCACCGTCGGCGACGGCCCGCGGCGCGGCAGCGGCTTGATCACGCGCGGCGCGATCGGCGCGGTGCTGGGCAGGGGCGGCGCGGCGAAGGTCTCGCCGCGGTCGACCTGGCGACGGTGCGCGGTGATGTTCGAGGCGGTGGTGAAGGTGTAGCCGACCAGCGACGGATGGCGTTTGCGCGGGATGGCGTAGGTGGTCACGCCGAAGCCGCGCAGGGCGCGCAGCTGGTTGATCCGCGCGACCGCGGTTCCCGGCAGCGCGTCGATGCACTGCGAGCAGGTCAGCTTGCCGTCGACCCGCACCGCCAGGCCCTGGTTGAGGTCCTCGCTCGCGATGGTCGCGCCGCAGTGTTCGCAGGCGGTGGCAGCGGGGACGTTCATGCGGCGACGGGTACGATGAGAGCGCGGCCCAAGCGTCAAGCTGGACCGATCGGGCGCCTCTGGCGAGCGAGCGCGGCACCGACATGCTCCCGCCCATGGCGGACGAGACGGTGGATGGCGATGGCGATGCGCGGCTGGTCCTGGCCATGCCGCGGCGCGAACTGTTCCGGATATCCGGCTTCACGCCCCGGGTCGGTCTCGAGATCCTCGAGTCGCTGACCGACGATTCCTGGTACGCCGCCCCCGAGACCCTCAACGGCAACCTCGATGCCAAGGAGGTCCGCCTCGGCCTGGTCCTGTGCCGCGGCCAGCGCGACGCCGAGGTCCTGGTCGGCGACGGTGGCCTCGTCCTGCACACCCTGTCCGTGCCCCCGGGTGTCGGCCAGCTCGGGCCGGGCGTGCGGGCGCTGCGCGAGCTGGCGCAGGCGACCGCCCGCCAGCTGCTCGGCTGCGAGGGGGTCCGCGTCGAACTGATCGGATGTTGCAATGAGGACGCGCTGCCCGAGACGCGGCGGCTGTTCCTGCTGGTCTACCGCTGCCGCATCGCGGTCGACGCCGCGGCACCGGCCGGCATGGCCTGGGTCGCCGCCTCGTCGCTCGCCAGCCTGGCGGTCGACCCGGTGAGCGCGCTGATCGTCCCCTCGCTGGCGCGGTGAGCAGCCGCCGCGCTCGGACTGGCGCCCCGAGACCGTACACCCCACCCTCCACCCGATGACGTTGTCGCCGCCGCGTCCTCCCCACCCGTCCGATCCGTCGGGCGAGACCGCCGCCTCGGAGATCGTCTCGGGCGTGGCGCCGGCACGTCCGGTCCCGACGCAGCCGGAGACCCGCAGGCTCGAGGCGGTCGCCGACAAGCCGGGCAAGGACGATGGCGCCAGCGTCCGCACCATGACCGGCAGCTCGCTCCACGACCTCGCCCTGGGCGATGCCGAATCGAGCCTCCAGACCCTGTCGCTCGGCAACTTCCGCGGCGCCGACCATGCCGAGGACCTCAAGCGCCAGCTGGCCGATTGGCACCGGGCCTTCACCAGCCACCACGCGCGGCCGCGTTTCCTGCTCGACAAGCGCCTCGGCGAAGGCGCGCAGGGCGTGATCTTCGGCGTGCTCGACCGCGACTGCCGCCGCACGGTCGCGCTGAAGACCCTGCATTCGTCGGGCGTCGACGCGACCGAGGTCAGCCGCTTCATCCACGAGGCGCAGATCACCGCCCAGCTCGAGCACCCCGGCATCGTCCCGGTGCACGACTTCGGCGCGCTGCCCGATGGCACGGTCTTCTATACGATGAAGCGCGTCGAGGGCGAATCGCTCGCCGCGTACATGCACGGACGCGTCGCCGATCCGAAGCACCGCTTCGACCTGATGCAGCTCTTCCTGCGCGTGTGCGAGACCGTCGGCTTCGCGCACAGCCGCGGCGTCATCCACCGCGACCTCAAGCCGCGCAACATCATGGTCGGCGCGTTCGGCGAGGTCCTGGTGATGGACTGGGGCCTGGCGAAGATCCTGGGCGACGACGCGCGCGCGCAGGACGCGTCGCGCGTCACCAGCCTGCGCCAGGACGGCGGTCCCACCGGCAGCGACGTGCACCGCACGCTCGACGGCTTCGCCGTCGGCACCCCGGCGTACATGAGCCCCGAGCAGGCGCGCGGGGCGGACGTCGGGCCGGCGTCGGACGTGTACGCGGTCGGGGCGGTCGGGTACTTCCTGCTCACCGGCCGGCCGCCGTTCGAGGGGAGGAACGCGCTGGAACTGCTCCAGGCCCACCAGTCGGCCGCGGTCACGCCGCCCTCATCCGTGAACCCGGCCGTCCCGGCGGACCTGGAGGCGGTGGTGCTGCGGTGCCTGGCGAAGGCCCCGGCCGACCGGTTCGCCAGGGCCGCCGAGCTGGACGCCGCATTGGCCGCCTGCCGATGCGCCGCCGACTGGTCCGAGGCGGACGCCGCCGCCTGGTGGGGCGGCGCCCGGGGCGGGCGGGGTCACCACCCCTCGCCGTCGTAGTAGT
>DASPLE010000105.1:0-5669 GCA_035627695.1 Planctomycetota bacterium
GCCCTGCTCGATGAGCAGCTCGCCGAGCTTCTTGCGGGTCAGGCGGTTGAGGGCGACCATGGCGTGCTCCTCAGGCCACGTCGCGCTGCGCGGTGTGCTTCAGGTCCTCGGGATCCGTCGAGTAGGTCAGGCAGTCGTCCCACGAGATCAGGCTGCTCTTGTAGAGCTCGAACAGGCTCTGGTTCATCGTCCGCATGCCGATCTTCGAACCCGTCTGGATGTGCGACAGGATCTGGTGGCACTTGTCCTCGCGCACCAGCGAGCGGATCGCCGAGTTCGGGATCATGATCTCGCACGCCAGGGCGCGGCCGCGGCTGTTGAGCTTGGGCAGCAGCTGCTGGCAGAAGACGCCCTCGAGCACGAACGACAGCTGGGTGCGGATCTGGTTCTGCTGGTAGGCCGGGAAGACGTCGACGATGCGGTTGATGGTCTGCACGCAGTCCGAGGTGTGCAGCGTGGCGAAGGTCAGATGCCCGGTCTCGGCCAGGGTCAGCCCGGCCTCGATGGTCTCCTTGTCGCGCATCTCACCGATCAGCACGACGTCCGGGTCCTGGCGCAGGACGCGGCGCAGCGCCTGGTTGAAGCCCTGGGTGTCGGTGCCGACCTCGCGCTGGTTGACCAGGCAGGCCTTGTTGCGGTGCACGAACTCGATCGGGTCCTCGATCGTGATGATGTGGTCGCGCCGGCTCTGGTTGATGAAGTCGATCATCGCCGCGAGCGTCGTCGACTTGCCGGAGCCGGTGGCGCCGGTGACGAGGACCAGGCCCTTGCCCAGCTCGCACAGCTTGGTGCAGACATCGCGCGGCACGCCGAGCTGCTCGAAGTTGAAGATCTCGTAGGGGATGGTGCGCAGCACCGAGCCGACCGCGCCGCGCTGGAAGAAGACGTTGACGCGGAAGCGCCCGACGCCCGCCAGGCCGAACGACATGTCGAGCTCGAGGTCCTGCTCGAAGCGCGCGATCTGTTGACCGTCGAGCACCGAGTAGATGAGCTTCTTGGTCTGCTCCGGCTGCATCGGCTCGAGGTTCGGCACCTCCATCAGCGCGCCGTCGACGCGGATGCGCGGGCCCGAGCCGGCCGAGATGTGCAGATCGGATCCGCCCTTTTCGACCATGAGCCGCAGCAGTTCTTCGAGGGTGATCATAGCCTCTTTGCCCCTAGCGAGTTACGGAAGCGACTATCGACACCCGCCCTAGCCGAGGCAAGGACGGACCAGCGAGTGTACGGGATGGCGTCGGGAACGGCAAACGCGGGGGGCACGGCCCGGGCTCGGGCCTGTACCGCGCCCGCGAGGGTGCTGGCCCTTCCCGCGTGGGATCGCCCAGGCCCTGCGGCTCCTCGCTCGGCGTTCAGCTTCGGGCTTCGGCTGCGAGCTTCCGAGCTTCGCGCTTCGCGCCCTTGGCCGCCGCTATTCCAGGACGAACACGGGGACGACCCACGCCTTGGCGGCGACCGCCGCGGCGAGGACGCGGGTGCGGATGCCGACGTCGTTCTCGCGCGGGCTGTCCGGCGGGACGACGATCCCCACGGCGCGCAGCGCGGGCTGCCGGCCCTCGCCGAAGACCTCGCCGAGCGCGGCCGCCAGCGCGGCGTCATCGAGCACGGCGCCGTCGCGCGCCAGCGCGCCCAGCGCGTCGGCGCGCAGGTTCAGCGGCAGCGTGGCGCGGCTGAGCACCAGGCGCGCCGGGGTGTGCGGCGCGGGCGCCGGCAGCCCGCTGTAGACCTCCCAGCGGTGGTCGTCGTCGGCGTTGGGCAGCGGGCTGGCGAGCAGCGCGTCCGGCTCGTCGAAGTTGACCACCAGCGACTTGGTGTTCTCGAGCATGAAACGCTCGACCTTGACCAGCTTGCCGTCGTTGTCGGTCTCCTGGATCGCCATCAGCCGGCTGCCGGTGTAGATGTAGGGCAGCGGCGGATACGGGCGATCCGTGCTGCGGTCGCGCACCAGGCAGCTCGCGTCGACCTCGGACCAGGCATCGCCCGATGGCCACTGCACGACCACGCGCAGCGGCACGCCGCGCGCCGGAATGGCGCCGGTCTCGCGCGGGACCGGCTGGCCCTCCTTGACCGCGAGCACCGACAGGCAGGCGAAGTTGATCATCGCCGCGTTGCGCGTGTCGAGCACCATGAAGCTCTCGTGCAGCTTGCCGCCATCGAGGCAGGCGATGACCTCGAGCCCATCCGCCGGCCCCTGATCGAAGCGGGTCTTGCCGTTGAGGACCACCGCCTTGCCGGGGATGATGGCGATGCCCGGCGCGATCTCGTCCATCGCCCCGAGATCCGCCGCCGCCGTGGCCTGCGGACGCGGTATCGCCGGCAGCAGCGCGAGCGGGTCCTCGACGGCGATGAGCGACGACGACACCAGCAGGATCAGCGCCAGCCACCGCGCCAGCGGCATCGCAACGGACCACGGCTGGGCGGACATCGCGAGGCGCATGGCGTCTCCCTCGGCGGCACCCTAGCGCGGCGCGTGCCGCCGACACGCCCCGCGCCGGCCCCGGCCTGCGCAGGCCGTCGGCAGCGCATCCGCCCGGTGCCCGCTCAGGCGGCGCCGGTGCGGCGCTTGCTCAGGCCGCGCCGGTGCGGCGCTTGCCGGGGCGGGTGTCGACCTTGCTGCCGTGGTGCCGGTCGAGCTTCCCGATCGGTTTGCCCGCGGCCTTCGCCGCCGCGACGATGGTGTCGGCGAGGCGCTTGATGCCGGCCTCGCCCTGGCGGACCGGATCGGCAGCCGGCAGCCCGGTCTCCTTCTCGGCGCGGGCGATCGCGGCTTCGGCCGCGCGCGCGTCCATGTCGACGGTGTTGACGCTGATGGCCACGACCTTGCCGGGGTGGAGCGGCGCGAGCATCTCCTCGTACAGCCGGCGGTAGGTGTCGAGCGCGACGATCGGCACGTCGGTGTGGCGATGCGTCTTCCGGCCCGGCGCGCAGCACAGGATCATCGCGTCCGGGCACGAGCCGTGCAGGACGCTGAGCGCGACCGCGCCGTAGCACGGCGAGAGGATGCCGTCCTGGCCCTCGATCAGCAGGCAGTCGGTGCCGACCGCCTCGTGCAGCACCAGCCGCTCGACGGCGCCGGCGGCGAAGTCGCTGATCACGCGGTCGATGCACACGCCGCGGCCCTTGATGAGGATGCCGTCCTGGCCGGTGGCGACGAAGCGCGCGCTGCGGTTCTGCGAGCGCAGGTACAGCTCGAGGTTCAGCGTGGTCGTGGTCTTGCCGATGTTGGCGTCGGTGCCGACCGCGAGCACGCGGAAGGCCTTGGTCGTGCGCGCCTGGCCGGTGGCGATGAAGTGCTCGTCCTCCGGGACCTTGCGCAGGTTGATCAGCTCGACCGCGTGGCGCGCCGCCAGGCTGCCGAGGTTCGGGTCGGCCGAGCTCTCGTGCAGGCCGCTGATGATGCCGACGCGGTTGCGGATCGCCTCGTAGAGCTGCGGGCGCAGCTCCTTGGGCAGGTAGCCGCCGGGCGTGACCACGCCGATCACCACGTACTCGACGCCGAACTTCACCGCGTCGGTCGCGCTGGCGACGATCGGGATGCCGCGGCCGACGCCGACCAGCGCCTCGAGATCCATGCCGGCGTGCTTCGAGTCGATGACGCAGACCACGTCCTGCGGGCAGTAGCGCAGCAGGCACATCGCCGTCTTGTTGGCGTAGGCGTCGAGGCTGCCCTCGGTGAGCAGGGCGAGCCGACGCGGCGAGCGTTTGGTGACGACGTAGGGTGAGGCGGTCATTCGCGGCGAGCATGGAGCGCCACCCGCGCGCGCGCCAGCGCCAGGCCGGGGCGGTTGTTCGCCGGATCGGGAGCTAGAGCGCCCCGCCGACCGCGTCGGACAGGCGCTTCAGGCCATGGGCATCGAGCAGGCCGATCAGCCCGCGGTTGATCCGCCGGGCCAGGCCCGGGCCCTGGTAGATCAGCCCCGTGTAGACCTGGACCAGGCTGGCGCCGTGGCGGATCTTCTCCCAGGCGGCCTCGGCCGAGTCGATCCCGCCGACGCCGATCACCGGGGCGCGCCCGGCGAGGCGGCGCGCGACCCGCGCCACCACCGTGGTCGCACGCGCGCGCAGCGGCGCGCCGGACAGGCCGCCAGCGCCGCAGGCCGCGACGCGCTCCGCCGGGGTCGCCAGATCGGCGCGGCCGATGGTGGTGTTGGTCGCGATCAGCCCGTCGCAGCCGGTCTCGAGCGCGACGTCGACCGTGGCGTCGATGCCGGCGTCGGACAGGTCGGGCGCGATCTTCAGCAGCAGTGGCCGGTGCACGCCGGGGCACGCCGCGTCGACCGCCGCGCGCACGCCAGCCAGCAGCGGACGCAGAGCGGACTCGGCCTGGAGATCGCGCAGCCCGGGCGTGTTCGGGCTCGAGACGTTGACCACGACGTAGTCGGCGATCGGCGCCAGGCGCGCGACCGACGCG
The DNA here is from genome assembly GCA_035627695.1 of Planctomycetota bacterium. Taxonomy (GTDB): domain Bacteria; phylum Planctomycetota; class UBA11346; order UBA11346; family UBA11346; genus DASPLE01. Next base: position 4,409 of record DASPLE010000105.1, read on the forward strand.
CGGTAGTCGTCCAGCGCCGCGGCGAGGTCGACGACCTTCGACTTGCCGAGGTTGATGCCGAGCACGCAGCGCGGACGGCGCCGCGCGTAACGGCGCGCCAGCCGATCGGCGACCTCGTCGGCGCCGCGGTTGTTGAAGCCCATGCGGTTGATCACGGCGCGGTCGCCCGGCAGGCGGAACAGCCGCGGGCGGTCGTTGCCCGGCTGCGCGCGGCCGGTGACCGTGCCGATCTCGACGTGCGAGAAGCCGTAGGCGGCGAAGGCGTCGATCGCCACGCCGTTCTTGTCCAGGCCAGCGGCCAGGCCGACGGGATTCGCGAACTCCAGACCGGCGACGGTCTGCGCGAGACGCGGATCGGCGACGCGGTGTCGCGCCGCGGTCAACGCGCGCCACGGGCCGCGGACCAACGTGCGCGCGCCGGCGATGGTCCATTCGTGCGCGCGCTCCGGATCGAGGCGGAACAGCAGCGGCTTGAGCAGCAGGCGGTAGGCGTCCACGGTCGCGGCACGGTAGAGCGGATGGCGTTTCGCGCCACCCAGGGCGCCGCGTCGCGGCGCCGGCTCACGACGCGATGGCGCGGCCGCGCGGGTCCTCAGGATGCCGCCATGCCCGACCCCCTGCCCTCCGTCCTCGACCGCGACCTGTTCCTGGTGAAGGAGCACTACGGCTTCCTCAAGGCGGCCAACAACTACGACGTCCTCGACCCGGAGACCGGCGAGGTGCTGGTCGAGTGCCGCGAGGATCGCCTCGGCCTCTTCACCAAGATCTTCCGCTTCAGCGACTTCAAGCGCATGACGCCGTTCGACGTGGCGCTGCGCATGCCCGATGGTCCGCTGCTGGCGCGGGTCGAGCGCGGCATCGTGCTGCTGCGTTCGAAGGTGCGGGTGAGCAACGGCGACGGCGCCCTGCTCGGCACCTTCCGCCAGCGGCTGTTCTCGATCGGCGGCGGGTTCAGCGTGCTCGACGACGAGGGCAAGGACGTCTGCGCGCTGAAGGGCAAGTGGACCGGCTTCAACTACCGCCTGATCGCCGGCGACGTCGAGTTCGCGCACATCAGCAAGGAGTGGGGCGGCCTGGCGAAGGAGATGTTCACCACCGCCGACACCTACGCGATCCGCATCAATTCGGCGGTGCCGAAAGGCTCGCCGGTGCGCGTGCTGATCCTCGCGGCGGCGGTGTGCATCGACATGGTGCTCAAGGAATAGCTGCGAGCTTCGAGCTTCGAGCTTCGAGCTTCGAGCTTCGAGCTTCGAGCTTCGAG
>DASPLE010000106.1:0-3968 GCA_035627695.1 Planctomycetota bacterium
GGCGGCGATGAAGGCGTCGCGCGGCGCCTCGATGCCGGCGTACCACTCGTGCCCGCTGGTGACCGCGATGCGGCGCACGCCGGCCAGCGCCGGCACGCCTTCCGTGGTCAGGTCGAAGAAGCGGATGTCGCCGTTCCTCGGCAGCTGCGGGATCAGGGCCGCGAACGCGCCGCAGCGCGCGTCGAAGCCGTGCTCGCCGCGCGACGGATCCGAGCTCGCCAGGATCTCGCCGGCGGTGGTGAAGACGAAGGCCGTCGATCCGGGCGTGCCCGTCGCGACCACGGCGCGCATCACCTCGCTGAGCGTCGCGAGATCGAAATCGACCGTCGCGACCGCGACGAGATCGCCGGTGATCGGATCGCGGATGGCCTCGGCGCAGGTGATCCCGGTCTCGCTGCGGTTGAAGAAGCGGTACGGCGGCGTCCACACCGGCGTCTTGGCGGCGACCGCCGGCGCGAAGAACGGCCGCGTCCGCGGGTCGTAGCCGGCATCGCGGATGGTCTCGGCCGGGACCAGGCCCGCGTTGCCGACGATGTCGGAGAAGCGCTGGGTGGTCGTCCCGTCGGGTTCGATCCACGAATGGTTGAGGCGCACCACGTCGTCGCGCGCGTGGTCAACGAAGACGCCGAGGAACGATCCGTCGGTGTACGAGAGGCTGATGTAGGAGATCCCGGGCCGATGCCGCATCAGCGCGGCGCCCAGCGCGGTGAACGACTCGGGATCGGGCGTCGGCTGGGCCAGGGCGTGGTTGCGCACGAAGCCGAGCAGCGGCTGCGCCTGCTGCAGGCTGTCCTCGGCGGCGCGCGCGATGCTCGCGGTCTGGTCGACGACGCGTTCGCGGATGTTGTCCTCGACGCGCTGGGCCAGCGCCGCATGGCCCATCCACACCAGCGTGCCGCCGGCGAGCAGCATCAGGATCGGCACCAGGATCGCCATGCGCAGCGAGGAGGCGGCGAGCCTGGCGCCGCTCGGCTCGATCCAGGTCCGCGTCGCGGTCCCGGCGATGTCCGGCGCCGGCGGCCGGCGATGGCCGATGGCGCGCCTCATCCGCGCGCCGCCCGCGCCAGGTCCCTGCGCCGCCACCAGGCGTCGGCATCGGCAGCCGTCCAGGTCGCGCCGGCGAGGCAGGCGGTCAAGCGCTGCGCCAGCGCCCGCGCGCTGGCCGGTCGACGGGCCGGGTCCTTGGCCAGGCACTCCATCACCACCGCCGCGAGGCCGTCCGGCACGGCGGTGCGCGCGATCTGCGCGATCGGCAGCGGCGTCTCCACGACCTGGGCCGCGACCACCTCCATGGGCGAGGCGCCGGTGAAAACCTCGCGCCCGCTGAGCAGGTAGTAGGCCAGGCAGCCGAGGGCGTAGATGTCGACGCGGTGATCGATGACGCCGTCGCGCGGTGGACGCGCCAGCTCCGGCGCCATGTACGCCGGCGTGCCGGCGAGGTGGCCAGCGGCGGTCAGCCTGCCGTCGCCGCGCGCGACATGACGCAGCTCGAGCCCCAGGCCGAAGTCGAGCACGGTGAGCCAGTCGCCGTAATGCGGCTGCCGCCTGACGACGAAGTTCGACGGCTTGACGTCGCGGTGGATCAGGCCCTGGTCGTGGGCCTCCTGCAGGGCGTCGCACGCCTGCACCAGCAGGTGCACGACCCGCGCGGCCGGCTGCGGCCCGTCCCGCAGGACCACCTGCTCGAGATCCATGCCGTCGAGCAGCTCCATCACCAGGTACAACGTCCCGTCGTCGGCCACCCCGAAATCGAACAGCCGCACCGCATGCGGCGAGGTCAGCCGCGCGGTCATGCGCGCTTCGCGCTCGAAGCGCGTGACCGCCGCCGGCTCGGGAGCCTGCCCCTCGTCGACGTGGATCAGCTTCACGGCCGCCGGCCGGCCGAGGAGCCGATGCTCGGCGCGCCAGACCTCGCCCATGCCGCCATGGCCCAGGAGGTCGATGAGCGCGTATTCGCCCAGCCGCCGGCGCTCGTCGCCGGGCGTCGTGGCGCGCCGGGGACGCAGCGCCCAGGCGGCGACGGCGGGCAGCGCGGCGACGCCGATCGCCAGCGCCCAGCCGGTCGCGCCGGCGACGGCGAGCATGGCGGCGGCGGCGACGAGACCGGTCAGCAGGACGAGCACGGCGAGCCGCCATGACGGGCGGACCCAGCGAGATCGCGGCGCCGCGACCGGCTCGACCCGCACCGGCGCACGTTGGACCTGGGGCGCGCTCACGGCGGCACCATAGATGGGCACGCGGCGGTAGAAGCGCCGCCTGCCGGCTCAGGTCGCCGGCTGCGCCGGCATGCCGAGCCCGAACTTCAGGTAGAAGACGGTCATCGCGATCAGCGCCAGCATCGCCATCAGCCCGCGCAGCAGCAGGATCGGGAACACCGGCGGCTCGCTCCTGAGCAGCCGGTAGAAGCCGTGCTGGATGCCGCCGAGCACGATCGCGCCGATGATCGGACCGCCGATCAGCGCGCCGGTCGCCAGGACGAGGCGCAGGATGCTCGCGTCGCCGTTCACGCGCTCGCCGCCTTCGCCGGGCGCCAGACGCCGCGGTCGGGCAGGATCTCCTGCAGCGGCCGCACCTGGTAGTCGTCGCGCTTCTGCTGCTTGAGCGCGCTGATCAGCGCCGCGGCGCTGGACAGCGTGGTGAAGTACGGGGTGTTCGACACCGCGCAGGCGCTGCGGATGCGCGACTCGTCCGAGCCGCCGCCGCGCTTCTGCGGCGTGTTGATGACGAAGGCGATCGACTTGAGGTGCGTCAGCACGGTGTCGCCGCCGTCCTTGACCTTGTTGAGCACGCGCGCCTGCACGCCGTTGCGCTCGAAGATGATGCCGGTGCCGCGCGTGGTCAGGATCTCGTAGCCCATGTCCGAGATCATGTGCGCCAGCGGGATCATCAGGCGCTTGTCGTTGTCGCGCACGCTGATGAAGACCTTGCCCTGCAGCTTGAGCGCGTTGCCGGCGCCGAGCTGCGCCTTGAAGAACGCCTCGCCGAAGGTCGGCGCGATGCCCATGACCTCGCCGGTCGAGCGCATCTCGGGCCCGAGGATCACGTCGACGCCCGGGAACTTGTTGAACGGCAGGACCGACTCCTTGACCGCGAACGCCGCCGGATCGCCGCGCTCGACCACGCCGAGGTCCTTGAGCGTGCGCCCGGCCTGGACGAGGGCCGCGATCTTCGCCAGCGGCAGGCCGGTCGCCTTGCTGACGAACGGCACCGTGCGCGAGGCGCGCGGATTGACCTCGATCAGGTAGACCTCCTCGTTGCGGATCGCGAACTGCACGTTCATGAGTCCGCGCACGTCGAGCGCGCGCGCCAGCCCGTGGGTGATCTCGCGCATGCGCGTCTTGATGCGGTCCGACAGCGAGTACGAGGGGATGACGCAGGCGGCGTCGCCCGAATGCACGCCGGCCTCCTCGATGTGCTCGAGGATGCCGCCGATCACCGTGTCGTGCGCGTCGCACACCGCGTCGACGTCGACCTCGACCGCGTTCTCGAGGTACTTGTCGATGAGGATCGGCGAACCCGGGAAGGCGTTGACCGCCATCTGCACGTAGTGGCGCAGATCCTTGGCGTTCTGGACGATCTCCATCGCCCGGCCGCCGAGCACGAAGCTCGGGCGCACGATCACCGGATAGCCGAGGCGCTCGGCGTCGTGCACGGCCTCCTCGACCGAACGCGCGATGCCGTTGGCCGGCTGCTTGAAGTTGAGCAGCTCGAGCACGCGCTTGAACTGCTCGCGGTCGTTCGCCTTGTTGATGTTGGTCGGCGATGTGCCGATGATCGGCACGCCGAACTTCTCGAGCGCCATCGAGATGTTCAGCGGCGTCTGGCCGCCGAACTGCACGATCACGCCCTTGGGCTGCATGATCGCGTTGATCTCGAGCACGTCCTCGGTGCTCAGCGGCTCGAAGAACAGGTAGTCCGAGGTGTCGTAGTCGGTCGTCACGGTCTCCGGGTTCGAGTTGACCATGATC
>DASPLE010000107.1:0-9096 GCA_035627695.1 Planctomycetota bacterium
TGACCTGGGCGCGGTCGTAGGCGTGCGCGACGTGGGGAACGGCGTGCGGGCCGACCACCTCGCTGCGCCCGCCGCGGCGTTCGATGCCGTCCTTGAGCGCCAGCGCGTTGAACAGCGTCGCCAGCATGCCCATGTAGTCGGCGCGGGTCGGATCGATCGCGCCGTCCTTGTGGCCGGCGCCACGCATGATGTTGCCGCCGCCGATCACGATCGCGACCGGCGCGCGGCGCGCGCCGTCCATGACCTCGGCGCAGACGCGGTCGACCTCCTTAGCGTCGAGCGGGCCGTCGGACGCGCCCTTCAACGCCTCGCCGGACAACTTGAGGAGCCGGGGACGCGCGGACGTGCTCATGGACGCGCAGTGTCGCGCGTCGGCCCAGGCGGCAAGTGCTCGGGCGGACGCGGACCCGTCCGCGGAGCGCTACTCGAAATTGATCAGGGCGCGTCCGTCGGCGATGACGCGCGCCTCGATCAGCTTGCGGTCGTGCTCGCGCCGCGCCTGGATCACCTCGCCGGGCCCGGCGTCGGCGAGCGCCGTGCCGTCGGCGACGAGCTCGAAGCCACCGGACTGGTAGACCAGGGCAATGCGCTCGCCGGCGCGCACGGATGGCCGGCTGCGGCAGAGGCGGGCGCTGAGGACGGCGCCATCGGCGATGTCGCGCACGGCGACCTGCCCGACCATCGCCTCGATGCCGTCGCCGGCCGGGACCTCGCCGACGCCGACCTCGACCCGCTCCATGCGGATGTCGCCGGCGGACAGCGATTCGCCCTGGGCGATCGCGCGCGCCGCGACCGGCACCGAGCGGTAGAGGCGCAGGCGGGCGACGACCAGGCCGCGGTCGAGCTCGCGGCCGGAACGCATGACGCGGACGCGGTAGGGCAGCTCGCCGGCCTCGGCCTTGGCGAGCGGTTCGGCGACGAGCGCAATCGGCTCGGCGGCGTCGTCGGCGACCACCAGCGCGCCGCTGGCGCGGACGATCGTCACGTCCTGCTCGCCGACGTGCGCGGCGGCGAGATGGGCGCGCACGGCGCCGGCGAGGTCCTCCGCCGGCACGGTCAGCGTCGCGCGCGACAGCGCGCATGCGCCGGTGACGGTGAGCGAGCGCGCGGGCACGCGCTTGCCGATCGCGGCGCGCACCTTGGCGGCGTCGATGGTGTAGGTCGCGAGGTCGGGCAGATCCTGGATCGCCAGCCCCGCCGTCGCGGCGACCAGCTCGGCATCGCCCGTCACGTCGGCGACGTCGGCGAGCGTCGCGTGGGCCGTCCGCAGGCGCGCCTCGGGCCTGAGCGCCACCGCCAGCTCGGCGGCGTGGCCCAGGCAGAGGAGCGCCAACGCGGCCGAGGCGATCAGCGCGCGGATCACCTGATGATCTCGTTCGCCGTCTGCAGCATCTGGTCGGCGGTGGTGATGCTCTTGGAATTCATCTCGAAGGCGCGCTGGGCGACGATCAGGCTGACGAGCTCGTTGACGATCTCGACGTTGGCCTTCTCGAGCGCGCCGTTGCGCAGCGAGCCGAGCCCGGCATCGCCGGGCGTGCCTTCGTCCGGCGCACCCGAGGCGATGGTCTCGACGAACAGGTTGCGGCCGCCGGCGATCAATCCCGCCGGGTTGCGGAAGCGGGTCAGCGAGATCGTGCCGATGTCGCTCTGCGCGCCGTCGACCAGCACGGTGACGACGCCGGTGGTCGAGACCGAGAACTGATCGGTGCCTTCGGGCACGGTGATGCGCGGCTCCATGAAGTAGCCGTCGGGCGTCACCAGGTTGCCTTCGCCATCGGGCCGGAAGTCCCCGGCGCGGGTGTAGGCGGTCGATCCGTCGGGCAGCGAGACCGCGAAGAAGCCGTCGCCCTCGATCGCGAGATCGAACTGGTTGTTGGTGACCTCGACGTTGCCCGGCGTGAAGATGCGCGGCGTCGACGACAGCTTGACGCCGTGGCCGACCTGGATGCCGGTCGGGTTGCGGCCCTGGTCGCTGGCCCGCGTTCCGGGCGCGGTGACGACGTCGTAGAACAGGTCCTGGAAGTTGACCCGCTGGCGCTTGAAGCCGGTGGTGTTGACGTTCGCGATGTTGTTGGCGATGACGTCGACGTTGGTCTGCTGCGCGGACATGCCGCTGGCGCCGGTCCAGAGTGCGTGGGACATGGTCTATTGCCTCCTGCGGCTCAGCTGCCGCGAATCATGTCGCCCAGCCCGCGACCGGTTTCGGCCTGCTGGCTGAGCGCACGTTGCGCCGCGTCGTAGCGGCGCTGGATGGTGATGAGGGAAACCAGCTCGTGGATCGCGTCGACGTTCGAGCGCTCGACGAAGCCCTGGTGGACGCTGAAGCCGGGCTTCGCATCGGCGACCGGCTCGTCGCCGGCGTCGAAGTACTGGCCGCTGACCGGCGTCAGCTGATCGGGCCGCTCATGGGCGAAGACGCGCAACTGGTCGACGAAGGTCTCGCTGCCGCCGTCCTCGCCGGGCATCCGCGCCCAGATGCGCCCACCCTGGTCGACGGTGATGCCGACGGCCTCGGGCGGCAGGACGATCTCGCCGCCCTGCCCCTCGACCGGCCAGCCCTCGGCGGTCACCACGCGACCGCCGTCGTCGATCTCGAAGTGCGAGGCGCGGGTCAGCAGCCGACGGCCGTCGTCGGCGAGCGCGCGGTAGAACACCTGCTCCTGGCCGATCCTGCCGTCGGCGTCGGGGCGCGGCGGGGCGTTCTGCAGCGCCAGATCGAAGGTCGCGCCGGTCTTCTCGCGCATGCCCTCGTTGAACCCGTGGTGGACGCCCGTGGCGAACACGCCCGCGCCGCCGTCGCCGGCGAGATTCCCGGTGCGCCCCTGGTTGGCGAGCGCGTCGGCGAAGGTGCTGCGCACCAGCAGCCCGCGACGGAAGCCGGGCGTCTGGACATGGGCCAGGTTGTGCGCGGCGACGTCCAGGGCGTGGGTCTCGACCACCATCGCGCTCGCCGCGGCATAGATGCCCTTGGGCATGGCCTGCTCCTGCCGGCGTGTGCAGGTTGTGCACAGGACGCGCCGGACGAGTGAGCTAGCGCACGTTCGATGCCAATGGCCGGCGCTGGGCGCTCAGGCACCCCGGAAAACGCACGAACCCGAGGCATGGCCTCGGGTTCGGTGACGACTCGCAGGGGCGGAAGCCCGATCAGCGCTTGCTGAACTGGCAGCCGCGGCGGGCCTTGCGCAGGCCGTACTTCTTGCGCTCGACCATGCGGCTGTCGCGGGTGAGCAGGCCGTGCTTGCGCAGGTTCACTTCGGTGCCGGGGTCGGCTTTGATCAGGGCGCGCGAGATGCCGAGCATGCAGGCGCCGACCTGGCCGGCGGTGCCGCCGCCCTTGACGTTGATGTGCACGTCGAAGCGCCCGGCCGACTCGCTGACCTCGAACGGCGTCATGAACAGCTTCTTGTTGCGCTCGCCCTTCACGAAATCGTCGAACCCGCGGCGATTGATGGTGATCGAGCCGTTGCCCGGCAGCAGGCGCACGCGCGCGACGCTGGTCTTGCGACGACCCAGACCCCAGATGACGTTGTTCTTCGAACCGGCGACCATGCGGAACCCTTCCCGTTGGGAGGGCGATACGGTATGGCGAGACGCTGCGGGTCAAGCCGATGGCGCACGGCGCCTTGCGTCACCGCCGCCAGGTGAACGCCCAGCTCGAACCGCCGCTCGAGCCGCTGCCGGCGACGGTCAGGCCGCTGCCATAGCTGCTGCCCGTGCCGCTGCCGACACCGCATCCAGGCCACGTGACGATCGTCGGGTGGCGCCGATAGGGGTTGTCCAGCCCGTAGCCGTAGCCGCCGTAGCTGTAGGCCGGCGTGCTGATCGGCCCGTAGGGAAGCTGGGTGGCGGCGCGCGCGGCGGCACGCGCGGCACGGCGTTCGTCGGCGGCCTCGCGGCGCGCGGCGGCGAGGCCGACACGGCGCTCCTGGTCGGCGATCGCCGCCTGACGCTCGTCCCAGGTCATCCAGCGGCCCTGGTGCAGGACCTGGCCGGTGGCGACCGAGGCCTCGTTCGCGCGCATCCACACGCCCTTGACCAGGGTCATGCCCATCAGGCGGCGCGCGTCGGCGTGGCCGCGGTCACGGGCGACGACCTCGATCGCCAGCTCGCGCGCGAGGCCGGGATCGCCGAGGTCGCGCGCGCGTTCGGCCAGGGCCCACCACTCCTCGGCGTCGCCGCCGTCCGGCACGGCGGCCAGCGCGGCCCGGTCGGCCTGCACCGCGGCGACGGCGAGCTGGCGCTCGTTGGTGCCGAAGACGACCTGGACGACCTGGTCGCGGGGGATGTGCTGGACCACGGTCAGCGTGCCGCTGCCGCGCCGCAGCCGGACCGGATCCTCGTCGGGCGCCGACACCACCTCGCCCTCGAGCACGCGGCCGTCGAGCAGGTGGACGTCGTCGGCGATCAGCGGGGCGGCGCCGAGCAGGAGCGCGGCGACGATGACGTACGAGGGCAGCGCGCGCATAGGGTCCTCCACGAGATCCTCTGCCCATCTGACCGCTTCGCCACCGCGCCGAGAACCGGCGGGGAGGCCGAGGCGATAGGAACGGATGAAACGTGTTTTACTTGACCTGCGACAACTAATCACCTACCTTCGGCGGTTCCCTACAGACGACCCTACCGTTATGCCAACCGCAGCCTCCTTCCTCAGCATCGACGTCGGCCGTAACAGCCTGTCGCTGGTCCTGCTTGGGGCCGGCGGCGAGGTGGTGGCCACGCTCTCGCGCGCCTACGCCAGCGAGGTCCAGGCGGCGGTCGACCCCCAGGACTGGTGGCGCGCCGCGCGCACCGCCATCAAGGAGCTGCTGCGCCGCAGCCACCGCAGCGCCACCAGCATCCGTTCGATCGGCGTGACCGGCGAGAGCGGCGGCTTCGTCGCGCTCGACAAGGACGGCAAGGCGCTGTGCCCGACCGTCATCGGACCCGATCCGCGCGCCGAGGCCTACGCCGAGCAGCTCGTGCGGCAGGTCGGCCCGCGCAACATGCTCAACCTGGCCAGCGGCCTGCCGACGTCGGCATCGACCGCGGCCAAGCTGCTCTGGCTGCGCGACCACGAGAAGCGCGTCTGGCACGACCTGGCCCACGTCCTGCCGCCCAAGGATTTCCTGCGCTTCCGCCTGACCGACGTGCTCGCCACGGATCCGTCGGACGCCACGGCGACGCTGCTCTACAACCCGCGTTCGCGGTCGTGGTCGAAGCAGCTCATCACCTCGCTCGACATCCACGCCGAGTGGCTGCCGGTGGTCGGCGCCGGCGGCGCGATCGCCGGCCGCGTCACCGCGTCGGCCGCCCGCGAGACCGGCCTCCAGGCCGGCACGCCGGTGGTCACGGGCGCCGCCCACCTCGCCGCCGCGGCGATCGCCGTCGGCGCCGCGACCCCGGGCACGGCGATGATCGAGCTCGGCGGCGACGGCGCCCTGCTCGTCCCGACGACGGAGGCGGTGCGCGATCCCAGCGCGCGCCTCGGCACCGGCTGCCACGCCATCGCCAACCTCTGGACGCTGGTCGGCAGCGACTTCGCCGGCGCGCAGACCCTCGGCTGGCTGATGGAGCAGATCCTGCCCAGCGAGGTCCAGCAGGCGCGGCGTCTGCGCCGCGAGCCGCTCGAGGCGCTGACCGAGCTCGCGTCGGAGGTCCCGCCCGGTTCGGACGGGCTGCTCTTCCTGCCGCCCGCCCTCTACCCGCAGATCGCCGGCTTCGTCGGCCTGACCAACGCCCACCGTCGCGGCCACCTCGTGCGCAGCGTGCTCGAGAGCGGCGCCCTGGCCGTCCGCCAGGCGCTCGCGGCGCTGGGCGATGCCCGCCAGCCGTCGACCTACGCCGTCACCGGCGAGCACGCCGGCAACACCCTGTGGTGCCAGATCGTCGCCGACGCGCTGGATCAGCCGGTGCGGGCGACGCCGTGCGCCGACGCCAACGCGATCGGCGTGGCGCTACTGGCGGGAACCGCGGTCGGGATCTATAAATCCCTCGATGACGCGCGCGCCAAGCTGTCGCTCGGCACCACCACGTACCAGCCGCGCAAGGCTGCCGCGGGTGCGTACGCGGCGCTCATGCCGGTGCTGGCCCGCCTCACGGCGAGCCTGCGCGCCGGCCAGCCGCAACCCGCACCAGCGCTGATGAGCGCGGAGGCCTCTGGATGATCCTGCGTCGCACGGCCCTGATCGTCGCCCACCTCGCCATCGCGGCGGCGGTCATCGGCGGCCTGGTCGAACAACGCCGCGCGCGCAGCGGCGCCGTCGCGCAGGTCCGCGAGGTCGCCGACGCCGAGCGCCGCGAGACGGCGCGGCTGGTCGAGGATCACGCCGCGAAGAAACAGGTCCTGACCGGCCTGCGCGAGCACGACCCGTACGTCGTCGAGCTGCTCGCGCGCGAGCGCCTCGGCTACTCGCGACCGGGCGAGATCGCCCCGCCGCCGGCGCCCTGAGCGGTCACGGCCCGCCGCTCGGATTGACAACGCTTCCAGCGATCGGTACCACGTCCCCCTCGCGCCACCGACGGTCGCTTCCCGAGTGACTTGAGGCGCTGTCGTACCGCTGTCGGGGCGTAGCTCAGCTTGGCTAGAGCGTTGCGTTCGGGACGCAGAGGTCGCAGGTTCAAATCCTGTCGCCCCGACCATCTCTGATCACCATCCCCATCGATGCCGACGCCCCGTGCGCTTGCCGCGCGGATGGCGTCACGTATGCACAGGCCGATCGGGGCCCCAGTGCACGCAGCTTCGTCCGGTCGGATCCGCCGCGTGCACCGCGTTCCCACCGCGGCACCTCGCGCGGGTGTAGCTCAATGGTAGAGCGCCGCGTTCCCAACGCGGTGACGGGGGTTCGATTCCCCTCACCCGCTCCATCCCGTCCATCGAATCCGCGGTGAGCGCGATCCCGACGATACCGGTGACCGTCCCCTTCGGCGCCGGCGACCAGCCGGCGACGGGCACCGTGCAGGTCGATGCCGTGGCGCGCGACGCGACCGCGGCGCAGCGCGTGGCGAGCGAACTCGCCGCGACCTGGCTGCGCCTGCGGCATCCGCAGCTCGATGCCGCCCCGCGTCCGGGGCGGGCGCGGATCGGCGCCGGCGCCGAGGTCGTCGATGGCGCGTACGCCTATGTCCTGTCCAACCGCGACCACATCCATCGCCTGGCGTTCCCGCGGCGGATCGACGGCGCCGCGGGCAACGTCCTCGACCAGTCCCTCGCCGGCCTCGACCAGACGCAGGTCTTCGCCGTGGTCTTCGATCTCGCAGAGCTCGACTACGTGAACACCATCGGCCTCTCGTCGCTGGTCGCGCACAGCAAGCGGCTGCGCATCCTGATCAGCGGCGCCTCGCCGACAGTGCGCCAGGTCTTCGAGGCGATCGGCCTCGACCGCGTGCTGCCGGTCCACCGCGATCTCGCGGCGGCCCTCGCCTCGCTGCGCTGATCCGACGACGGGTGGCTCAGCGCGTCGTCAGGTCGACGAAGGCGGCGCCGCCGTGCCGACGCCACGCGCGGAACGCCGACAGCACCGCGCCGCGCGCGACCTTGAGCGACGGCGTCAGCCCGCCGCCTTCGACCGACAGCGGCTCGGCCACGGCGAAGCCGGCGCCGACGCGGCAGTAGTGCAGCGCCTGCGCATCGTTGACCTCGGCCAACGCCCTGGCGAGCGCGCCGAGGTCGTGACCCGGCGCGGCCTCGATCAGCGCGATCAGCGCGCCGTCGTCGATGCCGACCACCGCGTGGCGCACGGCGGCGTGGCGCGCCAGCGCGGCTTCGATCTCGCTGAGCGCGACCTTCTCGCCGTTCGGCAGCTTGACGAGGTGGTCGGCGCGCCCGGCGAGCTTCAGCCCCTCCGGCGTCCACGCGCCGAGGTCGCCGGAATCCATCGTGCCGCCCGCCAGGCACAGCGCGGTCGCCGGCGCGTCGCGGAAATAGCCGCGCATGACGTTGGGCCCGCGCACGAAGATCCGCCCATCATCGCGCCGCACGCCGACCGCGACGCCGGGGATCGGCTGGCCGACCACGCCGAGCACGCGGCGCGTGCCGGGCGGCGTGATCGTCGCGCTCGGACTGGTCTCCGTCAGGCCCCAGCCTTCGTAGAGCGGGATGCGCCGCGCGTCGTACCAGGCGAGCAGATCCGCATCGAGCGGCGCGCCCGCGGTGAAGGCCCAGCGCAGCGCGCCTGGCGCGAACGCGTCGGCTTCGATCACCACGCGGTGCGCCTTCGGCACGCTCATGAACACCGTCGGGGCGACCGCGCGGACGGTGTCGATCAGCGCGGCCCGATCGCGGCCGCCGCCGGGCACGACCGTCAACGTCGCCCCGCGCACCAGCGCCCAGAGCCGCTCGGCGAGCGCGCCGAAGCTGTGGTGCCAGGGCAGGTAGGCGGCGAGCCGATCGCCCGGCCCGACCTCGGGCCACAGCGCGGCGAAGGCCGCCTGCTGGCTGGCGAGATTGTCGTGCGTCAGCTCGACCGCGCGCGGCGCGCCGGTCGAACCGCTGGTGAACAGCAGCAGGCACGCCGTGTCGGGGCCGACCGCCCGATCGTTCGCGCGCGCGTCGCCATCAGCGAGGCGCCACAGCGCCGCCACATCGATGACGCGGCAGCCCGGCGGCATCGCCGTGGCGTGCGCCGGATCGGCGACCAGCGCCACGCTGGGCGCGGCGAGATCGATCATGGTCTTCAGGCGCGCCGGGCCGCATCCGGTGAAGATCGGCGCGGCGATCGCCCCCAGGCGCCACGCCGCCATCTCGGCGACCAGGTGCGGGAGGCCGTTCGGCGCGAGGATCGCGAGCCGTTCGCCCGGCGCCAAGGCGCCGGCGAGGGCGCCGGCGAGGTTCGTCGACCAGCGCTCGAGCTGCTCCCAGCCGGCGCTGCGGACGCCGTCGACGATCAGCGTCGCACCCCCCGCGTCGCGTCGCGCGGCGGCGAACAGGTCGGGCAGGGTGCGCGGTCGACCAGGCGGCAGCGCAGCCCCCTCGCGCCAATCGATCATCTCCGCGGACGGCAGATTCACGTTGAGGAGGACCGCGGCGGCATGCGCGCAGAGGTACGCGCCGCGTCCGGCAGCCACAAGGGCCAAGGCCTTGGTCGGCTGGCGAAGCCCTGGCCATGCGTCGCGCCCTTC
>DASPLE010000108.1:0-11909 GCA_035627695.1 Planctomycetota bacterium
CGTGTCGCAGGCGCGCAACCTGACCATCAACGTGCTCGACACCGCCACCGGCATCGCGACCAAGCACGTGGTGCGCTACGAGCCCGGCAGCGACCCGATCCCGGCGTCGCGCTCGCTCGACGACCTGGTGTCGGCGATCAATTCCGGCCGCGGCGGCGGCTTCTCGGTGCATCCCCCGTCCGCCGGCATCCCCGGCATCGGCGCGCGCGTCGTGCCGGTCGACGGCGGCCTCAAGCTCGAACTCACCGCGGACGCGGGCATGAGCATCGACTTCAGCCCGGCGCTCGACGTGCGGCCGGCCGCGGCGGCGTGGACCGGCGCCGACGTGACGGTGTCCGGCGGCAACGCCGCGCTCGCCGGCCGTCGGCTCGAGTTCATGGTCCAGAACGGCGGCAGCGAGCTGGCGATCGGCTACCGCGATGGCCAGACCGGGCTCTTCGTCCCGTATCCGGCGCCCGGCGGCAACACGGTGACGCTGCCCGCCGGCGGCACGCTCGGCGGCATCGTCATCGCGCCGAGCGCCGGCGCCTACGCCGATGGCGAATCGTTCACCGTCGACCTGGACGCGACCGGCGCGATCAGCGGCAGCGTCACGCGCACCAGCGAGTGGACCGCCGGCTCGGCGACGGCGACCTTCGCCGGCCGCTACACGGGTGGCCTCGGCTTCGCTCCGACGCAGCCGTGGTCGATGCGCGTCCTGTCGTCGGGAGTCATCGGCGCCCCGACCAGCGCGGCGCCGCCCAACAACCCGCCCGTCGTCGAGTTCACCTACTGGGCGAGCGATGTCGGCGGCGCGGTCAGCCGCACCGTCACCCGTACCCTCGACGCGACCTCGCCTGCCGGCTCGCCGGTCGCGATCGCCGATGGCGTCTACGCGTCGTTCGGCGCGGGCACGCTGACCGCCGGCGACGAGACCACCGTGCTGGTCGACGGCCAGCCGGACCAGGCCGGGATCCTGCCGGCGCTGGGCATCAACGGCCTGTTCCAGGGCAGCGACGCCAGGACCATCGGCGTCGCCAGCCGCCTGCGCGCCGATCCGAACCAGTTCGCCACCGGCCGCACGCGCAGCGCCGGCGACAACGCCAACGTCCTGGCGCTGATCGCCACGCGCGGCCAGCGCGTGCTGGACGACGGCCAGTTCACCATCGAGAGCGCCTACCAGTCGACGGTGTCCGAGGTCGGCGTCCGCGTCGACCAGAACAAGCGGCTGAGCGATACCCAGGAGCTGGTGCGCAGCACGCTGGAGAACCGGCGCTCGGACGCCTCCGGCGTCAGCATCGACGAGGAGGTCGGCGAGCTGATCCTCGAGCAGCAGGCGTACGCCGCCGCCGCCCGCCTGATCACCACCGCCCGCGAGAACATCACCACGCTGCTCGACCTGATCGGTTGATGGAGTCACCATGGCGCTGCAACGCATCACCTCCGCGGCCATGAGCCGCAACGTCCTGGCCGACAACCAGGCGACGCTGACGCGCCTGGCGACGCTGCAGGAGCGGCTCGCGAGCGGCAAGCGCGTCAACCGCGTCAGCGACGATCCCGAGGCGGCGCGCCAGTCGCTTCGCCTGCGCGTCGACGACCTCAAGATGGAGAAGTACCTCGACAACATCGCCAAGTCGCAGGCCTTCATCGAAGCGGGGGACACCGCCCTCGCGTCGATGTCGGAGAGCCTCGACTCGGTCAAGAAGCTGGCCTTGCAGGGGGCCAACGGCACCGCCGACGCCGCCTCGCGCCGGGCGATCGCCCGCGCCGTCGACAGCGAGCTGACGCGCCTGGTCGATCTCGCCAACACCGCGCACGATGGCCGCTTCCTGTTCGCCGGCACCGCCACCACCGGCGAGTCGCCCTTCGCCCTGCAGGACGGCCGGGTCGCCTACCGCGGCAACCTCGACGAGTTCGCGATCAACGTCACGCCGACCTCCAGCGAGACCGTCAACCGCAACGGCCACGCGATGTTCCTGGAAGGCACCGACGTCTTCGCCCAGATCATCGGCCTGCGCGACGCGCTGACCGCCAACGATCCCGCGGCCGTGCGCGACACCCTGGCCGGCCTCGATGCGGCGCATGGGCAGGTGGTCGACCTGCATGGCGGCCTCGGCGGCCAGGTGCGCCGGCTCGAGTCCGCGCGAGACCAGCTGGAGAGCACCCGGATCGCCATCCAGGGGCTGATCAGCCGCGCCGAGAACGCCGATCTGCCGTCGACGATCGCCGACCTGCAGCTGGCCGAGACCGCGTTGGAGGCCGGATTGCAGACCGGCGCTCGCCTGCTCCAGCGGTCGCTGCTCGATTATCTGCAATAGGCCGCGCGGGCCCGTCCCGACCAGTTCGGCGCCCCGTCGCGCCAGGGCGGTGGAACCGCCAGCGCGGCGCACGCCGCGCCCCGCCATGCGAATACCCGTGGTGCAGCGGCTTTAGAGATGTTATAGTCCGTCGATCATGCGCCGCGTGGCGATCATCAGCGATATTCACAGCAACATGCCGGCGCTGACCGCGGTGCGCGCCGACATCGACGCGCAGAAGGTCGACGCCATCTACTGCCTCGGCGACGTCGTCGGCTACGGGCCGCAGCCGGTCGAGGCGATGCGCACGATCATGGACATCTGCGAAAGCGGCAAGGTGATCTGCGGCAACCACGACCACGCGGTCGTCCACGAGCCGATCGGCTTCAACGCCGAGGCGCGCAACGCCGCGCTGTGGACCAACCAGGTGGTGCGCGCCGGGCTGCTCAGCTTCATCGGCGGCAAGCGCCGGCGCTGGAACTGGCTGCGCGACCTGCCGACGTCGTTCACCGAGGGCGACGCGCTCTTCGTCCACGCCAGCCCGCGCCAGCACCTCGAGGAGTACATCCTCGAGGAGCACACCCTCGGCCGCAGCCTGATGGGCGAGGATCCGCGCCAGCTGCTGGAGGAGAACTTCGCGCTGGTGCCGCACACCTGCTTCGTCGGGCACACCCATCGTCCCGGCGTCATCACCGGCGACGATTTCCGCTGGCACAGCCTGCAGAGCCTGGGCCTGAAGTGGTCCGTCGACGCGCGCAAGGCGATCGTCAACGTCGGCAGCGTCGGCCAGCCGCGCGACGGCGATCCGCGCGCCTGCTACGTCATCTGGGACGGGGCCTCGGTCGAATGGCGCCGGGTGCAGTACGACGCCGAGAAGACCCGTCAGCAGATCATCGAGAACCCGATGCTCGGGAACCACCTGGGCGATCGGCTGCTCGTCGGTCGCTGAGCGGCCGCGCCCGCCGCCCAGCGCATCGCCCGTCCGGAACCGTCGCCCCAGGCACTTGCGCCCCGGGGTCTGGCTCTAGGATCTGCCCTCCCGTTTTTCGCCCGGTTCGGCGTGGAGTGTCCCAATGGCCAAGATCAAGATGAAGTCGCACAAGGCGTCGCGGAAGCGCATCCGCCTGACCGCGAAGGGCAAGCTGCTGCGCACCCAGATCAACGTGCGCCACCTGCTGACCCACCGCAGCCCCAAGCGCCTGCGCCAGCTGCACAAGAAGACGGTGACGACGACCACCGGATACGTCCGCCGCGCGCGCATCGCCTTCCTCCAGGGTGTCGCCGGCCGTCCGAACCCGGGCCCGGGCCAGACCAGGGCCGACCTCAACGCCGCGCGCGCGGCCTGGGTCGCCAAGGCCAAGGCCGATGCGGCGCAGGCGATCATCGACCAGGCCAAGGCGCTGGCCGACAACGCCCAGGTCAAGGCCGGCAAGGCCGCTGAGAAGGCGAAGGCCAAGGCCGAGAAGGCGACGGCGAAGGCCGCCGCCGATGCCGCCGCCGACGCCGCCGCCGAGGCGAAGGGCGAGAACGCCAAGCCGAAGGCCGAGAAGGTCAGCAAGTCCGAGAAGGCCGAAAAGGCCCAGAAGGCCGAGCAGGCCGACAAGGACAAGACCAAGGGCAAGCCCAAGACCGACAAGAAGTCGTGATCGTTCTGGCGCCGCATCCGCGGCGCCCCACCAAGTAGGCCCACCGCGGCCTCCCCGTCGATCCACGGATCGCCGGGCCTGACAGAGGAGATTCCCCATGCGCACCACCAACGGCGCCGCACGCCATCGTTCGCAGAAGCGGATGAAGGACCGCGCCAAGGGCTTCATCGGCGGTCGCCATCGCCTCTTCCGCGTCGCGGTCGAAGCGGTCAAGCGCGCCGAGGCCCAGGCCTTCGTCGGCCGCAAGCGCAAGAAGCGCGAGTTCCGCCAGATGTGGATCGCGCGCATCAACATCGCCGCGCGCGAGCTGGGCATGCCCTACAACCGCCTGATCGCCGGCCTCACCAAGGCCGACATCCGCCTCGATCGCAAGCAGCTCAGCGAGCTGGCGATCCACCAGCCCGCCGCGTTCGCCGATGTCGTGAACAAGGCCAAGGCCGCCCTCGCCGTCTGATCCGACGGTCGATGCGGGTCGAAGCGCGAGGCAGGCCGATCGGCCTGCCTCGCTCGTTTTCGGGCCGTGCTGCGGGGCCGGACGTCCCTCTGCGCTCGAAGCGCGCAGCCGCGTGCCCGCCCTAACGCCAATGTCCGTCGCCCTACGCGAGCAGCTCGCGCAGCCGCTTCTGGGTCTCGCCGCTGACGAACGGCTGGGCGAACAGCGCCGCCTCGGCGTCCGCGTCGATCTCGCCGTGGCGCTCGCGGCGCAGTCCGCGGATCGCATCGACGGCGGTCGGCGAGAACTCGCCGAGATCGTGGGCGAGCTGCAGGATCTCGCGTTCGTCCGCGCAGACCCGGTCGATGAGGTTCATGCCGCGCGCGCCATGGGCGTCGAGGATGTCGCCGCTCAGGAAGAGCTCCGAGCCCAGGCCCGGGCCGACGCGGCAGGCGAGCCGGCGCAGGCCGCCCATGCACGGCACCAGCGCCCAGGCCAGTCCGGGAAGGCCGGCGCGCATCTCCGGATCGGCGACCAGGACGTCGCAGCCGAGGGCCAGCTCGAGGCCGCTGCCCAGGGCGAAGCCGTTCATCCGGGCGATGGTCACGCCGGGCCAGCGTTCGAGCGCGTCGATCACCTCGTGGGCGAGCAGGCTGAACGAGCGGGCGGACACCGCATCCCAGGCGACCAGCTCGGCGATGTCCGGACCGACCGAGAACACGCCGCCCTCGCCCTCGAGCAGCAGCACCTCGCCTGGGAAGGGGGTCGCGAGCACCTGGGCCAGCGCGGTCAGCGTCGCGCGATCGAGCGCGTTGTAGCGCTCGCCGCGGCACAGGCGGACGCGGCAGATCGCGTCGGCGCGCTCGACCTTCACCAGCGGCCGCTGATCGACCTTGATGAGGTCGCGGCTCGCTCCGCGCTTGCGATCGGCATCGGTCATCGGGGTCGGGTCCTTCCCATTTAATACCCCGATCGCGACGTGAATTCAAACCGCGCGATAAGACGTTTGCCGTGTGGGCGATGCGACTCCGCGGCGTTTTCCCAGGCGTTGCACCCTGACCCCGTGCGCATACGACCAACCGCCACATGGGCTGGCTCGACAAGTTCTTAGGTATGTTCAGCCTCGACCTGGGCATCGACCTGGGCACGGCGAACACGCTGGTGGCCGTCCAGGGCAAGGGCGTCGTCATCTCCGAGCCCAGCGTGGTCGCGGTGCGGCGCGGGACCAAGGACGTGCTGATGGGCGGAAACGCCGTTGGCGACATGGCCAAGATCATGCTCGGCAAGAATCCGGGCAACATCTCGGTGATCAGGCCGATGAAGGACGGGGTCATCGCCGACTTCGAGATCACCGAGGCGATGCTCCGTTACTTCATCCGCAAAGCCCATGGCCGACGCGGGCCGTTCCGCCCGCGCGTGGTCATCGCGGTCCCCTCGGGCATCAACGAGGTCGAGAAGCGCGCGGTCACCAACAGCGCGATGAACGCGGGCGCGCGCCAGGTCTTCCTCATCCCCGAGCCGATGGCCGCGGCGATCGGCGCCGGCCTGCCGGTCGCCGAGCCGGTCGGCTCGATGATCGTCGACATCGGCGGCGGCACGACCGAGGTCGCGGTGATCTCGCTCGCCGGCATCGTCGCGAGCGAATCGCTGCGCGTCGGCGGCGACGAGCTCGACCAGTGCATCATCAAGTACCTCAAGAACGAGTACTCGGTGGTCGTCGGCGAGAACACCGCCGAGGTCGTGAAGCTGACCATCGGCTGCGCCTCGCCGCTGCCCGAGGAGCAGCGCATGCCGATCCGCGGCCGCGACCTGCGCACCGGCATGCCGCGCGCGATCGAGGTCACCTCGTCCGAGGTGCTCGAGGCGCTGCGCACGCCGGTCGCGTCGATCATCAACACCGTGCGCATGGTGCTCGAGCGCACGCAGCCCGAGCTCGCCTCCGATCTCATGGAGAAGGGCATCTGCATGGCCGGCGGCACATCGCAGCTGCGCGGCCTGCCGCAGCTGCTGGCGCAGGAGACCGGGCTGCCGGTGCGCATCGCCGCCGATCCGATGACCTGCGTGGCGCGCGGCTGCGCCGCGCTGCTGGAGAACCTCGACGTGCTGCAGGAGATCCTGGAGCTCGGCCAGGACGCCTGAGATGCGCTCCGCACGCTCCGCGTGCGCCATCGTCGCGCTGCTGATCGTCGTCCTCTCGCTGATCGCCGACGCGAGCGCGCTGGTCGCGGTCCTGCTCGCGTCGATCCCGTGCGCGCTCGCCGCCCTGCCGTCGCGGTGGTGGAACCGTCCCTGGCTGGCGATCGCCGCGCTGGTGCTGTTCGCGCTCGCCGGCGTCTACCTGCCGGCATCGCGCGCCTTCGCGCAGCTGCCGCTCGAGGGCCGCAGCGCGCACTGGTGGGCGCTCGCGCTGCAGTGCTGGTGCGGCGCCGGCATCAGCCTCGCGGTCCTGGCCGGCGCGGCGTGGATGCTGCGGCTCGGCGGGCGCTGGCTCGGTCCGGTGCTCGCGCTGCCGACGCTGCTCGTCGCGCCGCTGATCGGCATGCCGCTGATGCTGCTGTTCCCCGTGCACCTCGTCGGCACGACGCCCGAGACCGCACCGCACCAGGACGTCACCGTCGTCGGCGCCGACGGCATCGCGCTGCGCGCGCGGCTGATCGAGCCGGACGGGGCGGCGCACGGCCTGGTGGTCTTCACCCACGGCAAGGCCGGCTGGAAGGAGCGCCATGCCGAGATCGTCGGCTTCCTGCGCGGGCTCGGCTGGGCGGTGCTGGTCTGGGATCTGCGCGGTCACGGCCGCTCGCCGCCGTCGGCGTGCGGCCATGGCCCGGCGGAGGCCGAGGACCTGCTGCGGGTGTGGGCCGCCGCCCAGGCGCTGCGTCCTGACGCGCCGATGGTCGCCTACGGCATCAGCCTGGGGGGAGCGGCGACGCTGCTCGCCGGCGACCGTCTCGACGGGTGCCGCGCCCTGATCATCGAGAACGCCTTCGCCGCGCTCGACGACCTGGTCGAGGCCAACGCGCCCGGACCGGCGGCGCCGGTGACGCGGGCGCTCTGCCGCCTGGCCCTGGGTCGCTGGCCGCGCGAGATCCGCCCGCTCGACGCGCCGGTGCTTGCCGCGGGGCCGCCGCTGACGCTCGGCATCAGCGGCGACGATCGCGTCATCCCGCCGGCGCACGGTGAGCGCCTCGCCGCGGCATGTCCGCGCGCCACGGTGGTGCGCGTTCCCGGCGCGCGCCACGTCGGCCTGATCGACGATCAGGCGTGGCGCCAGGCGGTGGCCCAGGCGCTTGCGGCGGCGCAGGCGGCAGGGCATTGAGGATGGACGCCGCCGCCGTTGCGGCTCGCCGGCGTCGGGCGTAGCGTCGCGGGCCGATCGGAGGCCCATCGTGGCGATCGCTGACCCGGACGTCCTAGCCCTGGCCGAGGCCCGCGCGCGCGATCCGTTCGCCCTGCTCGGCCTGCGTCGCGAGGCGGATGGCTGGTGGGTGCGGACGCTGGTGCGCGCCGCGCGCGAGGTGGTGGTCAAGCCGCGCGACGGCTCTCCGCCGTTCGACCTCAAGCGCCACCCGCGGTTCGACGGTCTCTACGAGGCGCGCGTGCCCGAACGGCTGACGCCGCCGTTCGTCTACGACCTCGCGATCAACTACCACGACGCCGGCGGCACCTACCGCGCGCGCGACGCGTACTCCTTCCCGCAGCTGGTGGCCGACTTCGACCTCGACCTGTTCCGCGCGGGGAAGCACCACCACCTCGGCGAGATCCTCGGCGCGCACCCCAAGATCGTCGACGGCACGCCCGGCGTGCGCTTCGCGGTGTGGGCGCCGAACGCCGAGCGCGTGTCGGTGGTCGGCGACTGGAACGGCTTCGATGGGCGCTGGCACCCGATGCGGCCGCGCGATCCGTACGGCGTGTGGGAGCTGTTCATCCCCGACGTGCGGCCGGGCATGCTCTACAAGTACGAGATCCGCGCCCCGGGCGGCGAGCTGCGCATCAAGGCCGATCCGTTCGCCCACCAGGCCGAGAACCCGCCGGCGACCGCCAGCGTGGTCGCGGCGAACCCCGGCCACGAGTGGCGCGACAAGTCGTGGCTGCTGGGCCGCGACACGCACGACCACCTGACGCGCCCGATGGCGACCTACGAGGTCCACATCGGCTCGTGGCGGCGCGGACCCGAGGGCAAGACCTGGCCGAACTGGCGCGAGCTCGGCCCGCGCCTGGTCGAGCACTGCCGCGACCTCGGCTTCACCCATCTCGAGCTGCTGCCGGTCGCGCACCATCCCTACGAGGGATCGTGGGGCTACCAGGTCACCGGCCAGTACGCGCCCAACGCGCGCCACGGCACGCCGGACGACTTCCGCTGGTTCGTCGACCACTGCCACCAGGCCGGCATCGCCGTGATCGTCGACTTCGTGCCCGGGCACTTCCCCAAGGACGACTTCGCGCTGGCGCGCTTCGACGGCGCGCCGTGCTTCGAGTACGGCGATCCGCGCGAGGGCGAGCACCGCACCTGGGGCACGCACGTCTTCAACTTCCGCCGGCCGGAGGTGCGCAACTTCCTGATCGCCGCGGCGCTGCACTGGGTGCGCAGCTTCCACATCGACGGCCTGCGCGTCGACGCGGTGTCGAGCATGCTCTACCGCGACTACGACCGCGAGCACGGCCAGTGGGTCGCGAACGAGCAGGGCGGGAACGCCAACCTCGAGGCGGTGTCGTTCCTCCAGGAACTGACGGCGACGGTGCACGGCCAGTTCCCCGGCGTGCTGATGATCGCCGAGGAGTCGACCGCGTGGCAGGGGGTCACCGCGCCGACCCACCTGCACGGCCTGGGCTTCGACCTGAAGTGGAACATGGGGTGGATGCACGACACCCTGCGCTACCTCGCGCTCGATCCGGTGATGCGCTCCGGCAACCAGAACCTGATCACCTTCCACCAGTGGTACGCCTACGACGACAAGTGGGTGCTGCCGCTGTCGCACGACGAGGTCGTGCACGGCAAGGGCAGCCTGCTCGACAAGATGACCGGCGACTGGTGGCGCAAGCTCGCGCAGCTGCGGCTGCTCTACGGTTACCAGGTCGGCGTCCCCGGCCGGCCGCTGCTGTTCATGGGCGCCGAGTTCGGCCAGGGTCGCGAGTGGGGCTGGGAGCGCGCCCTCGACTGGAACGAGGCCGCCGAGCCGGAACGCGCGGGCCTGGTCGCGTTCCTGCGCGAGGCGCTGCGCATCTACCGCGACGAGGCGCCGCTGCACGTGCGTGACGACCACCGCGACGGCTTCCAGTGGGTCGACTGCGACAACGCGGCGGAATCCGTGCTCGCGTTCCTGCGCAAGGCGCCCGAGCACCCCGACATCCTCGTCGCCTGCAACTTCACGCCGGTGCCGCGGCGCGGCTATCCGCTCGGCGTGCCGAACGCCGGGCGCTGGCGGCAGCTGCTCAACTCGGACGAGAAGCGCTTCGGCGGCTCGGGCGTCGTCGGGCCGGCGTTCATCGACGCGGTCGGCGAGCAGCACGGCGCCTTCGGCGCGTACCTGCGCGTCGACCTGCCGCCGCTGGGCATCGTCTTCCTGCGCGCGCCGGAATAGAGCGGCGACCGGCGCATGCCGGTCTTGCCCGTGAGGTCGTCGATTCCACGCTCGGCGCGATGGAACGGGACACCGCCCAGCGGCGCGCGATCAAGCAGGCGTTTGCGGACGCGGGCCGGCCGCTCGGGCCGCAGGAGGTCCTGGCCGCGGCGGCAGCCGAGCTCGCCGGTCTCGGCATCGCCACGGTCTATCGCACCATCAAGGGGCTGCTCGCCGAGGGCTGGCTGAGCGAGGTCCAGATCCCGGGCGACGCGTCGCGCTACGAGATGGCGGGACTCACGCACCACCACCACTTCGCCTGCCGTTCGTGCCAGCGCGTCTTCGACATCCCCGGCTGCGCCCATCACCTCGAGGCGCGCCTTCCAGCCGGGTTCACCGTCGAGGCGCACGACGTGATGCTCTACGGCACGTGCGATGCCTGCGCGGTCCGCGGCAAGGCGAAGGTCGCGGCCTCGTCGCGGGGACGCGCGCGCCCGGCGAAGAGGCCGCGCCGCGCTCGTTGACTGATACCGCATTATCATTATCGTGGAGGCCCGGAGGCCGCCATGGCAGCTGCCCGTTCGATCCTTCCCGCCGTCGTCGCCCTCGCCGCGCCCGCGATCGCCTTCGCGCAGGACGCCGAGGCGGCGATCGTCTCGCGCGATCTGGGCGGCGGCGTGCAGGCGCGGCTGATCGACATATCGCTCGACGTGCTGACCGCGGTCGGCACCTCGACCGCCGAGGTCGACGGCGAGAGCTCCGGCGAAGCGATCGAGAGCCTCCAGGGCGGCGCGCACGATCCCGACCGCCGCGGCTTCACCTTCCAGCAGGCCGAGGTCTCGATGGCGGGCGCGGTCGATCCGTACCTCAAGGGCGAAGGGCACTTCATCATCGCGGAGGACGGCCTCGAACTCGAGGAGGCGTTCGCCGCGACCACCTCGCTGCCGGCCGACCTCCAGCTCAAGGCCGGCTTCTTCTTCACCGAGTTCGGCCGCGTCAACGCGCGTCACCCGCACGACTGGCGCTGGCAGGACCAGCCGGTCATCGCCTCGCGCCTAATGGGCGGCGAAGGCACGCGCGGTCCGGGCGCGCGCGTCTCCTGGCTGACGCCGCTGCCGTGGTACAGCGCGATCCTGGTCGGCGTGCAGAACGCCGATCACGAGACCATGGCGAGCTTCCGCGGCGAGGCCGGCGGTCACCACGGCGAGGAGGTGGAGGGACCGGAGACCACCATCGGCGGCCGCCCCGCCGCCGACGGGCTCGACGTCCACAGCCTCGCGGACCTGCTCTACCTGGCGCGCTGGGAGAACGCCGCCGACGTCGATCGCGTCACGACCAAGGGCGGCGTCTCGGCGTTGTACGGCCCGAACCGCAGCGGCCGCGACGGCGAGACGCTGATCTACGGCGCCGACGTGGCGGTGAAGTGGACCGCGCCCGACGCCATCCAGGGGTATCCGTTCGTGCTCATCGAGGCCGAGGCGATGAAGCGCGACTACGATGCGGCCGAAGGCGAGTTCGATCCGGACGATGCGGTGCCCGGCGACGAGGTCGCGCTGCCCGGCGACAGGCTCGAGGATTGGGGCTTCTATGCCCAGGGACTGTGGGGCTTCACCCGCGGCTGGGCTGCCGGCCTGCGCTACGACTACGCCGCCGCCGACGGCGACAGCTTCAGCGTCGACGACGCCGCGTTCGTCGACGCGGCCGACGACGAGGCGCGCAACGACCGCCATCGCCTGTCGCCGCTGGTCATCTGGAATCCCTCGCACTTCGCGCGCATCCGCCTGCAGTACAACTACGATCGCGCCGACCACCTCGTCGACGACGAGGCCCACTCGGTCTGGCTCGGCTGCGAATTCCTGATCGGCGCGCACCCCGCGCACCGCTTCTGATCGCCATGGTCCGCCTCATCGCAGCGTGGCTGCTCGCGTCGGCGGGCCTCGTCGCCGCCGACGGCCTGCGCGTCGTCGCGTCGACATCCGACCTCGGCTCGATCGCC
>DASPLE010000109.1:0-8667 GCA_035627695.1 Planctomycetota bacterium
CGAGCTTCGAGCTTCGAGCTTCGGGCCCACGGCGGCCGCGCGGACGATCTACTCCGAAAAGTCCCCGCGCTTGAACTCCGGGTAGACCAGCGGCCGCGGCAGCGCCGCGAGGACCGTCGCCAGTCCGGGCGGCGGGACGCCGTGCGACGCCTTGCCGTCGAAGTGCAGGGTCTGGTTCGAGATCACCCGGACGCGCTGGTGGATCTCGCTGCCTCCGCCGACGTAGAGCTCGACGCGCTCGAGGATGAGCGTCTTGTCGATGTCGTCGTACCAGGCCTCCGCGGCGGTGCCGATCAGCGGCTCGCCGCCCAGCTCGCCCGAGATCTTCAGCCGCGCGCGCTGGTCGCCTTCGAGGCGCACCTGCATGCGCTCGGCGGAGCGCGCGTAGCCCGCGCGCGGCGCGGCGATGAACAGCGTCCCGCCCTGGAAGGGCATCCGTACCAGCACCGCCTCGAGGTCGAGCCGCGACAGCCCGGCGTCGCCCTGGATGAGTTCGCGCGCCACCACCACCAGCGGCGCGCTGCCGTCGTCGCGCCACTGGTGCATGACGATCGGGCCCTGCACGCCTGGTGGCGGCAACTGTTCGGGCTCGCCGCAACCGGCGATGACCAGGATCGCGAGCAGGGCTATGCGGCGCAGCACGAGCGGCGACGCTACGCGCGCGCCGGCGCGCCCCAAGCGTCGCCGCAGATGAAGCAAGGGCCGAGGTTTAGGCGCGCGACGCCATCGCCTCTCCTTGACCGGGTAGTCCACCACAACAGACTAGGGGCCTTTCGCGCAGAACCCCTCCCGTTTCGGGAGCGCCCAGCACGAAATCCAGGCCGAGAAAGTTAAACAGGAGCCTCCGTGAGCGAGATCAGGAACAAGGTGATCGACATCATCGCCGACAGATTGTCGCGCGACAAGGCGACGATCACCGAACAGAGCAACGTCGTAGCCGACCTCGGCGCGGACAGCCTGGACATCGCCGAGATCATGATGGACCTCGAGGACGCCTTCGGCGTCAAGCTCGAGGAGGACAACGAGCTCAAGACCATCGGCGACATCATCAAGTACATCGAAGGAAAAGTTGCCGAGAATGGCTGACCGCCGCGTCGTCGTCACCGGCCTGGGCGTCGTCGCCTGCAATGGGCTCGACGTCGCGTCCTTCTGGGATGCGATCAAGGCCGGTCGCCACGGCATCGCCACGCTGCCTGCGCTGGTAGGCAAATACACGACCACGTTCGGGGGCGCCGTCGCCCTCGACAACCTGGCCCTTGCCGGCGGCGACACCAAGATCGCGCGCCGCAAGGACCGTTTCGTGCTGCTCGGCCTCAAGGCCGCGGCCGAGGCGATGGCGGACTGCGGCCTCGACTACAAGAACTGGAAGAACCCGTTCCGGGTCGCGACCATCGTCGGCTCCGGCATCGGCGGGCTGGCGACGATCGAGGAGGAGCACACCACGCTGATGCAGCGCGGCGCGACGCGCGTCAGCCCGATGCTCGTGCCGAAGATGATCGTCGACTCGTCCGCCGGCGACATCTCGATCGCCTACGGCGCCAAGGGTCCGAACTACTCGATCACCACCGCGTGCGCGACCGGTTCGCACTGCATTGGCGCCGCATTCAACCACATCCGCAGCGGCCTCTGCGATGTCGCGATCAGCGGCGGCTGCGAAGCGCCGATCACCGGCCTGGGCGTCAGCGGATTCAACTCGATCAAGGCCCTGAGCACCCGCAACGACGACCCCGGCAAGGCCAGCCGCCCGTTCGATCGCGACCGCGACGGCTTCGTGATCGCCGAGGGCGCGGGCATCCTGATCCTCGAATCGCTCGAGCACGCGACCGCGCGGGGCGCGCGCATCCACGCCGAGATCGTCGGGTACGGCCTGACCGGCGACGCCTACCACGAGACCGCCCCGGACCCGAGCGGCGCGGCCGGCGCCGCGTGCATGCAGATGGCCTTGGACGACGCGCGCATCCGCCCCGATCAGGTCGGCTACGTCAACGCCCACGGGACCTCGACCAAGTTCAACGACGCGGGCGAGACCGCGATCATCAAGCGGGTGTTCGGCGACCACGCCAAGGCGGCGACGGCGGCCGGCAAGGGCCTCGCGGTCTCGAGCACCAAGTCGATGACCGGCCACACCCTGGGCGCGGCCGGCGGCATCGAGGCGATCGTCTCGATCCTGGGCCTGCGCGACGGCGTGCTGGCGCCGACCATCAACTACGACAACCCCGACCCCGACTGCGACCTGGATTACGTCCCGAATGCGGCGCGCGCGGCCAAGGTCGAGTACGCCCTGTCGAACAATCTCGGCTTCGGCGGCCACAACGCCTCGTTGATCTTTAAACGTTTTGCCGGTTGAAGCCCGCCGGCGCCGCTGAATAAGGCCTCCCCATGGATCGCAAGCGCATCCGCGACGAAGTCATCGAGATCCTCTGCGCGAAGCTGCACAACCTGCCGCAGCCCAGCGACGATGATTACGATTACGAAGGCCAGGTGCTGGTGCCCGACATCACCAAGGACCCGCTCGATGTCGCCGAGGTCAGCATGGACCTCGAGGACGCGTTCGGCGTCAACTTCGAGGAGGTCCTGCCCGGCGACGCCGGCATGGAGACCCTCGGCAAGGTCGTCGACTACCTCGAGAGCCGGATCATCGGCCAGCAGAAGCGCACCGCGGCGACGAAGAAGGAACTGGCCGAGGACTAGGTCGCGATCGCGGCCATCGCCGCGTCGGCCGACTCGCCCAGCACGACGATCATCCGCTCGACCTCGTCCGCCGACGCGTTCAGCGGCGGCACCAGGTACAGCGTGTCGCCCAGCGGGCGCAGCAGGACGCCGCGCGCCACCGCTTCGCGGAACGCGCGCCATCCCGTCCGCGCCTCGCGCGGCGGCGCCGAACCGTCGGCGCGGCGCAGATCGGCGGCCGCCATCATGCCGCAGCCGCGCACCTCGCGCAGATGGGGCCGCGACCGCGCGAGATCGTCCAGCCCCAGGCGCAGCCGCGGTCCGACCCGCGCGACGTTGCCGAGGACGTCCTCGTCGGCGTATACGTCCAATGCGGCGTTGGCGACGGCGACCGCGAGCGCGTTCGCGCACCAGGTGTTCGAATGCAGGAACGCCCGGCCAGAGCTCCACTCGCCGTCGAATGCCGCGTAAACGGCATCGGTGACCACGACCGCGCTGAGCGGCAGGTAGCCGCCGGTCAGCCCCTTCGACAGCACCACGAGGTCGGCATCGACCCCCGCGAGGCTGCCCGCGAGCATCGCCCCCAGCCGGCCCATGCCCGCCGCGATCTCGTCGGCGATCAGCAGCACGTCGTGCGCGTCCGCCCATCGCCGCAGCCGCCGCAGCAGATCGGGCGAATACAGCCGCATGCCGCCGGCGCCCTGGAGCACCGGTTCGTAGACGATCGCGGCGAGGGTGTCCGCGAGCGGCGCGAGCGCGCGTTCGATCGCCGGCCACTCCTGCGCCGCGTCGTCCCAACGCGCGTCGTGCGGACCAGCGCGATACGGCAGCGGCCCGAGCATCGCGCACGGGAACAGCATCGGCGCGAAGGTGTCCTTGTAGATCCCGCAGTCGCCGACGCTCAGCGCGCCCGCGGTCTCGCCGTGGTATCCGTTGGCGAGCGCGGCGAAGCGCGTGCGCCGCGCGCGCCCGCCCTGCGCCTGCGCCTGCAGCGCCATCTTCAGCGCCACCTCGACCGCGGTCGAGCCGTTGTCGGCGAGGAACACGCGCACGAAGCGTCCCGGCCTGCGCCCCGGCGGCGCGGTCGCGCCCCATGCCGCCGGCGGCTCGCCATTGGCCATCGCGATCAGCCGCTCGCACAGCCGGACGACGCCGGAGCTGGTGGTGTTGGCGGCGATGACGTGCTCGAAGGCATCGGCCTGCGCCTTCAACGCCGCGCTCAGCCGCGGGTGGCCGTGACCGAGGCTCTTGCACCACCAGCTCGAGATCGCATCGAGCACCCGGTCACCGTCGGAGAGGTGCAGCCACGAGCCGCGCGCGCCGACGATCTCGAGCGGCGGGAAGGCGATGTAATCCCGCTGCTGCCCGCATGGATGCCAGAACGCCTCGCGGTCGCGGTCGACCAGATCGGCCATGCGCGGATGCTGGCGGCGCTACGGCCGGAACCAGCGCCGAGGCGCCTCAGGTGCGCAGGTCGACGGCGTGGCCGCGCTGGGCTTCGGCCACGGCGCTGACGTTGGCGAACTCCTGGGGCACCTGCTCCCACGCCTGCCGCAGCGTGGCGACGATCGGCGCCACCTCGGCGATGAGCTCGGGGCGCTTGCGCAGGTTGGCCTCGCCGATGCGCGCGTTGATGAAGAGGTAGAGCTCGCGCAGGCGCACCGCGACGTCGCCGCCCTGCTCGAAGTTGAGCGTCGCCAGCAGCTCGGCGAAGATCGCCTTGGCCTTCTGGCAGTTGATGTGCGCGGCCTCGATCTCGCGCTGGGCCATGGCCTCCTGCGCCCGCGCCATGAACCGCTCGGCGCCCTGGTACAGCCGCACGATCAGGTCGCGTTGGCTGAGCGTGGCGACGTCGCCGTTCTGGTACGCGGCGGTCTGGTAAGCGGTGCGGCCGTGGGCGACGGGCATTGGTTATCTCGCTGCGGTCAGTATCGGCGGCGCGACCAGGGGCTTGAGCCGGTCCGCGTCAGCCCCTGGCGCGCGCGGCGGCCATGTTCTGGAAGCCGGCGACCTGCCCGGAGATCGCGTTGCCCTGGGACTGGAAGCCCTGGATCAGCTTCTCCATCTGCAGGTACAACGCCTGGTAGCGCTGCCGCCGTTGCTCGAGCCGGATATCCATCTTGGTGATGCGATCGGCGAGGCCGTCGATCACCGCCTCGAGTCCGTCCTCGGTCTGGACGACGCTGCCGAACGTCGCGGCGGTCATGGCGACGATCTTGTCGCCGAACAGCTGGCCCACGCCCTTGCGGGCGGTGACGGTGCCGCTGGTCGCGGTGGTCGAGGTGACCAGCAGGCGCAGGCCTTCGCTGCGCTGGCCGACCACGCCGGACAACACCTGGCCGGTGCCGGTCGCGGCGACGCCATCGATGGTGCCGGCGACGTTGACGCCCACCGCTTCGGTGGTGGTGTCGAGGAACAGCGCGGCGTTCGCCGTGCCGCCGGTGACCTCGATCGTCTGGCTCGACCCGTAGAGCGCGCTGCGCACCTCGAGCCGGTCGCCGGCCAGGCCCACGGCGACCTTGTCCGCCCTGGTCGCGACCGCGTTGATGGCGGACTCGACCTGGGTCGCGAGCTGCGCGCGGCTGTAGGTGCCGCTGGCGATGGTGGCGGTCACGGCGCGGCCGTTGAGCGTGATCGCCAGGGTGTTGTTGCCCGAACCGATGACGGTCGAGGCCGCGAGATCGCTCGTCGCGCCGGCCACCGCCTGCGTCGCGGGCAGCAGGATGTTCACCGCGAACGGCTGCGAGACGTCGGTCTTGTCCGACAGCGCCGCGTACTGGATGGCCGTATTGGTCGACGTGCCGGTGTTGTTGAACACGCGCATCACGCCTTCCGGATCGGCGGCGATCTTGGCGTCGAGCTTCGCGCCATCGACGGTCAGCTTGCCGCTGAAGCGGTCGACCGAGATGCCGAGCGCGGTGGTCGAATTGAGGTTCGTCGGCAGGTTCGGGATGACATCGAAGAAGGCGCGGGTCGCCGTATCCAGCGAGCGACGCAGGCTCGCCTCGGAGAGCAGCGGGCCGGCCTTGCCGGTCTTCGGATCGTAGGCCGAGTTGTCGCGCAGGTACGTGATCGCGGCGTTGTACGACTCGACCGCCTTGTCGATCGCCGCGCGCGCGCCGGAGGAGTCCGCGCCGATGGTCACGGTGGTCGAGCCCGCGGCCACCGCGTTGAAGGTCACGCCGGCGATCAGGCCGGTGATGGCGTTGCTCGAGCTCTCGACCGAGACGTACGAGGCGCCGTCGCCGTAGCGGACCTTGGCGTCCTGCGCCGCCGCGAGTTCCTGCAGCGGGCGGACGACGAAGGCGTCGCCGGTCGTCACGTCGCCGGCGGAGAAGGCGACGCTCACGCCGTTGGACAGGACGAGCGATCCCGCGTCGGCGGCGACGCCCGACGTCCAGGTCGCTCCACCGTCGCTCGACCATTTGAACGTCGCGGTCGCGCCGGCCACGCCGGCGGTGCCGCCGCTCTCGACCTCGATCTGGTACTCCTTCGGCCCGTTGGCGCCGGAGAAGAAGCCGCTGCTGGTCAGCGCGCTGGTCGTGGCGACGTCGACCGTCGAGACGACGCGCTGGAATTCGTCGGATGAGCCGCCCGTCAGCGCATCGGCGTCGAACGCGATGGTGTTGTCCGCGCCGGTGGCGCGCGCGGTGAGCACCAGCCGGTAGGGCTCGGCGCTGCCGTCGTTGATGATCTGCGCCGAGACGTCGCCGCCGGCCGCGTTGATCGCCGCGGCGAGACCATCGAGGCTCGAGTTGGCGGCGGTCAGGGAGACGGTCAGGGCGGCGCCGCTGCCGACCTGGATGACGACGTCCCCGGTGCCCAGCGACTGCGTCGTCGTGGCGATGCCGCCGGTGGTGAGCTGATGCGCCTGCGCGCGGCGCTCGACGGTGAGCTGGTAGGTGCCGGCCTGCGCCGCCGAGGTCGCCGTCGCGGTCGCCACCGTCGGCGCGCTGCTGGTCGCGGTGCGGGTCTGGAAGGTCGACGGGCGCTTCAGGGCCGCGAGGTCGAGCTGGGTCGACAGCAGGCGGGTGTTGAAGCCGCGCACCGCGTCGAGCTGCGCGGCGAAGACGCCTTTGCGATTCTCGAGCAGCCTGGTCGTGGCGCGGTCGGCCTCGACCATCGCGTCGATGATCTGGTTGCTGTCGATGCCGGAGGCGAGGCCGCCGACGCCGCTGATGCCTGCCATGACGGTCCCCTCCCAGCCGACGTGTAACGCGAACCGCGTTCCAGATCAGGCGGTGCGGTCGACCATCATGCCGATCATCTCCTCGAGGCGCGAGCGCATGCGCAGCATCTCCGCCGAGGGCATCTGCTTGATGACCTCGCCGGTGCTCTGGTCGGAGATCTCGACGTACACGCTCTGCGAGTCGTCGTAGATCTTGAAGGCCAGGCGCTTTCCGCTGGCGATCTCGACCACCTGGCGCATCTGCGCCGCGATCGCGTGCAGGTCGTCCGCGGCGACCGGCGCAGCCGGGTCGGACGCGGCCTTCGCCGCATCCGCGACCTGCGCCTGCTGGGTCTGCTGACGCGCCTGGTGCACGTTCTGACGTGGGCGGGCGGCATCGCCGACCTGGGTCGCTACGGCTGCATCGATTCGGCTCATGACGGATCTCCTCACGGGGATGTCTCTGCGAAGAACGGCTCTCCTGAGCATCGGCACCGGCGGACGCCACTTGAGGGGAAAGATGGATCGAGCGGCCGCTCAAGTCGGCGGTCCATCTGCCGTGACTGGGTTCGGACCAGCCACGTCGGCTGGCCCATCCCACGCGGCAAGGACGCCGCATCACGGCTCTCCCCCATGGAGGAACTATGAGCCTTCGCATCAACCACAACATCGCCTCACTCAACGGGCATCGCTCGATGCTGCGCAACGACTCGGCGATCTCGAAGTCGCTCGAGAAGCTCTCGAGCGGCCTGCGCATCAACCGCGCTGCCGACGACGCCGCCGGCCTGGTCATCAGCGAGCAGATGCGCGCGCAGATCTCCGGCCTCGGCCAGGCGGTCAAGAACAGCGAGACCGCGGTCTCGATGGTGCAGACCGCTGAAGGCGCGCTCGACGAGATGAACACCTTGCTCAACAAGGCGCGCACCCTCGCCCTGCACGCCGCCAACGAAGGCGCCAACGATCAGAACCAGCTGGTCGCCGACCAGTCCGAGCTCGACAACATCGTCGACTCGATCGATCGCATCGCCAACCAGACCCAGTTCGGCACCAAGAAGATCCTCGACGGATCGCTGTCGACCGCGTCGAGCAACAACGCCGTCATCTCCAGCGTCAAGCTCGGCGGCATCTACGCCACCGACCTCGAGGAAGGCGACGTCGTCAAGGGCTACCACAGCCTCGAGATCACCCAGGCGGCGACCCGCGCCAATCTCGTGCTGAACGGCCTCGATACCGGCACCCTGACGGGCGGATCGCTGGAAGACGCCGGCGAGAACGATGAGTTCCAGAAGGGCTTCACCTTCTCGGTCATGGGCGCGAACGTGACCGTCGTCTCCGGTTCGACGAAGAAGAATCTGATCGACAACCTCAACGCGCTCGGCGCCAGCCTGGGCTTCACCGCCCAGACCAGCGGCAACGTGAGCGTGATGAGCGGCAACGTGGTGCTGGTCGCGAAGGATGTCGGCGGCCAGGTGGCCTTCGACTACGCCTTCGTCTCGGGCTTCTCGGGCGCGACCGCGATGGTCGCCGCCGAGACCAGCGGCGAGGACTACACGGCGAACCTGATCCTGAACACCGGCGCGGTCGGCGGTGTCGCCGACAGCGGTGGTAGCCAGGTCATCGCCCTGACGGGCAACGGGCTGACGCTCAAGCTGAGCGGCTTCCGCGTGACGCTGGGCTACGCGGTCGAGACCGTGTCGGGCGGCTACTTCGCCGGCGCCATCAACGGCAACTCGTCCGGCGCGACGTTCCAGATCGGCGCCAACGTCGGTCAGCGCGCGACGGTCGCGCTCGACTCGATGCGGACGTCCGAGATCGGCATCGGCAAGTCA
>DASPLE010000110.1:0-12035 GCA_035627695.1 Planctomycetota bacterium
GTGGAACTGGTCGACCCGGCCGATCAGCACCCCGTCGACCGTGAGCGCGTCGCGCAGGCGCAGGAGGTCCTCCGAGCCGACGCCGTTGGCGAGCACCGGATCGTGCGCCAGGAGCGCGTCGCGGCGGGCCTCGTCGACGGCGACGACCTCGTAGCGATCGAGCTCGCGCAGCGACGCCGCCAGCGCCGCGTCGATCGCGGCGGCCGAGCGGCCGACGCCGTCGCCCAGCGCCAGCGGCAGCACGGCGATGCGGCGGATCTCGCTGGCCTGCGGGCAGGTGTGCGACGAGAAGCGCGCGAGCGGTTCGGCGGGCTCGCGCGACCAGCAGCCGGCGAGCGCGGCGACGATGACGGCGGCGGCGAGGACGCGGGCGATCATGGGACCTCCGAACGGGCGTTGGCGGCTTCGAGCTCGCGGGCCTGCGCCCGCACCTCCTGCTGGAGGTCGAGCACGTCCTGCGGCTGGCCGGGGCTGAGCTTTATCACCGCGCCGGCGAGCAGGAAGTAGAGGCGCTCGGCGTTGAGGCGGGCGAGGTTGGCGCCGGCGATCTGCTCGTCGATCGCCGCCAGCCTGCGGCCGCGGTCGGCGAGCTCCTGCTGCGCGGTCAGCAGCTGGTCGTGCGCATGGCCCGCGGCGTCGAGCTGCTCGTGCAGGCGTGCGGCGCGCAGCTGGGTCGCGCCCAGCTCGCGTTCGATATCGCGCGCGTGCTCCTGGCTGCGCTGCAGCTCGGCGCGCGTCATCGCGAGATCGCGCTCGACCGCGCGCAGGCGTTCGAGCAGCGACGCGCCGCCGTCGACGGTGAACAGCGGGCCGTCGCGGTAGGGTCCATCGCCGGTGCGCAGACGCGCGGCGAGGCGATCGACCTGGGTCTCGAGCGCGTCGATGCGCGCCTCGGGCGCGGCGGGCCGCGTCGGCGTCACGACGGCCGGCTCGACCGGATCGGTCTCGACGGCGGGGTCGGCCTCGACGCCGCCGATCAGCCGGAGCTCGGGCGTCGCGCGGCGGTCCTCGCCGTGCGTCCGGCGATCCTCGGCGCCGACGGCGGCGATCAGCAGCATCAGCGGCACGAGGCGGATCATGGCGTCTCCTCGTCCGTGGTCGCCGATCCGGCGACGCCCTCGCCGACGCTCATGCCGGCGCGCACGCGGCCCTGCAGCGCGGCGGTCTCGGCGACGCCCGGATCGAGGCGCAGGACGCGCGCGGCGAGATCGTACAACGCGCGCTCGGCCTCGACCCGGCCCAGCTCATGCGCGGCGGATTCGCTGGCGAGCTGCGCGACGCGCTCGCGCGCGCTGTCGAGGTCGTCGCGCAGGCGCTCGGCCTCGGCGACCTGGCCCGACAGGCCGGCGACCGACGCCTCGAGCGCGGCGCAGCGCTCGCGCGCGCCCGCCAGCTCGCCGTCCGTGGCGCCCTGGCGCTCGTTGGCGGCGGCGAGCTCGTCCTGGAGGCGCGCGAGGCGTTCGAGCACGGTCTCGTGGCGTTCCGGATCGTTGGTCAGGATCACGCTCGTGCGCGACGGCTTGCCGTCGATCTTGGCTTCGAGCTCGGCGAGCCGCGCCTGGAGGACCTCGCGGGTCTCGACCTCGGCGCGCAGCTCCTTGCGCCGCCGCTCGTCGGCGCCGGTGGCGTCGGCGCGCGCGACGGCGACCTCGCCGCGCAGGCGGTCCTGCTCGCGCAGCAGGGTCTCGACCTGGGCGCGCAGCGCGTCGCGTTCGCCGGCGATCTCGTCGAGGCGCTGGTCGCGCGCGGCGTTCTCGGCGGCGATCTGCGCCAGCGACCGGTTCTGCAGGTCGGCCTTGAGCGCGGCCACCTCGGTGCGATGGGTCAGTTCGCTGTCGGCCAGCGCGCGCGCCAGGCGCTCGTCGGCGTCGGCGCGACCGCGCTCGATCTGGCTCGCGAGCTCGGCGACCTCGGCCTGGTGGCGGCGTTCGGCGGCGGCCAGCTCGCGCTGGTAATGCTCGCGCACGCCGGCGAAGCGCGCCTCGTCGCCCGCGGCCGGCGCGGTCGCGACGGGAGCGGCGGCCGCGACCGGATCCTCGACCGACAGGTCGGGGACGGCCTTGGCGCGGTCGCCGACGCGCAGGGGATTGGTGCGGTCGTTGAGCGCGATCAGGCGCGCGACGCAGCGGTCGGCCCCGATCAGCTCGGTGATCTGCAGGGTGCCCTTGAGCGCGCGGCGATCGGCCTCGGCGCCGTAGGCGCGCAGGAAGTCGCCGACCGCCAGGCCGTGCTGGGCGCCGATCGGCACCTCGACCAGCAGCTGGCCGGCGTGCTCGGTGAGGGCGGTGATCTCGGCCTGGGCCGGCGGTGGCGGCGCGGTCGGCGCCGTGGCGACCGGCGCGCGGCCGCATCCGCCGATGGTCAGCGCGATGATCATGAGCGTCGGCGCGAGACGTGGACGCATGGCGGGGCCCCGCCGGAGACGCGTGCGTCGTGCCAGAGCGTGCGGCGGCGCGGACGCGACGTCCGCAACGTTTTCAGGGGGGTGGAGCCGGGACGCTGTCGGTTATCTGGACGGCGCGCTGTCGCCGCCGCGCCGTCCCCGCGCGCGGTCGCGCCGTGGCACCCCCGCTGGACGAGGCCCCCGTCGCGCCTAGGACCGCGCCTCGTGGAGAGCGCATGAACCGAGCCCTCGTCTTCCCCGGCCAAGGCGCGCAGTACGTCGGCATGGCCGCCGATCTCGCCGCGGCCTTCCCCACGTGCAGGGCGGCGCTCGACGAGGCCGACGCGGCGCTGGGCATGAAGCTGTCGGCGATCATGGCGCAGGGCCCCGAGGCCGAGCTGACGCGCACCGACATCAGCCAGCCCGCGATCCTGGTCGCGTCGATCATGGCCCTGCGCGCCTACGCCGCGGTCGCCGGACGCGAGCCGGCCTTCGCCGCCGCGGCCGGGCTCAGCCTGGGCGAATACACGGCGCTTGTCGCCGCCGGCGCGCTCGCCTTCGCCGATGCGGTCGTGCTGGTGCGCCTGCGCGGCGAGGCCATGCAGGAGGCCGCCGAGCGGGTCAAGAGCGGCATGGTCGCGCTGATCGGCGCCGACGAGGCCTCGGCGGGCCGGCTGTGCGCGGCGGTGGCGCAGGGCGAGGTGCTGCAGGTCGCCAACCTCAACGCCACCGGGCAGGTGGTCATCTCCGGCGCGGCCGCCGCGTGCGAACGTGCCGTCGCCGCGGCCAAGGAGCACGGCATCAAGCGCGCGATCCCGCTGCAGGTCGCCGGCGCCTTCCACAGCGCGCTGATGGCGCCCGCCGCCGATCGCCTGCGCGCGGCGCTCGCCCGGGCGCGCCTCGCCGATCCGCGCGTGCCGGTCTACAGCAACGTTACGGCGATGCCCGTCACCCGCGCCTCCGAGATCCCCGATCTGCTGGTCAAGCAGCTGACCGAGCCGGTGCGCTGGGCGGACTCGGTCGTGCGGATGCAGAAGGACGGCATCGGCGAATTCCTCGAGCTCGGCCCGGGCAAGACGCTGTGCGGGATGATCACGCGGACGATCAGCGGCGCGACGCTGCGCAATCTCGACAAGGCGGCGGACGCGCAGGCTTTCGCGGCGGGCTGAGCCGCGTCGTCGGCGGTCGTCAGTGGCCGCGATCGTCGAAGCGGCGGCGCGCCTCGGATCCCTGCGCCAGCCACGCGTGCACGTCCTCGGCGTGGTCGCCGGCCAACGCCGCCGCCAGGACCTCGAGCCGCGCGCGCGCCTGGGCGATGCCGGCGAGCACCGCGGCGCGGTTGTCGCGCAGGATGCCGCTCCACAGCTCGGGCGATCCGGCGGCGACGCGCGTGGTGTCGCGGAAGCCCGACGACGCGAGCGGCACGCCGAGCGGCGTCAGCCCGGCCGCGGCGGTCGCCGCCAGGATGTGCGGCAGGTGCGACGCCTCGGCGACCGCGGCGTCGTGCTCGTCCGGACCCATGCGCACGACCCGGCCGCCGACGTCGCGCCACAGCGCGTCGACCGCGTCGACGGCGCGCGTGGGGCTTGCCGCGGTCGGGGTGACGACGCAGGCGCGCCCGCGGAACAGCTCCGGATCGGCGTGGTCGAGGCCCTGGCGGTGGCTGCCGGCCATCGGGTGGCTGCCGACGTAGCGGCCGCCAGCCGCCTGCGCCGACAGCTCGCGCGCCAGGCGTCCCTTGGTGGAGCCGACGTCGGTGATCACGGCCGCCCCGGGAGCGGCGGCCAGGGCGCGGACGGTGTCGGCGATGACCCCGACCGGGGTGCAGACCACGGCGACGTCGGCGTCCGCCATCGCCGCGGCGGGATCGGTCACCGCACGGCCATAGCCGGACTGCTCGGCGCGCTCGGCGACCTCGTGCCGGCGATGGTGCAGCAGGACGTTCCAGCCGGCACGGGAGAGCGCCGCGGCCAGGCTGCCGCCCATCAGGCCGAGTCCGGTGACGAGGACGGTGCGCGGCATGGGCGGGACGATCCGGTGCGCATCGAGCATCGCAAGATCACGCAAACACGGTTTTCATCGCGAATGCATGCATCGCTTCGCCGGCGATTGACGCCTCGGAGGCCTTCTCTACGGTGCTGGCCGCATTTCCACCGGCCGACGACGAGACGAAACACCGACTTATGGCTCGCAAGCCCCTCATCGCTGGAAACTGGAAGCTCCACCTGACGGTCGACGAGGGGGTGCTGCTGGTCCAATCGCTGGCCGCCGCCCTCGCCGCGGCCGGCGCGCGCGCGAACGGCGTCGAGGTCCTGGTCTGCCCGACCGCGCTCGGCGTCCACGCCGCGGCCAAGGCCGCCGCCGGTTCGCCGGTCCGGGTCGGCGGCCAGAACTGCCACTGGGAGGAGAAGGGCGCGTTCACCAGTGAGGTCTCGGCGAGCCTGCTCAAGGCGG
The DNA here is from genome assembly GCA_035627695.1 of Planctomycetota bacterium. Classification (GTDB taxonomy): domain Bacteria; phylum Planctomycetota; class UBA11346; order UBA11346; family UBA11346; genus DASPLE01. The sequence goes on from DASPLE010000110.1 coordinate 4,838, forward strand.
CCGGCGCCAGCCACGTGGTGCTCGGCCACAGCGAGCGCCGCCAGTTCTTCGGCGACACGGACGCGACCGTCAACAAGCGGCTCAAGGCCGTGCTCGCCCAGGGCCTGGTGCCGATCCTGTGCATCGGCGAGACCCTCGCCGAACGCGACGGCGGCAAGCTCGAGCAGGTGCTGTCGACCCAGGTGTCGGGCGCGCTGGCCGGCCTGACCGCCGATCAGCTCGCGACGCTGGTCGTGGCCTACGAGCCGGTGTGGGCGATCGGCACCGGCCGCACCGCGACCACCCAGCAGGCGCAGGAGGCGCACGCCTTCGTCCGCGGCCGGCTGAAGGCCCAGCTCGGCGCGCTCGCCGACCAGGTGCGCATCCTCTACGGCGGTTCGGTCAAGCCGGACAACGCCAAGGAACTCCTCGGCCAGCCCGATGTCGATGGGGCGCTGGTCGGCGGAGCGAGCCTCAAGGCCCAGGATTTCTCCGCCATCGTCGCCGCTGCTTACCCCTGACGTCCCAACGTCGAGAAGGTCCACCGTGGAAACGTTCCTCTTCGTGCTCGCGATCGTGCTCTGGCCGCTGTGCCTGATGATCATCGGCCTGATCCTGCTGCAGGGCGGCGCCGGCGACCTCTCCAGCGCCTTCGGCGGCGGCGGCCAGCTCGACTCGACGCTGGGCGTCGGGGCCGGCCGCAAGATGAGCAAGCTCACCGGCTGGCTGGCCATCGCCTTCCTGGTATCCGTCACGCTGCTGGCGATCCGCCGCGACGTGAACGTCAGCGATCTCGAGCCCAGCGCCGCCGGCGCGACCAGTACGGCGCCTATCGACGCGACCGGCGACAACGAAGCCACGAACACGCCCAATTCGCCGGCGATCGGCGTGCCGGTCGCCGACGGTCAGCCCGTCGAAGGGCTCATGAACCCATCGGCGGACGCCGTCACGGATCCGGCGGCGCCGGTCGTGCCCGCGCCGGCGGCGCCCGTGCCGGCCGTACCGGAAGCGGCGGCTCCGGCGGCGCCCGCTCCGGCCGAGCCGGAAGCCCGCTCCAAGCTCAGCGAAGAGAACTGAAGAGGAGGCAGCGCATGGCCGTCTCCAGCACCGCCCCGACGATCGATCGCGTCGCGATCCGCGCGCAGATGGGCAAGGAGCGCCTGCTGCGCATCTACCAGCAGATGCTGCTGGTTCGTCGTTTCGAGGAGCGCGCGGCCATCCAGTACCAGGCGCGCAAGATCCTCGGCTTCCTGCACCTGTACATCGGCCAGGAGGCGGTGGCCGGCGGCTTCTACGACCATCTCGAGGGCGGCAAGGACTACAGCGTCACCAGCTACCGCTGCCACGCGCAGGCGCTGTTCCTCGGGCTTGACCCGAAGGAGCTGATGGCCGAGCTCTTCGGCAAGATCACCGGCAACGTCCGCGGCAAGGGCGGCTCGATGCACTTCTTCTCGAAGGAGAAGGGCTACCTCGGCGGCCACGGCATCGTCGGCGGCCAGATCCCGGTCGGCACCGGCGCGGCGTTCACCGCCAAGTACCGCAAGACCGGCGGCGTGTCGGTGACGTTCCTCGGCGATGGCGCCGTGCCGCAGGGCACCTTCCACGAGAGCCTGAACATGGCCTCGCTCTGGAACCTGCCGGCGATCTACGTGATCGAGAACAACATGTACGGGATGGGCACCGCGTGCACGCGCGCCGTCGCCGTGCAGGACATGGCCGTGGCGAAGGCTCCCGGCTACAACATGAAGGCGTGGACGATCCGCGACGGCCTCGACCTGTTCGAGTGCTGGGCGGTCGCGAAGGAGGTCGTCGCCTACGCGCGCACCGGCAAGCCGGCGCTGGTCGAGGCGAAGACCTACCGCTACCGCGGCCATTCGGTGTCCGACGCCGGCCAGTACCGCTCGAAGGAGGAGCTCGAGCGCTACCAGCAGCTCGATCCGATCGAGCGCGTGAAGAAGGACCTGATCGAGGCGGGCTGGCTGACCGACGCCGGCGCCGAGCAGATCGACGAGCAGGTCCAGACCCGCGTGCGCGAGGCCGTGCAGTTCGCCGACGAGAGCCCCGAGCCGCCGCTCGACGAGCTGTTCAAAGACGTCTACGCGAAGTGAGGATGCGATGACCGCCGCCACCGTCTCGCCGCCGCTCAAGCCGTCGCGCAACCTCGATCCGAAGACCGAGCCGATCAACGGCCCGAAGGGCGTGCTGCTGTCGAACGGCCGCCAGCTGGTGTCGATGCGCATCGCGATCTGCCAGGCGCTCTGCGAGGAGATGCAGCGCGACGACGCGATCTTCATCATGGGCGAGGAGGTCGCCCAGTACCAGGGCGCCTACAAGGTGACCAAGGGCCTGCTCGACCAGTTCGGGCCGGAGCGCGTCATCGACACGCCGATCACCGAGTCGGGCTTCACCGGGCTCGCCGTCGGCGCGGCGATGACCGGGCTGCGCCCGGTGATCGAGTACATGAGCTGGAACTTCTCGCTCGTCGCCTTCGACCAGATCATCTCGAACGCGTCGAAGATGAGCTACATGACCGGCGGCATGTTCTCGGTCCCGCTGGTCATGCGCGGTCCCAACGGCGCCGGCCCGCGCGTGTCGAGCCAGCATTCGCACGCGGTCGAGGCGCTGTTCAGCCACTTCCCCGGGCTGATCGTGGTCTCGCCGTCGACGCCGTACGACGCCAAGGGCCTGATGAAGACCGCGCTGCGGCAGAACAACCCGGTGTGCTTCCTCGAGAACGAGATGATCTACGGCCTCGAGCAGGAGATCCCGGTCGAGGACTACCAGATCCCGTTCGGCAAGGGCGACATCAAGCGCGCCGGCGGCGACTGCACCGTCGTCGCGGTCAGCCGCAGCGTGCACTGGTCGCTCGAGGCGGCCGAGCAGCTCGCCAAGGACGGCATCGAGTGCGAGGTCGTCGACCCGCGCACGGTCAAGCCGCTCGACATCGACCTGATCGCTGCGTCGGTGCGCAAGACCAACCGCTGCGTCGTGGTCGAGGAATGCTACCAGACCGGCGGCGTCGGCGCCGAGATCGCGGCGCGCCTGCAGGACATCTGCTTCGACGACCTCGACGCGCCGGTCGGCCGGGTGACCACGACCGAGAACCCGATGCCGTACGCGGCCAACCTCGAGAACGAGACCCTGCCCAAGCCGCACCGCATCGTCGCGGCGGTGAAGAAGGCCTGCTATCGCTGACGGACGACTGTTGACCGGCCAGACGCCGAGGCGCCACGGGTCTTGCGCAGGTCAACCGGGGCTCGACCCCGACTCATCACCTTGGCGTCCTGGCGTCCCGGCGGTTACCGAATGATTATCGAACAGCTCATGCCCGCGCTCTCCCCGACCATGACCGAGGGGGCGATCGTCTCCTGGCGGATCAAGAAGGGCGACGTGGTGAAGAGCGGCCAGGTGATGGCCGAGATCCAGACCGACAAGGCGGTCGGCGAGTGGCAGTGCCTCGATGGTGGCACGGTGGCGGAGATCCTCCTGCCCGCCGGGACCAACGCGAAGGTCAACATGGTCGCCGCGGTGTTCACCACCAAGCCCGGCGAGGATGCGACCGCGGCGATCGCCAAGGCGAAGGAGACCAACGCCAAGCTCGCCGCCGGCGACGGGGCGACCGCCGCGGCCGCTGCTCCCGCCAAGGTCGAGGCGGCCGAGGGCGCGCCGATGAAGCAGGCCGCGCCGACCGCCGTCGCCGAGGCGCCCAAGGCCGCGCCCGCGCACCTCGGCAACGGACGCCAGCCGCGCATCAGTCCGGTCGCCTCGCGCATGGCCGCCGCGTCGCGCATCGACGTCACGCAGCTCAGCGGCACCGGCCCGGATGGCCGCATCATCAAGCGCGACATCGAGAAGGCGCTCAGCCAGGGCTCGGCGAAGATCGGCGGCGGATCGGCCGCGCCGGCGAAGCCCAAGCTCAAGCCGTTCCGCGCCGACCGCGCGGCGAAGCCGGTGCCGATGACCGGTATGCGCGCGGCGATCGGCCGGCGCCTGCTGCAGTCCAAGACCCAGATCCCGCACTTCTACGTCACCGAGCGCATCGACGCGGCGAACCTGGTCGCGCTGCGCGAGCAGCTGTCGGCGATCGACGGCGTGCGCGTCAGCGTCAACGACCTGGTGGTGCGCGCGACGGCCCTGGCGCTGCGCATCCACCCGCGGCTGAACACCACCTTCGACGGCACGACCATCACCGAGCACGACAGCGCCGACATCTCCGTCGCGGTCGCGATCCCGGACGGCCTGATCACGCCGATCGTGTTCAAGGCGCACGCCCTGTCGGTGCGCCAGATCTCGGACGCGGTGCGCGACCTCGCCAAGAAGGCCCAGGACGGGAAGCTCAAGCCGGCCGAGTTCGAGGGCGGCAGCTTCACCATCTCGAACCTCGGCATGTACGGCATCGAGGAGTTCAGCGCGATCATCAATCCGCCGCAGTGCGCGATCCTCGCCGTCGGCGGCATCAAGGACGACCCGGTGGTGCGCGCGGGGCAGATCGTGCCGGGCAAGACCATGCGCGTGACCCTGTCGGCCGATCACCGCGTGGTCGACGGCGCGGCCGGCGCCGAGTTCCTCAAGACCCTGCGCGAGCTGCTCGAGGCGCCCGCGGCGCTGCTCGTCTGATGCGCTCCATCGCCCTGATCCTGCTGCTCGTGGCGACCGTCGCCGCTCCTGGCGCCGAATACGTCGTGCGCGGGCGCGAAGCGGTCGAGCAGGTCCTCGCCACGGCCGACACCGTGTCGTTCAAGGACGCGCAGCTGTCGGCGGTGCTCGCCTGGCTCGGTCAGCGCTACCAGCTCGAGACCGCGATGGGCCTCGACGGCAAGGGCCAGCCCGACGTCGAGCACGTCGTCGACGTGCAGCCGACCCTGACGATCAGCGGCCTCATGAAGCTCTCCGAGCTGCTCGATCTCGCCTCCGCCGGCACCGGCTGGACGTGGTCGGTCAACGACCAGGGCACGATCGTCGTCCTGCCGCCGGAGTAGACCGCGCCTTCCCCGGCGTGGCCCCGACGGCACAACCGCGCCCCAACCGGAGTGAATCATGGCTGACTTCGACGTCCTCGTCATCGGCGCCGGTCCCGGCGGCTACGTCGCCGCGATCAAGGCGGCGCAGCACGGCAAGAAGACCGCGATCGTCGAGCGCGAGAACCTCGGCGGCATCTGCCTGAACTGGGGCTGCATCCCGACCAAGGCGCTGCTCAAGAGCGCCGAGACGCTGCACACCCTGAAGCACGCCGCCGACTTCGGCCTCGCCGCCGACAACGTGCGCGCCGACTACGGCGCGGTGATCAAGCGCTCGCGCGATGTCGCCGGGAACATGGAGAAGGGCATCCAGTTCCTGATGAAGAAGAACAAGATCGAGGTCGTCACGGGCAGCGCCGCGTTCACCGGCGCGAAGACCGTCGAGGTCACGGCCAAGGACGGCGCGAAGCGCGTCATCACCGCCGACGCGATCGTCATCGCCACCGGCCACAAGCCGCGCGCGTTCCCGCACCTGCCGGTCGACGGCAAGCAGGTCATCACCTACCGCCAGGCGCTGGCCGAGACCACGCAGCCGAAGTCGGTGCTGTGCGTCGGCGCCGGCGCGATCGGCATGGAGTTCGGCTACTTCTATTCGTCGCTCGGCACCAAGGTCACCGTGGTCGAGGTGCTCGACCAGGTCCTGCCGCTCGAGGACCACGAGATCGCCGCGTTCGTCGCCAAGCAGTTCCAGCGCGGCGGCGTCGACCTGCGCCTCGCCACCAAGGTCGCGAAGCTCGAGCTCAAGTCGGGCGCGGTCGCCGTCCATCTCGAGAAGGACGGCAAGGCCGAGGTCGTCGAGGTCGAGAAGGTCCTGGTCGCCGTCGGCTTCGTCGCCAACACCGAGGGCCTGGGTCTCGACAAGGCGGGCGTGAAGCTCGACGAGCGCGGCTTCGTCGCGGTCGACGAGAACCAGCTGACCAGCGCGCCCGGCGTCTACGCGATCGGCGACGTCGCCGGCAAGCAGCTGCTGGCGCACAAGGCGTCGTTCGAGGGCGAGGCCGCGATCGGCCATATCGTCGGCCATCCGCAGCCCGTCGACTACGCGCAGATCCCCGGTTGCACCTACTGCCAGCCGCAGGTCGCGTCGATCGGCCTGAGCGAGAAGAAGGCGCTCGCCACGGGCCGGAAGCTCAAGATCGGCCGCTTCCAGTTCCTCGCGTCGGGCAAGGCCAAGGCCATCGGACATCCCGAGGGGTTCGTGAAGCTGATCTTCGACGCCGAGTTCGATCAGCTGATCGGCGCGCACATCGTCGGCGTCGACGCCACCGAGATGCTCGCCGAGCTCGGGCTGGCGCTGAAGCTCGAATGCACCGCGCGCGAGATCATGCACACCGTCCACGCGCACCCGACGCTGTCGGAGGCGGTGATGGAGGCGGCGGCGGACGCGATGGGGCAGTGCGTCCACCAGTGACGGCGTCGTTCATCGAACCGCGTCCGGACCTGATCACGCCCAATCCCAGCGGACCCGCCGATCCGCTCGGCGAATCGGTGCTCGACGAGTCGCGCGACTGGCTGCGCGTCTTCGAGCCGCGCGACACGCGCATCGTCATCGGACGCGGCCAGGATCCCGAGCGCGAGGTGGCGCTGGATGCGGCGCGCGCCGACGCGATCCCGATCCACCGCCGCGTGTCGGGCGGTGGATGCGTGGTGCTGGCGCCGGGCATGGTCGTGGTGTCGCTGCGCCTGCCCAACGACCGCGTCGGCGTGGACTGCTGGTTCGCCCAGGTGAACGAGGCGCTCACGCCGGCGATCGAGCGCGCCTGCGGCGTGCGGGCGGTGACCCGCGGCCACGGCGACCTCGCGGTGGGCGAGGACGGTGGCGAGCGCAAGGTGCTGGGCGCGTCGCTGCGCCAGACCGCACGGTGGGTCTACTGGCTCGGCGCGCTGCTGGTCGACGACGCGGTGCCGCTGATGGAGCGCTACCTGCTCAGCCCCAGCCGTCGCCCGGCCTATCGCGGCGATAGGGGGCACCGGGATTTCTGCACCGCGCTCGGGCGCTATGGTGCGACCGTCGCCGGCCTGACCGCGACCGTGACGGACGAATGCCGCTCGCGGCTGGAGCCGCGATCGTCGAGTCGCTGACGCCGCCGTCCTTGAATCCCGCCGCACTCTCCCTGTGCTGCGCCCCCGGAGTCCCCGCGCATGCACGCTCTCGCCATCATCGGCTCTGGTCCCGCCGGCTACACCGCCGCCATCTACGC
>DASPLE010000111.1:0-14714 GCA_035627695.1 Planctomycetota bacterium
AACAACATGGAGCAGATCCAGTCGATCATGGAGGCCGCGCGCGCGACCCAGTCGCCGGTCATCATCCAGGCCAGCCGCGGCGCCCGGAAGTACACCAACGACGCCTTCCTGCGTCACCTGATGCTGGCCGCCGCCGAGCTGTATCCCGAGATCCCGATCGTCATGCACCAGGACCACGGCAACGCGCCGGATACGTGCATCAGCGCGATCCAGCAGGGCTTCACCAGCGTGATGATGGACGGCTCGCTCGAGGAGGACGCCAAGACCCCCGCCAGCTACGAGTACAACGTCGCCGTCACGCGCGAGGTCGTGAACATCGCCCACCGCTTCGGCTGCTCGGTCGAAGGCGAACTCGGCTGCCTCGGCTCGCTCGAGCACGGCAGCGGCGAGAAGGAGGACGGCCATGGCGCCGAGGGCAAGCTCAGCCTCGATCAGCTCCTGACCGATCCCGACCAGGCGATCGACTTCGTCAAGCGTACGGGCATCGACGCGCTCGCCGTCGCCATCGGCACCTCGCACGGCGCCTACAAGTTCTCCAAGAAGCCCACCGGCGAGGTCCTCGCGCTCAGGCGCGTCGAGGAGATCCACGCCAAGATCCCGCAGTGCCACCTGGTCATGCACGGCTCGTCGTCGGTGCCCAAGAACCTGATCGACGAGATCAACAAGTACGGCGGCCAGATCAAGGAGACCTACGGCGTGCCGGTCGAGGAGATCCAGCGCGGCATCAAGGCCGGCGTGCGCAAGATCAACGTCGACACCGACAACCGCCTGGCGATCACCGCCTCGATCCGCAAGTCGCTCGCCGACAAGCCGGCCGAGTTCGATCCGCGCTACTACCTGACCCCGTCGCGCGGCGCGATGCAGAAGATCTGCGAGGAGCGCATGCGCCAGTTCGGCCAGGCCGGCAACGCCGCGAAGGTCCCGGTCGTGACCCTCGCGCAGATGGCCAAGGACTACGCCGCCGGCAAGTACGGCGACGCCGCCAAGCCGTCCGAGCCGCACGCCGCGCACAAGGGCAAGGGCGGCGGCCAGAGCGCGATGGCGCACTGATGATCTCGTCGTCGACCCGCGAACCAGCGCGTGCGCGGTCGCGGGTCGGGGATGACGAAAATCGGCGTCAGCGCTGCAGCAGGCTGAGGATCGACGTCGGTATCTGATTCGCCTGCGCCAGCATGGCCGTCGCGGCCTGATGCATGATCTGCACGCGGGCGAACTCGGCTGATTCCCTGGCGAAGTCGGTGTCCCTGATGGCGCTCTCGGCTGACGTCAGGTTGACGGATGCCGTGCGCAGCGAGTCGATGCCGCGCTCGATGCCATGCGCCTGCAGCGCGCCGATGCGGCCGCGCGTCCCTGAGACGTCGTCGATCGCCGCATCGATGACCCGCAGGGCCTCGTCGGCATCCCCGTCGATCAGCGCGCGGCCGACCAGGCTGGCGAGATCGGCGTAGCCGACGTTCGCCAAGCCGGCGCCGTGTCCGAGCGCCGCGGCGCGCATGTCGCCGAGATCGAAGCGCACCGCGTGCTCGGCCCGCCCGCCCATCTGGAGGTGCGATGTCGAGGCGCGCCGCGCGCCGCCCGCGGCGGTCGGCACCGCGACGGTGGATGCGATCGCGCCGTCGCTGGTATCGCGCATCACGACGGTGAACGCATCGGGGTTCCAGCCGGTGTACGGCCCGCTCGTCTCGGGACCGCCGGTCACGCTGCGGAAGGCGAGGCCGCCGTCGACCGAACCGTCCTGCGCCAGCGCGACCGTTCGGGTCGTGCCGCCCGCGTCGACATAGGTGAGGTTCATCGTCCGCGTCGTCGCGGCGACCGCGAACGCGTTGAGCGGGCCGGTGACGTCGCTGTCGAGCAGGCCGACGCCGGCGCCGCCGCTGAGGTCGTCGGACGTGATCGCGAGCCCGCTCGGGCCGAAGTTCTCGCTCTCGACGACGAGCTCGCCGGTCGCCTCGTCGTACGAGGCGCGCGCGCCGGTCCGCTCGCTGGCGTTGTTCACCAGCGAGACGAAATCGTCGATCGTCGTGCCTGAGCTCAGGCTGAGGGCGCTGCTGCCTTTTGGACCGGTGATCGTCACGGTCGCGCCGCCGACACCCGTCAGCGCCGTCCCGGCCTGGCTGGCGCCTTGCAGCAGCGTCGAGCCGGAGGGGGCTCCCGTGAAGGTGGCGGCGATCCGGTCGCGCTGCAGCACACCGTCCGGCGGGCCGAAGGAGATCGCGCTGTCGCGCGCGATGCCGCCGACCAGCCGTCGTGCGTCGCTGTCGACGCGGGCGTAGGCCGCGCGCGATCCGGCATCGATCTCGTTGTCGGCGAAGGAGCCGTCGAGCAGCGTCGCGCCGCCGAACGAGGTGTTGACCGCGATGCGGTCGACCGAGGCGATCAGCTCGTCGAACTCGCTCTGCAGCGCCGAGCGTTGCCCGGGGTCGAGCGTGCCGGCGTTCCCGGCGTGCACCGCCAGCGCGCGCATGCGCGTCAGCATCGACGACATCTCGTCCATGGCCCCTTCCGCGGCCTGCAGGAGGCTGACGCCCTCCTCGCCGTTCGCGGCGCTCTGGTCGGCGTCCTCGCGCGCGTGACGCAGCCCGTTGGCGATGACCATGCCGGCGGGATCGTCCGCGGCCCGGTTCAGGCGTATGCCGGATGACAGCCGCCCGGTGACCGCGGTCAGCTGGCGGTCGCTGAGCGCCAGCTGGCGGGTGGCGAACAGGGCCGAGAGGTTGAAATGGGTGCTGATCGTCATCGGGGACCTCGACTCGTGGACGCACCCGACGTGCCAGTCGGGCATTTCGGGTGTAGGCTCATGGGCCATGCCTCGAAAGCCGCCGACACCAATCGCTTACGGCCGTCATGAGATCACCGCCGCGGACGTCCGGGCGGTGCTGCGCGTGCTGCGTGGCCAGCCGCTGACCTGCGGCCCCGCGGTCGAGGCGTTCGAGCAGGCGATCAAGGACGCGACCGGCGCGCGGCACGCCGTGGCGGTGTCGAACGGCACCAGCGCCCTGCGCCTGCTCTACCAAGCCTGCGGCATCGGACCGGGCGTGCGCGTCGGCGTGCCGGCCATCACCTTCGTCGCGACCGCGTCGCAGGCCCTGCTGCTCGGCGCCGAGGTCGTCCTGCTCGACGTCGACCCCGACACCCTGGTGCTGACCCCGGCGATCCTCGAGCGTTGCCGCGAGCGGCTCGATGTCGTCGTGCCGGTGCACCTGGCGGGGCGCCTGTGCGACATGGCGGGCCTGGCCGAGGTCGCGCGCCGCCGCGGCGCCTACCTGCTCGAGGACGGCGCGCACGCCTTCGGCAGCGCCTGGAGCGACGGCCGGCGCTGCGGCGACGGCACCTGGTCGCGCGGCGCGATCTTCAGCTTCCATCCGGTGAAGAGCGTGACCACCGGCGAGGGCGGCGCGGTGGCGACCAACGACGCCGCGGTCGCCGCGGCGATCAGGCGCCTGCGCCATCACGGCATCGTCCGCGAGGGCTTCAGCGGCGATCTCGCCGCCGCCGATGGCGGCGCGCCCTGGTACCACGAGTTCCATGCGCCGGCGACCAACGAGCGCCTGTCCGATCTGCACGCCGCGCTCGGCGTCAGCCAGATCGCGCGCCTGGCGGCGATCACCCGCGCGCGTCAACGCGTGCACGATGCGTACCATCGTCGCCTCGCCGACGTGCCCTGGCTGCGCCTCCCGCCGCCCGCCGCCGGTCAACGCCCGTGCTGGCACCTCTTCGCCGCCCAGGTCGACTGGAAGGCCCTGGGGCGCGATCGCCGGTCGTTCTTCGCCGCCGCGGCCGCCGCGGGCATCCACCCGCAGGTGCACTACATCCCGCTGCATCATCAGCCCGCCTTGAAGCAGGCGACGCGCGCCGATGCGCTCGCCGGCGCGGACGCCGCGTACCGCGGCCTGGTCAGCCTGCCGTGTTATCCGGGGCTGGGGCGGGCCGAGCTCGGTCGGGTCGACGCGTTCGTGCGCGGCGTCGCCGTCGGCACGGGCCGTGCGTAATCCGGCTGCCGATCCTCGTCACCGCCGAGATCCTCCCCATGAGCGCCTCCTTCTCGCTTCAGGACAAGACCATCCTCGTCACCGGTGGCACCGGCAGCTTCGGCAAGTGCTTCATCCGCAAGGCGTTGACCGAGCACTGCCCGCGCAAGGTCATCGTCCTGAGCCGCGACGAGCTCAAGCAGTGGGAGATGCGCCAGTCCGATCCGGTCTTCGACCACGAGAAGATCCGCTACTTCCTCGGCGACGTCCGCGACAAGGAGCGCCTGCTGCGCGCCTTCAACGACGTCGACCTGGTGGTCCACGCCGCCGCGCTCAAGCAGGTCCCGGCGGCCGAGTACAACCCGACCGAGTTCATCAAGACCAACATCCACGGCGCGATGAACGTGATCGACGCGGCCATCGACCGCGGCGTCGAGCGCGTCGTCGCCCTGTCGACCGACAAGGCCGCCAACCCGGTCAATCTCTACGGCGCGACCAAGCTGTGCTCGGACAAGCTCTTCGTCTCCGGCAACGCCTACGTCGGCGCCAAGGGCAGCCCGAAGTTCAGCGTCGTGCGCTACGGCAACGTCATCGGCAGCCGCGGCTCGATCGTGCCGCGCTGGAGCGCGATGATCGCCGACGGGTGCCGCGAGCTGCCGATCACCGACCCGCGCATGTCGCGCTTCTGGATAACCCTCGAGCAGGCCGCCGATTTCGTCACCGACACCTTCGCCCGCATGCTCGGCGGCGAGGTCTTCGTGCCCAAGATCCCCAGCATGCGCCTGCCCGACCTGGTCGAGGCGCTGTCTCCGGGGATGAAGATCCGGGTCACCGGCATCCGCCCCGGCGAGAAGCTGCACGAGCTGATGATCGGCGAGGACGACGCGCGCCACACCGTCGAGTTCCCCGACTACTACGCCATCGCGCCGGAAGCGGTCGCCAGCCTGTCGATGGCCTCGTACGAGCGCCTGCTCGCGCTCGGCGGCAAGCGCCTGCGCGACGGCTTCATCTTCGCCTCCGACACCAACGCCCAGTGGCTGGACGTCGACGGCCTGCGCCGCCTGATCGGCATCCCGCCGACCGGCGTCGCGCGCGCCGCGGGCGCGCCCCGTCCCGTCGCCGTCGCGGGTTGAGCCGTGCGCATCGTCGCCGTCGTCCAGGCGCGGATGTCGTCGTCGCGCTTTCCCGGCAAGATGCTGGCGCGCCTGCGCGGCGTGCCGCTGGTCGAGCACGTCTGCCGCCGCGTCGCCGCGTGCCGCGCGCTCGACGGCGTGGTGCTGGCGACCAGCGACCAGCGCGATGACGATCCGCTCGCCGAGGCCGCCAGCAGCGCCGGATTCGCCGTGCATCGCGGCAGCCTCGACGACGTGCTCGAGCGCTTCGCGGGCGCCGCGCGCGCGCAGCGCGCCGACGCGGTCGTGCGCGTCACCGGCGACTGCCCGCTGGTCGATCCCGACCTGCTCGCGCTGATGATCGAGCGCTTCCGCGGCGCCGACCTGGACTACCTGTCGAACATCTCGCCGCCGAGCTTCCCCGACGGGCTCGATCTCGAGGTCGTGCGCATGCGCGCGCTCGACGCCGCCTGCGCCGAGGCGCGCGGCGATCATGAACGCCAGCACGTCACCCCGTTCATCCGCGAGCGCCCCGGCCGCTTCGCCTCGGCCAACCACGCGCGCGCGGGCGAGAACCTCGCGACGCTTCACTGGTCGGTCGATCGGCCGGAGCACCTCGCCCTGGTCGACGAGCTGATCGCCGAGACCGGCAAGGCCGATCCGCGCCTCGACGATCTGCTCGCGGCGCTGGCGCGTCGGCCCGATCTCGCCCAGCGCAGCCGCAGCGAGCGCCCGAACGAGGGCGGCATCAAGACCATGCTCGCGGCGATGGATCAGCGCGCGCCGCGCCCGTGCATCGCGAAGTCGGACGCGTGGTGGGCGCGCTCGCAGGGGCTGATCCCCGCCGGGACGCAGACCCTGTCGAAGGGGCCGACCCAGTTCGTGCGCGGCTTCGCGCCGAAGTACCTGGTGCGCGGCAAGGGCTGCCAGGTCTGGGACGCCGACGGCAACGCCTACATCGACTATCCGATGGGACTGGGTCCGGTGACGCTGGGCCACGCCCATCCGGAAGTGAACGCAGCGATCGCGCGCCAGCTCGACCTGGGCAATTGCTTCAGCCTGATGCATCCGCTGGAGATCGAGGTCGCCGAGCGCATCCGCGCGATCGTCCCGTGCGCGGACATGGTCCGCTTCGGCAAGAACGGCTCCGACGCGACCAGCGCCTGCATCCGCGCCGCGCGCGCCAAGACCGGCCGCACCTACATCGCGCGCCACGGCTACCACGGCTGGCAGGACTGGTCGATCGAATCGACCTACGGCGTGCGCGCCAAGGGCGTGCCGGCCGAGGTCATGTCGCTGACCAGGACCTTCCCGTACAACGACCTCGCCGCGCTCGAGGCGCTGCTGAGCGAGCGTCCGATCGCCGCGGTGATCATGGAGCCGGTCAATCTCACGCCGCCCAAGCCGGGCTACCTCGAAGGCGTGCGCGAGCTCGCGACGCGCTACGGCGCGGTGCTGATCTTCGACGAGGTCATCACCGGCTTCCGCTACGCGCGCGGCGGCGCGCAGCAGCACTTCGGCGTCACGCCCGACCTCTGCGCGATGGGCAAGGGCATCGCCAACGGCCATCCGCTGGCGCTGGTCTGCGGCAAGCGCGAGTTCATGGCCGCGTTCGACGAGATCTTCTTCAGCTTCACCTTCGGCGGCGAGACCGGCGCGCTGGTCGCGGCCATGGCGACGCTCGACGTCATGGAGCGCGAGGACTATTGGGCGCACGTCTGGAAGCAGGGGGCGAAGCTGCAGGACGGGTACCGCGCGCTGGCGCGCGAGCACGGCCTCGCCGCCTTCACCGACTGCCAGGGCCTGCCGCCGTGGACCATCGTCACCTTCGCCGACCACGGCCGCTGGGCCGGGCTGCAGCTGAAGAGCCTGTTCCAGCAGGAGATGATCCGCCGCGGCATCCTCTTCTCGGGCAGCCAGTTCCTGTGCCTCGCGCACGGCGACGCCGAGATCGCGCGCACCGTCGACGCCTATCGCGAGGCGATGCGCGTCGTGAAGTCGGCGCTCGAGCTCGACGCGGTCGACGCGCTGCTCCAGGGCCAGGTCAACGAGGTGGTCTTCCGCCGTGGCTGAACGCGACGACGTCCGCCGCCTGGTGGTCGGCACCGCCGCGATCGGCCTGCCCTACGGCCTGCCGGCCCCCGGCGCCGCCGCGCCGCTGCTGATCGACCGCACCGTCGCGACGACGCTGATCGACGCCGCGGCCAGCGCGGGCGTCGGCGCCTTCGATACGGCGCCGGCCTACGGCGAGGCCGAGATGCGCCTCGGCGCGGCGCTCGGCGCGCGCGGGCGCGTCTGGACCAAGCTCGCATCCGCGCCCGCCGGCGTGGACCTGCCCGACCACATCGACCGCTCGCTGACGCACTCGTGCGCCGCGCTGCGCCGTTCGCGGCTCGACCTGGTGCAGTGGCACAACTGGACGCGCGCGCTCGCGCACGACGCGACCTGGCGCGGCTGCTGGCGCGCGCTGGGCGACGACCCGCGCGTCGCCCAGCTCGGCGCCAGCACCTACGGCGTCGACGACGCCGTCGCCGCCGTCGCCAGCGGTCTGTTCACGGTCGTGCAGGTCGAATTCAACCTGCTCAACCAGGCGGTGGTCGCGGCGATCGCCGACGCCGCGCGCGCGGCCGGCGTCGCCATCGCCGTGCGCAGCGTCCTGCTCCAGGGCGTGCTGACCGACCGCGCGACGGCGCTGCCGCCGCACCTCGCGGCGCTCGCCGAGCCGGCCGCGCGGGCGCGCCGCATCGCGGAGAGCCACCGACTCGACCTCGCGACCATGGCCATCCGCGCCGCGCTCGATCATCCGGCGGTGAGCTGGGTGCTGATCGGGCTCGATGGCCGCGCCCAGCTCGACCAGGCGCTGGCGGCCGCGCGCGCCGCGCCGCTCGACACCGCGCGCCGGCGTCAGCTCGCGGCGCTCGACCTCGGCGGCGTCGCGATCACCGATCCGCGCACCTGGCGGGCGGCGTGAACGTCGTGCTGGTCGCGGACGGATCGCCCGCGGTCGGCGCCGGGCACCAGGTCCGGCTCGCCGCCCTGGCCGAGCACCTGGTCGCGCGCGGCCATCGCGCGCTGCTCGTCGCCGCGGACGTCGCCGGCTCGCCGCACTCCTGGGCCTGGCGCGGTCTCGAGCACGAGCTGTGGCCCGGAACCGAGCCGGCCGCCGACGCGGCGGCGCGCATCGCCCACGCGATCGGCGCCGACTGGCTGGTGATCGACCACTACGGAATCGACGGCCGAGCGCTGGAACGGTTGGCGTCGCTGGTCGCCGTGCTGGTCGTCGACGACGTCCCCGGCCGCGATCTCGCCGCCGCGCGGCTCGTGCTCAACCAGAACGTCGGCGTCGTGGCCGGCGAGTACCCGGGCGACGCGCTCGTCGGGCCCGAGCACGCCCTGCTGCGCCGTCCATTCGCCGCCGGTCCGGGCGAGCCGCCCGGCGACGACGTCGCGGTCATGCTCGGCGGGACCGATGCCTCGGGCCTGACCGGGCGCGTCTGCCGGACGCTGGTCGCCGCCGGCTTCCCGGTGTTCGCGATCAGCGGGGGCGGGATCGACGATCTGCCGCCGGGCGTCGCGATGCATCGCGGCGCCGACGCGCAGACGCTCGCGCGGCTGCTGCGCGGCGCGCGCGCCGCGGTGGTCGCCGCCGGATCGTCGGTCTACGAACTGCTCGCGCTGGGGGTGCCGTTCGTCGCGCTGCACCTGGTCGCGAACCAGGACCGGATCGCGCGCGGCCTGATCGAACGGCGCCTGGCGCCGGTGATCGCCGCCGCGGCCATCGACCGCCTGCCCGCGCTGGTCGCCGGCCTGCGCCGCGGCGCGTCCCCGGCCATCGATGGCCGCGGCGCCGACCGGGTGATCGACGAGATGGAGCGGCGATGCCACGCGTGATCGCCTTCGTCAACGGCGCGCTTGGGGCGCGCGCGCTCACCACCCTCGGCGATGCGCTGGTCGCGGTCGTCGCCCACGCCCCGGAGCGACGTCGCGACGGCGACGCGATCCTCGCGGCGAAGCCGGCGCGCGTACCGTTGTTCGTCGCGCCGGACGTCGCCAGCGCCGACGGCATCGCCGCGTTGCGGGCGCTGGCGCCGACCCATGGCCTGTCGGTGCTGTTCGGGCACATCCTGCGAGCCGACGCGCTGGCGGTCTTCCCGCACGGCATCGCGAATCTGCATCCGTCGCTGCTGCCCGCCGGGCGCGGCGCGCATCCCAACGCCTGGGCGATCGCCCGGCGCGAGCCCAGCGGGGCGACCCTGCACCTGATCGACGCCGGCGTCGATACCGGGCCGATCCTGGCGCAGGAGGCTGTCCCGCCTTCACCGGTGGACAGCGCGGCGACGCTGCATGCGCGCCTGCTCGACGCCTGCGCCCGTCTGCTCGAGCGCGAGGTGCCGCGCTGGCTGGCCGGCGCCCTGGTCGCGCGGCCGCAGCCCGCCGGCGGTGCGGCGCGCCGCGTCCGCGACCTCGACGCGCTCCTCGCCGTCGACGCGGAAGGCACCTACACCGGCCGCGAACTGATCGACCTGCTGCGCGCGCGCACCTTCGCGCCGCACCCGGGCGCGCCCTACCTGTGCGACGGACGTCGCTACCGCCTGCGCCTCGAGATCACGGAGGAACCATGAACGTCGCGCTCGGTCCGCTGCGCATCGGCGATGGCGAGCGCGTGGTCGTGATCGCCGAGCTGTCCGGCAACCACAACGGCGATCGCGCGCGCGCGATCGCGCTGCTGCGCGCGGCGAAGCGCGCCGGCGCCGACGCGGTGAAGCTCCAGACCTATACCGCCGATACCCTGACCATGGATGCGCCGGGACCGTGGTTCCGCATCGAAGGCGGTCCCTGGCACGGGCGTCGCCTGTACGACCTCTACCAGGAGGCGTCGACGCCCTGGGAGTGGCACGAGGAGCTGTTCGCCGAGGCCGCGCACCTCGGCCTGCCGTGCTTCTCGACGCCCTTCGATCCCACCTCGGTCGATTTCCTCGAGCGCCTCGGCTGCCCGTTCTACAAGGTCGCGTCGTTCGAGATCGTCGACATCCCGCTGCTGACGCGCGTCGCCGCGACGCGCAAGCCGGTGGTGATGTCGACCGGCATGGCGAGCCTGGCGGAGATCGATCTCGCCGTGCGCACCCTGCGCGCCGGCGGGTGCCCGGGCATCGTCCTGCTCAACTGCGTCTCGGCCTATCCCGCGCCGCCCGAGGCGATGCATCTGGGCAACATGGCGGCCCTCGCCGCGACCTTCGGCTGCCCGATCGGGCTGTCCGACCACACCCTGAGCGCGACCGCCACCATCGCCGCGGTCGCGCTGGGCGCTCGGCTGATCGAGAAGCACCTCTGCCTGCGGCGCGCCGACGGCGGCCCCGATGCGGGCTTCAGCCTCGAGCCGGAGGATTTCGCGGCGCTGGTGCGCGCGGTGCGCGAGACCGAGGCGGCGACCGCCGGTCCCGCGCACTTCGGCACCGGCCAGGCCGAGGCCGGGAGCATCGTCTTCCGCAAGTCGCTGTTCGCCGCGCGCGACATCGCCGCCGGCGCGCGCCTCGTCGCCGACGACGTGCGCTGCATCCGCCCGGGGCACGGGCTGCCGCCGGCCGAGCTGCCGCGCGTCATCGGCCGCGCGGCGCGTGGTGCCATCGCCCGGGGCACGCCGCTGGCGTGGGAGCTGCTGTCGTGACCGCGGCGCGCTCGATCAGCGACGGCGAGTTCTTCGCCGGAGCGGCGGTCGGCCTGCGCCTGGTCGAGCCGGGCGACTGCACGCCGCGCTACGTCGCGTGGCTGAACGACCCGCAGGTGAACCGCTACCTCGAGACGCGCTGGACGACGCAGGACGAGGCCTCGGTCGCAGCCTTCGTCGCCGCCATGCGCGCCACGCCCGACAGCTACCTGTTCGCCATCGTCGAGTGCGGCGGCGGACGCCACGTCGGCAACCTCAAGATCGGCCCGATCTCCCGCTGGCACGGCCACGCCGACCTCAGCTACTTCCTCGGCGAACGCTCCTGCTGGGGCCGCGGCTACGCCAGCGACGCGATCGCCAGCGCGGTGCGCATCGCTTTCACGCGCCTCGGGCTGCACCGGCTGC
Organism: Planctomycetota bacterium; assembly: GCA_035627695.1. GTDB lineage: Bacteria > Planctomycetota > UBA11346 > UBA11346 > UBA11346 > DASPLE01. The sequence goes on from DASPLE010000111.1 coordinate 11,151, forward strand.
AGGCCGGGGTCTACGCCGGCAACGTCGGCAGCTGCCGCGCGCTGGCGAAGAACGGCTTCGCGCTCGAAGGCACCTTCCGCGACCAGCTCGTCGGGCCCGATGGCCGCGAGGACCACCTCTGGTACGGGCTGCTGCGCTCCGGCTGATCAGGTCACGCGCGCCATCGCCGGGCGCAGGATGGTGTCGATGATCGGCTTGAGCTGCGCATGGCCGGAGAACTCGGCCTCGCGCCGGCGGCAGAGCTCACGCGCTTCACCGAGCGCCGTGCGGGCGAGCAGCAGGCGGATGCTGCGGAAGAACAGCTCGGGATCGGCCGCGGTGCAGGTCTCGGCGATGGCGACGACCTCGCTGGTGGCGACGGTCACGCTGCTGATCTGGGCCAGCGCCAGGGTCGCGCGCGACCGCGCCGCGGGTTCGACGATGGCGTCGCGGTGCCGCTTCGCGTCGTCGACGCGCTTGAGTTCGCAGCAGGCGACCGTGGCGATCAGGCGCGCGTCGTCGTGGCGGTCGCTGAGCGTTCGTACGCGGGCGACCAGCTCGAGCGCGGCGGCGGGTTCGCCGTGCTCGAGATGCCAGCCCGCGGCGGCGACCACCGTCGGGTCGCCGAAGTAGCCTTCGAACGGCGCCAGCAGCTTCTGGGGAGCCTCGGTCGCCGCGCTGACGAGCGGCGCGAGGATCTCATCGGGCTCGCCGGCGACCAGCACGTTCGGCTCGGCGCGCAGGACGGCGAGCAGGCGCGCGTGCAGATCGCGTCGGCGCGTGGCGATGACCTTGGCCAGGGCGTGCCCGAGCTGCGGCTGCGAGGTCGGCCGCTGCGTCAGCCAGGCCGGATCGATCAGCGCCGGGAAGCGCCGCGCCAGCACCAGGCGCGTGACCGCGCGTTCCTCGGCGTCGGCGAAGACCTTGGCCAGCTCGCGGCGGGCGGCGGCCTCGTCCATCGCCAGGAGGGCGTGGTACCAGGTCTGGAACCCGCGGATCAGCGGCAGCGTCGCCAGCAGGTCGAGGACCTCGGCATCCTCCTCGACGATCGCCCGCGCGTAGCCGGTGCGCATGAAGTACTCGGTGAGCCTGCCTTCGGACATCAGCACGAAATGCAGCAGATCTCGCGCGGTGAAGGCGGCGAAGCCATCCTCGACGCCGAAGCGGTTGATGCGGAAGAAGGCGGCCGTCAGCGACTGGTAGTAGGCGGCGTAGGCCGGGCGGGGGAGCTCGGCGGCGCGCCCGCGCAGCCAGTCGCGCAGGGCGAGCAGGCCTTCGGCGGGGTCAGTTGGCGGCGCCATCGGCGATCTCCTTCAGTTGCGGCGCCAAGGTGGTCAGCGCGTTCTCGAGCGCGTGCGCGAAGCCGTCGATGCCGTTGAGCGCGTGCCATCGCGAGCGCGCGGTCGATGACGTGCGTCGGCGGCGATGCAGGTCGGACAGGCAGTTGTTCAGCGCCGAGCGCAGGAAGTAGGTGAAGGCGCAGCGGTTGCCCTCGCTCACGCATTCGGTGATGCCGGCGCGCGCGGTGAGCTCGTCGATCGGCCACTGGTCCGGCGGCAGCCGCTTGGCCGCGGCGATGTCCGCGCGCAGGGCGCGCATGTGCGCGCGCAGCGCGTCGCCGTCCTCGTGCAGGCGGCTGGCGCGCCCGCGCCACTGGTCCAGCCGGGACGCGTCGCGCGGCGGCAGCGGGGTGTCGGGAAGCAGCGGCAGCGACGCCGGTTCCGGCAACGGCGCGGCGGTGGAGTTCTCGATGACGGCGCCGATGCCGTCGTGGGCGTTGACGTTGTGCACGCCGCGGCCCGAGCGCGACAGCACCAGGGACACCGCGCCGATCTCGTTGCGGAAGCGGTCCCACCAGGTGATCGACGGCACCTGGCCGCCGCCGTTGCGCGGCACGACGCGATCCTCGTAGCCGCCCTGCCACACCGCGCCTTTCGAGGCGCCGTCCTTGATCTTCTTCCAGAACCCGGCGGCGAAGCCCGATCCGGTCCAGTGCGACGCCTCGCCGTCGCGGCTCAGGTCGTGGCCGATCATGTACACCGGCCCGTCGGTCAGCAGCCCAGCGACCGACACCGACAGCACGCCCGAGGACGACCCGGCCATGATCGCGTGCCGGCGTTCCGGGAACATCCAGTCGTAGACCTGGTCGCCGACGCAGATGCACACCGCGCGTCCAGCGAACGGGGCGAGGGTGTCCTCGTGCACCACCGGCAGCCCGGCGAAGACGGTGCGCGTCGGCCCGACCTCGGCGACCATCTTCGCGGTCTCCTTCAGGCGTTCGAGCGGCGTGACGAAGTGCGGGACGATGCCTTCCGCGAGCAGGCCGTGCAGCACGGCGTCGCAGGCGACGAGGACGCAGCGGTCCTGCAGCTCGCGCAGCCGCGGGATGTGCCGCTTGAGCGACGGCCCGGCGGCGATCGAGATCGCCGGCGCGCGCCCGTACAGGCCGCGCAGCTGCTCGTTGCCCGGCGCGGGCATCAGCGTCCGCGCGTTGGCCGCGCAGTGCGCCAGGCCGGTGAAGGAATCGCCGATGTCGTTGCCGAAGGCCTGCGGCCGATCGGACAGCGCGGTCATCAGGGCGTCGCGCCAGCGGGCGCGGCTCGCCTGGGCGGGCACGGTGAGCGGATGACCGTCGACCACGTCGCAGCCGGCGAGCTGCGGGATGTCGGGATGGGCGCCGAAGCGCTGGCGGGTGATCGCGCCGACGTCCTCGTCGCGCCGGATCCAGACGATGCTGATGCCGGTGCCGCGCAGCGCGGGCAGGATCGGCCGCCGGAACGAGGCGGCGAACGCGTCCTGCTCGCCCTCGAAGGCGACGACCAGCACGTTCTTCTGGCGCAGGAGGGGATCGGTCGAGACCTCCTCGACCAGCGTGCCGTCGCCCCAGCCGAGGATCATCAGGAACGCGGCGTGGTTGTTGGCGCTGACGCGCAGCAGGCCGCGGCGCTCGGCGGCGCTGGTCGGCGCGACCGGCGCCGACGCCGGCGGCTCGGCCGGCATGACCTCGGCGAAGCCGGCGTACGAGGCGATGAGCGCTCCGCGCTGCTCGGCATACAGGGACATGCGGCCTCCGATGTCGTCGTCGTCGACGGACTGGCGATTGCAGGACTGTTTACGCGAACGCCGTGCCCACGCGGGCGGGCGTCGGAACGAGCCAATCGATGCGCGCCTGGAAACGAAAAAGCCCCCCGGGTCCTCCCGGGGGGCTTCGGCCGTCGTCGGCCTGCTTTCGGTCGCGACTAGCCGAGCAGCTGCAGCACGTTCTGCGGCAGCTGGTTCGCCTGGGCCAGCATCGCGGTCGATGCCTGGATCAGGATGCTGTTGCGCGTGAACATCGCCGATTCCTCGGCGAAGTCGACGTCGCGGATCGACGACTCGGCGGCGGTCAGGTTCTCCTGCGTGGTGCGCAGGCTGTTCAGACCGGATTCCAGCGTGTTCGCCTGGAAGGCGCCGAGGCGACCGCGGGTGGTCGTGATCTCGTCGATCGCGCCGTCGATCACCTTCAGCACCTCGTCGGCCTGGCCGGAGGTCAGCGAGCCGCCCTTCAGCTGGGCCAGCGAGCTGTAGACGCCCGACTTGCCGATG
>DASPLE010000112.1:0-77658 GCA_035627695.1 Planctomycetota bacterium
GTATCGCGATCAAACGGCGGTCTAGTCGTCTCGCGCTTCGCGCTTCGAGCTTCGCGCGTCGAGCGTCGAGCGTCGAGCGTCGAGCGTCGAGCGTCGAGCGTCGAGCGTCGAGCGTCGAGCGTCGAGCTTCGAGCTTCGAGCTTCGAGCTTCGAGCTTCGAGCTTCGAGCTTCGAGCTTCGCGCACGCCGCGACCCGTTCACGCCGCCGCTGGCAAGGAGACCGTGACCTCGAAACCGCCGCCGGCCCGATTGCACGCGCTGACCGCGCCGCCCATGCGTTCGATCAGGCCCTTCACCAGGGACAGGCCGATGCCGGTCCCGGTCGTCGTGCGCGTCAATTCGCGCTCGCCGCGGAAGAACGGCTGGAAGATCCGCGCCAGGTGCGCGTCCGGCACGCCGGGCCCGCGGTCGGCGACGCGGATGCGCACGCCGCCGTCCGCCGCGAACGCCTCGAGCACCACCGTGCGTTCATCGGCGGCGCGCGCGAACTTGAGCGCGTTGTCGACCAGGTTGATGACCACCTGGGTCAGCGCGTCGCGGTCGTAGCGCACCGCCGGCAGCCCCGGATCGGCGCGGACCTCGATGGCGAACCCGGCGCCGCGCGCGTGCGGCGCGCAGACCTGCGCCGCCTCGGCCAGCACCTCGGCCGGCGACCCGACGTGCCACGCCATCGGCCGATCGCCCTTCTCGAGCCGCGCCAGCTCGAGCACGTTGGCGATCAGCCGCGACAGCCGCTCCGACTCGGCGGCGATGGTGCCGTAGTACTTCTGCCGCGCCGCGTCATCGGCGACCATGCCGTCGCGGAGCATCTCGCCGTAGAGGCGGATCGCGGTCAGCGGCGTCTTGAGCTCGTGCGTCACCGCCGAGACGAAGTCGTTGCGGCGCTGGGCGAAGCCGACCGCCGCCGTCGCCGCGCGGGCGATCGCCGCGCCGCCGACAGCGACCACGGCGACCACCGCCAGCGCCAACGCCCAGACCAGCCCGGTCTCCCCGCCGGTGACCACCGGCGAATCGCGGACGAACGCGGTGCCGGCGAGATCGCCGAACGGCGGGGCGAAGCGGTGGTGGAACGCGTAGGCGAAGCCGTCGCGCGCCGGCTCCGCCGGCGCATCGGCCCGGCGCCAGGCGATCGCCACCTGGTCGGCGAGCTCGGGATCGGTCAGCACGCGTCGCTCCAGCGCCTGGGCGAGCTCCGGCAGGCGCAGCGCGAGGCCCTGGCGGTACTCGTCGCGGCCGACCCGCACGGCGCGGTGCAGGACGAAGCGCTCGTCATCGACCAGCCGACCCTGCATCGGCGTGATCGCGACGCTCAACGGCGCATCGACGGCGCGCTGCTGCGGCCGCGCCGGAGCCTGGCTGTTGGACAGCCCGGCGTCGTTGAAGACCTCGTAGCCGCTCGAGGACACCGTCCCGCCCTTGGTCTGACGCGCGATCCGGCTCGACGACCCGCGGTTGAGCGAGCTGAGCAGCTTCTTCTGGCCGCTGTCGTCCCCCTCCGCCTGCTGATACGCCTCCTGGATGTCGAGGACCTGCTCGACCTGCGCCGCGGACACCGCGCCGATCTGCGGCGACCGATCGTCGCGCAACGGCCGCGACAGGCGTTCGAGCTCGGCGAGGCGGTCGTCGACGCCATTGCCGTTCGCGTCGACGTTCGGCAGGCGCGCGCTCAACGGCGAGGTGAAGGCGCCGCCCGGATCGATCTGGAAATGCCCGACCAGCCACGCCTCGCTCGGGGGATCGGCGAGCGCCGAGCACGACAACGCGGCTCCGCCCGGGGCCTGGTTGTCCGGCACGTAGAGCGCCCGGTACTCGGCGAACGGACGCTCCTCCTCGGGCTCGATCAGCTCGGTCAGCTCGCGTTCGATCTCGTCGAAGACGCGTTCGGCGACCACCGCGTGCGCGGCGACGCGTTCGCGCGCCAGGCTGGCCAGCGCGCGCTGGACCAGCAGCCCGATGCCGATCGCCAGCGCGCACGCGACCAGCGCGGCGACGACGCCGATGCGCAGGCCCGGACGTCTCACGGCGCCTCGTTCAGCCGATAGCCCTCGCCGCGGACCGTCTCGATCAGCTCGCCGGCCGGCGCCCCGAAGGCGTCGGCCAGCTTGCGCCGCAGCTTGACCAGGTGCATGTCGACGCAGCGCGACTCGACCTGGTCGGCGTGCTCGTAGCCCCAGACCTCGTGGAGCAGCGCGCGCCGGCTGACGATGCGCCCGCGGTTGCGCGCCAGGCAGGCGATCAGGTCGATGTCGCGACGGCTGAGATCGGCGACCGCGCCGCCGCGGCGCGCGCGCATCGCCGCCGGATCGAACGAGAGGCCCGAGACCTCGAACGCCGCGGGCGCCTCGACGCGCGGCCCGGCGCGGCGCAGCAGGGCGTCGACCCGCGCGATCAGCTGCGCGACCGAGAACGGCTTGACCACGTAGTCGTCGGCGCCGTGCCGGAAGCCGTCGAGCACGTCGCCTTCCGCCCCCTTCGCCGTGAGCATCAGCACCGGCTGGCGCGGCAGCTTCGCGCGCACCTGCCGGCAGATGCTGAAGCCGTCGACGCCGGGCAGCATGACGTCGAGCAGGACGAGGTCGTAGCCCCCGGTCAGGGCCTCGCTCAGCCCGAAGGTCCCGGTCGCCGCCGGCATCGGCGCGTGGCCGTGGAAGGAGAGCACGTCGCAGACCCCGTCGCGGATCGCGGCCTCGTCCTCGACCACCAGGATCTTGGCGCTCATGGGTGCAGCCTACCCTACGGCGTCCGCGCTCGGGTAAACGTTCGGTAACGCGGTCGCCACGCGGCTACTCCGCCTTGATGCGGGCCCAGGTCTCGTCGTAGAGGCGCGTATCGGCGCCGAGGTCCTCGAGCACGTGCAGCCGGCCCATCTGCTCGTCCGGGGGATAGATCCCCGGATCGGCGCGATGCTTCGCGTCGATCAGCGGCAGGGCGGCCTGGTTGGGAGTGGCGTAGCGCATGGTGGCGGCGTTGCGCGCGGCCACCTCGGGACGGTACAGGAAGTCGATGAAGGCGTGCGCTGCGGCCGGATCGGGCGCCTTGGCGGCGATGCACAGGTTGTCGACGGTGACGATGCCGCCTTCCGCTGGCACGGCGAAGCCGATGCCGGGATCCACGTCCTGCTCGCGCACCGCGTCGCCGTTGTAGGTCACGGCGGCGACCGCCTCGCCGGCGGCGACCCGGCGCAGCCCGGCGACGCCGTTGTCGAAGCCGAGGCAGCGCGCGTCGGCCTTCGCCGCGCCGAGCGCTGCCGCCGCGGCGGCGAGATCCGCCGGGTCGCGGCTGTTGGCCGGCCTGCCGAGGTGGACGAGGGTCGAGCCGAGCATGCTGCGCGCCTCGTCCATCAGCACGAACGGCCCGACCGCGGCGGCGGGATCGAGCACCGCGGCCCAGGTCGGCGGCGCCGCGAACGCGTCGCGGCGGTAGGCGATGCCGATCGTGCCCCACAGGTAGGGCAGCGTGTAGGCGTTGCCGCGGTCGTACACCGGGTCGGCGAAGCGCGTCCACAGGTGCGTCGCGTTCGGGATCAGCCGCTTGTCGAGCGGCGCGAGCAGCTGCAGCGCGATCATCTGCGCGATCATCACGTCGCTGGCGACCACCACGTCGTACTGGCCGAGCCCGCCGGCCTGCAGCTTGGCCAGCATCTCCTCCTGCGCCTCGTAGACGTCGAGCGTCACGCCGATGCCGGTCGCGGCGGTGAACTCGCCCGGGATCGCCGGATCGATGTACTCGCTGTACATGTAGACGGTGACGTCGGCGGCCGAGCCGACGCCGCCGCACAGCAGGAGGATGATGAGCAGGCGCATCAGGTCGATCTCCGGGGACGGGTGATGAGCACGATCGCGACCGCGGCCACCGATGTAGCGGCGACGATCAGCGTCGCCAACGCATCGATCTCGGCCGGCACCCCGCGCTTCGCCTGGGCGTAGATCAGCATCGGCAGCACCTGGGTGCGCGGCGAGGCGGTGAAGAAGCTGACAACGAAGTCGTCCAGCGAAACGATCGCCGCCAGCATCGCCGCGGCGACGATCGCCGAGGTCAGCTGCGGCAGGACGACGCGGCTCGCGGCGAACCAGCGGCTGGCGTAGAGGTCGCGCGCCGTCTCGATCTGGGCGACGCCGATCTGGCGCAGGCGCGCGTGCACGACCAGCGCCACCAGCGGCACCTGGAAGGTGACGTGTCCGGCGATCATCGCCGCCATGCCCGGGGCGGCGGCGTCCCAGAACGCGGCCAGCACCTTGATCGCGACGACCAGCGCCGCCGCCAGCAGCAGGTCGGGCACCACCAGCGGCAGGCGCATCGTCGTCTCGATCGCCGCGCGCAGCCGTCGCGGCCACGGCGCCGCCTCCAGCGCCAGCGCCAGGGCGGTGCCGAGCGCCGTCGCGATCGCCGTCGACGCCGCGGCCAGGATCAGCGAGTTCGCGGTCGCGGCGCGGATCGCCGGCACCAGCAGCGCGCGGTCGGTCACCGCGGCGCCGTGGCCGAACAGGCTGGCGTACCAGCCGAGCGTGAAGCCCTTCCACTCGGCGCCGAAACGCGCGGCGTTGAACGACGCCACCGCGATCGCCGCGAGCGGCAGCCAGATCAGCGCCAGCGTCGCCACAGCCAGGATCCAGCTCGTCGCGCCGACGCGCTTCACGCGCGCGCCCGATCCGGTCCGCGGCGCGCGAGCACCAGCGCCGCCAGGGTCGCGACGATCAGCCACACCCCGAGCGCGGCGCCGTAGGGCCAGTCGCGCGCCAGCTGCTGCTGCACGAGGTTGCCGATCAGCATGTGCTTGGCGCCGCCGAGCAGGTCCGAGACCACGAACATGCCCAGCGCCGGGATGAAGGTCAGCACCGCCGCCGCCGTCAGCCCCGGCGCGACCTGCGGCAGCAGCGCATGGCGCAGCACGCGCCAGCGGCCGGCGTTGAGGTCGCGCGCGGCCTCGACCAGCGACCAGTCGAGGCGTTCCACGACCGCGTAGAGCGGCGCGACCGCGAACGGCGCGAGCGCGGCGACCATGCCGACCCACACCGCGATGGGCGACGGGTAGAGCGCGAGTCCGGGCTCGCTGAGGCCGAGCGCGGCGGCGATCGGCGCCAGCGGCCCCCTGCCGGCGAGCAGCAGCTGCCAGCCGTACGTGCGGATCACCAGGTTGGTGCCGAACGGGATCATCACCGCCGCGAGCAGCAGCGCGCGCAGCGCCGGCCGGCGCGTCGCGATCACCAGGCTCAGGGCGAAGCCCAGGACCAGGCAGATCGCCGTGGTGCCCGCCGACAACCACAGCGTGCGCGCCGCGATGCGCAGGTTGACGTCGCTGAAGCCGTCGGCGGCGCAGCCGAGCGCCCGCGCGAGGTTCGCGGACGTGAAGCGCCACTCGATCTGGCCGTAGTCGCCGCGGCCGCAGAACGCCACCGCCAGGACCAGGCACAGCGGCGCGATCAGGAAGACCGTGATCCAGGCCAGCGCCGGCGCGGCGAGTCCCAGCGCGCGTGCCCGCAGCGAGCGCGGCGTCGCGAGGTCGCCGCGGAAGGCGATCGCGGGTTCAGTCATCCAGCACCTGGAGATGCTCCGCGGGCAGCTCGAGCCAGACCTGCGCGCCGGCCGCCAGATCGTCGCGCGCGGCGATGCGCACGCGCAGGTCGCCGGGGTCGCAGAACAGCTGGCCGTGATCGCCCTTGAACAGCGCCTCGCGCACCGTCGCGCGCACCGCGTTGGCCGCCGGTCGTTCGGCGTGGACGACGATGCGCTCGGGACGGATGGCGATGGTCGGCGCGTCGCGCGTCACCGCCGACGCGACCCGCAGCGGGCCGAGAACCGTCTCGACGGCGTGGTCGTCGACGCGCCGCGCCGCGACGAGGTTGGCCGCCCCGAGGAACGCGGCGACGAAGCGCGTCGCCGGCCGCTCGTACACGGCGCGCGGCACCCCGGACTGGGCGATGCGACCGCGATCCATGACGATGATGCGGTCGGAGACGGTCATCGCCTCCTCCTGATCGTGCGTCACCAGGACGAAGGTCGTGCCGAGCCGCCGCTGCAGGCGCCGCAGCTCGAGCTGCAGATCGCCGCGCAGCTGCGCATCGAGCGCCGACATCGGCTCGTCGAGCAGCAGCACCGCGGGCTCGTTGACCAGCGCTCGGGCGACGGCGACGCGCTGCTTCTGCCCGCCGGACAGCTCGTCGGGGCGGCGCGCGCGCAGCTCGTCGATGCGCAGCAGCGCCAGCGCGTCGGCGACGCGCCGGCGGACGTCGCCCTCGGCGGCGCGGCGCGCGCGCAGGCCGAAGGCGACGTTGTCGGCGACGCTCAGGTGCGGGAACAACGCGTAGCTCTGGAACACCGTGTTGACCGGCCGGCGGTGCGGCGGCTCGCCGGTGAGGTCGCGTCCATCGACCGTCACGCGTCCCGCATCGGCGCGTTCGAGCCCGGCGACGATGCGCAGCAGCGTGGTCTTGCCGCATCCGGACGGCCCGAGCAGCGTGACGAACTCGCCGCGCGCGGCGGCGAAGCCGACGTGGTCGAGCACCGCGACGTGGCCGAAGCGCTTGCGCACTCCCGTCACCACCAGTCCAGCGTCGGGCTTCGCCTGCATGCGCGTCGCGAGTTGTGGTCCGCCGCACCGGCCTGGCTACGGACGAGTGCCGGGCGGGTGCGCGCGCATGCCGCGGCTACCCGCATGCCCGGCTGGGGGTACCCCGGCATCGACCGTCCCCTCCGCTTCGCCGGCACGCTCCTCACGCCATCGCTGACGGTGCAGGCATCATGCGACTCCCTGGCACGGTCGTGGCCCCGCCCGTCATAATGGGAGCGTCGCCTGCGGGCCGCGTGTCAGGTCAACAGGCTCCTCCTGGCGACTCCGGCCAACCTGAGGCCGGGATCGAAGCCCCCGCTCCGGCCGGAGCGGGGGCCTCTTTTTTCGACCCCCGGCGCCCCGTCGGCGCGATTTGCCGATTCAGCGGCCATAAGCTATGCTCTGGTAGGAATCTGCGTCCGGCCTAGCAGGTCGGACCGCCGCCCTACCGATGAGCACCCCCGACGCCGGTCTCCTGCCGCGCAACGACACCGAACTGGTGCGCTACGCCGTGCGCATCGGCCTGGTGGCGGGCGACCTCGCCGAGCAGGCGCTGGCGCGCTTCACCGCCGATGGCACCGCCGCGCTGACCGATCTGATCGCGCGCGGCGCGCTGGATCGCGAGCGCGTGCTGGCGCTGCGCGACGGGCAGTTCGACTTCATGGACCGCCTCGGGACCTACCGGCTGTTCGAGGTCCTCGGCCACGGCGGCATGGGCGTGGTCTACCGCGCCCACGACGAGCGCGGCGGCGAGGCCGCGGTGAAGGTCCTGTCGCCGCACCTGGCCCTCGACCGCGTGTACCAGCAGCGCTTCCTGCGCGAGGCCCAGGCGGCCGCGTCGGTCGCCAGCCCGTTCGTGGTGCGCTGCCACGGGGGCGGCTCCGGCGACGGCCGCTACTGGATCGCGATGGAGCTGATGCGCGGCGGCAACGCCGAGGACGCCGCCGAGCGCGAATGCGGCCGGCTGCCCCCCGAACGCTGCCTGCGCCTGATGCGCGACGCGGCCGAAGGACTCGAGGCGATCGATGCCGCCGGCCTGGTGCATCGCGACATCAAGCCGGCCAACCTGTTCCTGACCGAGGACGGACGCGCCAAGCTCGGCGACTTCGGCATCGCCCGCCTGCCCGAGGACGACGGCGCGACGCGCCTGACGGCGATCGGCCGGACCCTCGGCACGCCCGGGTTCATGGCGCCCGAGCAGGCCAGCGCGGTGCCCGACCTCGACATCCGCGCCGACGTCTACGGCATCGGCGCGACGCTGTACTGCCTGCTGACCGGCCAGGCGCCCTTCATCGGGTCGAGCAACTGGCTGGTGATGTCGCAGGCGCTGGCCAAGCCGCTGCCGGATCCGCGCGACCTCGCGCCCGAATGCCCGCCGGCCGTCGCCGCGATCGTGCGCGGCTGCGGCGCGCTGCGCCGCGACGATCGCTACCTGACGCCGGCCCTGCTGCGCGCCGACATCGAACGCGTGCTGGCGGGCGTGGCTCCGCGCCACCTGCCGGTCGCGGCGATGGCCGCCGTGGCGAGCTCGCCGACGCCGAAACGCGCGGCCGGCGCGCCTGAACTCGAGCGACGGATCCTGATCGTCGACGACGACCCGCTGCTGACCAGGATCCACGAGTCCAAGTTCACCAGCGCCGGCTGGGAGGTGTCGGTCGCGCACGACGGCGCCACCGCCCTGGAGCGCGTCGCGACCTTCCGCCCGACGATCATGCTGCTCGATCTGGTGCTGCCCGGACTCGATGGACCGGAGGTCATCCGCCGCCTGCGCCGCGACGCGCAGACCGCCCTGCTGCCGATCGTGGTGCTGTCGAACGCCTATTTCGCCGACGAGCTGCGCGCGGCGCGCGAGGCCGGCGCCGATCTGATCCTCAGCAAGGTCGACCACGGCCCGCGCTCCGTGCTCGAGGCCGCCGAGCGCATGCTCGCCGACGACAGCGGCGCCCGCCGCGCGCCCGCGGTGCGGGTCGAGCCGCCGAGCGGACGCATCGATGGCGGACTGGCGCGCAGCGGCAAGCCCGCGCTGGCCGCGGCGCTGCGCGCGCTGGCCGCGGTCGGCGACGGTCCGGACGCGCGCGGCGACCTGCTGGAGGTGGCGAACAACCTGCGGCCGCTCACCGGGCTGTCCGCCGCGGCGCGCGCCCCCTACGCCGGCACGCTGGCGTCGGCCGGCGAATCGCTCGCGCGCCTGCTGCACAGCTGGCCGCGCCACGTCAATCCGTCGTCGCTGCGCACCCTGCGCCAGGCCTGCGATCGCCTCGATGCGATCCTCGCCGGCGACGCGGCGCCCGACCAGACGGCGGCGCGCGCGCTGGTGGTCGACGACGATCCGGTATCGCGCAACACCATGGTCCAGGCGGTGCGCAAGGTGAACGTCCAGGTCGAGGCGTGCGCGGACGCGGGCAGCGCCCTCGCCGCGTTGGCCAGCGCGCGCTTCGACATCGTCCTGTGCGACATGATGAAGCCGGGCCTCGACGCCGCTCAGCTCGTCAGGCGCGTTCGCGCCGACCCGCGCAACCGCGACCTGCCGATCATCGCCGTGACCGGGCTCGGCGATGTGGCGCGGGTCCTCCAGCCCGCGGCGGGCGAGCGGCCCATCGCCGACGACGTGATCGCCAAGCCGTTCCTGCTGATGGAGCTGGCGACCAAGACGCTCGTCCACCTGCGCTGACGTCGGGTTCGCTCGGAGCGCGAAGCGCGAAGCCATGAGCCGATCCCCGCATCACCGGACGCATCAGCCAGGGGCCGCGCACGAACCCCGCGGAATGAACCTGCTGGCGAGGACGATGCGGTGGTCGTCGGCGACCGCCGCGCCGGTGATGAGGTCGCGCACCGCGGCGAACGCCGCGCGACCGATCTCGGTCTTCACCGTCCCGACCGACGCCAGCGGCGGATGCACCTGCGCGGCGACATCGAGATCGTCGAAGCCGACCAGGCTCAGCCGTCGCGGGACGGCGACGCCGAGCTCGCCGGCGCGTTGCAGCGCCCCGAGCGCCATGGTGTCGTTGGCGCAGAAGATCGCCGTCGGCGGCCGGCGCAGCGCGAGCAGGCGGTCGAGCCCGTCCCGGCCCGAGACGAACTCGAAATCGCCCGCGGCGACCAGCGCCTCGTCCCAGGCGATGCCGGCCTCGTCCAACGCCGCCCGGTAGCCGGCGAGGCGCTCGCGCATCACCGGCGTGCCGCGCAGCCCGGCGATGTGGCCGATGCGGCGATGCCCGAGGCCGATCAGGTGCGCGACGGCGTCGTGGGCGCCGCGCGCGTTGTCGACGTGCACCGACGGGACCGGCGCGCCCTTGATCACGTCGTCGATCAGCACCAGCGGGACCAGCTTGGCGATCGGCAGCGCCTGGCTCTTGTGGTCGAGCGCGACGCCGACGACGCCGTCGACCTTGCGCATCGTCCCGCGCGGCGCGTCCACCGCCGGGCGCGGCAGCACGTCGTCGGGCCGCGTCGCGAAGAACACCGCGTAGCCCTCCTCGCGCGCCGCGGCCTCGAAGCCGGCGAAGACCTGGCCGTAGTACGCGTTGGCGATGCCGTGGCGGATGTCCGGACCCATGATGAAGCCGAGGTTGCCGGTGCGCTTCACCACCTGGCCGGCGCGCGAGACGAACGTGCCCTTGCCGAGCTCGCGATAGAGCAGCCCCTCGTCGACCAGCTCGGTGACCGCGCGCCGCACGGTCATGTAGGACAGGCGGAAGCGCTTGGTCAGGTCGCGCTCCGGCGGCATGCGACCCGTCATCTTGCCGCTGAGGATCAGCTCCTTGAGCTGCTTCTTCGCCTGGAGGTACGGTGGTTCCTGGGCGGTGCGGTCGATGAGCTTCATGGCCGTCACCATGCTCTAGACCTCGCCGCCGGCGACAAGGCGCGATAGCGCGACCAAAGCCGATCGGGCTTCGCGTCCGAGCCCGTCCGCCTCAGGGCCGGCGGAAGACCAGCAGGTGCTGACGCGGCAAGGTCGCGATGGTCTCGACCCATTCGAAGCCGAGCGACGCCATCTCCAGCCGCGCCTGGGCCTCGCTCATCGTGTGCAGCGGCTTGATCGGCACGTCCGGATCCTCGGCGCGGTACTCCACCAGCGCGACGCGGCCTCCGGGCCTGAGCGCGACGCGCAGCGCGTTCATCAGCTCGACGGGGTATTCGAGCTCGTGGTAGACATCGACGAACAGCGCCAGGTCGATCGAGGCCGCGGGCAGGCGCGGATCGTCGATCGTGCCGAGCACCGGCTCGATGTTGGCGACCCCCGCATCCGCTGCCTTGGCGCGCAGCAGCGCGAGCATCTCCGGCTGGATGTCGACCGCGTAGACGCGCCGCGCGATGGCGGCGAGGCGCAGGCTGAAGTAGCTGGTGCCCGCGCCGATGTCGGCGACGACGTCGGTCGCGCGCAGCCGCAGCGTGTCGACCACCAGCGCGGGCCGCTCCTCCTCCTCGCGTTCGGGACGGTCGAGCCACTCGGCGCCCTCGTGGCCCATGACCTGGGCGATCTCGCGGCCGAGATGCCACTTGCCGATGCCATCGGCGCTGGGCTCGGTGAGCGCGTAGGGCTCGAGCGTCGCGGACTCGGCGCCGCCGAGCGCCAGGACCAGGGCCCAGGCCAGGAGGCCGATGCGCAGCGTGGCGTGCATGCCGTGGTGATCACTGCGCCACGCGCCTGGACAAGCGACGATGCCGCGCCGTCAGCGCGGGCGGCGCAGGAGCAGCGCCGCCGCCGCGATCACCAGGCCCCCGACTGCGCCGGCGCCGCAGCCACCGCCCGATCCGCCGCCGCCACCGCCGCCGGCGGTCGATCCCGCGCCCGTCCCGGTTCCCGGCGGCGCCGGATCGCCCGCGCCGACCGTCACGCTGCGCGTCGCCGTCGCGCTGGCGCCGAGGTCGTCGAGCACCGTCAACGCGACGGTGTAGGTGCCCGCGGTCCCATAGGCGTGCTGCGCGTCGATGCCGTGACCGAGCGCGCCATCGCCGAAGTCCCAGCGCCAGGCGACGATCGCCCCGTCCGCGTCGCTCGCGCCGGCGCCGTCGACGTCAACCGTCAGCGCGGCGGTCGCGGCGGTGAACGCCGACTGCGGGGCGGCATTGCCCGATGGCGGCGCGTACGGCGAGAGGCGCGCGCCGAGGATCGGCAGTTCAGCCCGCCCGTCCGGCAGCTCCCAGCCGACGGCCAGGTGGTCGCCGCCGCCGCCCTCCTTCTGCAGCGCCTCGATGTAGTAGGTGCGGCCCGCCTCGAGACGCACCGGCGCCGAGCGCTGCGCGGGGAACCTGGTCCACTCGCGCGGAGCGGTCCACCCCGGGACGTGCGCGATCAGCCGCCGCGTCGCGGCGCGATGGTCGTCGCCGAGCCACAGCTGGCAGCGGTCGTCGCCGGCGACGACGAAGACGTAGTCGCCGGTCAGCGGCGGATGGACGACGCCGCGCACCCGCGCGCCGTAGAGGTCGCCGACGCCGGCGTACTCGAAGCGCGTCAGGTGCCGGCGCGCGTCGGGAGCAGCGGGGAATCGCGCGTCGGCCGTGAGATCGGCGACCGCGTCGCCGGCGATCCCGTGCCAGAGCTCGACCCAGGCCACGCCCTCGCCCATCGCCACGACCTGCGTGTCGGCATGGCCGGCGGGCTCCTGCCCTTGCGCGCGCAGGCCGTTCCAGTCGCGCGCCGCGTCGTTCCACGCCCAGTGCTCGTCGCCCGCGTCGTGGGCGTGGTACCGGTTGCGGTCGAAGCGGTTGCCGCCGGCGGCGCCCTGCGCGTCGGGATCGGGGAAGTCGCAGCCGATGCCGCTGAGTCCATCCGCGCCGTGGTAGACGATCTCGTTGCCGTGGACGACGACGTTGCGCACCAGGCACGGGCCGAACTCGCCGACGCCGCGGTTCTGCGCGATCAGGGTGATGCCGTGCCCAGCGCGCACCGAGACCAGGTTGCCCGAGACGTCGACGTCGCGCGAGGCCGAGATCTGGATGCCGGCGCCGTACACCCACTCGCGCGTGCCGTTGTCGATCAGGCTGTTGTGGCGGATGGTCGCCGCGTAGCTGATCTCGTGGAAGATGCCGGCGTCGCGGTTGCGCGCGCAGGTGTTGTATTCGTAGGTCGTGCGGATGTTGTCGATGTCGGTCCACAGGCCGGCGCCGCGGTTGTCGTGCACCCAGTTGTCGCGCACCACCAGGCCGTCGGTCAGCGCGAACTTGCTGCCGCCCGCCTCCCACCCGGCGTTGAAGCGCGCCCAGTTGTTGAAGGCGATCTCGTTGCCCTCGACCACCACGCCGTCGCCGTTCGAGCCGATGCCCTTCTGCCCGTTCATGACGATGCGGTTGCGCAGCGCGCGCCCGCCCGAGCCGAGGTTGACGCCGGTGCCGTGGTTGAGCCGCACCGTGCAGTCCGCCACCGTCCACCCCGGCGTCGGGTACTGGTCGCCGATCGCGCCCATCTGCGCCGGGATCGCGTACTTCTCCACCGTCAGCGCGCGGATCACGACGCGGCTCGCGCCGGGCGCGAACGCGCAGCGCGTGACGCTGGTCTCGACCACCCGCCCCGCCGGATCGTCGCCCAGCCAGATGCGGTCGGCGTCGTAGTCGAAGAACCACGTGCCGGGGACGACCGCCGCCTTGCTCGCGACGTGCTGCAGCGGCTGGTCGTCGATGAACAGGTCCTCGGCGTGCTGGCTGCGCCAGCCCGGCTCGACGTCGCCGTGCACCTGGCCCTGCTGGGTCTGGTTGGACGCGAACCACAGCGCGCCCTCGCGCGTGAAGGACGTCAGCCGTCGCGCGCCGCTCAGGATCGCCCCCGGTTCGCCGATGAAGACCTGGTCGTCCTTCGGTCGGATGGCGGCGTGGCGGTGCACGCCGGAGCGGATGATGAACGTCGTCCCCGCCGGGTGCGCGTCGACGATCGCGCGCGCATCGTCGCCCGGATGGATGTCGACGGCGTGCGCCGTGGCGGACAGGAACAGCGATGCGGCGACGACGCAGCGGATGCGTGCCATGCGGGGACTCCTGCGTGGGGACGGTGGACGGGGATGACGGACGGGGCTCAGCGCGGCTGGACGACCTCGATGTCGGGAAGCGACGTGCCGATGACGATCACGCCGCCCGGCTCGTTGCCGGCGGCGCGGAAGCCGTCCCAGTCCATCGGGCGGTCGAGCCACGCCCAATGGAGGGCGGCGGGATCGGGCACGATGTAGCGGTTGCCGTCGAAGACGTTGGTGGCGAAGCAATCGCCGCGCCCGGTGTCGGTGCAGGCGCCGCAGAACGCATCGGGGCTGGTCATGAGAACGGCGTTGCCGCTGACCAGCGAGCCCGTGGCGCGCGGCGTCTCGTCCTGCTCCATGATGACGATCCCGTCGGCACCGGGGTCGGTGGCGACGACGCGGTTGCCCTGCACGCGCACGTCGGCGGAATTGCGCACCAGGATCTGCGCGCCCCAGGCCCAGCCGTTGTCCTGCGAGCCGTTGCCGGCGACGTGGTTGCCGGCGATCAGCGCGCCTCGGCCCTGCTTGTGCGCGATGCCTTCGCGCGCGTTGCCGACGACGTGGTTGCCGGCGATCGTGGTGTCCCGCGTCGCGCCCTCGGTGATCAGGCCGGCGCCGTGGTTGCCGGTGATCGACGTCCCGCGCACGAGCAGGCCGGCGCATGCGCCGAACTTGGCGCCGCCGGCCTCCCAACCAGGATCGAATCCGGCGTGGTTGTTGCCGGTGATGCGGCAGCCGTCGACGACGAGTCCATCGCCCGACCCGCAGACCCCCTGCTGGCCGTTGCCGGTGACGGTGCAGTCGAGCAGCCGGCTGCCGTCGCGCATCGCGACGCCGGTGCCGTGGTTGTGGCGGATGACGCAGCGCTCGATGGTCCAGCGGACGACGCCCTCCTGGTCGCCGATCGCGCCCATCTGCGCGGGATTGGCGTAGCCTTCGATCACCAGGTCGCGCAGCACGACGCCCTGCGCGCTGCCGGCGAAGGCGCAACGCGCGACGCCGATCTCGACGACATGACCGGCGGGATCGTCCGCCAGGTGCACGGTGTCCGCGTCGTAGTCGAACAGGAAGGTGCCGGGCTCCAGGGCGGCGCGGTCGCGCACGTGGCGCAGCGGCCGCCCATCGCGCAGGCAGTCCTCGGCGAACACCGCGCCCGCGCGACCGGGCAGCGCGCGGCCGTGCACCTGGCCCTGCTGGTCCTGCGCGCGCGCGACCCAGTGGCCATCGGCGGGCACGGCGTCGGCGATGACGCGCGCGCCGGACATGATCGCGCCCTCGTCGCCCTGGAAGACGTCGCCGTCCTTCGGCCGCACCTGCTGCAGGCGATGGACGCCGGCGAGCAGGCGGTAGCGGGTGCCGGGCGGGTGCGCGTCGACCGCGGCCTGGAGGTCGTCGCCGACGGCGATCACCACCTCGCCGACGGGCGGCCGGTCGGTCGGCGCGCCGCCGAGCACGGCGACCGCGCCGCCGACCAGCGAGCCCATCAGGACGATGCCCGCCGCCCACGACGCGAGGGTCACGCCCCCGGTCGCCGACGCCGTGGTCGCCGCGGCGCCGTGCAGCGTCGCCAGCGATGCGACGAGCGATGCGGGCGCCGCATGGGACGGCTGCGCGGTGAGCAGATTCAGGATCGCCGCGGCCGACAGCGCGAAGCCGGCGCGGCCGAGCCGCACGCGCAGGCGATCGCGCGCCCGCGACAGCTGCGCCGCGATCGTCCCGGGCGGGACCGACAGCGCCTGGGCCGCCTCCTCCTGCGTCAGACCGGCGAAGTAGTGGAGCAGCACCGGTCGGCGGTAGCGCTCGGGCAGGGCCTCGACCGCGTCGCGGACGGCCGCGATGGACTCGGCGTCGCCCGGATCGCGGGCGGCGGGTTCGGGCATGGCATCCTCGCGGCGTTCGCGGCGGCGGCGCGCGCTGCGTCGTTGGTCGATGGCGGCCGCGCACACCAGGCGGCCGAGCCAGGCGGCGAAGGCGATGCCGCCGTCGTAGCGCGGCGCGGTGGCGATCAGGCGCAGCCACGCCTCCTGCACGGCCTCCTCGGCCAGGTGCGGGTCACCGGTGATGCGCAGCGCCTGGGTGTAGGTGCGGTCGGCGACGAGCCGGAGGAGGCGATCGAGCGCGGCGCGGTCGCCACCCTTGGCGAAGCGCAGGAACAGCGCTTCGGCGGTGTCGGCGTCGCTCGGATCCGGGGCGGCATGCATCACCAGCTACCCGTACGCCCCGGCCGGATTGTTGCACGCATTCCGGGGCGGGGGGTCGCCGTCTCGGCAGTGACACGCCTCGGCGGCCGGCGGCCTGCCCTGATGAACCGCTCACCGGTTGGCGGGAGCCGACGCGTGCAGCCCTAGATGTCGTCCCGCGTTGCGCCCGCAGATCCCGGCGGATCCCAGGCGAAGTCGCTCTCGATGTCGAAGGCAACATCGCAGACGACGACGCGGGCGAAGCGCCGGTAGGCCTCGTCCGAGACCCATGCCAACGCTTCACCCTTCACGGCGAAGACCTCGGGCGGGTGGTGGCAGTAGGCGTCCACCACCTCCCACCCGTCCGCGGTCGGTACGACCAGCAGCAGCGAATCGACGCCCGCCGCCATGGCCGGTGCTCAGACGTGCTGAGCGGTCAGCCCGGTGCGGTCGAGCGCGCCGCGGGCTTCGTCGAGCAGGTCGGCGACCTTGCCGACGCCGTCCTTGATGCGGTCGCCGAGCTCCATGAGCTCGTGGCGCGCCTCGGGATCGGTCGCCAGCTTGTAGGCCACGAACGCGGCGGCCGCAGCCACGCCGACGGTGATCAGATTCTTGCTGTCCATTCTTGTCTCTCTCTGGTTCGGGTCAGCGGCGGGTGCCGCGGTTACGGAAGCGGTTCATCAACCAACGCAGGGCGAAGAGCTTGAACATCGGTCCGGCGAGTCGCATAAGTCACCTCGACGACGATTCTAGCAGCCCGCTTGCGCGCTCCGCACCGACATCGCCCTTCTTCCACAGGCGAGCTCCGCGAAGTTAAGGACCTCGCAGTCCGTGTGATCTCCACGGCACGCGCCTGCGTCGATCACCCATCGGCGTAGGATCGCCGGGCCGCACCGCGGCGAGGATGGGTGGATCATGGCGCGACCGATCTGGAGCGGGGCGATCAGCTTCGGCATCGTCAACATCCCGGTGAAGCTGTTCGGCGCGGTGCGCGACCGCGGGCTGCACTTCCATCAGATCAGCGAGAAGCACAAGAAGCGCATCCGCTACCGGAAGGTCGCCGAGGGCCATGACGAGGAGGTCCACCAGGACGACATCGTCAAGGGCTACGAACTGTCGAAGGGCCGCTACGTCATCGTCGCCGAGAAGGAGTTCCAGCAGCTCGCGGCGAAGAAGAGCAAGGCCATCGACATCATCGACTTCGTCGGCCTGCACGAGATCGACCCGCTGTACTTCGACCAGCCGTACTACGTCGTGCCGGATGAGAAGGCCGGGCGTTCGTACTGGCTGCTGCTCGAGGCGCTGGCCAAGGCCGACAAGGTCGCGATCGCGCAGTTCGTCATGCGCAGCAAGGAATACCTCGCGGCCGTGCGACCGCTCAACGGCACGCTGTGCCTCGAGACCATGCGCTACGCCGACGAGATCGTCTCGCCCAAGGAGATCGGCATCGACGACAGCGCGCGCGAGAAGCCGCAGGATCGCGAGCTCAAGATCGCCAACCAGCTCATCGAGTCGATGACCACGACCTTCGATCCGACGCACTACCGCGACGACTACCGCGAGCGCGTGATGGCGTTCATCGAGAAGAAGGCCAAGGGCAAGGGCGTCGAGGTGCTGGACGAGGAGTGGGAGGACGAGCACCACGAGAAGCCGGGCAAGGTCATCGACCTGATGGCCGCGCTCGAGGAGAGCCTCAACCGCGCCAAGGGCGGCGCGCACCCGCGTTCGCGCAAGCCGGCGCTCAAGCACCACGGCGACAAGCATCCGGACAAGGGCCACGAGAAGGGCCACGACAAGGGCGGCGACAAGGGCCACCACGGCCGCAAGCGCGCGGGCTGACGCCGGGCGATCCAGACCACGAGGAGCTGCAGCAGATGGACAATGGCATGAAGCGCGCGCTTCCGGTCGCCGCGGCCGGCGCCGCCGCCCTGGCGGCGTGGAAGATCGGACCGCGGCGCATCGCGCGCGGGCTCGGCGGCCTCGGCATCGCCGTCACGACGCACGTCGTCGACACGATCGCCGTCGAGGTTCGTCGCAACCGCGACGCGTGGCGCGATCCGGACGCGCGCGATGCGCAGCGCCCCGAGGCCGACGCCGAGGCATGTCCGATCCCCGCCGCCGCGCCCGCCGAGGCTGGCCCCCGGCTGCGCGGCAAGGCCGCGTGGTGGGCGGTGACCAAGGAGACCTTCGCCGGCTACGGCGCCGACAAGCTGCCGCGGCTGTCGGCGTCGCTCGCCTACTACACCATCTTCTCGCTCGCGCCCCTGCTGCTGCTGTGCCTGGGCATCATCGGCCTGGTCTTCGACCGCGAGACCGTGCAGGCGCAGCTGCTCGCGCAGTTCGGCCAGCTGATCGGCAAGGAAGGCGCCGAGGCGATCGCGATCATGCTCGGCGCCGGCAGCGCGACGAAGTCGTCGGTCTTCGCGACGGTCATCGGCATCGCGATCCTGATCTACACCGCGACCAACGTCTTCGTCGAGCTGCAGTCGGCGATCAACACCATCTGGAAGGTCGGACCGCGCGCCGGGCTCGGCTTCTGGGGCGCGATCCGGCGTCGGTTCGCGCCCTTCACCATGATCCTGGGCGTCGGCTTCCTGCTGATCACCTCCCTGATCGTCAGCGCCGGCGTCACCGCCCTCGCCGCCTGGCTGTCGCAGCGCTTCCCGGCGCTCGAGGTCGTCCTGCGCCTCGCCGACGTCGTCATCTTCCTCGGCCTCTCGACGCTGCTGTTCGCGATGATCTACAAGGTGCTGCCCGACGTGAAGCTGCGCTGGAGCGACGTGTGGTCGGGCGCGCTGCTCGCCGCGGTGATGTTCTCGATCGGGCGTTTCCTCATCGGCCTCTATCTCGGCCATTCGTCGGTCGCGTCGAGCTTCGGCGCCGCCGGGTCGCTGGTGGTGCTGCTGATCTGGATCTACTACTCGAGCCAGATGCTCCTGCTCGGCGCCGAGTTCACCCGCGCCCGCGTGCGGGTCTACGGGCCGCCGGTCGAGGTCGACGACGACGCGGCCAAGACGCTGCCCGACGAATGCCGCCCCGAGCCGGCGGTGGTCGGTCCATCGCAGCCGCCGAAAACCCGGCGGTGAGGCAGGCGACCACGGCGACGCGCCGCGCGCGATCAGGCGCCCGCGCGAAGCGGCGCCTGACGCCTCCGGCGCTGACCCCGATGATGGCCAAGCCCGCCCCGCTGCCGAGCGGCGCCGGGTGGAGCTTCGAGTTCAAGTGGGACGGTTTCCGCGCGCTCGGCGCGTTCGACGGGATCGATCTGCGCCTGATCAGCCGCAACGGCAACGACCTGACCGTCCAGTTCCCCGAGATCGCCCCCCTGGCCAAGACCCTGCGCGAGCCGTGCCTGCTCGACGGCGAGCTGGTCGCGCTCGATGCGGATTCGCGACCGAGCTTCAGCCTGATGCAGCAGCGCGTGGACCGCGGCACGGCCGGCGGCGCGCGGATGTCGATCGCCTACATCGTCTTCGACCTGCCGTGGCATGACGGCGATGATCTCTGCGCGATGCCGCTGACGGCGCGGCGCGCGCGGCTCGCCGAGCTGGGCCTCGACGACCCGCGCTGGCGCGTGCCGGGCTCCCACGACGACGGCGCCGAGATGCTGCGCCTGGCGCGCGCGCACGGCCTCGAGGGCGTCATCGCCAAGCGCGACGACAGCCCCTATCGCCCGGGCAGGCGCAGCGGCGAATGGCTGAAGATCAAGATCGTCAAACGCGACGAGTTCGTCGTCGGCGGCTACGCGTTCGGCAAGGACGGGAAGAGCCTCGGCGCGCTGCTGCTGGGCTTCCACGACGCCACCGGCCGGTTGATCTACGCCGGTCGCGTCGGCACCGGCTTCAGCATCCGGCAACGCCGCGAGCTCAAGGCGCGCCTCGACGCGCAGGCCTGCGCCGCCAGCCCGTTCGCGAACCTCAAGCGCCAGAAGGACGCGGTGTGGTCGACCCCGCTGCTGGTGGCCGAGGTCGGCTACAGCGAGTGGACGCACGACGCCTCGCTGCGCCATCCGACGTTCCAGGGACTGCGCGTCGACAAGTCGCCCGCGGAGGTCCTCGATCCGCGCGTCGGCGCGTGATCGCGTCCCGTTCCTAGAGCTCGACGGTTCGCGCCCAGCGACGGCGGTACGCGCGCGGCGACATCGCGAAGGCGCGGCGGAAGTCGCGGGTGAAATGGCTGTGGTCGCCATAGCCGACGGCCAGGGCGATGGCGGTGATCGGCTGCGCCCCGTCCACCAGCGAGCGGCAGGCGTGGTGCAGGCGCAGCTTGCGCTGGTACTGGAGCACGCTCGTGCCGAACGCGCTCGCGAACGCCCGCTCGAGCGAGCGCACCGATCGCCCGACGAAGCGCGCCAGGCGGCGCTTGTCGAGCGGCAGGTGGTAATGGCGCCTGAGGTGTTCGACGACCGGGCCGAGGCGATCGAACGGCGCGAGGGCGACCGCCGAGGCGTCGATGTCGCGCGTGATGCCGGCGGTCGCGACCACGCGGCCATCCCGACCGCGCAGCGGCACCTTGTTGGTCAGGTGCCAGCCGGCGGTGCGGTCCGGACGCGCGACCAGCTCGACGCGATCGCGCAGCGGCCGGCCGGCGAGGACCTGGCGATCGTCGCCCTGGTACTGCTGCGCGAGGTGCGGCGGGAAGAGCTCGTCGTCGCGCTTGCCGACGACCGCCGCCGCGTCGGCGAACCCGTAGTTGCGCAGCAGCGCGCGGTTGACGCGCAGGTAGCGGCCGGCGCGGTCCTTGATCCAGAACTGCACGTCGTCGAGCGCGTCGAACAGGCTCTCGCCGTGGTCGTCGGCGAGCAGCGACGCCAGCGGATCGGTGCTCCGGGCCATGTGTCGCGATCAGCATGGTCGGTGGCGCCGCCGTCCAAGACCGGATCGCGGCGCCGGCCACGCTGCGCTGAACCGCTCGAGGAGTCAGCGAATGAAGGTCGGCATCGACAGCTACTGCTACCACCGGTTCTTCGGCGAGGTCTACGCCCAGCAGCGTCCGCCGGAGCGGCGCATGACCCTCGAGGACTTCATCGACCGCGCGCACGCGCTCGGCGTCGATGGCGTGTCGCTGGAGTCCTGCTTCATCCCGCGGCGCGACGACCCCGGCTACCTGCGCGGGATCCGCGAGCGCCTGGACGGGTACGGCCTCGACCGGGTCTACGCCTGGGGCCACCCCGACGGCCTGCGCGGCGGCACGGCGCCGGAGGAGTACCAGGACATGATCGCCTCGCTGGCGCACGCCGGGCGGATCGGCGCGAAGGTCATGCGCATCGTCGGCTCGAGCCTGATGTTCCGCTTCGAGGACCACCAGGCGCAGATCCGTCGCCTCGCCGTGCAGCTGCGCGAGGCGGTCAAGGTCGCGGCCGACCACGGCATCAAGCTGGCGATCGAGAACCACATCGACTTCACGGCCAGGGAGATCCTGCAGCTGATCGAGGAGGTCGATTCGCCGTGGCTCGGCGTCAACTTCGACACCGGCAACTTCGCGCGCCTGCTCGACGACCCGATCAAGGGCATGGAGCTGCTCGCTCCGCATACGCTGGCGACGCACATCAAGGACCTGCGCGTCAACCCGATGGCGGCGGTGGACGACTGGTACTTCCTGTCGACCACGCCGGTGGGCGCCGGGTTCATCGACAACCTGCGCCTGGCGCGCCTGCTGCACGCCGCCGGCTACCAGGGCTTCCTCGCCATGGAGATCGACTTCCTCCATCCCGACTTCGCCGACGACGAGGACGGCGCGGTCGCCGCGAGCGTCGCATCGCTGCGCGCGATCGCCGCGGCGGTCACGGCCGAGGCGCCGGCCGCCCGGGCGGTCGCCACCGGACCGCGCCGATGAGGCAGCTCAACGTCGCCATCCTCGGCACCAGCTTCATGGGCAAGGCGCACAGCAACGGCTGGACGCAGGCGCCGCGCTTCTTCGAGCTCGGCATCGCGCCCGTGCTCAAGGTCGCGTGCGGACAGGACGAGGAGCGGACGCGCCGCTTCGCCGCGACCTGGGGCTGGCATGAGCACGCCAGCGACTGGCGGCAGGTGATCGCGCGCGACGACATCGACATCGTCGACATCGCGCTGCCGACCCACCTGCACCACGACGTCGCCATCGCCGCGGCGCGCGCCGGCAAGCACGTGTTCTGCGAGAAGCCGATGGCGTTATCGCTGGCGCAGGCGCGCGCGATGCGCGACGCCGTCGACGCCGCGGGCGTGGTCGGCTACGTCAACCACAACTACCGCCGCCTGCCGGCGGTGATGCTGGCCAGGCAGCTGATCGATGACGGCCGGATCGGCCGGATCTTCCATTGGCGCGGCGCCTACCAGCAGGACTGGATCGTCGACCCGCGCTTCCCGCTGACCTGGCACCTGCGCGCCGAGTGCGCCGGGTCGGGTCCGCATGCCGACCTCAACTCGCACAGCGTCGACCTCGCGCACCTGCTGGTCGGAGGCATCGCCAGCGTGTCGTGCCTGACCGCCGGCTTCGTGGGCGAACGCCCCCTGGCCGGCGCCGGATCCGCGACCTTCCAGGCGGGCGAGGTCGGCCAGCGCACCGGCCGCGTCACCGTCGAGGACGCCTCGCTGATGATGGTGCGTTTCGCGAACGGGGCGATCGGCTCCTTCGAGGCGACGCGCTTCGCCAGCGGGCGCAAGAACCGCAACGCCTTCGAGATCTACGGCAGCGACGGCGCGCTGTCGTTCGACCTCGAGCGCCTCAACGAGCTGCAGTTCCACGACCATCGCGCGCCGTCGGTCGAGCAGGGCTTCCGCACCATCCTCGCCACCGACCCCGGGCACGCCTACATGCGCCGCTGGTGGCCGCCCGGGCACACCATCGGCTACGAGCACACCTTCGTCCACGCGGTCGCCGACTTCCTGACCGCGATCGAACGCGGCGGGCGCATCCGCCCCGACTTCGCCGACGGCGTCGCGGTCATGGAGGTGCTCGAGGCGGGACTCGCGGCGATGCGCGACGGCCGCTGCGTGCAGGTGGCGGATCACGGCACCGCGGCCACGGGATCGTCGTCGTGACGCCGATCGACCGCGAGCGGTACCGGCGCGACGGCTTCGTCCTGGTCGACGTCCTCGCCCCGGCGGAGGCGCTTGCGCTACGCCAGCGGATCGACGAGGTCATCGACCGGCACCGCGTCGGCGGCGGCGCGGTGGATCGCTCCTTCCACGCCTCGCAGCACCAGCACCTCGGCGATCGCCTCGCGACCTACGGCACCGCCGCCAAGCACTACTATTTCCACCTGCTGACCGAACCCGCGTTCCTGCCGATCCAATCGGTGTTCCACCGTCCGGAGATCCTCGACGCGATCGGGCAGCTGCTCGACGGTGGGCCGCTGATCATCGACAACGCCTCGTTGTTCGCGGCCGAGCCCGGGACCTGCTACCGGCTGCCGTGGCACCGCGACGTCATCCAGATCCCGCAGCGCGAGATCGACGAGGAGGCGCTCTTCACCCCGACCCGATTCCACAACAACGTGCAGATCAACCTGCCGCTCCACGAGGACGAGACGCTGTGGGTCGTGCCGGGCAGCCACCGCCGGCCCAACACCGCCGCGGAGGACGCCGCGTTCGCCGGCTCGAAGCACTACGCGCCGCTCGCGGCCGAGATGCCCGGGGGCGTCAATGTGCGGATCGGCGCCGGGCAGGCGGTGCTCTACGACAACAACATCATCCATCGCGGCTGGAACGAGCGCTTCGCGCGTCCGCGCCGTTCGCTCCATCTCGGCTACCACGACGCGTCGCGGCCGCCGACCTGGCACTTCTACCTGCTGGACGAGAGCAGCTTCACGCCCGCGTACCTCGCGCGCATGGAACCGGAGGTGCGCCGCATGATCGACGCGTACTTCGCGTGCCGGAAGCGCTACCCGAGGATCGAGGACACCTGGCGATCGCTGCGCCAAGCGACGGGGCCTACGCCTCAGGTCTGACGGTGGCTGTCCGTGCCGTGCAGGTGACGCGCGGTCTTGTCCGACTTCTCCTTGCCGTCCACCGGAGCGGCGGCGTCGGCCGCCGCGAACGGGTCGGGCAGCGGTTCGACGGGCGTGCGCCACACCGTGTCGATGCGCAGCAGCGGCGGCTGATTGCCCGGCGCGGCGACCGGCTGCTGCGGCGCGAGCGGCTGCGCGCCCTTCGGCCAGCTGATGACGTCGGCCGAGTGGCGCGAGCCGTGCACGGGTTCGCGCTTGCCGGTCATCGGCTGGGGGCTGTCGGGCGCGGCGGCGAGGCGTTCGAGCCGCGACGTCGCGCGCTTGGGCACGCGTCCGGTGTCCTTGGCCGGGACGCCGCCGCCGCGCCGTCCGATGCGATCGGTGACCGAGCGGCGCAGCGGCGCGGCGGTCGGCTCGGCGGGTTCCATCACCTCGGTCCGGACCTTGTCCTGGTCGCCGGCGCTGGAGGCGGTGGCGGGCGACGGACCCTTGGCCGAGACCTCGACGGTGATCCCGTCGACGAACAGCTCGCCCTCGTCCGGCAGGTCGGACTGCTTCTTCCGCGGCGGCGGCGGGATCGGGATCTGCGGCATCGACGACGGCGCGGCGGGCAGCGACGGCAGCGGCGTGCTGTACATCGACGTCGAGCGGCGCAGGCCGTTGGCCTCGCCCTTGCGCATGCCGGGCACCGTCGGGTAGTCGGCGAAGATGTCGTCCTCGTCCTGGCGCGTCCGTCCGAACAGGCGCTGCGACCAGCGGCGCAGGCAGTCGACGACGGCGACCGCGGATGATCGGAATGCGCCCATGGGTCAGGAAGAGTATGTACCGGACCCGACCAGGTCGGAAACCCCAGATCACGGCATCGCTGTTCAGTCGATGCGGACGTAGCGGATCTCGCGGCACGCCGAGGCCCGCCCGCCTCCGGGCGCGGACGGACCCCGCCAGACGTTCCAGGCGTCAGGCGGGAAGGCTGACCAGGATGCTGGCGCCGCCGTCGACGGGATCGTCGAACCAGATCCGGCCACCGTGACGCGTGACGATCTTGCGGCACAGGGCCAGACCGATGCCGGCGCCGGGATAGTCGTCGCGGCTGTGCAGGCGCTTGAACACCTCGAAGACCCGTTCGCGGTCCTCGCGCGCGACGCCGATGCCGTCGTCGTGGACGCCGATCGTCCACGCCGCGCCATCGCGTCGCGCCGTGATGCGCACGCGCGGCGCATGACCCGGACGACGGAAGGTCAGCGCGTTGACGATCAGGTGGCGCATGACGCTGGTCAGCTGGGCCGCCGAGCCGCGCACCGTCGGCAGGTCGCCGACGTCGATCCGAGCCCCGCACGCGTCGATGCGCGGCTGCGCCTGGAGGATCGCCTCGGCGACCACCGCGGCGAGCGCGACCTGATCGTCGACCGCCGGCATGCGGCCATGACGCGAGTACTCGAGGATCGACGCGACCATCCCCTGCATCCGCACCGCGCCTTCGACCGCGAAGCGCATGTACTGCTGCGCGCGCGCATCGAGCCCGGCGCCGTAGCGCGAATCGAGCAGGTGCATGTAGTTGGCGATCATGCGCAGCGGTTCCTGCAGGTCGTGCGAGGCGCCGTAGGCGAACTGGTCGAGCTCGGCCTCGACCTGCGCGAGCTCGTCGGCGCGCGCGCGCGCGTCGCTGCGGTCGACCACGGCGCCGGTCGCCCCGACCATGGCGCCGGACGCGTCGCGCACGCTGCGCGCGCGATCACGGATCCAGCGCAGGACGCCGTCGGGCTGCACGATCCGGTACTCGATGTCGTACGGCGCGTCGTCCTCGACCAGCCGGCGCACCGCGTCCTCGACGCGGGCGCGGTCGTCGGGATGGACGCGATCCAGGAGATCCTGCACGGGCTGGCAGGTCTCGCGCTCGGCCAGGCCGAGCATGCGGTTGAGCGCGGCGTCGCGCGTGCCCTGCCCGGTCGCGAGGTCGACGCGCCACGTGCCGACCCCGGCGAGCGCGAGGTGCATCTCGGCGAGAGCGGCGCCCGAGGTGGCTGCGTTGGGCGTGGCCCGGGCGGTCTGCTGGCCGGCATCGGCCGCGGTCTGGGGGCTCATGGCGTCGAACCGTGCTGACGGCACGGTCGATCGTCAAAAGCAAAGGGCGGGTCTTGGAACAACTGGGCTTGCGCCGGCCCGGAACAGGGCCGGCGCCACGCTCAGCCGGGCGCGTGCAGCCGCTGCCATTCGCTCGGCGTGCGACCCTTGAGCTTCTTGAAGACGATCGCGAAGTACTGGGACGAGCTGAAGCCCAGATCGAGGGCGATGTCGGTCACCGGCACGTCCCGTCGCGCCGCCAGGCGCCGGGCGGCCTCGTCGATGCGCAGCGCGGTCATGTACTCCAGCGCCGTCTGGCCGGTCTCGCCGCGGAAGACGGTGGCGAAATGCGCCGGGGACAGCCCCACGCGCTGCGCCATCTCGGCGAGCGCGGGGGGATCGGCGAGGCGCGTCGGCAGCCAGGCTATCAAGCGCTGGAATTCGGGTCGCGCCGGCGCGCGCTGCGCCGGCGACGCGGCGGCGCGCTGCGCCGCATGCAGGCGCGTGACCGACACCAGCAGCTCGACCAGCAGCGCCTGGACCATGATGACGGTCAGCGCGCGGTCCGGCGCCGAGGTCTCGACCCAGGCGCGATCGAGCTCGCCGAGGATGCGCCGGTAGATCGCCTCGATGCCGTGCGCGCCGTGGATGACGCGCGTGCCGAGGATCGGCTCGGCGTCGAAGGCGCGCGCCTCCGCCACCGCGACCGAGACGTCGCGCGCGCCGTCGTCCGCGCGGGCTCCGCCCAGCCGGCCCGCCAGCGGCAGCAGCGCCGGATCGAAGCCGACCGCGAAGTTGTGCTGCGGGTCCTTGGGATCGGGTCGTCCGCCGTGCGGTTCGCCGGGACGGGTGATCCACAGGTCGCCCGCGGCGAGGTCGAACGCGGCGCCGTCGACCGTCCACCGGCAACGCCCGGCGTGCACGTAGACGATCTCGTAGGTCGGGTGCCGGTGCTGGTGCAGGACGTGATCGGCGGTGGTCACGGCCTCGTTGATGTGGGTGAAGGCCGGGAACTCCGGCAGCGGCGATTCGTAGCTGTGGAAGTAGCGGAACCCGACATCGGCGTCGGCGCCGTACTGCCGCCGCGGACCGTGCGAATCCGCACGCGGCCACGACGAAACCGGACGCGCCCCATCATCGTCGGCTACACTCACGCTCACGATCATGGCCGGCGCCCGCCGCCGCCAATGCCCCACCAGCGCCCCGCGAAGCCCCCCTGCGAACGGACCCATGGCCACCATCCACTGCATCTTCAACGCCCACATCGACCCGATCTGGCTGTGGCCGTGGCAGGCGTGCATCGACGAGGCGATCGCCACCTGCCGCAGCGCCTGCGATCGGCTCGATGCGCATCCCGACTTCGTCTTCAGCCAGGGCGAGGGCTGGATCTTCCAGCAGCTCGAGCGCTGCGACCCCGCGCTGTTCGCGCGCTGCGCCGCGCACATCCGCTCCGGCCGGTGGGAGATCGTCAACGGCTGGTGGGTGCAGCCGGATTGCAATCTGCCGAGCGGCTGGGGATTCGAACGCCAGATCGGCGTCGGCCTGCGCTATTTCGCCGGGCACTTCCCCGGGCTGAAGCCGCGCGTCGGCTACAACATCGACAGCTTCGGCCACGCCGCGACGCTGCCCGGCTACATGCGCGCGGCCGGACAGGACCGCTACGTGATGATGCGGCCGCAGGAGCACGAGATGCGCCTGCCGGCGCGCCTCTTCCGCTGGCGCGGCTTCGACGGCGGACCCGAGGTGACGACCTTCCGCATCGCCGGCCACTACGGCACCGGCGACAACGTCTGGGGCGGCCACATCGACCGCGGGCTGACCGAGCTGCCCGCCGGCTGCGAGCACACCATGGTCTACTTCGGTCTCGGCGACCACGGCGGCGGCGCGACCGAGAACCAGATCGCGTGGGTGCGCGCCAACCAGCGCGCCTTCGCCGGGCACCAGCTGGTGTTCTCGACGCCGACGCGCTTCTTCGACGCGGTCGCCGCGCAGAAGATCGAGCTGCCGCTGGTCACCGGCGAGCTGCAGCACCACGCGATCGGCTGCTACACCGTCCACCGCAAGGTGAAGACCGGCCTGCGCCGCGCCGAGCACCTGCTGCGCCAGGCCGAGCTCGCGATGGACGGCGCGCCGGCGATGCCGGGCATGCCGGCGTGGGAACCGCGCCTCGAGGAGGCGTGGCAGAAGGTCGCGTTCGTGCAGTTCCACGACACCATGGGCGGCACCTGCCTGCCGTCGGCGTACGCGCAGGTCGACGACCAGCTCGGCTTCGCCAACGCCATCGCCGACGAGGCCGTGCAGCAGCGCATGCGCGCGGCGATGATCGACCTGCCGGCGGATCCGCTGCAGCGCATCGTCTGCTGGAACCCGTCGGACCAGGCGTTCGCCGGCTGGATCGAGTTCGAGCCGTGGCTGCACGTGCCGTGGAACGACGGCACCGTCCTCGACGAGCGCGGCGCCGAGGTGCCGTACCAGAAGATCGCCCGTGAAGCCGTCACCGAGTTCCACTGGGGGCCGCCGCGCCTGCTGATGCGCCTGACGATCCCCGCCGGCGGGCGGCGGGTGCTGAAGCTGAAACCGGCGTCGCCGCCGGCGGTCGCCTACGCCGGCGTCGCCGTGCGCTCGACCGTCGCCGCCAACCGCGCCGGCGTCGGCTTCGACGCGGCCGACGGCAAGCTGCTGTTCGCCGCCGGCGCGCTGCCGCGTCCGCGGCTCGACCTGATCGACGATCCCAGCGACACCTGGACGCACCGCGTCGACCGCTACCTCGACGGTCCGGCGGAGTCGGCGCGCTGGAACGAGCCGACGTACATCGATTTCGGACCGCTCATGGCGTCCGCGATCCAGACCGGCGAGATCGGCCGCAGCCGGCTGAAGGCCGAGTGGCGGGTGCACGCCGACGACGCCTGGGTCGAGCTGCGCCTGCACGTGCATTGGCTCGAGAAGCAGAAGGTGCTCAAGCTGACGCTGCCGTTCCCGGCTCCGGCGGCCGACCGCGTCGACGGCATCCCCGGACGCTGGCTGGCGCGGCCGAACGCCGGGCGCGAGCTGCCGCTGCGCGATTTCACCATCAACCGCTGCGACGACGGCCGTCAGCTCGCGGTGATCTGCCCGGACGCCTACGCGCTCGACGCCACGCCCGAGCGCCTGCGCATCACGCTGCTGCGCGCGCCGGTGATGGCGCACCACGAACCGCATCTCGGCAACGGCCCGCGCGGCGTGATCGCCGACCAGGGCGCGCACGAGTTCCGCTTCCGCTTCCAGCTCGGCCGCGACATCGCGCCGCAGGAGTGCGACGCGATCGCCACCGGCTGGCAGCGCGCGCCGCTGTGCGCCGACCTGACGCGCGGCATGCCGACGCGGGTGATGTAGCCCGCGCCGGCGAAGCGCTCAGAGCCGCGACGGCGGCGCGCCGAGCTCGCGGCGCACCAGGCGGGTGAACGTCGCGCGCGTCGGGAAGCCGCAGCGCGCGGCGACCTCGGTGACGGGGAAGCCTTCGCTGAGCAGCGCGCGCGCGAGCTCGAGGCGCTGGCGGGTGAGCGCGCGCTTCGGGCTCTCGCCGAAGTAGTCCTGGAACAGCGCGAAGGCCTGGCTGCGGCCCAGGCCGCTGGCGGCGATGACGTCGCGCGCGGTGATCGGCTCGTGCAGGCGGTGCCACAGCGCGCTGATCATCGCCGACAGCGCGGGATGCAGGCGGCCGAGCGGCTCGGCGGGCTCGGCGAGCACCTGCTCGATCAGCGCGGCGACCGCGCTGCGGCGCTCGGCCGGCGTCGATGCGGTGACGATCGCCTCGGCGAGCCGGCGGCACGGCTCGATGGGGACCTTGCTCCATAGCCGCGCGCCGTGCTCGGCCAGCAGCAGGTCGGAGAACGCGGCCTGGAAGCCCTGGCTGTAGCACGACGACCCCGGGCGCAGCGGTTCGTGCAGGTGCCAGACGCCCGGCAGGATCAGCAGCGCGTCGCCGGGACCGAGATCGACGGCGTGGCGCGCGCCGCGTCCGGCCGGGCCGCCGGTGACGCGCGCGACACCGTCGAGGCAGGCGACCAGCGTCGGCACGGTGTGCATGTGCGCCTCGACGCCGGTCGGCGGCGCGGCGGCGCGGGCGCTCCAGATGTGGACGTCCTTCAGCCGGGCCGGCAGCCCCTGGAGCTGGACCCACAGTCGGCGGATGGCGTGGTCGTAGGCGGCGATCGGCATGGCTGCTGCTCGCGTCATGCCAGCGGATGCTGCACGGGCGCGGCTGCAGGCAGGCTACGCCAGCCGCCGACAGGGCGCAATTGCTCCGATCGGTGTCGGACTTCCCGCACCCTGGCCCATGCCAGCCCGCCTGCGGCGGCGATGCTGGGTTCTACCCTCGCGCCATGCCAACCACCGCCTCCAAGGCCGCCATGACCACCAAGCCCGCCGTCTCGTTCGCCCGCCGCGAAGCCGGAGGCGTCAGCGCGCCGCGCGACGTGGTCGCGGCGTTCGACGGCGCGCGGCGCTGGCTGATCATCGCGCCGCACGACGACGACGCGGTGCTGGGCATGGGCCTGGCCATCGTCGCCGCGACCACCGGCGGCGTGCAGGTCGACGTCGCCATCGTCAGCGATGGGCGGATGGGGTACGGCACCGCCGCCGAGCGCGACGGGATCGTCGCGCGCCGCGCCGTCGAGACCCGCGACTCGCTGACCCGCGTCGGCGTGCCGGCCGAGCGCGTGCACTGGCTCGGCTTCCCCGACAGCGACCTGCCCAACCACCAGGGCGCGACCGCGGACGGCGGCATCGCCCGCGCGCTGACCCGCGTCATGCGCCAGGTGCGCCCCGACGCCGTGTTCGCGCCGACCAACGCCGACCTGCATCCCGACCACCGCGTGGTCGCGTCGGAGACCGACATCGCCGTCTTCCACGCCGCCGGCGAGATCTGGCTCGAGCTCGGTCCGCAGCTCGAGCGCGTGCCGGCGCGCTGGGACTACGCGGTGTACTGCCCGTTCCCCGAGCCGCCGACGC
The DNA here is from genome assembly GCA_035627695.1 of Planctomycetota bacterium. Lineage (GTDB taxonomy): Bacteria > Planctomycetota > UBA11346 > UBA11346 > UBA11346 > DASPLE01. The sequence goes on from DASPLE010000112.1 coordinate 30,652, forward strand.
TGCTCGCGCGCGGCGACGATGCCGCCTTCGCCGCCAAGGTCGCCTCGGTCGAGGCCTATGTCAGCCAGGGCCAGATCGCGTCGCTGATCGCCTCGATGCGCGCCGCCGGCCCGCTCGAGACCTACCTGCGCCGCACCTGGACGCCGTACCGCGCCAGCGACACCGTCGCGCTGTTCGGCGCCGCCGCGGTCGGCGACAGCGGCTGCCAGCGCGACGCGGTGCGCGCCGCGGCGTGGGTCGCGACCATGCCCGACGCGCCGTGGGCCGAACTGGTGTCGGCGCTGAAGGACCGCGCCGCGCCGCCGCTGCTGCTGGTCGGCGAGGGCTCGAGCCGCCTGTTCCCCGCGGGCTTCATGCTGTCGCTGGCCCGGCGCTGGGGCTGGCTGGATCGGATCGCCGCGGCGAGCGGCCGCATCGCGCAGACCCTCGACGCGACGAAGTGGCGCCCGCTGGCGCTGTCGAACTCCGGCCGCACCCGCGAGGTGTACGACTTCATCAAGGCGACTCCGGGCACCAGGCCGCTGGCGCTGCTCGGGCTCGACGGCGGGCCGATCGCGCAGGCCGCGGCGGTGAAGCGCATCGTGCTCGATCAGCCCGAGGAGGCCGTCGCCGCGACGATCAGCGCGCTCGGCCAGGCGTTGATCCTGGCGCAGGGCCTGGCGAGTGCCGCCGGCAAGGCGTTCCCGCGCGCGGCGATCGCCACGGCGCTGGCGCCGCTGGTCACCGCCGAACCGCCCGACGCGGTGCGCGCGCTGCTGCCCGGCGTGAAGCGGGTGTTCTGGTGCGGCGCCGACGATGGCGTCGCCGCCGAGCTCGCGCTCAAGACCATGGAGATCACCGGGCTGGTCGGCATCGCGCCGGAGACCGGGCTGGTCCTGCACGGGCTCGAGGAGGTGCTGACCGAGAGCGACCTGGTCGTGCTGATCGATCCGCCGCGCGACGACCACGGCCCGCTGCAGAAGTACCTGATCGACGGCACGTCGACGCGGGTCATCGCGCTGGCGAGCGCGCCCGCGGTCGGCGCGTGCTGGCTGCAGCCCGACCTCGGCGAGTGGTCGCCGCCGCTGCGCCTGGTCGCCGGCTGGCGCCTGCTCCTGTGCCTCGCCGCGGCGATCGGCCGCGATCCCGACAAGCCCGCACGCGCGCGCAAAGTCGGCAACCCCATCGTCTGAGGATCCCATGACCCGCATCTCGTTCCTCTCGACCGCCCACATCCACGCCCAGCCCTGGATCGAATCGATCGCCAAGGCCGGCGATGGCCGACGCCTGCACCTGGTGTGGGACGACGTGCCTGAACGCGGCAGGCGTCACGCCGCGCTCGCCGGCGGCACCTTCGAGCCGAGCCTCGACAGGGTCCTCGCCGATGCCGCGACCGACGGCTTCGCCATCGCCAGCGAGAACGCGCCCAAGCAGCCGCTGCTGACGCGCGCGCTGGCGACCGGCAAGCCGGTGCTGTGCGAGAAGCCGGTCGCGCTCACCGTCGCGCAGGCCGACGAGATCGCGACGCTGATCGCGCGCCACGGCACGACCATGGTCAACGGCTACGTCTTCCCGTTCATGGGCTGCTACCAGGCGGTCATGCGCCTCGTCGCCAACCGCGCCTTCGGCCAGATCACGCACGTCTCCTTCCGCAACGCCCACGGCGGCGCGTGGTGGCGCTGGTTCGACGACGCCGCGCTGGCGTGGTTCCACGATCCGGCGAAGGCCGGCGGCGGCGGCCTGCTCGACGAGGGCACGCACGGGCTGCACCTGCTGCGCTGGCTGTTCGGGCCGGTGAAGCGCGTCTGGGCGACGCACCGCAACCTCTCGCACCAGTACCCGTCGGCCGACGACTTCGGCGTCATCCACCTCGACTTCGCGAGCGGCGTCTTCGGCACGGTCGAAGGCTCGTGGGTGCAGACCGCGGGACCGAAGGGCCTGCAGATCTGCGGCAGCGAGGCGGCGCTGAGCGCCGACAAGCCCCAGGAGTACCGCGTCCACCGCGGCAACGCGACCGTGCCGGTGAAGAACGCCGAGCCGCGTCCGAGCGAGCTCGACCGCCTGGTCGCCGCCATCCGCGGCACGCTCGACCGCGACGAGCACCGCGTCGATCTGACCGCGGCGCTCGACGCGGCGCGGATCATGGCGGCGGCGCTGGCGAGCGCGCGCGATGGCCGCTGGATCGAGCTGGCGCCGGCTGCGGCGATCGCCGTCGCCCAGCGCTGATCGCGATCGACGGTCGCGGAGGCAGCGGGCGAGCACGGCCGCGTGTCGCGAAAACGCCCGCGGTGGCGGATATCGCCGCTCCCGCGATGCGGCGAGCGATGCGGAATTGGACGGCGCCGCGCGCGGTCGCGACGCCGTCGCGTCAGCTACGAACACCACCGGATCGCGTGCAGGATCGCCTACACATCCGGCGATCGTCCGCGGAATCTGATAACGTCGCGCCAAGCACGTAGGATCCCGCTCGTAGCGGTTGCGGACGTTCCGCATCCCGTGGGCTGGCGGACCTGCGCTAGGCGCGGTGACGTCAGCCGCGACGCACGTTCACTGGTGGAACGCCGTCGCGCCGCCACCGCGAGGCGGTGGTGGAATGGTGGTGGAATGGTGGCTGGGAGCGCTGCTGGTCGGCGCCGTGCCGGGGACACCCGAGCCGGTGAAGCCGGTCGCCGGGCTCCCCGAACTCGCCGGCCGGTTCTACGACGACGATCTGGGCTACCGCCCCGACCGCCCGCACTACCGCACGTGGCAGCTGACCGCCGCCCTGAAGATCGACCGCGTCGTCATCACGCTCGACCATACGACGCTCGACGGACCGGTGGTCGATCGGCGCATCGATGTGCTCTCCGGATCGCTGGCGTGGACCGACGCGCTGGATCTCGGCGGTGATGACGGCGCCTGGTATTGCGCCGGCGCCGGCGGGCGCGGGCGCGGGAACTACGAAGGCGGCTGGATCCAGCGCCGCGGCCACCAGCTGCTGCACGACAACTACACCGCCACGCCGTACGAGGACGACACCTCGGTCGATGGCTACGCCTTCCTGAACGCCGGCTGGCTGGCGTGGACACCGTCGTGGACCAGCGCACGCCTGCGCGCCGGCATCGAGCTCACCGCCAGCGGCGAGGCGGTGACCGACGGCCAGCTCCAGTCGGCGCTCAAGCTGCGGGCGATCGGCGCCATCGGCCCGGTGTCGGCGTGGCTGGGCATGGTCGACAACCGCCATGGCGGCGACAGCGACAGCGATGCGGAGCAGGAAGTCCTCGAGCACGAGGAGGGCCTGATGTGGATCGGCGGCTTCTCGGCGTGGTGGTTCAGCTACGCGCTGGTGTGGCTGCCCGACGCCGAGGTCGCCGGCGCCGTCAGCGCCGAGTTCGGATTCTGAGGCGGCATCGGCGATCGCGCCTCGCGCGCATCACCACCAGCTGACGAGATCGAGCAGCCCGCAGGCGAGGTCGAAAGCCCACGCACCCGACTCGTTCTCGTGCGCCGGCGGCATCGCGCGCCGACCGGGAACCGCCATCCGCGCCTGCGACAGCGGCCGACGCGGCATCAGCGCGATCTCGTCGCGATCGAACCAGATCACGTGGCAGCGGCGGCAGCACTCGATCTCGACCCCGCTGACCGGACGCACGGCGCGCATCGGCAGGCGGCAGATCGCGCACGCGCGCCGCGACGGGAGATCGGCATGTGCCCAGGCGGCGCGCATGGCCGCCTCCGAGCAGTGGCGACGCAGGATCGCGATGCCGACGAGCACGCCGTGACAGGCCTCGCAATGGTGGACGACGCCACGCCAACCGCTGGCGCCGGCGACTCCGCCCTCGGGCAGGAACCTTTCGCGAGCGGTCGATCGCAGTCCGGGCAAAGCGGATCGTGCATCGCCCGAGTCTACCACGGTCGCGGCCGTTCACCCTGGTCGCGGAGCAGCCGCGCTGGGCAGGACGTCGGCGCCTGCCCCCCGCCGGCGCGCGTCAGCGACCGAACCGGATGCGCATGCGCGGCGGGCGCCGCCGCGCGGACGCGCGCCGGCAGATGATCGGCCGCCACTCCGGAGCCGGTCCCCACCACGGCTCGCGCATCGCACGCGACACGCGTCGCACGCCGATGCGGCGTACGGAGCGGCGGGCGTTGGACGGACGGCGGGTGGCGCGGGTGCGCATGGGACACCTCGGAGGTGAGGACGTCGCGACCGCGCTGTCGTTGCGCGTGGGCGCCGGTCTGCCGGTCGCCTGGTCGTACGTCGGATGGAGATGGAGGGATGTCGACCGCGCTGGCGTTGCGCATGGACGCCGGAGCTGCCGGTCGCCTGGTCGGATCCACGAAGAACAACGGAGCTGGCCCGGTCAGCGGACCTTCGGCCGCGGAGCCGTCGCGAGGACGGATCGGCGGGCCTATGCATCGGTGCGGGCGGACGCGGTTTCCCGCGTCGTGTCACCCTCCCTACAACTCCGAAAAGAAAGAACGGTGTGTGCCCGCGTCGCGAAAACGAAGGAACCCCGGCTGGTCGGCCGGGGTTCCTGGGAAGTCGCGATCGCGGATGGATCAGGACCCGGAACCCCCGGCATGCCACGACATGCGCGAGCGCGTGGCGGCGTCGGCGAGGCTGGCTTTGGCAGCGGCGCGATGGGTGGCGATGGTCATGCGGCTCTCGTTGGATGACTCGGAAGCGACTCGGACGACTCGGAAACGAAGAACCCCCGGCGCTCGGGCCGGGGGTTCGTGAGGGATCGGTTGCGACCGACGATCACGAACGCCCTGGCGGGGCCGACTGGGCAGAACCCACGGTCGCTTTCACGACCGACGGCTTGCGCATCGAACGATGCCAGCAGGTGATGACGGTGGCGGCCATGCGCGTGGTTCTACCTGGCTTGGAGATGACGTCAACCGTGGCATTTACCGTGCGATCAGCATCGCGCCCGATTCGAGCGACCGCTTCGAGCTTCGAGCTTCTAGCTTCGAGCTTCGAGCTTCGAGCTTCGAGCTTCGACGACGTCGGCCGCGGCCTGGACCGCGTCAGCCCACGCCTCGGCACTGATCGGCAACCGCGCCCGCCGATTGACCGCGCGCGCCGGCTTCGACATTGCCGCGCATGAAGAACGCCTGCGTCTGCGCCATCCTCGTCGCGATCGCCATCGTCGCCGGATGCGATCGCCGCGACAACGCCACGACCACCCCCGACCGACGCGGCCATGCGTTCGGCGAACGCGGGACGCCGCCGGGCGAAGCGACGCCGGGCGCCGACGAGACCTACTACACCGTCCAGCCCGGCGACACGCTGACGTCGATCGCCAAGGCGCACGGCGTGCCGCTCGAGGTCCTGATCCGGCGCAACAACATCTCCGGCGATGCGGTGCCGGCGCGGCTGGTCGTGCCGGCGAAGCCGCGCTAGCCGACCGCGCCGTCCGCGTCCAGCAGGCGCGTGCCCTTCGCATCGTCCTTCTCGAGGCGATGGATCTCGGCGCCGTCCTCGGCGAGGCGTCGCGCGAGCCCTTCGTCGTGCGTCGTCAGCAGGACCTGGCCGCGCGCCCCGGCGCGCGTGATCATGCCGGCCAGCGCCGGCAGCAGATCGCGGTGCAGGCTGGTCTCGGGTTCGTTGAGGACCAGGAACACCGGCGGGCGCGGCGTCAGCAGCGCCGCCGTCAGGCACAGGAATCGCAACGTCCCGTCGGAGAGCTCGCGCGTCGTGAAGGCGCGCTGCACGCCCGGCTGCATGTATTCCAGATCCAGGCGACCGGACTCATCGCGCAGGATGCGCAGGCGCGCGCCCGGGAATGCGTCATCGATTGCCTCGTCGAGCGCGTCCGGACGCCCTTCGATCTCGACGATGGTCTGCAGCGCGGCGGCGAGGTTGAGTCCGTCGCTCGCCAGCACCGGCGAGCGGATGCCGATCCGGCTGTCGCGCAGCGGCGACCCGGCGTCCGTGCGGAACTGGTGGTAGAAGCGCCAGTCGAGCAGGAAGCGGCGCACCAGCGTCAGCTCGGCATAACGCGCTGGATCGGCGATCTGCGCCAGCACCGACTCGCCGGCGTCGAGCGGCTCGGCGATGGTCTCGCGCCGGCCCTCGCCATCGCGCATCGTCACCGCGTTGACGCGTCGCTGACACATCGGCACCGGCCGGGCGACGCCATCGACGCGCACGGTGATGTCCTCCTCCTTCACCTCCGGATCGAGCAGGAACATCGACGTCCGCATGTCGGGCGGCACGCCGTACGCCTTCGGCGTCGGCAGGCCGCACGCCAGGCTGTACGCATAGCGCTCGAACTCGACGCCGACGCTCATGCGCACGATCTCGTGCTGCTTGCGCCGCCCTGCCCACAGCGCCGACGGCATGCCGCCCTCCTCGGCGAACGTCTCGGCCAGACGCCCGGCGGCGGCGGCATGCAGGAGCCGCAGAGCCCGGTAGCAGTTGGTCTTGCCGCAACCGTTGGCGCCGAGCAGGACCGTGACGCGGGCCAGCGGCAGCCGCAGGTCGCGGATCGAACGGTAGTTGGCGATCGTGACCCGGGCGATCGGCATGGTCCTACGCTCGCGCCGGCCGGAGCCCGCTCAACGGGTCGGGCTCGACGCCCCGTGACCGCCCCTGGGCGCTGCCGATGCTGGCGGTGAAACCAGCATCCGTCGACCGACCTCGTCCGTAGCATCCACCAGCGAGACACCCCATGAACCGCATCATCGCCGCCGCCCTGCTAATCGCCTGCATCACCGGCGCCGTCCAGGCCGCGGATGCCACGCACGTCACCACCCAGGCCGAGCTCGACGCGATCCTCGCCGCCAACGAGGGCACCGTGCTGCTCGACTTCCATGCTTCGTGGTGCGGGCCGTGCAAGATGCTGGCCAAGGAGATCGAAACCGTGACGACCGCGCACCCGGACGAGGTCACGGTCGTCAAGGTCGACATCGACAAGGCCGAGGCCCTGGCGACCGCCTACAAGGTGTCGTCGATCCCGCACCTCGTGCTGTTCAAGGGCGGCAAGCAGACGGACAGCGCGGTCGGCTACATGAAGGCGCCCGAGCTGACCACGTGGCTCGGCCTGAAGTGACACGAGGCGGTTGATCCCGCGGCGATGGCGCGTCGGATGCGTCGCCATGTCGACCAGCCCCCTGCCGTGGTTCCACGGGCCGCGTGAACGCAGCCTCGCCATCGCGCTCGCGACCGGCCTCGCCGCCCTGCTGATCGTCGTCGCGTTCCTGCCGCGCCTGCCGCAGGACGAGGACTACCACCGCTTCGCCGACTGCCGCTGCTGGCTGGGCGTGTCCAACACCGCCGATGTGCTGTCGAACGCGCCGTTCGCGCTCGTCGGCATCGTCGGCCTGTGGCTGGCGGCGCGGCGGCGCACGCCCGAGCGTGCCGCGTGGCTGACGTTCTTCGTCGCGGTCGCGGCGACCGCCATCGGCTCCGGCTACTACCACCTCGCGCCCGACACGCCGCGGCTGTTCTGGGATCGCCTGCCGATGACCGTCGCGTTCATGGCGCTGACCGCGGCCATCGCCGGCGCGCGGCTGGGTCCGCGCCTGGGACGCTGGCTGCTCGCGCCGCTGGTCGTCGCCGGCGCCGCCAGCGCGGTGTACTGGCGGCAGAGCGAACTGGCCGGCGCCGGCGATCTGCGCTGGTACGCGATGGTCCAGTTCGCGCCGATGCTGGCGATCCCGCTGGTCATTGCGCTGACGCCGCGGCGTGACGTCGCGGGACGCGACATCGCCATGGTCATCGCGCTCTACGCGCTGTCGAAGCTGCTCGAGTGGCTCGACGCGCCCGTGCTCGAGCTGATCGGCGTCTCGGGCCACACGCTCAAGCACCTCGCGGCCGCGGCGGCGACGGGCTGGGTCGCGTGGATGCTGCGTCGACCAGCCGGGGGCGATGTCGTCACCCGCGGGTGATCCCGCCGGGCTGCCGCCACGCACGGATCGGCACGAGCATTCCGGCGGCGGAGCGCTCACTCGGCCACGAGCCGTGGCGCCGCGCTGATCCAGCGCATCTGGAACCGCGAGACGCTGGGCGAGACCCTGCTGCGCTTCGCCGTCCGGCCGGTGCGCTATCAGGCCGCGATCAGCGCGTCGAGGTCGCCTCGCGCCAGGGTCTCGCGCTCGAGCAGCGCCCGCGCGATGCGCTCGAGCGCCGCCCGCCGCTGATCCAGGATGCCGAGCGCGCGCTTGGCCTGGCCCTCGACCAGGGCCTTGAGCTCGTCATCGATCGCCTGCGCGGTGGTCTCGCTGTACGTGCGCTGCTCGTCGCCCTCGACGGCGAGGAAGCGCAGCGGGCTACTGCGTCCGTAGGTCACCGCGCCGAGCCGCTCGTTCATGCCGTAGCGGGTGATCATCTGCCGCGCCAATGCCGTGACGCGCTCGAGGTCGTTGGCGGCGCCGGTCGAAAGGTCGCCCATGATCAGCAGCTCGGCGGCGCGCCCGCTCAGCATCACGCAGATCCGGTCGGCGAGCTCGTCGCGCGTCATCAGGTAGCGCTCCTCGGTCGGCAGCTGCAGGGTCGCGCCGAGCGCGCCGATCGAGCGCGGGATGATGGTCACGCGGTGGACGGGGTCCGCGCGCGGCACCGAGAGCGCGCAGAGCGCGTGCCCGGCCTCGTGGTACGCGACGCGGCGCTTCTCGTCGGCGTTCATGATGCTGCCGCGCTTCTTCAGGCCGAGCTGCATGCGGTCGATGGCCTCCTCGAAGTCGTGCATCGCGACCACCGCGGAGCGGCTGCGCGCGGCGCAGATCGCGGCCTCGTTGACGACGTTGGCCAGATCGGCGCCGACCATGCCCGGGGTGCGTTGCGCGACCTGGCGCAGATCGAGCCCGTCTGCGACCTTCACCTTGCGCGCATGGACGCGCAGGATCGCCTCGCGGCCGTTCAGGTCCGGCCGGTCGACCAGGACCTGGCGATCGAAGCGGCCGGCGCGCAGCAGCGCCGGATCGAGCACCTCGGGCCGGTTGGTCGCCGACATGATGATGACGCCGACCCCGGCCTCGAATCCGTCCATCTCGACCAGCAGCTGGTTGAGGGTCTGCTCGCGCTCGTCGTGCGTCGCCATCGCGCCGATGCCGCCGCGCGCGCGGCCGATCGCGTCGAGCTCGTCGATGAAGACGATGCACGGGGCGCGCTCCTTCGCCTGGGTGAACAGGTCGCGCATGCGCGCCGCGCCGACGCCAACGAACATCTCGACGAAGTCCGACCCGGACAGCGAGAAGAACGGCACCTCGGCCTCGCCGGCGACGGCCCGCGCGAGCAGCGTCTTGCCCGTGCCCGGCGGACCGACCAGCAGCACGCCGCGCGGGATGCGCGCGCCCAGGGCGCGGTAGCGCGCCGAGTCGCGGAGGAAGTCGACGACCTCGATCAGCTCCGCCTCGGCCTCGTCGACGCCGGCGACGTCGGCGAAGGTCACGCGCTCCGCCTGGTTGCGATCGTAGATCTTCGCGCGGGTGCGCCCGAAGCTGAGCGGCCCGCCGCGGCCGGCGGCCCGCCTGGCCATGAACCACCACAGGCCGCCGATCAGCGCCAGCGGGATCAGCCACGACAGCACGAGGTTCCAGACCATCGTCGTGTCGATCTCGCCGACGACGGCGACGCCATGCGCGAGGAGCTCGTCGTGCAGCGCCTTGTCGTCGACGCCCGGCAGCCGGTGGGCGACGATCGGCCGCTCGGCCGCCGGCGGCGCGGGCGCGCCCCCTGCCGGTGGCGGCGTGACCGGCGCCGGCTGATCCGTCGGTGGCGTCGCCGGCGCGGCCGGCTTGAACGTCGCCGTCACCTGCGTCGGCGACACCGCCACGCGTTCGAGCCGGTCCTGCCGCAGCAGGGCGATGAACTCGCTGTACGGCACGCGCCGCGGACCGTACGCCGGACCGAGCAGGCCCTGCATGAGCACGATCAGCGCGAGCGAGGCGATGACGAACAGCCAGCGTCTTCGCCAGCCGTCCGTCGGACGCGGTCGCGGCGGCTGCTCGGACGTGCCCACGCTCATGCCCGCGGATGCTAGGTCGACATGACCGCGTCGATCCGCGGCGCAGGGCACATTGCACATCGCGCCCCGCGTGCCGCGCCCTCGCGCCGTCGGACGAGATCCCGACCGTGTCGAACTTCGAGCCGGCGCGATGGCGGCATCCGAGCCGCGTGTTTACAAGCCTGGCCCTCGAGCCGACCGGCTCGCCGACACCGCCAACGAGGAACACCATCCATGCTCAACGACCTGTTCGCGCCACGCTACGCCAGCGGCTTCGACCGCAGCTTCGACCGCATGGTCGACGACATGGCGCGGCTCTTCAACCAGTCGTGGGCGACGCCCTGGCGCACGAGCGCCGCCGGCGGCTTCCCCGCGAGCGAACTGTGGACCGACGAGAAGGGCGAGACCGCCGCGTTGACCCTCGAGGTGCCCGGATGCCGCGCGGAGGACATCGAGGTGTCCGTGGTCGGCAGCTCGCTGACCATCAAGGGCAGGCGCACCGTCGAGCTGCCCGAGAAGGGCGCGACGTGGCTGCTGCGCGAGCGCGCCGACGCCGAGTGGAACCAGACGGTCAACCTGCCGTTCGACGTCGAAGCGGGGCAGGAGAAGGCGTCGTTCCGCGACGGCGTCCTGTGCATCACGCTCAAGCGCTCGGGCAAGGACGCCCCGCGCCGCATCCCGCTGTCCGATCGCTGATCCGCAACCCACACCTGGAGAGAACCATGGCGAATTCCAACGACGAACGCGGCGTCTCCTCGCGGGGCGCGGGTCGGGACGTCGCGACCACGACGCGCGAGACCGCTCCCGACCGCGAGCGGCGCATCGCGGCGCCCTGCGACGCCTACGAGACCGCCGACCGCATCGTGATCCTCGCCGACATGCCCGGCGTCGATCAGGAGCACCTCGAGGTCACCCTGCACCGCGGCACGTTGCTCATGCGCGGGCGCGCCGGCAAGCCCGTGCCGGAGCACCTGCGTCCCTTCAGCGATGACGACGCGACGACCGTCTACGAGCGCACGCTCCAGGTCGCATCGTCGATCGATCCGGAGAAGGTCAGCGCGACCATGAGCGATGGCGTCCTGCGCATCGAGCTGGCGAAGCCGCAGGAGGAGCGTCCGCGGCGCATCGCGATCAACCGCGGCTGAATCACGGAGGCGCCTGCGTCGCAGCCGACGCAGGCGCCGTCCGGGCATCGGACGCGCCTCGATGAGACGCCCGTTGCCCTCACGGGAGGCGGTGGCGCGCCCGCCGGAATTCGGTCGGGCTGGCGCGATGGTGGCGGCGGAACGCGCGCGAGAAGTAGAACGGGTCCTCGTAGCCGCAGGCGCGGGCGACCTGCGCGATGGCGCGGTCATCGGCGGCGAGCAGGGCCGCGGCCTGATCCATGCGGCGGCGGGCGATGAACGCGTGCGGCGGCACGCCGAAGGCGGCGGTGAAGGCGCGGCGGAACTGCACGGCGCCGATGCCCGAGGCCCGGGCCAGCAGCGGGATCGGCACACCGGCGGGGAAGCGCCGTTCGATCAGCGCGATCGCGGGAGCGAAGCGTTCGCGCTGCGCGGCGATCGCGACCTCGTCCCGCGCGACGCGATCCAGGGCGGCGCCGGCGACCGCCAGCGCGAACGCGTGCACGGCCGCGGACAGCGCCGCGCCGCCGCCGGCGACGTGCTCGGCGAGACGGCGGTACATCGGACGCCACCACCGCCAGTCGCCCTCCGGCCACGCCAGGACCTCGCGCACCTGCGCGAGGCGCTGCGTCAACGGCAGGCCGTCGGCGGTGAAGTGCAGCCAGTGCACGCGCATCGCGCGCTCGCAGACGTGGGCGTTCGCGGCATGCGCCGGGATCAGGTAGACGCTGCCGGGCCGCAGGTCGGTCCACGCGCCGCCGAGGCAGTACCGGGCGCCGCCCGATATCGGCACGTAGATGCGGTTGAAATCGCGGCGATACGCGCGCGGCTTCGACCATCGCGGATCGCAGTGGTAGAGCCCGCCGGCGATGACCGAGACCGAGCTGGTGGCCATGCCCACGACCCTACCCGTGGCGATCGTTTCATCCAGGCGCTTCGCTCTGGTGTCCATGTCATGGGGATGTCCGCGCCACTAGGCTGCCGACGGATCATCCATCGTTTCATCCAGGATCAGCCATGGACCACCGCCCCACCTTCGCCATGGTCCCGACCGATGCCGAGCTGCGCACCGTACCGCGCGACCTGAGCTACCACCCGAGCCCGGTGCGGACGCCACGCACGCTCACGGCCGAGCAGGTCGCGCGCTTCGACCGCGACGGCCACCTGAGCGGCCTGCGCATCTTCGCTCCCGACGAGATCGCCGCGCATCGCGCCTACTTCGACGACCTGCTGGCGCGCGTCCTCGCAACGGGCGGCGACAGCTACTCGATCAGCACCGCGCACCTGCGCTACGCGCCGGTCTACGACCTGCTGCGCGAGCCGCGCATCGTCGCGGTGGTCAGGGACCTGCTCGGCGACGACGTCGTGGCGTGGGGCTCGCACTACTTCTGCAAGATGCCCGGCGACGGCAAGGTCGTCGACTGGCACCAGGACGCGAGCTACTGGCCGCTGACGCCGGCGAAGACCGTGACGGTGTGGCTGGCGATCGACGACGCGCGCGTCGACAACGCCTGCATGCGCTACATCCCGGGCACGCACCGCCTCGGGCACCTGACGTACGCGCTGAACGAGGGCGCGTCGGACGCCGTGCTGCCGCAGTCGGTCGCCGGGGCCGAATCGCTCGGCACGCCGATCGACGTCGAGCTGGACGCCGGCATGGTCGCGATCCACAGCGACCTGCTCCTGCACGGCTCGCGGGCCAACACCTCGACGCGGCGTCGCTGCGGCCTGACCCTGCGCTACTGCGCCGCCGACGTGCGCGCCGGGCTCGGCTGGGCGGAGAAGGGCACCGTCGTCGCGGGTCGCGACCGCGATGGCCACTGGGGCGACCCGCCGCGCCCGACCGGACGCTGATCGCGCGGCTGCGCTGCCGGCGCGCTCCGCCATCGGTCAAGCCGCGCTCCGGTGGGCCGATCATTCCCGCTTTGGCGACCGTTCCGCTGGATGGCGCCCGCCAAGTCGCTGCGCCTCCCGCCCTTCCGCGCTGACATCGCCGGCGCCACCCCCATCAAGGCATCCATGAGCATCTCCTGCGGCACCGGCCGACGCGTCATCAACCCCGAGATCGGCCACGTGCTGTGCGGCTACGGCCCCTACGCCAACACCGGCGTGCACGACGACATCGTCGTCACCGCCCTGTGGCTGGACGACGGTCAGCAGCGCGCCGTGCTGCTGAACTACGATCTGATCGGGCTGCGCTCGATCACCGCCAAGCGCATCCGCACCGCGGTGGCGCGGACGGTCGGGATCCCGATGGACCGGGTGTTCACCGTCTGCACCCACGTCCATTCCGGGCCGAACGTGATCGAGGTCCGGGTGCACGGCGAGGCGGGCCCCAACCCGGAGTGCCGCGCCGACTACCTCGAGCGCCTCCTCGTCTGGTCGACCGAGGCCGCGGCCGACGCGAAGTCGGACGGCGAGGACTGCATCCTGCGCTACAACTTCACCGACACCGACGGCAACATGAACCGGCGCTTCAACTTCCCCGACCGCCGCGGCGCGTACATCCCGGACAACAAGCAGCTCATCGGCCAGTCGCGCGAGTACGTCGACCGCGAGCTGGGCATCATCGCCTTCCGCAAGAAGGGCACGCTGAACCGCTACAAGGCGATCATCACCAACTACACCTGCCACCCGCTGTGCGTCGGCAACTCCTCCGACCTGGTCACCGCCGATTTCCCGGGCGTGCTGCGCCGCACCGTCGAGGAGACCTTCGCCGGCAGCCGCTGCCTGACCACCACCGGCGCGGCCGGCGACAACCACCCGCTGATGCCCGAGTCGGGCTTCGCGAGCGCCGAGGACATGGGCAGGCGCCTCGGCCGCCTGGCGATCATGCGCGCCTACGATTCGGTCGCGGCGGACGACCAGAGCCTGCGCCTCGCGCACGTCGACGTGGCGATGGCGGTGCGCGACGAGACCACCGCGGGCATGCAGCCGGAGGCTTTCGCCCGCACCCACCCGCTGAAGAAGGATCGCGCGCCGTTGCGCACCGAGGTCAGCCTGATCGGCATCGGTCCGGTGCTGCTCGCCGGATTCCCGGGCGAACCGATGGCGGAACAGGGCGCGATGCTGAAGTGGCAGAGCCCGTTCCTCAAGACCTACGCGCTGTTCACCGCGACCGACAACCTCGGTTACTTCCCGACCACCAACCAGTTCCTGTGGGGCGGCTACGAGACCAACACCAGCCTCTTCGCGCATAGCGCGGGCGACGGGCTGGTGCGCGACATCCTGACCGGGGCGCATCGCCTGGTGGCCGAGCGGCCGCTGACGCTGTCGACCACCGACGGCGCGTTCGAGGACGGCAGCCCCGCCGCCTGAGCGCGTCCCCGGGACGGGGACGTCGGCGGTTGCGCCGGGCGGTCGGCGGCGAAGACATCCTCACGAGGCGCAGCACATGAGCGACCGTCCCCTGCAGCGCGACGACCTGGTCCGCGACCTGCGCCAGCGCTGCGCGATCCGCCCCGGCGCCATCCTCATCGTCCACGCGTCGCTGAAGGCGATCGGCCGGGTCGAGGGCGGCGCCGCGACCGTCGTCGCCGCGCTGCAGGAGGCGCTGACCACGAGCGGCACGCTGCTCATGCCGACGTTCTCGCACCCGACCCGCGACGGCGTCTGGCGCATGGCCGACACGCCGAGCCGCACCGGCGCCGTCACCGAGGCGCTGCGCACGGGCGCCGGCGCCGTGCGCAGCCTCCATCCGACGCATTCGGTCACCGCCTGGGGCGCGCGCGCCGGCGAACTGACCGAAGGGCACGAGCGCACGTCCGGACTGGGCGTCGGAAGCCCGTTCCACCGGGCCGTCGAAGCCGGCGCCGACCTCCTGATGATCGGCTGCGACCTGACCTCGTGCAGCCTCGTCCACGTCGCCGAGGCGCTGGTGCGCGCGCCGTATCTCGGCCGCGTGTTCTACGACGGCTACGAGCGCGACCTCACGGCGTTCGATCGCGCCGGCCGCCAGCGCGCATTCCCGCCGGTCGACGTGCCGACCGACTCGGCGGGCTTCGTCGTCGTGCAGCAGGCGCTGGAGAAGCAGCGCGCCATCGCCCACGTCGGGCTCGGCGAGGCGCCATGCCTGCGCTTCACCGGGCGGGCGTGCCTCGATGCCGCGGTGGTCCTGCTGCGCGCCGATCCGGCGGCATTGCTCTGCGCGTCGCCGACGTGCGCGGTGTGCATCAAGGCGCGGACGATCGTGCGCGGCGGCTGAGCGACCGCGCCCGAGCGGAGAGCGCGAAGCGCGAAGCTCGAAGCTCGAAGCCGCGACGACGGTCGAATCCACTGGGTTTCGAGCGATTCCGCGGTCGCGAAGCCGCGTAACGACGAGCCCGGCGCCGGAGAATCGCTGCAGACGGCGCTGGCGCAGCCTGGGCGTCGCATCCTCCGGAGCAGCCATGGCCGAAGTCATCCGCCGCGTGCGGCCGACGCCGAGCGACGCGTACCTCGCCAATCCCCACAAGGGCGCCTGCACCTTCCAGCGCTTCGCCGGCGATCCGCTGTTCGCCGGCACGGCGTGGTCCGAGCAGGGACCGCTCACCTTCCCGGAGCGCGCCTTCCCCGGCACGACGCCCGCCTACCTGCCGAGCACCGTGGCCTACTGCCGTTGGTACTGGCAGATGCTGGAGCCGGCGCCGGGCAGCTACGAGTTCGGCATCCTCGACCAGGCGCTGGCGACCGCGGCGGCGCGCGGGCAGACGCTGGCCATCCGCCTGATGCCGTTCGGCCATCCGGCGGATCCGCAGCTGCCGCGCTGGTATGCCGACCGCCACGGCGCGGACGCCAAGGGCCATCCGGATCACGACTCCGCCCCGTACCTGGAGCACTTCGGCGGGCTGATCCGCGAAGCCGGGCGTCGCTTCGACGGCGATCCGCGGCTCGAGTCGATCGACCTGGCGTACATCGGCTACTGGGGCGAAGGCGCCGGGACGTGCAGCGCCGAGCAGTGCCGGCGCTTCGCCGAGCTGTTCCGCGAATCGTTCCCGACCACGCCGCGCCTGGGCATGATGGGCGACGCGCAGATGCGCGCGGCGCTGGCGACCGGCACCGGCTGGCGCTGCGACTGCTTCGGCGACCTGCGCGCGCCGGGCGACGCGTGCGTCATGCGCCACCATTCGTGGAACCACATGCTGGAGGGCTATCCGCGCGCGATGGCCGAATGCGGCGCGGTCGACACCTGGCGCACCGCGCCCGTGCACTTCGAGACCTGCTGGGTGCCGATGACCTGGCAGCAGCGCGGCTTCGATCTCGACTACATCATCGGCCAGGGCCTGAAGTGGCACGGCACCTACTTCATGCCCAAGTCGTGCGGTCTGTCGCCGGAATGGGTCGATCAGCTTTCCGACTTCTGCCGCCGCCTCGGCTACCGCTACGTCCTGCGCCACGCCGCGCTGCAGAGCCCGACGCCGATCGCCGGCGGCTGGTTCGGCTTCCAGGCGTTCATCGAGAACGTCGGCGTCGCGCCGATCTACCACCGCTACGATCTCGCGATCCGCCTGCGCCAGCGCGACCGCGAGGAGATCGTCACCGTCCCCGACGTCGATATCCGCACGTGGCTGCCGGGCGACGCCTGGATCGACCGCCGCATCCCCCTGCCGCCCGGCCTGCGTCCCGGCTGGGCCGACCTCGCGCTGGGCATCATCCGCCCCGGCGAGCGCGACGCGCGCGTGCGCTTCGCGGTCGAGGAGACCTTCGGCAACGGCTGGGTGTCGCTCGGCGGGATCGAGCTGGACTGACGCCATGAGCGCCCAACCCATGTCCCGCGTCGCGCGACGCCGCGGCGCGGCGGTGCTGCTCGAAGTGCTGCACAGCGAGGGCGTCCGCTACATCTTCGGCAATCCGGGCACCACCGAGCTGCCGCTGATGGACGCGCTGCACGCCGCTCCCGACATCGCCTACGTCCTCGGCCTGCAGGAGGCCAGCGTGGTGGCGATGGCCGACGGCTACGCCCAGGCGGCGCGCCGGCCCGGTTTCGTCAACCTGCACACCGCGGGCGGCCTCGGCCACGGCATGGGCAACCTGCTCAACGCCAGCGTTTCGGGCACGCCGCTGGTGATCACGGCGGGCCAGCAGGATTCGCGCCACACCATCACCGATCCGCTCCTGCTGGGCGACCTGGTGCGCATCGCCGCGCCGGCGGTGAAGTGGGGCCAGGAGGTCACGCACGCCGACCAGCTGCCGGTGCTGCTGCGCCGCGCCTTCCACGACGCGATGGCCGCCCCGACCGGAGCGGTCTTCCTCTCCCTGCCGATGGACGTCATGGAGGAGATGAGCGCGGTCGCGATCGACCAGCCGTCCACCATCGATCGCCGGCCGATCGCCGGATCGCTCGACGAGCTCGCCGGCCACCTCGCCGCGATCGCGCCGGGTCGACTGGCGCTGATCGCCGGCGATGAGATCGACGCCAGCGACGCCGCCGCGCAGGTCGTGGCGCTGGCGGATCTGCTCGGCGCGCCCGTCTACGGCTCGTCGTGGCCGTCGCGCATCCCGTTCCCGACCTCGCATCCGCTGTGGGCGGGGAACCTGCCGACCAAGGCGAGCGCGATCGCGCAGCGGCTCGCCGGCTACGACGCGATCTTCGCGCTCGGCGGCAAGTCGCTGATCACCATCCTCTACAGCGAGGGGCCGGCCGTGCCGGCAGGCTGCGCCGTCTTCCAGCTCTCGGCCGACGTCCGCGACCTCGGACGGACGTACGCCACGCGGCTGTCGGTGGTCGGCGACATCCGTCGCTCGCTCGACGCCCTGCTGCCGCTGCTGGCGAACGCCGCGTCACGCAACGCGGCCGCGTACGCTGCGCTGCGCGCCGGCGCGGTCGCCGACCTGGCTCGCCGGCGCGCGGCGTTGGCGGCGACCGCGGCCGAGCAGATCGGGGCACCGGTCATGACGCCGCTGGTCGCCGCGCAGCAGGCGATGCGCGCGATCGGCCCGGACGTGGCGATCGTCGACGAGGCGATCGCCACCTCGGTCCACCTGCGCGGCTTCCTCGACAGCGGCTGGCCGCGCCAGTACTCGTTCCTGCGCGGCGGCGGCCTGGGCTGGGGCATGCCGGCCGCGGTGGGCTTCTCGCTGGGCCTCGATCGCGCGCCGGTGGTCTGCCTGGTCGGCGACGGCGCCGCGCTGTATTCGCCGCAGGCGCTGTGGACCGCGGCGCGCGAGGCGCTGCCGGTGACCTTCGTGGTGATGAACAACCGCGAATACAACGTGCTCAAGAACTTCATGCGTTCCCAGCCGCACTACCTCTCGACGCAGCGCGATCGTTTCATCGCCATGGACCTCGATCGCCCGGCGATCGACTTCCTCGCCCTGGCGCAGGCGCTCGGCGTCCCGGCGCGCCGCGTCGAGCGCGCGCAGGACGTCGCCGCGGCGATCGAGGCCGGCATCGCCTCGCGGCTCCCGAACCTGATCGAGGTGGTCATCAGCGCCGAGTGAGCGTCGAACTCCCGGCGTCGATCACCGCTCTTCCGCGCGCGTCCTCCGCCACTCTCACCAGTGCGTCGGCGCACCGCTCAGGCGCTGCACCCAGTGGATCGTGCCGACCAGGTTCTTGTTCCAGGCCTGGGTGCGGCAGCGGTTCAGCGCCCACGTGCTGCTCGCGTTGGGCGGGGACATCATGTACGTGTCGCGCGCGTTCGGATCGGGCGAGCCGAACCCATCCCAGTTGCCGTACGGGCTGCCGTTGGGCGTCTTCAGGCCGGCGCAGATGTTGTCGTATTCAGGCGTCAGCGTCGCGGCCGACCACTGCACGCGGTACCAGAGCCGCACCTCGGCGCCGACGATCTGATCGAACGCCTGCCTGGTGCCGAACGCGCCCTGCTCGCCCGCGCCGACGACCTCGCCCCAGTCCTTGTAGCCCTGGCTGGCGCCCGCCCCGCAGGTGACGACGAAGGTCGCGTCCTGGTCGCGATAGACCCGGAACCAGGAGCGGCCCACCGATTCGATCCGCGCCTGCGTGTCGCCATGGATGTAGAGTGACCAGTTGCTGGCGCCGCCCGCCGACGGGATGGCGATGGCGTCCGAGACCGTCGGATAGCCGTTGGTCACCTGCGGCTGCGGATCGGGATTGCGCAGGTACGGGAAGCCGCGATCAGGCGCGCCGGCGGTCGTCGAGATCGGATTGTAGACCGCGGTGATCCGCGTCGCGAAGGGCGGGCGCTGCAGCACGTGCATCGGGCAGCGGGCGACCGATTTCACCGCCGGCCAGGCGCGGCGATCGGGGTCGCCGTCGCCGTCGCCGTCCTCGACGAGGCTGAGCGAGAAGAACGCCGGCCATCCGGGATCGTCGCCGCGCGGACCGGTGCTTCCGTCGCGGACGTCGAGCCAGCCGTAGGCCTCGCGGTGCTTGTCGCCCGGCGGCGCCGCCGCCGGGCTCGACGGCGCGGTGCCGTAGCCGAGGCGCGACGCCTCGAGGATGTAGTCGCAGGCGGCGAGCAGCATGATCCGCGCCTGGGCCTCGGCGACGATACCGTTGGTCTCCTCGACATCGCTGCGCATGCGCGCGAGGAACGAGAACGACAGCGCCGCGAGCAGGGCGACGATGCCCGAGACGATGATCAGGACCGTGCCGCGGCGGCCCGGTCGTCGGCCAGCCGTGCTGTTCATGGATCGTCCAGGGTCGGGGTGTTCACGTGGCCGGACGCGTTGTCCCAGCGCGCCCAGCCGCCGTCGCGGCCGCGCTGCTGCCGCGCGCCGCGCAGGCTGGTGCCCCAGCCGCTGAAGGTCAGCGCCATGGCGTTGCCGGTCACCGGGCTGACGACCCGGACCTTGCACATGCTGATCGGACGCGCGTCCTTGATGAAGCGGCTGACCGACACCGTCGCGTTCGGCCAGTGCGCCGGTCGGCCGGCGCGCAGCAGCGATTCGGGGACATCGGTCGCCTTCTTGAAGTCGCCGACCTCGTTGGCGTTCCCCGATCCGGCGTCGAATCCGACCATGTAGGCGTACCGGTTCGCCTCGTTCAGCGGCTTGCCCGACCCGTCGGGGTTGGGGATGGCGTACACGCCCTTGGTCGTGCAGCGGTACTTGCCCGGCGGCACGCGCGCGCGGTTGAGGCGTTCCTCGTGGCGGAAGAAGCCGTTCGCGCCGCTCTGCGTCTTCACGTACCAGTTCAGCACCGCGCCGTTGCGGCCCATGGTGTCCGGACCGCCCGGATCGAAGGTGGCGAAGATGCTGTTCGGCGGAGCGTACTCGCACAGGCCGTAGAATCCGAGCGCGTCGCGCAGGCGCTGGATCTGGAACGGATACCAGTGGTGCGCCGCCGCAGGCGCGCCGCTGTAGGCGACGCTCTGCGCCGGCGAGACCGGCGCATTGAAGCCGAAGCTGAAGGTGTTCGCCTCGGCGGTCGAGAAGATCGCGTAGCGGCCGAGCCACATCTTCGACGTGCTGCGCTCGGCGAGGTTGCCGCGGTACCAGGTCCGGCTGCTGCTGGGATCCCAGGCCTTCTCATCGGAGCGCCAGGATTGGTCGTCCTCCGTGTCGAACGCGCCGCCGCCGTTCGGCCACACCGTCGCGAAGGGCGTGAACGGCAGCCCATAGCGGCCGACGGCGGCGCGCAGCGGGGCGGTCGCGGCGTCCGGATCGTCGTACTCGCGCCAGAAATCGATCTCGTCGTGCGCGGCCGCGACGCCGACGCGCAGCATCGCGTTCTCGAGCGCGAGGCGGTTGGCGGCCGCGACCGTGAGGCTCGCGGCGCGGAACGCCGCGAACGCGGTGACGACGATGATCGCGCCGAGCGCGACGGAGATGATCAGCTCGATCAGGGTGAAGGCGCGGTGCTGCATGATCAGCGGATGGTCAGCGGGACGCGTGGATCGTAGTAGTTGAACCGCGCCACCTCGATCGCCCGCAGGCGCGCCGAGGTCGGCAGCGGACCGCGATCGAGACGCAGGTTGAAGTTGCGGTCCGCGCCGAAGCGGCCGGAGAACACCTCCGGGGCGACGCCGCCCAGGCCGCGATCGGCGGCGTTGTCGTTCATCACCATGATCGCGGAGACATCCTGACCGGTCGGGCCGCCGGCGACGCTCTGCTTGAACATCAGGACCTTTTCCGGGTTCCTGAATGAGAACAGGTGATCGTCCGCCCACTCGAGGCCGCACATCGGATTGGTCGCGCTGCCCAGCGCATCCTTGAACTGGTACGTCGCGCCACTGCCCGTCGGCGCGACCCAGTTGCTGTAGGTCAGCGCGTGCGGCGCGGCGAACGGGTACTTGCTCGCGTCGACCGTCGCGCCCGGCGCGGTCTCGAAGTCCTCGTACGCATGCCAATCCGCCGCCCAGAAGACGATCTGGCGGCAACGGTCCATGGGCTTGAACGGAGCGGTCAGGGTGAAGTGCGAGCTGCGCCCCCATTCGCCGCCCGCGGTGCTCGGCCCGATCTCGTGCTCCGGGTACATCCAGCTGGCCCCGGCGTGCAGCACCGGCTGGGCGGGGATCGGCTTCCACTGCGCGGCGTCGACGTTCGACCCGCTGATCGTGCCGGTTTCCGGCGGGGAGAAGAGGTCGTACTCGATCAGCGGATGATCCATCATGATCGCCCGCTGCGTCGGCCTGGGCACGCGCCAGTCGTAGGGATTCTCGGCGCTGAACTGCATGATCATGCGCAGGCAGCGCTCGTGGTAGTAGCGGATCTTGCCGTCGGTCAGGCCGATCGGAGCGGGTGGACCCGCCTGGCCGCCGAGCGTCACCGGAGGGATCGGCACACCGGGGCCGGCATCGGACAGGCACGGATCGCCAGCGATGCCCGAGTCGCCCGGGCTGTGCGGATGGAACGAGGTCATGCAGGCGGTGGCGTGCGCGAGGAAGCGCATCGCCTGGACCTGCTTCCACGGCTCGGGGCTCGCGTCGAATCCGGTCGGGATGCTCGACGGGTCGGGCGGATCGTAGGTGCCGGGGTCGATGCCCTTGCGGACGCAATACCAGTACGCGGCCTGCACGTAACGCATGAGCGAGGCGCGCGACGGCACGCCCTGGTTGGGGAACATCCCCTTGTAGTAGGCGACCGCCGAGTCCGGCGGGCCGGTGTAGCGGCCGTACATGAACGGCAGGAAGCCGTAGTAGTCGGCTCCCTCCTGCCAGAAGAACACCTTGCGGATATCGGGATCGCCGCCCTGCGGATCGTGCGCGTGCTCCCACGCCTCCTCGATGCAGGCGCTCTGCAGCATCCACGAGATGTTCGATGATTCGTTCTGCGGCACCGGCCGGTCGTAGGCGTAGTCCCACGTGAACCGCGTCATGTTCAGCCCCGTCGGCAGGAACTCGTCGTAGAGGAAGCTGTGCGTCGGCGGCGACGGGTACGGCACGTAGTACGGCCAGTTCTTCTTCGCCAGGATGTGCACCGCGTTGTTCTGCGGGTATCCCAGGATCGCGAAGACCAGCCGCTGGCTCTCGTTGGGAGCCTCGGTGTCGGTCTGGTTCGCGTTCACCAGGTTGCGCTCCTCGGTGTTGGTCGTCGCCATCGGCTGCGAGTAGTACAGGTAGGCGCCGTCGTCGAGCAGGCGCTGGATCTCGTCGCCGTTGGAGTCGAGGCGCCGCGCGATATCCGTCGGCAGCGGCATGATGCCGAAGCGGTGCGACGACAGGCGCTGCTCGAGATCGAAGGCCTGCGAGCGGTAGCTGACCGGCACGTCCCAGGGTTTCAGCGCCTCGGTGTCGATCGCCGGGTTGGCGTTCGCCGTGGCGTTGAAGGCCTCGACCATCTCCTCGGCCTTGGTCGCGGCGATGACGCGGAAGCGCGCGAACTGCTGCGCCTTCAGCCCGGCGGGGAAGGACATCATCACCGTCACGACGGCGAAGGAGACCAGCCCGAGCGCGATCGCGATCTCGAACAGCGTGAAGGCGGAGCGGTTCATCGTCATGCCGGACGGCCGCGGCGCGGCGAACCGGACGCCCATACCGGAATCATGGTTGCCATTGCACGCCTCCGCATAGCGACGTCGCCGCCGCCGCGCGCGCCGGGGCGTGCGCTCGGCTCAGCCGTCGACCACTTCGCCACGAGAGGCGCGATCGCTACATGCAATCCGGCACGACCGTCCACGCCCGGAACCGCTCCCGGCCCCGGGGAAGCCTGTATCGAGCCACGACCGGCCGGAGAGCTGGGCCATGAAGTCCCCCGTACGCCATTTCGCCTGCCATGTCCTGCTGATCGCCTGCGCCGCTGCCGCCGAGGACCCCGTCGCCGCCGGCGGTTTCGCGACCGGGCTGACGCTCGGCGATGGCGGCTGGAGCGCGCCGGCGACCATCGACGAGCGCGCGTGCCGCGAGCTCGTCGGCCAAGGCGTCGTCGCGCTGCCGGTGTGGTGGGGCGATGGCATGCGGCCGCCGGCCGGGCAGGCGTTCCGCATCGAGGTCGACTTCCGCGACACCGCCTCCAGCCCGATCCGCGTCGAGGTCTTCGCCGGGCTGCCCGGCCGCTACGAGCTGCACCGCATCGGCGGACTCGGCGACGGCGCCTGGCGCACCGCGCTCATCCCCCTGCCCGCCGACATGGTCATGCGCCTGCCGGGGCGGGATCACACCGAGCTGGTGTTCAGCGCGCCCGCCGGCGGACCCGTCGCCTTCGCCGATCTGCGCATCGTCGCCGGCGATCCGGTCGCGGACGAGGCGCGCTGGTGTGCCGAGACCCGCGCCTGGGTCGCGCGGGCGCAGGCCGTCCAGCGCGCAGCGCTGACCGCGTCGGAGACCGCGCAGGCGCCGGTGCTTCCCGGCGCGTCGACGCACGGCGCGATCGCCTTCGTGCGCCCGTGCTGGGACCCGATCCGCCCGGTCTCGGCGCCGCAGGCGGGCGAGGTCGGCGCTCCGCTGCGCCTGACCCTGGCGCGCAACGAGATCGAATCCGGCCAATTCGGCGTCCACGCCCACGGCATGGCGCTCAGCGACGTCGCCATCGCCCTGATCGCCGCGCCGCGCCGCGACGACGGCCTGACGCTCGGCGCCGAGGTCGAGCTGCTGACAGCGGAATTCGCCGCCGTGCACGAGGACGGCCACGAAGGACGGCGCCTCGCGCCGCAGCGGCTGTGGCCGTCGCATCCAGTGGCGATCGCTCCCGGCCGCTCGCACGCCTTCTGGCTGACCGTCGCCGGCGACCGCACGCGGCCCGAGCCCGGCGTGTACCATGCCGAGGTCGCGGTCACCGCCGGCGGCGAGGCCGTCGCCGCGCTGCGCGTGGAGATCGTCGTCGCGCCGCTGGACCTGATCGGCATGGACGAGGCGGGTCTGGCGATGGGCGGCTGCGTCGCCGGCGCCGTCCCCCGGCACGAGATGGCGGCGATGCGCCGCCAGAACCACAACAGCATCAACTTCTGGTACAGCGGCTTCGCGCCCGCCATCCAGCGGATCTCGGCGACCGAGTTCACCCTCGACTTCCGCATCCTCGACGAGGTCATGCGCGACGCGCGCGAGAGCGGCATCACCAGCGTGGTGTGGTTCCTGGGCGGCGATCCGTACGGCTTCCCGGACACCCTCCATCTGGAACGCGAGCTGTACCGCTGCGTCGTCACCGGCGACGGCGGCATGGAGGGCCGCAAGGAGTACCTGCGCCGGGCGATGGCCGCGCCGGATGCGCTGCTGCCCGAGCTGCGCGATCTCTATCGCGACTGGGTCGCCCAGGTGACGGCGCACGCGCGCGCCGCGGATTGGCCGGAGCTCATCCTGACCCCCTATGACGAGCCGGCGAAATGGACCCAGGACCGCAACCACGCCAAGCTGCTCTACTACCGCGACGCCACCGGCTACGAGCACATCGCCAAGCCGCGTCGCGAGGACATCGCCAAGACCATCGATCGCCTGACCCGCGAGGGCATCCCCTTCGAGGAGCTCGGCACCGGCGGGGCCGGACGGTGGCACAAGCCGCACTTCGAGGAGTCGTGCGCGCTGATCCGCGCCGGCGATCCCGACGTGCGCATCTACGGCTCGATCCACCACGGCACCGACGGCCTGCCGTTCCTCGACGACATCGACGTCTTCTGCACCAACATGATCCAGGAGAACGAGGCGCTGGGCGACATCGTCCGCGCCGCCCAGCCGGTCGCGCCGTCGACCCGGGCGAAGGCGTTCTGGCAATACGCCGGCATGCAGGATGCGCTGAACGCGCGCTGGGAGTTCGGCTTCCGCTTCGCGCGCTACGATTCGCGCGGCTCGCTGTGCTGGGCGTATAACTTCGCCAACGACCGCTTCGATACCAGCGGCGGCGGCGCGTGGATCTACGCGTGGACCACGCCGTACGCGGTGGTCCGTTCGCCGTCGTACGAGGCGCTGCGCGAGGCGTGGGACGACCGCCGCTACATCGAGACGGTGCGCGCGCGGGCGCGCAGCGCCGGCCCGGCGGAGGTCGCCGAGGCCGAGGCGTTCCTGGCGACGCTGTTCGCCGAGGCCGCGGCCGCCCAGACCGATCGCGGCGCGGCGATCGAACACTGCCGCGCGCGCCTGCGCGATCGCCTGCTGGCCGGGCCGTGAGCCGCATGCCGACGCTCCGCCTGATCGCCGCGGCGGCGCTCGCCCTCGCCGCCGGCGATCTCGCCGCGGCCGTGCATCGCATCGGGCCAGGCGATGATCTGGGCAGGATCCGCACGCTCCACGCCGGCGACGTGGTCGAGATCGCCTCGGGCACCTACAACCAGGCCGCGCGCTGGTCGTGCGCCGGCACGCCCGATGCGCCGGTCGTCATCCGCGGCGTCGGTCCGACGCGCCCGCTGATCGACGCCACCGGCGTCCTCGTCGACGGCGCGATCCGCCGGCCGCGCGCGTGCCTGCAGATCGACGGCGTCGACGTGGTCGTCGAGCGCCTCGAGTTCGCCAACGCGCGCAACAGCCAGAACGGCTGCGGCTTCCGCTCGTCGGCGCCGCGCGACGCCCTCGCGGCGACGGTCGTGCTGCGCGATTGCGTCATCCACGACTGCGACATGGGCATCCAATCGGACGGCGGCCAGCACCTGGTGGTCGAGGGCTGCGACATCTTCCGCTGCGGCACGCCCGACTTCGCCGGCGCCAGCCACAACATCTACGCCGGCAACCGCCGGCTGACGGTGCGCGGCAGCTGGATCCACGACTCGACCGTCGGCTACAACATCAAGACCCGCTGCCACTACGTCGAGCTGCTCTACAACCTGATCAGCGGCTCGGCCGAGGGCGAGGTCGACCTGGTCGATTCCGACTGGACCAGGCTGCCGGACGCGAACGCGCTGATGCTCGGCAACGTCGTCGTCAGCACGCAGCGCCTGCCGACCGCGAACAAGCAGCGCTTCGTCGTCTTCGGCGACGAGGGCGAGGCCCATCCGGGCTCGCTCTTCGTCTACCACAACACCTTCATCGCCGGGACGCCCGACATCGATTTCCTCTCCTGCCGCCACCCCGAGAGCGGCATCATCGCCGCGAACAACGTGTTCTGGGGCAGCGGCACGGTCGGCACGTCGTGCGACGGACCGTTCGCCGGCGCCGCCAATTGGATCGAGGGCGGCGGCAGGCTGCCGCCGGGATTCGCCGTCGGCGGCGTCGATCCACGCTTCGTCGCGCCGGCGACCGGCGACTTCCGCCTGGCCGCGTCGTCGCCGTGCCGCGATCTCGGCCGCGCGCCGCTTCCGTACCGGGACGGCGATGGCAACGAGTGCATCGCGGTCGCCGAGTGGATGTACGTCGCCGTCGGCGATCTCGCGCCGCGCGGCGTCGACGCGCGCTGCGACCTCGGCGCCTACGAGGTCGGCGGGAAGGTCGGCGGCGCGAACCGCCGCGCGCGCCGCGCGGCGGCCAAGCCGAAGGCCAAGGCCAAGGCCGATCCCGAGGCCGATGCGCAGGTGCCGGCGGGGGACGCCCCTGCCCCCGCCGTGGATCCGCCCCCGGCGCCGCGCTGATCGACAACGGATCCGACGATGCGCCGTATGCGCCCCGCCTGGTAACAGGGCCGGTCCTGGTGGAGAATCAGGTGTCCGCCATCTTCGTCCTGGGATCCCATCATGCGCCTCGCGCTCGCCGTCGCCTGCACCCTGACCTGCCACCTCGCGACCGCCGCGGACAGGCCGGTCGTGCTCCAGACCGCGGTCGAGCCGATCGCCACCGTGCCGGCGCCGCCCGCGTGGGACCGCTTCACCATCCTCGTCTGGCAGATCAACACCGACGTGGTGAGCGATCGGGCGCTCTACGAGTCGGTGAACCTGCGCGGATTCCACGTCGACCGCCGCAACGACAAGCTCCAGGAGTTCGCCCGCGAGACCGGCTGGCCCTTCTACGTCGACCACGCGGCCGACAAGGGCTACCTGCACGTCCGTCCGAATGTGATCGCCCCGCTGATGCGCAAGAAGGACATCATCGTCCGCCCCAACAGCCTCGCCGATCCGGCGACCATCGCGACGATGAAGGACCACCTGCGCGCGAACGTCGCCTCGGCGAAGGGTTCGTCGGTCGTCGCCTACGCCTTCGACGACGAGGTCTCCACCGGCAGCTTCTGCTCGCCGATCGAAGCCGACGGCCATCCGCTGTCCGTCGCCGGCTATCGCCGCGAACTGGAGCGCACCTACGGCACCATCGCCGCCCTGAACGCGCAGTACGGCACCGACCACCACGACTTCGCCGCGATCGAGCCGCAGAGCTTCGAGGCCTTCCGCCGCCAGCTGACCAAGGACGGCATCGCGACGCTCAATCTCAGCGCGTGGTGCGACTGGCGCGCCGCGATGGACACCCAGTTCGCCGACTGCCTCATCGACCTGACCAACTTCACCAACGGGCTCGACCCCGCGGTGCCGGCCGGCTTCGTCGGCGGGCAGAGCCCGAACGCCTTCGGCGGGTACGACTACCGCAAGCTGACCAAGGCCGTGCAGTGGATGGAGGCGTACGACATCGGCGCCTCGAACGAGGTGCTGCGCAGCTTCTGGGATCAGCGGAGCAGCCGCATGCAGACCTTCTTCTCGAGCGAGAACCCGAAGCTCGACTCGTGGTACCTGTGGTACTACCTGTGCCACGGCAACCGCGGCGTGATCGCGTGGCCGAACGTGGACGCCAAGAACCAGCCGTGGTTCGCCAACGGCGCGGTCGCCGACTTCATCGCCGCCAACGCCGAGACCTTCAAGGAGGTCCAGGGCCCGGTGTCGCAGAAGATCCTCGGCGGCGAGTTCGTCCACGACCCCGTCGCGCTCTACTATTCGCACCCCAGCATCCAGCTCAGCTGGGCGCTGGACGCGGCGCCGCACGGCGGCACCTGGCCGAACCGGCTGTCGTCGATGGACAACCACCTGTCGACCAGCGGCCTGTCGCGCATCGGCTGGCTCAAGACGCTCGAGGATCTCGGCGTGCAGGGCAAGTTCATCCACCAGGACCACCTGCTCGAGGGCGCGCTGATCCGCGACGGCTACAAGGTGCTGGTGCTCAACCGCACGCTGTGCCTGTCGGACGCCGAGGCGACGGCGATCAAGGCGTTCGCGGCCAAGGGCGGCACGGTCATCGCCGACCACCTCTGCGGCATCTGCGACGAGCACGGCAAGGCGCGCGCGGTCGGCGCGCTCGACGACCTGTTCGGCGTCAGCCGGGATCTCGGCCGCGGCTGGCTGGACGGCGACGACATGACCGAGGTCGACGGCGAGCGTGACGACCGCCTCTCCGAGAAGAGCTGGGCGGTCGGCGCCGCCCGCAGCTCGGGCATGGCGGTGTTCGAGAAGGGCCTGAAGGCCGCGGACGGGGCGACGGCGAGCGCGGCGGACGGCACCGCGGTGGTCGTGCACAAGGCTAGGGCCGTGTACCTGAACCTCTCGCCGATCGGCTACCTGCTGCAGCGCTCGAGCGACACCGCGGCGCCGTGGCTCGACTTGGTGGGCGGCCTGCTCAAGGCTGCCACGGTCGAACCGCGCATCCACGTCGCGGTCGGCGGCAAGGCGGCCAAGCGCATCGAGACGCTGTTCTGGAAGCACGGCGACCGCACCACGCTCTGCGTCGTCGGCAACATCGATCGCGCGGCGACCATCGACAGCTTCGGCACCACCGGCGGCGCGCTCGGCGACGCCGAGGTCGAGCTGACGCTGCGCTTCGCCCGGCCGGTCAAGAAACTGGTCAACGAGCGCACCGGCGCCGCGCTCGGCGACGGCGCCGAGTTCAAGGACCGCTTCACGCCGTGGCAGGCGAACGTCTACACGTTCAGCGAGTAGCAGGGCGCGAAGCCGGAGCCGCGAAGCGCGAAGCGCGAAGCTCGAAGCTCGAAGCTCGAAGCTCGAAGCGCGAAGCGCGACGAGTCCATCATCCGACGCAATCCGCTCGCTGACCGCGAGCGACCAGGAGCACCGCATGTCCACCGCCGCCGCCGGTTCGCGTCTCGCAGCGCCGCAGCCCATGGACGACCGCGACTTCATCGCCTGGTTCGACCTCTCGCGCCCGGGCATGGATGAGGCGCGCCGCCTGAGCGACGCGGGGTCGCACCACGCGGCGGCATTGGCGGCCGCGGCGGCGGCGAGCGGAGGCGTGGCGCCGGGCGTCATCCCCGGCGGCGAGATCGCGGCGATCCGCTCGGCGATCGCGCGCCATGCGCCAGGCAGCGTCGAGCACGAACGCCGCGTCGCCGAGCTGTGGCTCGCGCCGCGCCTGCCGGCGGAAGGCGAGCTGCCGTACGTCGACGATCGGCGCCTCGGCCATTACGCCCGCGTCGGGCGCGTGCGCGGCAACGAGACGCTGACGCTGGCGCTGCTCTTCGCGACGACCGGCGAGCGGCGCTACGCCGACGCGGCGATCGCGGCGGGCCTCGCCGCGGCGGCGCGGCTCGATCCGACCGGCGGTTCACCGACCAACTCCTGGCATCCGGGCGCGCCGGCGGGCGGCGATCACGACGTCGAGCTGCAGCTGCAGTACTGGATGGCGGCGTGGCCGCTCATCGACACGGCGATGACGCCCGAGCAGCGCCTGTCGTGGATGAAGGCGATCCTGCCGGCAGCGCGGAGCCGCCTGATCGCCAACCGCGACGAGATCGCCTTCAACCTGTCGCTGCATCCCACGCTCTCGGCGCTGCTCGTCGCCGTCGCCTTCCCGGCGCTGCGCGACGCCGCGGGGTGGATCGACGAGATCGCCGCGCGCCTGACCACGACCTACGCCGGCGCGCCGTTCGCGACCGCCGACGGCTACACCCGCGAAGGCACCGCCTATCACGACGTCAACACGCGGCTCCTGGCCTGGGCGCACCTGGCGCTCGCTCGCGGGATCGGCCGACGCCTGCCCGCGCTCGCCACGGCCTGCGCCGGCGCCTTCGCCATGCAGGCGCTGTTCGTCTGCCCCGACGGTTCGGGCTGGATGGTCGGCGACGGCAACCGCCTCTCCCTGCACGAGCCGTGGGTCGATGCCCACGAGTCGCTGCACCTCGGCGCGGCGCTGTTCGACCGGCCGGAGTGGAAGGCCCTGGCGGGATCGGTCGCCACGACCGATCCGACGCTGCTCGACCTGTGGCTGATGGGCGCTGACGGCATCGCGCGCTGGGCGGCCTGGCCGCGCGTCGACGTGGCGCGTCGCGACGTCGCCGACGCGCACGCGCCCGCGTCGTGCTTCCACGCGCTGCGCGCTGGTCGCGGCCTCGACGCGCACGCCGGGCTGCTGTGCTTCGGTTCGGAGATGAACCACGCGCACCACGACAAGGGCCAGGTGCTGCTCTACGGGCTGGGCCGGCACCTGCTCTCCGACCACGGCCATCCCGGCTACGGCCCGAGCGACATGGTCCCCGGCTACAGCGCGCGCATCCACGGCGTCGCGGCGGTCATCCGGCGCACGCCGATGGGGCCGCGCACCGATCACGCCGACTACACCGCCAGCCTGGCGCAGCTGAAGACCGAGCACATCTCGGTGGCGCTCGGTGAACATCGCTACTACGAGAACCACGTCGTGCAGCGCGCGCTCGCGCTGGTCTCGCCGTGGGGCGCGGCGGATCCCGGGCGAGACGCCTTCTGGCTGATCTGGGACAGCGTCACCTGGAAGCGCGGCTGGCCGGGCACCGCGCCCGAGTCGCACGAGCTGATCGACACCATCTTCCCGTTCCATGCCCCGGGCTGCGCCGCCGTCGTCTGCGACGGCGGGCGCAGCATCGTCAGCCGTTACGATGGACCGGACGGCGCGCCGTTCACCCCGGGCGGGCCGACGCGCGCGCAGCTGCGCGCAGCGCACGAGCTGTCCGATTCCGACGCCAACCTCCAAGTCACGCGCCTCGACACGCCGGGCAGCGCGGCGACCTGGGACGCGGTCGTGCAGAGCGGATCGACCAACACCACCGGCGGACCGTTCGTCGAACGGCCGATGGGACTGTTCCGCTGGCGCGGGCGGCTGGCGCACCACGCCGCCTACGTGCTGGTGCCGTTCCGGGGCGTGCGCGGCGACGTCTTCGCACCGGTCGCCGGTGAAGCGGACGACGACGGACTGATCGCGCGCGTCACCTTGCCCAGCGGCGTCGTGACGGTCTCGGTCGGCGGCATGCGCAACCATGCGCTGGTCGCCGCGGTCTCGCGCTGACGCTCGCGGAAACGCCAACCGGACAGCGGTTTTCCCGATCCCACGAAGTGACACGCGAGGCCGCGCGCGGCGCCGGGCAGGCCGTCGCGACGCGCGGCCGCGGACTGTCTCAATCGCCGCGGACGGTGACGGAATGCGGCGCGAGGTTGTCGCGTAACGCGCATCCGCGCGTGGAGAGAGCCGCTGACCAGCTCCACCACCGCGCCGCGCAAGGACCTCCCCATGATCAGCCGCTTCGCCGTCGTCTCCGGCGCGCTCTGCCTCTCGATCACCGCGGCCGGCGCCGCGACCAGCGCGGTCGGCGATCCGGAGATCAAGACCGATCATCCGTACTACCAGGGCGAGCTGGCCTACTCGACGGTCGACAACCTGGTCGCGTCGGCGCTCAACACGCCCGGCCGTCCGAGCACGGGCGATCCGGTCAAGGACACGATCCTCAGGCTCTACTACTGGCGCCTCGAGCACTACTACCACCGCATGAGCCCGGAGGAGTACAACCTGCCGGGCGTCGTTCCCAATCCGGCCAACAACAATCCGCTGATGATCGACTACGACTGCCTGTCGCAGCAGTTCAGCTACGGCTGGGGCCTGTGCGGCACGAACCACGCGACCATCCGCCCGATCCTCGAGGCCGCGAACCTGCCGACGCGACGCCGCGGCATCAACGGCGACACCACGCACGAGGTCTACGCCAACGGGCGCTGGGTGATGATGAACACCGACAGCGCCAGCGTCATCTCGATGAGCAACAGCACGACGGCGGAATTCGCCGGCGTCGACGACCTGATCGCGAACAAGAACCTGATGATCGCCAATCCGCTCGGCCTGCCGCAATACGCCTTCGGCAGCCAGGTCTCCGGCGCGCAAGGCACGCACTCGCAGGACTGGTACTACTACTACGACACCGGCTTCGATCTGTCCGT
Organism: Planctomycetota bacterium; assembly: GCA_035627695.1. Lineage (GTDB taxonomy): Bacteria > Planctomycetota > UBA11346 > UBA11346 > UBA11346 > DASPLE01. Next base: position 63,048 of record DASPLE010000112.1, read on the forward strand.
CGCCGCCGCCAGCCGGATGTACGCGGAAGGCTACCAGGCGAGGCCGATCTCCTACGTGCTCAAGCGCGGCGAGACCTTCACGCGCTTCGCCGATCGCGACGGGCTGCCGACGCACCTCGGCGCGCCGGGCGCGTACCGCTGGTGGGGCTACGTCGGCGCCGGCGGCCCGTTCCGCGACTGGTCGTACGTCGGCACCGCCACGGCGCCGGCGCTGAACCCGCCGCCGACCTCTCGCGCGCTGGCCAACACGCGCTTCGGCAACGGCATCTTCACCTGGACGCCGAGCCTGTCCGCCGGCGACGCCGACGACGCCGTGGTGACCAAGGATCCTGCCATCGTCTACGCCACGACCTCGCCGCAGCTCGCCTCGTCGAGCGGCACCGCGACGATCACGCTGAGCTTCTTCAGCCCGTACACCATCGCCGCGGTGCCGTCCAACGGCGCCGACCCCGCGCTCCCGGGCGCGACGGGCGGCGCGTGGATCGTGCCGACCGCGGTCGGATCGGTGCCCTTCGAGATCTCGGTCAACAACGGCGCGTCGTGGACCGGCGCCGGCACCCTCTCGGGCACCACGCCGCTCGACTTCACCGACCTGGTCAAGGGCCGGCACGCGTACCTGATGCGCTTCACCGTCGGCACGGCGAGCGGACTCGACGGCTTCACGCTGCGCACCTGCGTCGGCGTCTCGGCCGCGGTCTTCCCGACGCTGAAGGACGGCGGCAGCGTGGTGACCTACAACGCCGGTCAGCGCGGCGTGATCGAGCAGAACCCGGACTTCAGCAGCCTCGCCAACGCCGACGCGTTCAAGGTCGCCGACAGCGGCAACGCGACGTTCACGCCCCTGACCGCGTCCAACACCTTCGCCTACCGCAGCACCAACAACCAACCGATGTCGCTGACCTACCGGCTCGCGGCGCCGGCCGGCACGAAGCTCAAGCTGATCCATGCGGCGGCCGATGTCGGCAGCCGCAACCCGGTCCCCGCCGGCGCCTACGCGCGGCTGCAGTACTCGACCAACGGCGGCGGCTCGTTCGCGACCTTCGCCGACTACACGCCCGCCGCCGACAACGAACTGTCGCACGGCTGGGTCTATGGTTCGGCGGACGTATCCGGCGCGGACGTCGACGAGGTCCTGATCCGCCTCGTCACCTACAACGGCGGCTACACCGCCAGCGTCCGCTTCGTGCGGCTGTACGGCGAGCACGGCACGGGAACGCCCGGCCAGCTGACGATCGTGCACGGCTGGGACGATGCGACCGCCGCCGGACGAACGTTCACGCACGTCGTCCCGGCCGGCACAAGCTCGACGTCGTACACCGTGCCGACCGCCGGCGCCGCGGTCAGCCGCAGCGTCAGCTTCAGCGTCCCCGCCTCGATCGGCGGCGGCGGGACGACCGGCTCCGGCACCACCGGCACGACCGGCACCGGCACCACCGGGACGTCCGGCGCCACCGGCACGACCGGATCCGGAACGAGCGGAACGACTGGCACCAGCGGCTCGGGCACCTCGGGGACGACCGGGACGGCCTCGACGGGCACCGCCGGGGGCGGAGGCAGCGGCTCGTCCGCGGGCACGGGCGACGTCGGCTGCGGCAGGGGCGGCGGCGTGGCGGCCGCCATCGGTGTCGCCCTGATGCTGGCGCTCGGCCTGCGGCGTGGTCGCGGCTGACTGCGCCGCGCGCCGGCGGATCGCGGGGGGTATGCTCTCCCGGCATGCGCGACCAACCGATCGGTGATCCGTCCGTCGCGGCCGGCGCGATGACGCCCGCGCGTCCGTCGACCAGCTGGGCGGTCACCATGCAGGCGACCCTGCGCGCCGGCGCCAACGACGGCTGGGAACGCGTGGCGCGCGACGCGCGCGCGGCGGCGGCGGCACCGGCGCTGCGCGGCGTCGATCTCGCCACGCGGCTGCGCGATGCCGGTCGCGCGGGCGACGAGGGCGGCCCGCGCTATCGCGTCGACCAGCAGCTCGGCCACGGCGCCACCGCCGGCGTCTGGGCGATCCACGACCGCAGCCTCGACCGCCCGCTCGCCGCGAAGGTCCTCGACGGCTCCGAGGTCGACCGTCATCTCGACGCGCTGATCGCCGAGGCGCGGACGACCGCGTCGCTGCAGCACCCGAACGTCGTGCCGGTGCACGAGATCGAGATCGGCGACGACGGCCGCCCGTACTTCACCATGGATCGCGTCGACGGCCGCTCGCTCGGCTCGGTGCTGATCGCGTCGCTGCCGACGAAGCGCGACGCGGCGGTGCCCGACCTCAACGCGGTGGTCTCGGTGCTGATCGCGGTCGCCAACGCCGTGTCGTACGCGCACCATCGCGGCGTCATCCACCAGGACGTCAAGCCCGACAACATCATGCTCGGCACCTTCGGCGAGGTGCTGCTGGTCGACTGGGGATCGTCGCAGCGCCTGGATGTCGTGCCGCAGCGCATCTGCGGGACGCCGCTGTACATGGCGCCCGAGCAGGCGCGCCGCGGCCAGGTCGACCGGCGCAGCGACATCTACGCCCTCGGCGCGACGCTCTTCCACGCGCTCATGCTGCGGCCGCCGCTGTGCGATGACGACGAGGCCTCCTTCTGGCGGCGCAAGCGCGACGGCGACATCGACCAGCCGACCGCCGATGAACGGCGGCGCGTGCCGGAGGCGCTGACGGCGATCGCCGCCAAGGCGATGGCGACCGATCCGGGAGCGCGCTATGCCACGGTCGAGGCGCTGATCGCCGACCTGCGTTCGTACCAGGCCGGGCTGGCGGTGACGGCGCAGCGCGAGACCTGGACGCGACGCGGCGCGCGCTGGCTCCGCCGCAACCGCCTCGCCATCGCCGTCGCGCTGCCGGTGGCGGCGACCATCCTCGTGCTCGTCGGGCTGCTCTACAGCCAGCGCCTGAAGCAGGTCGCGTTCTGGGGCCAGCCGGTCCTGCACGAGACCTTCGACGACGCGACGTTGGCGCGGTGGGCGCCCTCGCACGGGAACTTCGCCGTGCGCGACGGCGCGCTCGTCACGACCACGCGCACCAACATCCTGATCCTGCGCGAGCGTCTCACCGGCGACCTGGCGTTCGAATACGACGCGTGGACCACGCCCGGAGCCCTGCCGGGCGACCTGTCCCTGATGTGGTTCGACGAGGTGCGGTTCGATGTGAACTCCGACGGCCACCCGAACCCCGGCCGCGCTATCGCCGTGCCGGAACACGCGACCCAGGTCCAGTTCGGCGCCCACGACGGCGCCTACACCATGGTGACCATCGGCCGGCATCTGCTCTACGACGACGCGCGGCCGATCCCTGGACAACGCCATCACCTGCGCGTCGAGCTGCGCGACAACGTGCTGACCCTCGCGGTCGACGGCGTCGAACGCTGCCGCCATGTCGACGCGCTGCCATTCCGCGGCGGCTACCTCGGCCTGTACGGCTACTACCCGGGCCAGGCCTTCGACGACGTGCGCGTCTATCGCCGGCACCCGCCCGAGCTCGTTCCGGCATGCGCGGTCGGCGACTCCTACCTGCGCGACGGCGACCATGCCCGCGCGGCGGCCGAGTACGCCGTGGTCATCGCCGCCCATCCGGGAACCGCCACCGCCGACGAGGCGGCATTCCGCGCCGGGCTGGCGCGGTGGCGCGAGGGCGACGCCCTCGCCGCCGACGCGCTCTGGCGGTCGATGGCGGGAACGACCTGGGACGACGAGATCGCGCTGCTGCGGCTCGACGCCGAGCTGCAGCGCGGCGCCGACGCCCCCCTCATCGCCGCGATCGACCGCCTGGCGATCGAGCGGCCGGCGCTGACGCATCGGCTCGGCGACCTGTGGTGCTCGGCGATGGAGGCGCTGCTCGCGCGACCGGCGACGGTCGCGAACCGCGCGCTCGCCGGCGCGTACCTCGAGCTGCGCGACCGCCGGCTGGGCGCGCACACGGGCTCGCGGATCAACGCCGCCCGCGGGCTGCTCTACCTCGAACGCTGGCAGGAGGTGCTCGACCGGTTCCCGCAGCAGCGCTCGCAATGCTGCGCCGCGCAGATCGCCCTCGGCCGCCCGGACGTGGTCATCGACCGCTACCCCGATCGCAACGTGATGGTCTTCGAGGCGCTGCTCGCGAGCGGTCGCTACGACGAGTTCGTGACCCGCTGCCAGATGGACAACGGCTACGACCCGCGACGCGACCGCCACGTGATGGGCCAGATGGGCGAGACGGCGCTCGCGGCGGAGCTCTATCCCTGGGACCAGATGCGCCTGGCGGATGCCGGGATCTTCAGCGCGTCGACGACGCCGAGCCCGGACGACTGGGGTTGGCGCCGCCGGATGGTCCTCTCGGGGCGCGCGGAGGCGATTCCGGCGGAGGCGGCGGCTGGCGACATGGCCGTGCTGATGGCGCTCGGCCGCATCGACGACGCGCTCGCGCTCAGCGACCACCAGGAGCCGCGCTTCTACGCCTGGCCGCGGTACCTGGTCGGGCTGCGCGCGGCGATCGCCGGCGATCTGGCGGGGGCGCGACGCTGGTTCACCGTGCCGCCGAACCGGGTCTTCACCCAGCTGCGCTGCGAGCCGGCGCGCACGCTGATCCTGCCCTGGCTGCGCGAGCTGCGCGGGGAGAGCGACGCGCTCGCCAGGGCCTGCGTCGACACCCGCGACCGCTGGCGGTGGTTCGAGCGCCAGCGGGCATGGCATCTCGCGCGATACGTGCTCGGCGAGATCGACGAGGCCGGCCTACGCTCGCAGCCCTACCGCCAGTTCGCCGAGGCCGATCTGCTGCTCGCCCAGGCGGTGATGGCGGAGCGGCGTGGCGATCGCGCCGCCGCCGTGGCGTCCTACGGCGCGTGGTCCGACATCCCGCGCTGGCGGCGTGCCGAGGCGATCGACCCGGTGTGCGAGGAGTTCGTCGCCTGGCGGGTGAGGACGCTCGCGGCCGCGCGCTGAGATCAGGCCCCCGCGTAGCGCGATGCCGGCGAGGGCTGCAGCCGGACGAGGTCGCCGCTGCGCGCGGACCGGTAGATCGCCAGGACGACGCGCACCGACTCGCGCGCCTCGTCCGGAGCGACCGGCGGCTGACGGCCCTCGCGCAGCGCGTCGACCACCTCCTGCAGCTGCCGGCGATGACCGTCGCCGGCGACCGTCTGGGCGTTGCCGCCGGGAGCCGGGATCCCGGGCAGCGCGCGCAGGTCCGCATCGCCGGACTCCTCGGCCATGAACTCCCAGCGCACGAGGCGGTCGTCCTCCAGCACGGCGCAGCCGCGATCGCCGCTGATCTCGATGCGCCGCGAGAAGCCGGGCCACGACGCGGTCGATGCCTGGATGCTCCCGAGCGCGCCGCACGGGAAGCGCAGCGCCGCGACCGCCGTATCCTCCACCTCGATCGCGTCATGCGCGCAGCGCGCGGTGCGCGCCAGCACCTCGCTCGGCATGCCGACCATCCATTGCAGCAGGTCGACCCCGTGGATGCCCTGGTTCATCAGCGCGCCGCCGCCGTCGAGGTCCCAGGTGCCGCGCCAACCGCCGGCGCGGTAGTACGCGTCGTCGCGCCACCAGTTGGTCATCGCCTGGCACAGCGCCAGGCGACCGAAACGACCGGCGTCGACCGCCGCCTTCAACGCCCGCGCGCCGGGCGCGAAGCGGTTCTGGAAGACGCAGGCGATCCGCCTGCCGTGGCGCGCCGCGACCGCGATCATCGCGTCGATGCGATCCTCGCGCACCTCGATCGGCTTCTCGCAGACCACGTGCTTGCCCGCCGCGAGCGCCGCCAGCGCGGACTCGGCATGCAGCCCGCTCGGCGTGGTGACGCAGACCACATCGACGTCGTCGCGGCGGATCAGCGCGCCGAGATCGCCAGCGGCGTCGATGCCGTGCGTCCTGGCGAACGCGGCGCACCGCGCCGGGTCAGGCGACCAGGCGGCGAGCAGCCGCGCGCCGGCGACCCGGCGCAACGCGAGCGCATGCGTCGCGGCGACCGAACCGGTGCCGACCACGGCGAAGCCGAGCGGCGCGGTCATCGTCCCCTCCCGCGCAGGCGCTCGACCAGCCAGGGGATCGAGGCGTGGCCGCGGAACACGTGGCCGCCGTCGTAGTGGTCGAGCGCGAGGGCCTGCGCGGCGCCGCTCGCGCGATACGCGCTCGCGACGCGGCCGAACGCCGGTTCGAGCGGATAGCGCGCATCGCTGCGACCCGATTCGACGAACAGCGGTCGCGGCGCGATCAGCGCGGCGATGTCGGGCAGCTCGCAGATCGCGCCGATGCCGCGGGGATGGTGGCAGACGCAGTGCCCATGCCACACGGTCTGGGCGAAGGTGGTGAAGAAGCCGCTGAGCACGGCGCCCGCGACGCGCTCGTCGAGCGCCGCGAGCAGCTGCGACAGCCAGCATCCGCCCGACAGGCCGGCGGCGCCGATCGCGCGCGGATCCACGTCGTCGCGCGCGGCGAGCAGCGATACCCCGGCCATCAGCTCGAACACCCGCAGCCCGGTCAGGTCGAGCCCGACGTGGTTCAGCCGCGCCCAGGCGAGGAAGCAGCCGGTGATGCTGCCGTCGTCGGACATGCGCTCGGCCAGCGCCACGTCGCGTTCGCCCATGCCCGCGTTGTCCGGGGCGAGCACGACGCAGCCGCGGCGCGCGAACTCGTGCCCGTAGGCCACGCCGGGAGCGCAGCGCGGATCGACGACGCCGCGTTTGCCGCCCGGGAAGTGGCCGTGCGCGCACAGCACCGCCGGGCGGCGCGCGGCTCCGGCGCGCCGATCCGGAACCAGCAGCCAGGCGCTGACCCAGTTGCCCGGCAGCGTCTGGTAGGCGATGCGCTCGCGGCGGTAGCCGGCATGGCGCGTCGACGCGAGCACCACCGGACGCGGCAGCGGCACGCGACCGAACGCCGCGAGGCCGAGGATGCGGCGCAGCGCGCCGCGCAGGGCGATGCGCCAGCGCCGCCGCGCCGCCGCGTCGCCGCGCCGCGGGAACGGCAGGCGGCGGGGAACGCGGGCGTAATGGCGGTCGATCCAGGGCGCGGTCTGCGGCCGCCGCGGCCCGCTCGCGCGTCGGACCTCGATCAGCGCAGCGCTACGCATCGAACGTGATCCCCAGCTTGATCGAGCGCTCGGGGTGCTCGCTGATCTGCTGGTACGCGGGCGCGGACTCGGCGAACGGCACGACCGGGTCGATGAGGTCGTCGGCCTGCAGCCGGCCGTCGACCAGCATCGCGGTGACCTCGGCCTCGGCGCGAGCGTGGCTCCAGCCGAAGTCCGGGTTCGGTTCGCTGCACGAGCGGCTCGAGACGATGGTCGGACGGTTGCGATGGAATTCGCCGGACAGGAACAGGCCGCTCATCGGCTGGCTGTAGTACGCCAGCGACGCCAGCGTGCCGGCGTAGCGCAGCGCGCGCAGCGCGTCGTACATGGCGTGCGACGAGCCGCTGGTCTCGAGCGCGACGTCGACGCCCAGCTTCCCGGTCTCCTGCTTGATGCGCAGGCCGGTGTCGCACGCCTTCGGATCGAGGACCAGGTCGGCGCCGTGGCGCGTGGCGGCCGCGCGCCGGCGCTCGAACAGGTCGACCGCCACCACCCAGCTCGCCCCGGCGAGCTTGGCGATCTGCACCGCCATCTGGCCGATGGCGCCCAGGCCGAACACGGCGACGCGATCGCCGACGCGCACGCCGCCATCGCGCACGCCGCCGAAGGCGAAGCTGGCGGGGTCGATGTACATGAGCGCCCGCGGCGACGCCTTGGCGGCCGCCGGCACCACCGCCGATTCCGTCACCGCGTGCGTCTCGCGCGTCGGGATGTGGCCGAAGACCTTGTCGCCGACGGCGAAGCGGGTGACGGCCGCGCCGGTCTCGGTGACGACGCCGTAGCACATGTTGCCCAGCGGCTGCGGGAACGACGGGGCCTGCGCCCGCCCACCGCGGTCGTGCAGGCGCAGATCCCAGTCGAACGGCCGCGACGAGTCCAGCGTGCTCGCCGTGAACGCGCGCAGCTCGGTGCCGTGCTTGACCGCGCTGAAGATCGTGCGGATGCGCAGTTCGTCCGGCCGCAACGGCTGCTCCTGATAGGGGCGCAGCACGGCGCGGTCGGCGCGGTCGGCGATCAGTTCGAGCGGCATGGCGTTCCTCCGATGGTGGCGCCGAGGGGCGGTCGGTGGCGCATAGGCTGCACGGGCCGACCGCGGATTCGCAGCGGATCGTCGTGCCCGCGCTGGTACTCCGGTGACATCCCCGATGCAGCCGCTCGCCTTCTTCTGGCGCCGCGCCGACCTGCCGCCGCTGACCCGTCAGCCGCTGGTCGTGCGCAGCGTCGCGCACGCCGTCGCGCCGCCGCATTGGCAGGAGGACCAGCGGCGCCGCGGCTACGTGAAGCTGCAGTGGACGATCAGCGGCGGCGCCGAGATCCGCCACGATGGCGAGGCGCGCCTGGTCGGCCCGGGCGACGTCACGCTCTTCACGCCGGGCCGCGAGCACTGGGCGCGCGCCGCCGGCGGCGGGTGGAGCTGCTGGTGGTTCACGCTGGGCGAGCGCTGCGCCGCGTGGCCGGTGCTCGAGGCGTGCGGCCTGGACGAGGCCGGCACCTGGGCGGGCGGCCCCTGCCCGCAGCCGCTGTTCCGCGCGCTGTCGCGCGCCGTGGCGATGGGCACCGCCGACGGCGAGGAACGAGCCGGCGCGCTCGCCTACCAGCTGCTGGCGCGCGTCGCCCGGGTGCGCCGCACGCGCGACGTCGTCGGAGCGATGGCTGCCGCCTTCGCCGAGATCGAACGACGCTGGGCCGACCCCGATTTCGGCATCGCGGCGCTCGCGACGGTCCTGGGGACGCACCGATCGGTCCTCAGCCGCGGTTTCGCGCGCATCGCCGGCGTCCCGCCGAGCGCCTACCTGCTGCGCCTGCGCCTGGAGCGCGCCGCGGCGCTGCTGCACGCGTCGCGGCTCGACGTCGCGCGCGTCGCGACGCGCTGCGGGTTCGCCGAGGCCAGCTATTTCGCGCGCGCGTTCCGCCGCGCCTACGGGCGTTCGCCCAGCGAGCACCGTCGCGCGCCGGGTCCGTGAACGGCCGTCACCTCGACGGATCGGCCTCGGCCATCCGCGCGGCGAAGTCCCCGCGGTCGGTGGACAACGCGCGATCGATCAGCTCGTCGATCATCAGCAGGCGGCGCACGTCGGCGCACAGCGCCGAGTCGCGACGCAGGGCGGCGACCAGGCCATCGAGCTCGGACGCCGACAGCGCGCGGCGATCCTCGACGTGCCGCTCGATCGCCTCGTCGCTGCTGAACCCGGTCATCGGCCGATCTCTCCGGGGAGCGGCCGCGCGTTACGCGCGGCGGCGCCCGGCCGGCCGCCTCAGCCCCGCCCGGCGGCGAGCGCCGCCAGCGCGCGCCGGACCTGCTCGAACTGGTCGGCGCGCAGCCCGCTGAACGACTCGGTCACGGCCCCCTGCCCGTCGAGCAGCCCGCGCTGCCGCTGGCCGCCGAGCGCGTCGCCGATCCACGCCTGGATCCGCCGGCGGTTGGGATCGCCCGCGGTCAGGCCGAGGCTGTCCGCGGCGAGGCGCACGTATTCGACGTCCTGTTCGCCGCGGCGGTAGGCCTTCAGGCGAAGCGAGGCGCACGCGCCGGCGATGCCGCGCGGCTTGCCGGTGTAGAACACGCAGGTGTCCTCGAACGCGGTCCAGTTCCCTTCATGGCCGAGCGTCAGCCACGGCACGAAGCCGTCGACGCCGCGCGCGTAGAGGTCGATGGCCTGGCGCGCGATCCCCAGCGCGCTGTCGCGCGACGAAGGCGCGCCGCCGTAGGTCCACACGACGTGGCCGTGGCGCTCGCGCCAGTCCTCGAGCCAGGCGCGGTGCTCGGCGAAGCCGCCGGTGACGTGCAGGTCGATGACGCGGTCCATGGTGTCGCGGCCGAACTGCGGCCGCGAGACGTCGCCGCGATAGACCACGCACGAACGGTCGCCCTGCTGCGCCTCGCGCGTCAGCTCGCCGAAGTACGCCACGGCCAGGTAGTCGTCGATGCGCTGCGGCTCGTCGAGCAGCCAGAAGCTCGTGCCGTCGCCCGCCTTGCCGCGCTTGGTGTCGTACTGCTTGTAGAAGTACTTGTTGTTCAGGTAGACGTGGAAGCGCGTCTTGTTCCAGCCGCGCTCCGCGACATGGCGCTGGAAGTCGCGCATCACCGCGACCCATTGATCGCCGTACTGCTCGCTGAAGCCGTCGCGGATCGCTCCGGCCTCCTTCCAGTGGTCCTCGAAGGTCAGGTGGTTCCAGCGGTAGCCGTCGGCCATCGCCGTCGGGTACGATTCCATGAACGGCAGGTAGAAGTGGTCCATCGGCACGCCGGCCCGCGGCGTGCCGGCGAACGCGCTGCCGTCGAACAGCGGGCCGAAGCGCGCGTCCCAGGCGCTCCAGTCGGCGACGCGCATGTCGGCGCCCGAGCCGGTGAGCGGCCAGGCGATGCCCGGCTGGAAGCGCGCGCTGTGGCTGTAGCCGAGGAAGGCGAGATTCGCGCGGTGCTCGTGCGCCACGGCGAAGAAGCTGCGTTCGGCCGCGATGAAGGCCTCGCTCTCCGGCGGGCCGTACGGCTCGCCGGGCGAGCTGTAGGCGTTCATCGACCAGGTGAACGCGGTCTCGTCCGGGATCAGCGCGTCGTCGACCGTCAGCTCCACCGCGACGGCGACGGGCGCCGCCGCGCCGCGCGCGACGGTGATCGCTCCGGCGTAGCGCCCGGGCCGCGCGTCCTTGGGCACGAACAGTTCGGCGTAGACCGTCTGGTTGCGCTGACCCGGGACGGCGTTGTCGCCGTCGGGCACGGCGAACGCCTGGCCATGGGCCAGCGGCAGCAGCGGATCGGCGTACCAGGCGGAGTCGGCGTCGCCGACCCGCTGGTACCACGGCCTGGACAGGCGCATCGCGGCGGCCGGGATGCGCGCCGAGCCGGGACCCGTCAGATCGCCCGGCGTCACCGTCCACGCCGCGTCCGCGCCGTCGCAGACGATCTGCGCCGCGACCCATTCGCCGCGCAGCGCCGCCAGGCGCACGATGCGGTCGGCGCCGCTCCACGCGGGATTGGCGCGGCGCCACGCGCCGGCCGCGGTGCCCTCGTACGCGACGCCCGGCTCCTCGAGCACGTTGCCGGTGATCGGATTGACCTTCACCAGGTCGGGCACCGCCCACACCGAGCCGCCCGCATCGCCCGGCGGATCGCCGGCCGCGTTCGCCGGCAGCGCCACGGTGGCGAGCGGCGTCACCGCGGCCAGCGGCGCCGATGCCGCGCCGGCGCCCTCGCCGCCCGCGATGACGACGCCGCCGCGGCCGACGACGGCCACCTCGACCGCGGTGGTGCCCGCCGGCCAGCCGCTCAGCAGCGCGCGCGCCGGCTCGCCCACCGGCGGCACGGTCGGCAGCAGCCAGCGCGGCAGATCGCGCATCTCCCCGCCGTCCTCGCGCACGCGCACGCGGTAGCCGAGGATGCCGTGGCGCTCGGCGTCGTCGGCAGGACCAGCCCAGGTGATCTCGAGACCACCGGCGGCGGCATCGGCGCCGCCCGGCCACGGTGCGACCGTGACCGCCAGGCGTCCGGGCGCGGCGGTCGCGGCCGGCGCGAGCGTCACGGTCAGCACGGGCTTGGAGGCGCCCTGCTCGCGGCTGAAGAAGAAGTTGTTCGAGAAGTTGCTGTCGGGATCGACCTCCTTGATGACGGCCGCCGTCTGGCCGTTGTCGTCGCTCAGCGCGATGCCGTGCGACAGGCCGCTGGCGCAGGCCTCGATCATGCGCCCGTCGATCGGGATCGTGTACCACTGCTCGCCATCGATCGCGACCTCGGACTGGCTCCAGATCGTGCCGCCGCGACCCCACACGGCATCGAGGAAGCTCGATCCGGGACCGCCCCACGTCGCGCCGGGCGCGGGTTCGAAGAAGCACGAATCGCCATCGACGGCGTCGGCGTAGTCGCCGCGGCCCTCGGTCCATGGCGTGGCGACCGTCGAGAGGCCGACGCGGCACACCATCATCTTGGCCGCGGTGCCGCGGATGCGCAGCGACGCGCGTTCGACCACCTTGCCGGCGACCGGCGCCGGATCGAAGGCGAGGAGGATGACGTTCTCGATGCCCTTGAGCTTGATCCGCGACGACTGGCCGGCGTTCTGCCGCAGCTCCTCCGGATGCATCATCAGCGAGGTGTCGGCGGTGATGGGCAACGTCAGCTCCGAAGCCGCGACGGCGGCAGCGAGGAGCAGGACGAGCGGGATGCGGATGGTGGTCATCGTCGAGCTCTCCGTGCGTCGTGGACGCGTTACGCGGGTCGGACCGACGGCACCGGTCAACGACGATGCCGTCGGCGGGTAGCGTCAGCCGGGCAGGAAGTGCGGCAGCTGCGGCAGGTCCACGCCCGCCCAGCGCAGCGCCATGCCGATGACCAGGAAGAGCGCGGCGACCAGCGCCTCGCCGACGATCAGGCCGATGGCGAACGGGCGCAACCGCTGATAGAGGCCGACGCCGCCGTACCGCATCACCGCGATCTTCACCAGCCAGCCGATGAAGAAGCTGAACCAGATGAACGCGGTCGAGGCCGACGGCACGACGATCGCGCCCAGCGGATGCAGCGGCCACCACGCGAACTGCATGCGCGCGATGCCGACCGCGCCGACCACCGCCAGGCCGATGCCGTAGGCCGCCCACGGTGACGTCGCCGGCGGCCGGCCCTCGACGACATCGGCGAGCGGTTGCAGGTTGTCGCTCGAGAGCGTCGACAACGGCCACGAGTCGGGGATGTGGTCGCCGCTGTAGAAGATCCAGATGACGATCGCCGTGCACGCCGCGGCGCCGGTCGCGGCGACCAGCAGCATCAGTGCCGACAGCCGGCGGCGCGGCACGCCCGCGCGGTCGCCGAGGTACTCGGCCTGGACCGCGTAGGGCAGCAGGTTCTCGCGCGTGTCGGACATCAGGCCGGCGCCGACCAGCATCAGCGGCGCCAGCGCCGTCGCCGGCAGGGCGACGCCGGTCAGGCTGAACAGCACCTCGGTCAGGAAGCAGCCGGTCGGCGTCTGCACGAACGGGATGCCGGCCTCGGCGACCATGCGCGCGAGCACCAGCATGAAACCGAGCAGCAGGAGCACCGCGAGCGCGGCGTGGAACAGCGGCGCGCCGAGCGTCACGAGCAGGGCGACCATGGCGCCGGCGCCGACCAGCAGCGCGCGCATGTACGTCGCCACCGCGCGCTGGTCCTCGTCGCGGCCGCCGCGCAGCGCGGCGACCACCGCCCTGCCGTAGTACGCGCGGCCGATCCACAGCAGCAGCAGGCACTCGCCGGCGAACGCGCCGACCCCGGCCTGGGCGGCGTGCTGCGCATCGATGGGGATGCCGGCGCGGCGCAGGAACAGGAACAGCAGGTTGGTGGCGACGAAGAAGAACCACAGGCTGAAGGCGAGGTCGGCCGGCAGGAAGAAGGTCAACGCGACGATCGACAGGAACACGCGCGGCTTCGCGATCGACCGCCAGTTGTAGAGCTCGGTCTTCAGCTCGTCGCTGCCCAGCGGCACGGTCAGGTCGAGCTGGGTCGGGATCGACACCGGCAGCAGGCCCCAGGCGTGCAGGCATTGGCTGCCGAGCACCACCGCCGCCACCGCGACGCCGATGGCGAAGCCGCTCCGGCGCAGGAGCGGCGCGATGCGCGAGCCGGGTCGCGGGTCCTCGATGAGATCGGCGAACACCGCCGCGGTGGGGAACGGCAGGCGCTCGTGGTGGATCCACTGGCGGCGGACGATGCCGGCGAGCGCCACGAAGCAGGTCAGCGAGCCGAGGATCAGCGGCAGCCAGCGCGCGAACACCGGCCACCACGCGTGCCACGGGATGCCCGGCGGCGTGACCGCGAGGACCTGCAGCCCGTCGATGGTCTCGCCGGGGCGCATGCCGAGCAGCGTCGACCCCGGGGGCCGGTCGAGATCGAGCCACGTGCCGTCGTCGACCGCCGGACGCGAGTCGCCGGACATCGCCAGCTGCTCGCGCTCGACCCCCTGCGCGTCGCGCCAGCGCACCGTCGCCCGGTGCTGGACGCGTTCACTGGTGGAGAGCCCGGAGTAGAAGCCGTCGATGACCAGGCGGTGCTCGGCATCGTTGACCCGCGGCGGCCCCTCCGCCGGCAGGGCGATGAACATGCCGGTCGGCAGCACGCTCGGGCCGTCGCCGGCGAGCGGGGCCAGCACCGGCCGCTCGGTCAGCACCTTGGCGGGTCCGCTCACGACCTGCGTCCAGCCCCAGGGGAAGCCGCTCGACGCGACCCCGCCCAGCGCCAGCAGCATCGTGACCACCACCGTCAGCTCGCCGCGCACCAGCCGGCGGCGGCCGAGCAGCGGATTGACGACCAGCGCCAGCAGCACGGTGGCGACCAGCACCGCCGGCGGCAGGTAGTGGCAATAGAACAGCGTGTTGCCGAGCACCCAGTCGTTGAGCGGCGCGGCGACGGCGAACACCGCGCACAGCCCGCCGCCGATCGCGAGCGCGCGCGGCGTGAGCGCCCGGTGGACGGCGGGCGGGATGGGCTCGGCGGGTTCCATTCAGGCCACGCGGATCGCGACGCCGGCGGCGACGCAGTCGGCGAGCACGTCGCCGGCGCGGGTGTCGACGGGCGCGTCGAGCTCGGCGGCGGCCAGGCGGTCGATCGCCGCG
>DASPLE010000113.1:0-10235 GCA_035627695.1 Planctomycetota bacterium
ACTCGCCGCCATCGCTACCTGCGGGAGACGGGTCGGGCGTCCGGTAGCCGATCAGATCGGCCCACGGGGCCGCGAGGTCGGGATCGGTCCCTCCGTCGATCGGGACCGGATTCGGCGTCAGCCGCGGCAGGATCGCGAACGGCGGCCGGCGCATGGGCTGCATCGGGCAGCGCGCCGCCAGGCCGTGGATCGCCGGATAACGCGGACCGAGACCGGTGACCGGATCGAGCGCGCCGACCAGGATCGTGCCCTGCTGATCGCCCTGGAAGCCGCGCGGCCCCGGCAGGCCGTCGCGGACATCGCGCCAGCCGAAGGTCTCGACGCCCCAGCCCATGCGCGCGCCTTCCTGCACGTAGTTCAGCGCCGCCGCGAGCATCACCCGCGCCTGGAAGCCGCGCGTCATCAGCCGCGTCTCCTCGGCGTCGGAGCGCATGCGCACGAGGAAGCCGAGCGCCAGCGTCGCGAGGAGCGCGGCGAGGCCCGAGACCACGATCAGCACGGAACCGCGGCGCATCAGCCGTCGTCCAGCGTGGGGTCGCCGGGGCGGGCCCAGCCATCGGTCTGCGCGCGCTGACGCCGCGCGCCGCGCAGCGTCGTGCTGGTGTGGCTGAAGAACACCTTGAACGTCTGCCCTGAAACCGGGCTCCTGAGCAGCACGGTGGCGGTGTGCCACTGGCGCGCGTTCGCGGCGTAGTGACGCGCGATGACCTGCAGCTCCGGCCAGTGGCGCGGGCGCAGCGGGATCGGGCGCAGGCGATCCGCCCAGCGGTTCCAGTAGTCCTCGGTGGACCAGCCCGGATTTACGCCGGCGGCGGCGTAGTCGACGAACAGGCAGGCGTTCGCGTCGGCGCCCGCGTACGGTGGGGTCGACAGCTTGTCGGGGAGCAGGATCGGGTAGAGCGTGCCCGAGGTCAGGGCGAAGAAGTCGTGCGCCCGGTCCTCGTACACCGCCGGCGACAGCATCGGCCCCGGTCCGCCGCCGCTGAACGACGTGTATTCATCGGTGACGTAGCCGTTCTCGTCCATGCTCGCGTACAGCAGGTTGGCGGGCGCGTAGTCGATCAGCGCGAAGTAGCCGAGCCCGTCGTTCACGTCGCGCACGAAGTGGTGCTGCCAGCGGCGATGCGCGTCGCCGGTGGGCGAGATGTCCGGGAATCCGGCGCGCGATATCAGGGAATAGTTGGCGGCCCGCACGCCGTCGCCGCATGCCGGATCGCCGCGGTACCAGGTGCGCGCGTCCTGGGCGCACCACTCCTCGTAGGCCAGCGGCTGGCGATCGGGCAGGAGATCCAGCGTCACCTCGGGGATGGTGAAATCGAAGCGCGCGAACGGCTCGCCCGCCTGGCGCAGCGTGCGATTGGCCGACCCCGGCGCCGGATCGTCGTAGCCGGTCCAGAAGTCGAGCTCGTCGAGCGCCTGGGCGACGCCGGCGCGCATCAGGCCGTTCTCGAGCGACAGCCGGTCGGCGGTCTGGATCGTCTGGGCGGAGACCCGCACCGCGACGAACGCGGCGGTGCAGATGACCGCGCCGATGCCGATCGACACGATCATCTCGATCAGCGTGAACGCGCGCGCGGGGGACATCAGTTGCGCAGCGCGCAGATGATGCGCCGGTCGTAGAAGGCGTAGCGGCCGAGGAAGGTGGCGCGCAGCCGGGTCGCGGCCGGCAGGGGGCCGCGGTCGAAGCGGCCGTTGGCGTTGCGGTCGGCGCCGTGCACGCCGAAGAACCCCGCGCGGTACGCCGCGCTGCCGGCATCCGCCGGACCGTTCGGATCGTCGGCCGGCGGCGCGACGCGCGCGCTGCGGCTGTCGTCGGACCAGGACAGCTGCCAATCGGGAGGGAACTGCGCGCGCTCGGCCGAGACGTACTTCCCGCGCGAATCCATGAACGCGACCGAGGCGTCGTACGGCCCGCTCTGCGCCGACTCGAAGTCGTCGAACGACGTCCAATCCGCCGACCAGCAGACGATCTGGCGCGCGCGTTCCGCGGCGTCGAAGCGGTCGCACAGGTTGAAGTGCCCGGCGTTCGGCGACCAGCTCGCGGCGATCCCGGCGCGGTTGTCCGGCATCAGGCCGGTGCCGTACATGCCGAAGGCGCGGCCGACGCTGCTCACCGGGCGCGATGGCAGCACCAGCCAGGTCTTGTCGCCGCTGCCGTCGGCGACGGCCGTCGGGACGAACGTCTCGAGGTCGTGCTGCAGCAGCGGGAAATCGAACGCCGAGCAGCGGTTGAGCGGCCGCGCCGCGCCCCAGTCGTAGGGATTGGTCGAGGCTTAGCGGCGGGCCCAGCGCATGCAGGACTCCTCGCAGTCGCGCGCGTACTGCTCGTCCGCCGGCGTCACGTCGGGCGCCGCGGGATCCATCCACATCTTGTTGTTGGTGCGGGCCATGGCGCCGAACGCGAGGTAGCGCACCGCCAGGACGTGGGCCGGCGGCGGATAGACATCGATCTGGGTGGCCATCCACGGCTTGGGAACGGCGACCACGTCCGTGAGATCGGCGGGCAGGGCGGGAACACGATAGGGATCGGCGCCGACCATGGCGACGCCGAGTTCGTCGCAGAGCGCCAGGCACGCCGCCATGTACCGTTCCCAGGTGGCGTAGCTGTTGCGTGGCGCCAGCGAGTGACCGGAGTACTTGAGCGAGGGGTATTCCCGGGCGGCGTCATTGAACGCGTCGACGGCGGCGGCGCTGACGCCGAGGTAGCCCTCGTTCCAGACGTCGTATTCCCAGCCCATCTCCCAGCGGTTGCCGGGATTGTTCGGGTCGCGCATCGCCGGCGGCGCCGGGTAGTAGCCGCCATACGGCCAGGCGATGCACGGATGGTTGGGCAGCGCGTTCTGCTGCGCCGGTCCGACGACCGCGAACAGGATGCAGCGCGCCTCGGCCGGCATCAGGCGCTCGCTGTCGGCGGCGGTGTTGTCGCGCGCCGCGGCGCGCGGGTGGTAGCCGACCTCGTACGCCGCGGGCGAGGCGTAGAACAGCCGCCCGCCGTCGTCGAGCACGCGCGCGATCTCGTCGCCGTCCGAATCGAGCCGCCGCGCCAGCGCGTCCGGCAGCGGCAGGAGGCCGAGCACCGGCGTCATCATCATCCTGTCGAGGTCGACCGGCCATTGGTGCATCAGGGTGTTCTGGCCGTTGAGCTCGGCCTCGATCTGATGGTTCGAGAAGGTGTGGTCGTGCTGGGCGAAGGCGTCGATGATGTCGAGGACCTTGCAGCCCGCGTAGATCTGCAGCCGCGCCTGCTGCTGCGCCTTCAGGCCGACCGGCAGCACCAGGATGACGCTGAGCACGGCGATGGTCATGATCGCGGCGGCGACCGCGATCTCGAACAACGTGAATGCCGCGCGGGTGACCGGTCCCATGGAGCGCCTCGGCCGTGAACGGCGCTCTGGCCGACGGCTTACCGAGTCGTCCGCAGACCGCGTGCTGGATGGGACTTGCGCCGGATCAGCCCGCCGGCGTCACTCGCGGCGCAGGTACGCGCGGTCGCGTAGGCCGTGCGGCGGAACGCGGTCCCCGGGAGCGCCGGCGGCGATCGCGCCGTGGACGCCGACGACGCGCTCGCCCGCCGCGTCGCGGAAGGCGCCGACGCCGAGCAGGTCGCAGCGCGTGATGGCGCCGCCTTCGGCGACGATCTCGCCGATGAGAGCGAGGCGGCACGAGCGCGCGCGCTCCTCGAGCGCGATCCTCCCCGAGAGGCGCACGCGCACGCGCGTCGCCGACCGTTCGACGACCTCGCAGTCGATCGCCAGCCCCTCGACGGCGGCCGCGTCCCACTCGGGCCACTCCTCGATCGTCGTGTCGGCCACGGCATGACGCGCGATGTGGCGCGCGACCACGGGATCGAGCGCGTGGCGCGTGCCGGTCCGGCCATCGCCGACCAGCGCCCGGCGATGGTCGGCGCTGAGCCACAGGTGGTCGCGGCCGATGCCGCCCTCGGCGCGCCAGCCCGTCTCCGATCGCACCAGCCGGCGCGCGCGCAGGGCCAGCACCAGGCCGCCCGCCGGCGGCTGGTGGTCGAGGGCGGCGTCGCGCGCCCCGTCGACCGGGATCGCCGCGCCGCGCCCCGCATGCGCCGCCGCGCCCTGCCCGAGCATCGCGAGGACCTCCTCGACGGTGGCGACGCCCACGCACGAGGCGAGCGCGCGACCATCGGCGCCGACCACGAAGAAGCCGTCGTTGGTGGTGTCGGTGCGCCCCGCCGAGGCGATCGCGGCGCGATAGAATCGGCCGGCGTCGTCGTCGCGCTTGATCATCACCCACGGATCGACGACGACCGGGACGAACCGCCCGGCGACGGCGGCCTGGAAACGCGCATCGACCGCGATCACGCGCCGCGCGGTCACGGTCTCGGCGTTGCCCATGCCGAACGGATGGCCCCAGCCCGCCCACATCAGCAGCGGCTTGTCCTGGGCCGCGGCGCGTCGCCGGGCGGCCTGCAGATCGGTCTCCCAGGGGATCGCGAACAGGCGCCCATCCTCGGCATCCGGCGCGATCGCGGCGATGATCGCGTCGCGCTCGCGCGCCAGCGCCTGCGGCGAGATCGGCCAGGCGTCGATGCCATCCCCGTCGGCGCGGGCGATCTCCCCGGCAGCGACCTCGCGGCGCTCACCGCCGCGCAGCAGCGCGACGCGGCCCTCGTCGACGGTCAGGTCGGTGCCGCTGGGGGCGACCCCGAGGGTGAAGCGCGTGCCGACAACGACGATCGCGGCGTGCGGCGTCGCGATCTCGAGCGGCGCCCCCGCCGGCTGCCTGGCGACGCTCGCCCGGGCGACGCCGTGATCGAGGCGGATGCGCTTGCCCACGGCGCCGGCGGCGAAGGCGGCGGTGGAATCGGCGGCGAGATCGATGCGCGTGCCGTCCGCGTAGGCGATGGTCGCCGAACCGGCCGCGGTGGTGACCACGTCGCCGCTCTGGATCGCCTCGTCCGCGCCCAGGGAGCGGCTGACGCCGGCGCGATCGAGCGTCGCCGCGCTGGCGGCGGCGACCCGCGCGATCGTCGCGCTGCGCGGCGCCTGCATCGTCCACACCACCGCGATCACGACCAGCGCCGCCAGCGCGACGCCGATGCGCCGCATCGTCGGCGAGCGGCGGCCGCCGGCGCGGGTGAACGCGCGCGTCGCGCCGCCTGGAGGACGCGGGTGCGAGCGCTCGACGCGGCGCTCGACGGTATCGACCAGGCGGTGCAGCCCGCTCGGGCGCGAGCCGGCGATCGCGTTCTCGACGCGGGTCAGCAGCGCGGGTCCGTCGTCGCCGAGCAGCCCGGCGAGCATGCCGTGGAAGCGCGCCTCGTCGACGAAGCGCGCGCGGAACGCCGGGTCGTCGCGCATGCGCGCGCGCAGCGCGTCGAGCTCGACCGCGGACAACGCCGCGTCGCGCCAGCGTTCGATCAGCGCGAGGTCGTGGTCGGCATCGTCCGTCACGCCGGCTTCTCCATGCAGTCGCGCAGCGTCCGGCGGATGCGGTGCAGCACCACGCCCAGCGCGTTGACCGACTGCTTGAACTGCTGGGCGAGGTCGGCGAGCGGCTGGCTCTGCAGGTGGCGCCGCTCGATCAGGGCGCGCGCGCGCGGCGACAGGCGATCGAGGCAGCGGTGCAGGCGCGCGGACGCGGCGGCGCGCTCGTCGGCGTCGTCGAGATCGGTCAGGCCGGAGTCCGCCAGCGCGGTCTCGATCTCGTCGCCGTCGAGCGACGCCAGGCGGCGCCGTTCGCGCCAGTGGTCGACCAGGCGGTTGCGCGCGATGCGCTTGAGCCAGGCGATGAACGCGCCCTGCGGCTTGTACTGGGCGATGCGCTCGAAGCAGGCGACGTAGGTCTCCTGCAGGACCTCCTCGACCAGCTCGCCCGAATCGCAGTGCGCGGCGACGTAGATGCGCAGCTCGCGACCGGTGGCCAGCACCAGGTCGCGGAACGCGGCGCGGTCGCCGGCCTGCCAGGCCAGCGCCAGGCGTTCGACATCGGCGTCGTGGTCCTCGCCCATGCCGGGACAACGCGCGGCCCGGCCTTGGCTTACGGGTTCGACCATGACCCATGGTACGCCAATGCCTTATGGCTCGCCAGCGCAGCGGGTCAGCGCACGTCAGCTCCAGCGGCAGAGCGCCTCGGCGCCGCCATCCGCCTGCCAGTCGTAGGTCGTGTCGCCATCCGCGTGGCGCCAGCGGCGCGGCTGCGAGGTGTTCCGCCAGTCCAGGGGCCGGCTGACCGGGCGTGCGACCGAGGCGATGGCGTACGCCCGGGTGAGCGCGGAGCGCTGCTCGTCGCCGAGCGCCGCCGGATCGGCCGAGACGAACAGCGGCGTTCCGGAGCGCGACAGCACGTCCAGCCACTGCCGCGTCAGGCGCCAGTCGACGCGCGACGTCAGGCCGACGCAGTCGGCGTCGACGGCATGCAGCGCGCCGTGCTGCGGCATGCGCATCGCCAAGGTGTTGACGCCGTTGCGCCGCGTCGCCTCCCAGGCGAGCCCGCTGGTGTCGTTGCCGGTGCGCGAGAGCTCGAACAGCCCGGCGGAGAGGTGGCCGATGGTGTTGCAGCCGATGATCAGCGCGTCGCCGGCGCCGCGGCGGATCGCGCGGTACAGATCGAGCACGATCTCGGCGGTGGTGCGCGCATCGTCGTGCGGGCGCCAGCCGTCCAGCGTCGGGCGGTGGCGCATGGCGAAGCCCCACTGCCCGACCAGATCGTAGGTGGTGAAGTCGTGCTTGATCAGGCGGTAGCCCCACCCGGTGACCGCGCGCAGCATCCGTTCGGTCTGGGCGAGGACTTCGGGCAGCGAGGGGTCGAGCACGATCTCGTCCTTCTGCTTCTCGCGCGGCGCCTGGATCGTCCACGCGTCCGGCAGGCCCGCCTGATGCAGCAGCGGCCTGACCCACAGCCCTGGCCGGACGCCCATCGCGGTCAGGTCGCTCGCCAGCGCGGGCATGTCGGGGAACTTGGCGTTGCCGCGCCACGGGCCGCCGGCGCAGCACGTCGCGCCGTACCAGCCGCCGTCGATCACCGCATAGGGACGGTTGGTCAGCCCCGCGGTGAGCTCCGCCAGCACGCGGGCGTCGCGTCGGGTGCCGGCGTCGCTGTTGTCACCGTACGCGTAGTACCAGTCGTTCGCGCCGTAGACCGGATGGTCCGGGAGCCGCGGCGCCGCGCACAGCGCGCGGCAGAAGGCGCGCGCGGCGGCGAACTCGTCCTCGCCCGGCGCGCCCTCGCGCACCACGACGGTCGCCGCCTCGAGCCGGCGCGCGCCGAGCCGCACGCCCATGCCGCCGTTGCGCACGTCGAGCACCAGGGTGATGCCGGCCTCGTCGATCTGCCAGAAGGCGAACGCGTTGGCCGCGGTCGCGACGCCGACGCCGTGCAGCGCGGCGCCGTCGTGGATCAGCATGTACCAGGGCATGGCGCGCTCCGGCACGAGGCCGCGCCATTCGAGATCGCCGTAGCCGCGTTCCCAGGCGTCGCCGAGGCAGCGGATCCCTTCCGGCACGCGCAGATGCCAGCGCAGGCGGACCGACAGCGGCTCGGCCTGCGGCGCGGCGATGATCACGCGCAGCCCGCGCGCGTCGGCGACGGTGTCGACGGTGACGCCGGATCCCGCCAGCGGGCGTTCGCCCTTGCCGAGATCGACGGCGAGATGGTCGGGGGTGGAGGCGAGCCGGTGGAGGTTCATGGTGGTACGCTATCGCATGGCCTTCCTCGCGACCCGTGGCGCGCTGCCGTCGGACCCCGACGAAACGACGCTGGCCCGCCTGCCGCTGGTGCTCAGCGCCGGCGGCGGCGATCAGGGCGAGGGCGCCACCGCCCCGCACGAGCACGACGGCGATGAGCTGGTCCTGATCGCGCGCGGCCGCGCGCTGATCACCGCCGGCGGCGCGGATTTCGTCGGCCGCGCCGGCAGCCTGTTCCTGTTCCCGCGCGGCGCCCGCCACGACCAGCGCAACCAGCGCGGGACGCATTCGTGGTTCGTGGTCTTCCGTTGCCGCGGCCGGCGCTTCCCCGACCGGCCGCGCGTGGTCGACCTCGCACCGGGAGATCCGCTCAGGCGTTGGCTGCCCGACATCAGCCGGCATCTGCGCGACGGCGCCACCGGTGTCGCGGCGGCGCTGACGCTGGCGGTGCTCGAGCGCCTCGGCGCGCTCGATGCGCGGCTGCTCGCGCCGCGCGCGCTGCCGCGCCCGGTGTCGCGCGCGCTGCGCCTGATCGAGGCCCAGCCGACGGCCGACCTCTCCGCGGCGGCGCTGGCGCGCGCCGCCGGCGTCGCGCCGAGCCACCTGCGCACGCTCTTCCGCCGCCACCTCGGCGCGAGCCCGGGCACCGTCCATCGCCGCGTCCGCCTCGACCTCGCGGCGAAGCTGCTGCGCACCAGCCATCTCGGCGTCGGCGAGATCGCCGCGGCGTGCGGCTGGCGCGACGCCGATTACTTCGCGCGCCAGTTCACCCGTCGCTTCGGCTCGTCGCCGCGCGCTTGGCGGCGGCGCTGATCAGCGCGCCAGGCGGACGGCGATGCGGCGATCGCCGTCGGGCGCCGCGATCCGGCCGGAGCCGACCGCCAGCGTCAGCCCCGCCTGGCGCAGGACGACGCGATCGCGGGCGATCTCGACCCGCGGCGCCTCCTCGACCGGGGCGTCGACGTCCGCCGGGCACAGCCAGGTGATGAAGCGCGTGCTGGTCGCCGCCGCGGATGGCGAGACCTCGACGCGCCAGGCGCCGGGCGTGTGCGGTCCGCGCAGCTGGCCGGACATCGCGCGGTCCGCCCCGTCGCACCAGAACTCCTCGCCCGGGCCGCCGATGACCTCGACGCGCGGAAGGACCGGGGCGAGCACGTGCGTCGTCAGGCGGCCGCCGCCGTGGCGCGAGACGATGCATCCGCCATCGACCGACGGGCGATCCATCGTGTGCAGCAGCCAGCGCGGCACGAGCCCGGCGCGCGACAGCACGACGTCATCGATCACCAGCAGGGACACCGCGCGCGGATGCGGATGGTCGTGGACGAAGACCACGTGCCGCCGGAAGCGGCGCAGCTTCTTCCGGTCGTAGCAGCGCGAGGCGTCGCCGCAGACGTAGCTCCAGTCGCCGCCGTCGCGCCAGGCGGCGATGTCGCCGTCGCGCCAGCGCGGCGAGCGCACGTCGGCGATGGTGCGCGGCGCCCAGTCCGGCTGGTTGATGAAGCGCTGGCCGCCGTCGTTGGCGCGTTCGCGGCCGCGGCTGACCATGCGCTCCTCGGGATCGTGCACGACCAGCGTGTTGTGGGCGATGGTGCGGATGTAGTAGTCGTACCAATGCCCGGTCTCGTAGCCGTCGTAGGCGCCGGAATCGATCGCCTGATCGGCCTTGTGGAAGATGGTCAGCGAGTTCGCGTCGCGGTGGCAGTGGTTGTGCAGGTACACCGGCGAGCACTTCAGCGCCGCGACCGTGCCGTCCTCCCACGAGCGCGCGATCGCCACGCCCATGCCCGCGAACAGCCTGCTGCGCGGCAGGTCCTCCGGCCCGCGCGCGCTGACCGGGCGCTCGCGCTGCGGCTCGAAGACGAACGCCTCGGGCTCGGAGTCCCTGATCTGGAAACGCTCGACCCACCAGCGCGCGAGCGGATCGCGGTAGCGCCCGGCGCAGGCGGCGAACGGCAGCCAGTACGCGGTGTTGCCCAGCACCGGGCTCGCGCAGAAGTAGTCGCCGTAGCGGATGAACGTCTCGTCGGAGCGGAACGCGTACGTCCACCACGCCACGAGGTTGCGGTACCAGGGGTTCCTGCGGTACTCGTCGCCGCCGAACGCCGCCTCCTTGAGGTTGAAGACCATCGCGATCTCGGGCAGGTACGCAGCGCAGTAGCTGTAGCTCTGCTGGAAGGAATCGCGCTCGAGGAAGTGCTGGTAGCACGCCTGCATGCCCGACCAGCGCTTCAACGCGTCGTCCATCATCGCGCGCGCGCCCGGCAGCTCGTCGCCGATGGCGATGCAGGTGGCGAGGATGTAGGGGACCTGGTTGACCTCGTGGCCGGCGTTGAAGTTGCCCGGGCAGATCTCGCCGGTGACGTGCACGGCGTGCGCGTAGGCCAGCGCCTGATGGCCGATCGCCTGGCGCGTGCCCGGGTCGATCTCGGCGTGGCACCAGTCGTAGACCGCCGACAGCGCGCGCATCCGGTTGGTCGCTTCGAAATACGTCGCCTGCACCGGCAGGTCGAGGATGCGCCGCACGGCGGCGACGGCGAGGTCGGCGTGCGCCTTCTTCCCGGTCAACAGATGCAGGAA
>DASPLE010000114.1:0-4319 GCA_035627695.1 Planctomycetota bacterium
GCTGCTCGACGAGGACTTCCGCGCCGAGATCGCGCTGCTCAACGCGCGCCAGGACAGCATCGACGCCGAGGCGGCGTACGCGGCGACGCTCGACGCGTTCAAGTTCAACCTCAACCTGCCGATCGATCAGCCGGTGGTCATCGTCCAGGAGCCGGTGTCGATGCCGCGGCTCGCGCTCGACACCCGCCTGGCGATCGCCACCGCCTTCGCGAACCGCCTCGATTGGATCACCGACAGCGATCAGCTCGAGGACGTGCGGCGCAACCTCGGGCTCGCCCGCCGCGAGCTCCTCCCGGACCTCGACCTGAGCGGGAGCCTGTCGTTCGCCGGCTCCGACGACAACCCGTGGTCGGACACGCTCGACGACGATCCCGAGTACCGCCTGGCGCTGTCGCTCGAGATCCCCTTCAACCGCCGCAACGAGCGCCTGTCGTACGAGCGCGCGCTGGTCACGGTGACGCGCACGCAGCGCGACCTCGAGGCGCTGCGCCAGCGCATCATCCAGGAGGTCTACGAGGACGCGCGCGCGCTGCAGCGGGCGCAGACCAGCCGCCGCATCCAGGACCACAGCCGCGTCCAGTCGCACAAGCGCTACGAGAAGGCCCAGATCGACTTCAAGGCCGGGATCATCAACAACCGCGAGCTGCTCGAGGCCCAGGAGAGCGTGCGCGCCGCCGAGACCGAGTTCTACGCGGCGCTCAGCGCCTACCAGTCGACCGAGCTGAAGCTGCGGCGCGATACCGGCATCCTGACCATCGACGCCAAGGGCATGTGGGTGGCCGACTGGCCCGCGTACCTCAGACCCGAGGAGGACGAATGAGCCGCCCGATCCCATGGCCGCGCGCGCACGTCGCGATGGCCGCGATGGCCGCGATCGCGGCCTGCGTCTCCATCTCCGGCTGCGGCACGGACGAGGCCGCCGAGCACGGGCGCGTCCTCGCGCGCTACGAGGCGCGGCGCGGCGAGCTGGTCATCACGGTCAGCGAAGCCGCGACGCTGCGCTCGCGCGAGATGATCTTCATCAAGGGCCAGCAGGGCAAGATCGCCTGGGTCATCCCCGAGGGCAGCACGGTCAAGGCCGGCGACAAGGTGCTGGAGGTCACCAACGACGAGCTGGTGAAGCAGCTCGACGACGGGCGCCTCGCGGCCGAGAAGGCGCAGCGCGAGGCCGAGGCGGCGGTCTCCGACCTCAAGCTGCTCGAGCTGGAGAACGCCAAGATCCTCGACGACGACCAGCGCGCGATCAGCGCCTCGCGCCTGAACCTCGAGCAGTACCGCGAGGGCAAGTCGCCGCTGCGCGAGGAGGAGCTCAAGCTGCTCGCCGAGCGCGCCGAGATCGACGCCAAGGACGCGCAGGAGAAGTACGACCTGATGCCCGACCTCTACGCGCGCAGCTTCATCACGCGCACCGACCTGAGAACCGCCGAGCTCAACACCCGCACCGCCGCGCAGCAGCTCAAGAAGGCGCGGCGCGAATACGAGATCTTCACCACGTACGAGAATCCGCTCGAGCTCAGCAAGCTCGAGGCCGAGGCGTCGGCGGCGCTGGTCAAGGCCGAGCGCAGCAAGCAGATGATCGCGACCCAGCTCGCCGAGAAGCAGGCCGCCGTGCGCATCAAGGCGCACGAGCGCGACCGCCAGGTCCAGGCGGTGGCGGCGCTCGAGAAGCGCATCGTCGACCTGGTCATCACCGCGCCGAAGGACGGCATGGTGGTCTACGGCAACGCCGCGCAGCGGCAGTACTGGCAGCAGGACGACGGGCGGCTGGAGCCGGGCGCCGACATCCACCAGAACAGCATCGTCATGACCATCCCCAACCTCAGCGACATGGTCGCGGTCGCCAACGTCAACCAGCTGCACGTCGGCCAGATGACGATCGGCCTGCCGGCGACCAGCACGGTCGAGGGCATCGACGCCGTCTTCACCGGCGAGGTGGTCAAGGTCAGCACCACCGCGTCGCAGAACTGGACCGGTGAATCCGGCGGCTACGCGACCGAGATCTCGCTGGTCGGCGGCGCGGACGCGGCGTTCCGCTCGGGGATGAGCGCCAAGGTCGAGATCGTGGTCAAGCGCCTGCCCGACGTGCTGCTGATCCCGATCGACGCGATCTACCAGCGCGACGGGCAGAGCCATTGCTACGTCCAGGGCGAGGCCGGCGCGCGGCGCGCGATCGTCCTCGGCGACAGCAACGACAGCCACGCGGTGGTGACCAGCGGGCTGCAGCCGGGCGAGACCGTCGAGGTCTACGCGGTCGAGCCGGGCGGCTGACGATGACCGCCCTGATCGCCATGCGCGGGGTGACCCGCGCGTACGCCACCGGTCGCGACCAGCGCGTCGCGGTGCTGCGAGGCGTCGATCTCGCGGTCGAGCGCGGCGAGTTCATCGCGCTGATGGGCCCGTCGGGCTCGGGCAAGTCGACGCTCATGCACATCATCGGCTGCCTCGACCTGCCCGACTCGGGGACCTACGCGCTCGACGGCGAGGAGGTCACCGGCCTCGACGACCTGCGCCTGTCGCAGCTGCGCGGCCGGCGCATCGGCTTCGTCTTCCAGTCGTTCAACCTCATCCCCGAGCTCACCGTGCTCGACAACACCGAGCTGCCGCTGTTCTACCTCGGCGTCAAGCCGCGCGAGCGTCGCCAGCGCTCGCGCGCGCTGCTCGAGCAGGTCGGCCTCGGGCATCGCCTCGAGCACCGCTCGAACCAGCTCAGCGGCGGCGAGATGCAGCGCGTGGCGATCGCGCGCGCGGTGATCGCCGAGCCGCTGCTGCTGGTCGCCGACGAGCCGACGGGAAACCTCGACAGCGCCAGCGGGCTGGCGATCCTCGACCTGTTCGCCGGCCTGCACGCGCGCGGCCTGACCATCGTCATGGTCACCCACGACCAGGACACCGCGGCGCGCGCCGGCCGGATCGTGCGCATGCGCGACGGCGTGCCGCAGGAGTCGGTGGCGTGATCCTGCCCCTGGTCGGCACGGCGCTGCTCAGCCTGCGCCATCACGCGCTGCGCTCGTCGCTGACCATGCTGGGCATCATCTTCGGCGTGGCCGCGGTGGTCGCGATGACCGCGATCAGCGAGGGCGCGCGCGCGCAGTCGCTGCGCGAGGTCGAGAGCATGGGCCTGGGCAACATCCTGGTGCGCAGCCAGAAGCCGTCGACGCCGGCCGACCGGACCAAGGGCGGCACCTACGTCCTGAGCTACGGCATCACCGCCAAGGACCGCGAGCGCATCGCCGCGGCGGTTCCCGGCGTCGCCGCGACCATCGCCACGCGGCTGGTCGAGCAGAAGGTCTGGGCCGGCCCGCGCCGCGTCAACGCGCAGGTCTTCGCCACCGAGCCGGCGTGGCTGCGCATGGCCAACCTCGAGATGCGGCGCGGCCGTGCGTTCAACGATCTCGATATGCAGCGGCGCCAGCGCGTGGCGGTGATCGGCGACGCCGTCGCCCGCGAGATATTCCGCTACCGCGACCCGATCGGGCAGGGGGTCAGGATCGGCGACACCTGGTTCACGGTGGTCGGCGTCGTCGCCAAGCCCAGCGGCGGCGGGGGCGGCATGAGCGGCGACGAGATCGGCCGCGGCATCTTCCTGCCCGAGCCGGCGGTGAGCATCAGCTTCGGGTCCCTGAACGTGGTCTACGAGGTCGGCTCGATCGAGTACACGCGGCTCGAGGTCTCGACGCTGGTCGTCGCGCTGGCGGAGGGGGCCGACGTCATCCGCGCCGGCGAGCTCATCCGACACCTGATGGGCAAGGCGCACGAGAAGGACGACTACGCGGTGGTCGTGCCGCGCGAGCTGCTCGAGCAGAAGCGGCGCACGCAGCGCATCTTCACCATCGTCATGGGCTCGATCGCCAGCATCTCGCTCCTGGTCGGCGGCATCGGCATCATGAACATCATGCTCGCCACGGTGTTCGAGCGCACGCGCGAGATCGGCATCCGCCGAGCCATCGGCGCCAGCCGGAGCGACATCCTCGCCCAGTTCCTGACCGAGACCGTGGTCCTGTCGTTCATCGGCGGCCTCGGTGGCCTGGCGCTGGGCGTCGGCGGCGCCATCGCGGTCAGCCGGCTGTCGGAGTGGCCGACGATCCTCTCGCCCTGGTCGATGATGCTCGCCGTCGGCATCAGCGGCTTCGTCGGCGTGGTCTTCGGCATCTACCCCGCCGTGCTGGCGTCGCGCATGCAGCCCGTCGAGGCGCTGCGCGCGGCGTGAGCGGCGGTTGCTCGAAGCCCGAAGCTCGTTGCTCGAAGCCCGAAGCCCGAAGCTCGACGCTCGCCTCGACGCTCGAGGCTCGACGCTCGAGGCTCGAAGCTCGAGGCCAGAC
>DASPLE010000115.1:0-4916 GCA_035627695.1 Planctomycetota bacterium
GCGGACGATCTCGGTGGTCGCCCAGAAGCCGAAGGTCTGGCTGGCGAACGTCGCGCGTGGGATCTCGAGCACGGCGCACTTGGTGTTGCGGCCGGCGAAGAAGTCGCGGGTGTTCATGAAGCGCACCGTGCCCATCGCCACGGTCTCCTGGAATCCCTGCAGATCGAAGAAGAACGGGTCGTCGCGCAGGCCGGCGAAGGCTTTGACCGACGGACCGAGATCGAGCACGGTGTCGACCGCGCCGGTGTACGACCCGGCGACGCCGGGCACGTCGTGGAAGCGCACGCCCCAGGCGCCCGCGGTGTTCTGGCCGAACTGGAATCGGATCCGGTGGTTGGCGACGTTGTCCTCGTCGGTGTCGATGTTCAGCGTGTAGAGCACGTCCGACGAATACGTGGCGTCATCCGCGGGCATGCCCGGGCCGCCGAAGGTCACCGCCATGACCACGCTGTCGCTGGTATGCCAGGCGTAGACGTCGTTGATGTCGGACGGGCGCAGGCTGGCCAGCGACGGCGCGTCGTTGTGGTCGGCGGCGATCAGCGCGAGCGCCGACAGCGCGATGGCGCCGACCGCGGCGGCGCCGCGTCGACGCGTGAATCGGATGGGCATGAGGGCTCCTGATGTCGTCGCCATGGGCGATGACGGTGCGTCGGGGTGGTGGACGACGGACGCGCGTCCGTCGGAAAGGCACGACGATCGCAGCGCGGCGTCGATGGCCGATGCGAACGCTTACTTTACGCAGGGGGGTCGCGATCGGATTGGGCGACTTGCGATCGGCGCACATCGGCGCCACGGCCGGGAGCGTGGTACCCTGGGTGCATGAGTCCGATCACCCACGGCCTGATCGGCTGGCTGCTCGGCGAATCAGCCCGGCTCGACCGGCGTGGCCGCGCCGCGGTGGCGATCGCCGGCATCATCCCCGACGTCGACGGTTTCGGCCTGCCGGTCGAGCTGCTGACCCGCGACAGCGAGCGGCCGCTGCTGTGGTGGGCGGACTTCCACCATGTCCTGGGCCACAACCTCGCTTTCGCCCTGGTCGTCGCGCTGGCGGCGTGGGCGTGGACGCGCCGACCGCTGGTCGCGGCGCTGACGCTGCTCAGCTTCCACCTCCACCTGTTCTGCGACCTGATCGGCGGGCGCGGGCCCGATGGTCACCACTATCCGATCCAGTACTGGTGGCCGTTCGGCGACGGGGCGGGATGGACCTGGTCCGGCCAGTGGGAGCTCAACGCGTGGCCGAACTTCGTCGTCACCGGACTGGCGCTGATCGCGACGGTCGCCCTGGCGCTGCGGCGCGGCCGCACGCCGATCGAGATCGTCTCGCTGCGCGCCGATGCGGCGGTGGTGGCGGCGCTGCGGCGACGGCTCGGATGCGCTGCGCAGGCGTCGGCAGGAACCGGCGCGGATCCCTGAGCGCGGGCTCGGACGCCGCGCGGGAACTGCGAATCGGATCGCTGTCCGCGCGTTCGCCGCCACCGGCCGGTCTTTCCTTTGCGATCGGCGCCCTACGCTGCCCCGCCCCAACCAGCCCCGGAGCGCCGCATGGCCATCAAGGTCCACTACGAGAAGACCGCCAAGATCGACCCCATCAAAGGCCAGACCGTCGCCGTCATCGGCTACGGCAGCCAGGGTCATGCCCACGCGCAGAACCTGCGCGACAGCGGCGTGAAGGTGCTGGTCGGCAACCACAACACCACCAGCGCCAACGCCAAGCTGGCCCTGTCGCACGGCTTCGAGGTCATCCCGCCGGCTGACGCGGTCAAGCGCGCCGACATCGTCATGTGCCTGGTGCCGGACGAGTTCCTGCCCGAGGTCTACAAGGCCGACATCGAGCCCAACCTGCGGCCGGGCATGATGCTGATGACCGCGCACGGCTTCAACATCCACTTCAAGTTCGTCACGCCGCCGAAGGGCGTCGACGTGACGATGATCGCGCCCAAGGGCCCCGGCCACACCGTGCGCAGCGAGTACGTGAAGGGCGGCGGCGTGCCGTGCCTGGTCGCCGTGGCGCAGGACGCGAGCAAGAAGGCGCTCAAGCGCGCGCTGGCCTACGGCAACGCCATCGGCGGCGCCCGCGCCGGCATCATCGAGACCACCTTCCGCGACGAGACCGAGACCGACCTGTTCGGCGAGCAGACCGTGCTCTGCGGCGGGCTGACCGCGCTGATCAAGAACGGCTTCGAGGTGCTGGTGAAGGCCGGCTACCCGCCCGAGATGGCGTACTTCGAGTGCCTGCACGAGACCAAGCTGATCGTCGACCTGATGTACCAGGGCGGCATGAGCTACATGCGCTACTCGATCTCGAACACCGCCGAGTACGGCGACTACGTGACCGGCCCCAAGGTCATCGGCAAGCAGTCGCGCAAGGCGATGGAGAAGGCCCTCAAGGAGATCCAGAACGGCACGTTCGCGAAGAACTTCCGCGCCGAGTGCGCGAAGGGCAAACCGAACATGAACAAGCTGCGCAAGAGCGAGGCCAAGCACCCCATCGAGGAGGTCGGCCGCAAGCTGCGCAAGATGATGAAGTGGATCGACTCGACCGAGATCAAGAAGTAGCCGGCATCCGGCGCGAGCCGGGAGCGTGGAAACGAGAAGCCCGAGGCGCATGCCTCGGGCTTCTGCTTTTCCATATGCGCTGCGAGCGTCGCGCTTCGCGCCTCGAGCCTCGCGCTTCGCCGGCCTCAGCCCGCCTTCGCCGCGCGCTCCCCGACCGCCGCCGCCGCCGCCGCCGCCGCCGGCGCCTGCCGCTCGATCGCGGCGATGCGCGTCTGCACCGCGCGGATGCGCTGCACGTCGAACTTCGCCGAGCGGTCGAAGCCGTAGATGCCGTTCTGCTCCTGGAAGGTGTCGGTCAGCTGCGTGTAGCAGTAGCCGAACATCTTCTCGTGATCGAGCAGCACGTCGCAGAGCCCGGCGAAACGCGCGTGGAACTCCTCGACGTCCTTCGGCCGCTGGCCGTAGCCCCACGAATCCTCGCCCGCCTTGGCCTTCGGATTCCACCAGATGCCGCCGAACTCGCTGACGAAGTACGGCTGCCCGCCGTAGGGGACGGACCAGCGGCGCCGGGCGTCGCCGGGGACGTTGACCAGCGGCCGGCCCTCGGCGGTGCCGGCGTGGTTGGCGCGGAACTTCACCGGATCCTGCTCGTAGTCGTGGCTGTCGTAGACGTCGCTCTCGGCGACGCGATGCGAGGTGCCCGACGCGTCGAGCACCGGTCGCGTGCGATCGGCCTGCTTCGTCGCGAGGAACATCGCGCGCGTCAGGTCGTCCAGGCCGGTGATGCGGTCGTCGAGATGGTGCGCGGTCTCGTTCAGCGGGCACCAGCCGATGATCGACGGGTGCGAGTAGTCGCGCTCGATCTCCTCGAGCCACTGCGCGACGTAGGTCGCCGCGGGCTGGACGTGGTCGTCGACGACCACGTTCAGACCGGTGCCCCAGTCCGGGAACTCGCCCCAGCACAGGTAGCCGAGGCGGTCGGCGTGGTAGAGGAAGCGCTCCTCGAAGACCTTCTGGTGGAGGCGCGCGCCGTTGAAGCCGGCCTGCTGCGAGAGCGTGATGTCGCGCACCAGCGCCGCGTCGGTCGGCGCGGTCATCAGGCCATCGGCCCAATAGCCCTGGTCGAGCACCAGGCGTTGGAACACCGGCTCGTCGTTGATCAGGATGGTCGTGCCGTCGATCGCGAGCGAGCGCAGGCCCGCGTACGACCGCGCGTGGTCGACGACCGTGCCATCGGCGGTCCGGAGCTCGATCGCCAGATCGTAGAGGTGCGGATCGGCGACCGACCAGGCGCGGCGCTTGCCCGGCGCGATCGTCAGCTGCAGGCGGGCGCCGGGCCAGCCGGCGGGCTCCTCGGCCATCGCGACCCGCTCGCCGCGGTGCGACACCGTCGCGCGCACCGTCAGCCCGGCTCGGGCGCCGGTCACGCCCTGCTCGAGGACGAAGCCGCCGCCGCGCCAGTCCGGGGTCACGCGCGGGCGTTCGAGGCGGGTCTCCGGCACCGGCTCCAGCCACACGGTCTGCCAGATGCCGGTCGTGCGCGTATAGAGGCAGCCGTGGTTGCCGTGCCGCTGCGACTGCTTCCCGCGCGCCTGCGGGCGCTTCCAGTCGTCGCGCGCGCGCACCACCAGGGTCACGCGCTTGCCGGCGCAACGTCCGAGATCGCAGGCGAACGGGGTGAAGCCGCCCCGATGGCGCCCGACCTCGACGCCATCGGCCCACACCGTCGCGTCGTGGTCGACCGCCTGGAAATGCAGCAGCACGCGACCCTGCCAATCAGCGGGGATGTCGATCACGCGACGGTACCACACGGCCGCCATGAAGTCGGTGTGGCCGACACCGGAGAGCGTCGCTTCCGGGCAGAACGGCACGGTGATGCGGCCGCTCAGCGGGCGCCGGTCCAGCCCGCGCTCGAGCCCGGAGTCGCAGGGATCGATCTCGAACTCCCAGGCTCCGTTCAGGCACAGCCAGCGCGGGCGCACGAAGGTCGGGCGCGGGTATTCGGAGCGGGGGATGTCGGCCATGGTGATCTCCACGTAGGTGCTGGTGGTTTACGCGTGAGGGCGGTCGTTTACCATGGCCGTCATCCACATGGACCTCGTCGATATCCACCGCATCGGTACGCGAACGCGCGAACTGCTGATCTCGCCCAAGGCCTGCCCGTCGTTGGCGGCGCGCGGCATCGCGCTGTGCGGGCTGTCCTGGGCGCGGCCGCCATTCGCCTTCCACCGCACTCGACCGGACATGCGCCAGGTCCTGCTCTGCCAGGCGGGCGCGGGCCGCGGCCGCGTCGCCGGCGAGTGGCAGCCGTGCGGCGCCGGCCAGGGCTACCTGACGCCGACCGGTGCGTCGCACGCGTACGAGGCCGCCGGCGGGCGCGCCTGGGAGATCTGCTGGGTGATCTACCACGGAGCCGTCGA
>DASPLE010000116.1:0-13128 GCA_035627695.1 Planctomycetota bacterium
GGTTCCAGTCGGGCACGTCGTGCAGCGAGCCGAGGCCGAGGATCAGCCCCTGCCCCGGCAGCGGGATGGGCGTCGCCCAGCGGATGCCGAACGTGCCGTAGTTCGACACCGTCGCGACCGACGGACCGGTGTGGCCGGTGACGCCGCGGTCGCGCGCCTGGTCGAGCGCGGCGTGGCAGGCGGCGGTGAGGTGCTCGAGGTCGAGCTGGTTGACCGACTTGATCACCGGCGTCAGCACGCCGTCGTTGACCTCGACCGCGAAGGCGAGATCGAGCGACTTCGGCCGCACCAGGCGGTTGCCGATCAGCTTGCAGGCGAGGCGGTCGTCCTCGGCCATCGCCAGCGCCAACGCGCGCAGCGCGTACACCGTCGCGCTCGGCCGGCCGAGGATGCCGCGGCGATGGGCCAGCAGCGCGTCCATGCCGACCTCGCGCGCGACCGTGGCCAGCGGCCGCTGCCAGCTGCGCTGCATGCTCGAGGCGACGGCGAGGCGCAGCGGGCTGATCGCCGAGCCCTCGGTCTGGATCAGGAACTGCTCGAGGTCGCGGGCGGTGACGCGGCCGCGCGCGCCCGAGCCCGGGATCGCCGCGAGGTCGGCCGACGACATGCCGGCCTCGGCCATGCGCGCGCGCAGGCGCGGCGAGATGAACTCGGGACCCGGCGCGGTCGGCAGCGGCAGCTCGGCGGCGAAGGCGTGGCGCGAGTGCGCCGGCACCTGGCCGACGGCGGCGGCGGCGGTGGCCGCGGCGGCCGAGCGGTCGTTGGCCTTCGGCACCACGACGCCCTCGTCGACGTCGAGCCAGCACAGCGTGTCGCCGACCGCGAGCCGCTGGTTCGGCTTGACGCACTGCTCGGCGAGCGTGCCGGCGATCGGCGACGCGACGGTCATCACCGACTTCTCGGTCTGGACCTCGACCAGGTCCTGCTCGGCGGCGACGTGCTGGCCGGGGCTCGCGATCCAGGTGACGACCGTGGCCTCGGCGGCCGATTCGCCGAACTGCGGCAGGGGGACGGGGAAGCGCGGCATCAGTAGCTCACGGTCTCGAGCACCTTGGCGATGATGCGCTCGGCGTCGGGCACGCACGCGGCCTGCAGCGCCGGGTGCGATGGGATCGGAACGTCGCGCGCGCACAGCCGGGCCGGCGGCGCGTCGAGGTAGTGGAAGGCGCGATCGGTGACCAGCGCCAGCACCTCGCTCGCCACCGAGCCCCACGGCCAGTCCTCGGTCGCGACGACCACGCGTCCGGTGTGCCCGACCGATTCGAGGATCGCCTCGGCGTCGAGCGGTCGCACGCAGCGCAGGTCGATGACCTCGACCTCGATGCCGTGCTCGCGCGCCAGGTCGTTGGCCGCGGCCAGGCAGGTGTGGACCATCGCGCTGTAGCTGACCAGCGTGCAGTCGGTGCCGTGGCGGCGGATCGCCGCGGCGCCCAGCGGCAGGCGCGGCGCGTCGCGCGGATCCGCCTGGTCCTTGAGGTGGTTGTAGAGGTTCTTGTGCTCGCAGAACATCACCGGGTCGTCGCAGGCGATGGCGTCGAGGAGCATGTGGTAGGCGTCGGCGACGGTCGCCGGGAAGACCACGACCAGGCCGGGATGGTGGGCGAGCCAGGCCTCGGGCATCTGGCAGTGGAAGGGACCAGCGCCCTTGGTGCCGCCGACCGGCAGGCGCGCGGTGATCGGACACGGACGTCCGGTGCGCCAGTAGGTGGTCGCGGCGTGGTTGACCAGCTGGTTGAAGGCGATCGACGCGAAATCGGCGAACTGGAACTCGATCACCGGCCGCATGCCGTCGAGCGCCGCGCCGATCGCGACGCCAGTCATCGCGTCCTCGCTGATCGGGCTGTTGATGATCCGCGACGGGTAGCGCTCGGCGATGCCCTTGGTGACCTTGAACGCGCCGCCAAACGGCGCGGCGATGTCCTGGCCGTAGCAGAACACGCGCGGGTCGCGCTCGAGCGCGTCGCCCAGCGCGAGGCGGATGGCGTCGACGTAGCGCACGCTCACGGCTTCTTCTCCGTCGCGGTGGTCCCGGCAGTCGCGGACGATGCGCGGTCGATCAGCGTGCGCGCCAGGTCGCGCGACGACCACGCGCTCCAATCCTCCTGCGCCGGATCGGGTTCGGCTTCGCCCTGGGCCTGGGCGACGGCGATGTTGATCTCGGCGGTGACCTCGTTGCGCCAGCCGATGATGTCGGCCTCGCTGACCAGCTTCTCGACGATCAGCCGGCGCTCCTGCACCGACAGGCAGTCGTTGAAGCGCGAGCGCATCTCGACCGTGACGTAGCTGGCGTCGTCGTGCTCGCCGTGGCCGGCGCCGCGCAGCAGCGTGGCCACCACCATCTGCGGACCCTCGCCGGCGCGCGCGCGCTTGACCGCGTCTCCGACCGTGGCCAGGCAGGCGTCGGCGTCGGTGCCGTCGCAGCGATGGCCGCGCACGCCGTAGCCGATCGCGCGGTCCATCAGGTCGGCGCAGGCGTACGTGCGCTCGCTGAAGGTCGAGTACGAGACCTGGTTGTCGGCGACCAGCAGGACCAGCGGCAGCTTCTCGACCGCGGCGACGTTGAGGCCCTCGTGCAGCGCGCCCGTCTGCATCCCGCCGTCGCCGATCGCCGTCGCGCCGACGTCCATGTCCGCGCCGGCCTGCTCGCCGCGCAGCTTGCGCGCCAGCAGCATGCCGGCCACGGCCGCCGGCATCGCGCCGAGGTGGCTGATCATCGGCAGGATGTTCCGGTCCAGGTCGCCACGGTGGATGTTGCCGTCGCGTCCGCGCATCACCCCGGTGCGGCGCATGAGATGCGTGCGCGCGACCTCGATCAGCGGCTCGCCGAAGGCCAAACGTCCGGCGAGATCGCGGATCAGCGGCGCGAAGACGTCGCCGCGCCGCCCGGGCGCCGGCGGGCGCAGGTGCATGCCGAGCGCCGCCGAGAACGCCTCCTGGCCCTTGCCGAGGAAGACGCTGCCGCCGGGGATCGCGCCCTGGCGGTACAGCGCCGCGAGGCGCTCGTCGACCAGGCGGGCGCGGATCATCCAGCGCAGATGCGCGACGCGCAGCGCCGGGGCCAGCTTGTGGATCGGCTTGTTCACCGGACCGCGCGCCCCCAGGTCAGGTAGCACGCGCCCCAGGTGAAGCCGCCGCCGAACGCGACCAGCAGCACGCGCGAACCGTTCTTCAGCCGGCCGTCGGCCTCGGCGTCGGCCAGCGCCAGCGGGATGGTGCCGGCGGTGGTGTTGGCCATGTACTCGATGTTGACCACGACCTTCGACATCGGCAGGCCCATGCGCTCGGCAGTCGGCTCGATGATGCGCATGTTGGCCTGGTGCGGCACCAGCAGGTCGACGTCCGCGCCGGTCTTGCCGAGCTTGGTCAGCAGGGTGTCGCAGACCTCGGCCATGCGGCGGATCGCCGCGGTGAACACCGCGCGCCCGTTCTGCTTCACGAACTGCTGGCCGGCGGCCAGGCTCTGCGCGCTCTTGGGGATCGCCGAGCCGGAGCACGGGATGATCAGGTCGTTGCCGCCGGCGCCGTCCGAACCCAGGTCGCAGCCGTCGATGCCGCCGTCCCCGCCGGGCGCGCCGGCCTCGACCAGCACGGCGCCGCAGCCGTCGCCGAAGAGCACGCAGGTGTTGCGGTCGGTGTAATCGACCAGCGACGACATCACGTCGCCGCCCAGGACGAGGATGCGCTTGGCCGCGCCGGATTCGATGAAGGCCTTGGCCGTGGCGAGCGCGGCGACGAAGCCGTTGCAGGCGTTGGCGAGGTCGTAGCCCCATGCCCGCGTCGCGCCGAGGCGGTGCTGGAGCAGGTTGGCGGTCGCCGGCATGACGTAGTCGCCGCTGATGGTCGCGACGATGATGCCGTCGAGGTCGGCGGCGGCGACGCCCGCCTTCTCGAGGCAGCGGCGCGCGGCCGGTTCGGCGAGCGTCGACAGGCCCTGGCCCGGCTCGACGATGCGCCGCTCGCGGATGCCGGTGCGGCTGACGATCCACGCGTCCGTGGTATCGACCATCCGCTCGAGCTCGGCATTGGTCAGGCGGCGTTCGGGCAGCGCCGAGGCCACCGCGACGACATGCGCTCGAACCGCGCGACCAGGCATATTCCCCCGTGGCGGGCGGCCCGGCGCCCAGAGGGGCGAGAGTCTAGGTTCGGATCGCCCAAGGCAATGCGCCCGGATCGGCATCCGCAGGCTCGCGATGCCGTTGCCGATCCTCCTGTGGCCGGCGTCGTCCCCGTCCTCACCATCGCCGCCATGGCCGGATGGCGACCCTGGGCATGGCGCGTGGCGGTGGCGGGAGCGGCGCTCGTCGCCGTCGCCGGCATCGGCTGGTGGCTCGCCGGCGGCCGGCTGGCCGAGGCGGCGCTGGCGCAGGCGCTGCCGATGACGCTCGGCGATGGCCTGGTCCTCGAACGCCTGGTCGATGATCCGACCGTCGGACCGCGTCCCCATCTCGTGCTGACCGCGACGCCGTCGCGCGCGCGCGACCTGGTCGCCGAGCTCGCCGGGCGCTCGATCCCGCCGGGGGCAATCCGCTCCGGGCTGACCATCGACGGGCGGCTGCACCATCCGGAACTCATGCCGGAGCTGCCGCTGACGCTGCGCCTGCGCGCCGACGCGGCGCTGCCGTCGGGGCCGCTGGTCGAGGGCCGCCTCGAGACCGGGGCGGTCAATGCGCTGCTCGCGCGCCTGATGCGTCAGGCGCACGCCGCGGGCGAGCTGCCGCTGGCGGTGACGCCGTGGCTCGAGCCGGGAGCGACCATCGACGATGCCGGCGACGGCGTCGACAAGGACGGCGTGGTCGTGCGCTCGTTCCGCTTCGAGTGCCGCGGGGCGCTCGAGATGATGAACCAGGTGTTCCCGATCGACGCGTGCGGCGGGCGGATCGAGCTGTCGTTCGAGACCGCTCGCCGCGGGTATGCCGTCGCGATGCGGCTGCATCTCGAACGCTTGGAGTACACCACGCCGCCGTCGTGGCCCGCCAGCCTGCGCCCGACGACCGAGCAGATCGAGGGCGTGATCAACGCGCGCCTGGCGGAGATCGAGGGGATCGAGGCGCCGCTGTGGACGCCGTTCGACGCGCGCGTGCGCGTGCTCCTCGACGGGGCGTCCGGTCGGCCGGAAGCCGCGCCGAGCGGCGCGACGGTGTACTGACGCGCGGCGCGAGCTCGAAGCGGGAAGCCCGAGGCGCGAAGCCCGAAGCGCGAAGCCCGAAGCCCGAAGCCCGAAGCGCGAAGCCCGAAGCTCGAAGCCCGAAGCCCGAAGCCCGAAGCTCGAAGCTCGAAGCTCGAAGCTCGAAGCTCGAATCCCGAACCTCGAACCTCGAGGGCCCGAAGCGGGCACCGCGCGCCCCTTGAGCCCGCGACGCCCGCGTGACGATGCCGCCCCATGTCAGTCCGCGTCCGCATCGCACCCAGCCCAACCGGTGATCCGCACGTCGGCACCGCCTA
The DNA here is from genome assembly GCA_035627695.1 of Planctomycetota bacterium. GTDB lineage: Bacteria > Planctomycetota > UBA11346 > UBA11346 > UBA11346 > DASPLE01. Next base: position 5,443 of record DASPLE010000116.1, read on the forward strand.
CATCGGGCTGATCAACTACTGCTTCGCCAAGAAGAACGGCGGCCAATTCATCCTGCGCATCGAGGACACCGACCAGAGCCGCTGCACCGAGGCGTCGGCGCAGGCGATCTACGAGTCGATGCGCTGGCTCGGGCTGATGTACGACGAGGGGCCGGACGTCGGCGGCGGCAAGGGGCCGTACGTGCAGAGCGAGCGCGTGAAGCTCGGCATCTACCGGAAGTACGCGGACCAGCTGCTCGAGGCGGGGCACGCCTACCACTGCTTCTGCACGGCGCGCGAGCTCGACGCGATGAAGGCGCGCCAGCGCGCGGCGAACGAGCCGATCATGTACGACCGCCGCCACCGCGGGCTGCCGCTCGACGAGGCGCGCAAACGCGTCGCGGCGGGCGAGCCGTACGTCATCCGCATGAAGGTCCCGCTCGAGGGCGAGCACGTCTACAAGGACCGCCTGCGCAAGCAGCCGGTGGTCAAGGCGTGGAAGGAGATCGACGACCAGGTCCTGCTGAAGAGCGACGGCTGGCCGACGTACCATCTGGCGGCGGTGGTCGACGACCACCTCATGGGCATCACCCACGTGATCCGCGCCGAGGAGTGGCTGAACTCGCTGCCCAAGCACATCCTGCTCAACGAGCAGCTCGGCTTCCCGAAGCCCGAGTACGTGCACGTCGGGCTGCTGCGCAACGCGGACAAGTCGAAGATCTCGAAGCGCAAGAATCCCACGAACCTGCTGTGGTACCGCGAGCAGGGCTACCTGCCCGAGGCGCTGCTCAACTTCCTCGCCACGCTCGGCCACTCGATGCCGGACGGGCGCGAGAAGTTCTCGCTGGACGATCTCATCGCGTCGTTCGATCTCGACCGCATCAACGTCGCCGGCCCGGTGTTCGACCTGGCCAAGCTGAAGCACCTCCAGGGCCAGTATTTCCGCGAGCTGCCCGCCGACCGCGTGCAGGCCGAGATCCACCGCGCGGTCGACGCGCGCGTCGCCAAGCTGCTGCCGCTGATGCGCGAGCGCATGGTGGTCGGCGGCGACTTCATCTGGCAGGCCGAGCCGTTCTACGCCGAATCGGTCTCGCCGCACGTCGACGACCTGATCCCGAAAGGGTGGACCAAGGAGCAGGCGCGCGCGGTGTTCGAGGACGTGCAGCGCGCGCTCAAGACCTACGCGGCGAACGAGGAGGCGACGTGGGACGCGCCCAGCCTCGACGCCTTCATCCGCGGGCTGCTGGCCGAGCGCGCGAACCCGGCCGAGAACGCGCCGCCGGCGGCCAAGGAGCTCGCGCGCCTGTGGCAGCCCAAGCAGGTGTTCATGGCGCTGCGCGTCGCGGTCACCGGCAAGCGCGAATCGCCGCCGCTGTTCGACACCCTGGCGGCGCTCGGCCACACGCGTGTGCTCGAGCGGCTGGGCGCAGCGCAGCAGAAGCTGCGCTGAACAGGTCGCCGCCGCGCCCGTTGCGAGCCCGTTCGTCGCCCGGCGGCGGGTACGATGGCCCGGTGGAGCCGGCCATGCAGAACCTCGCCCAGGAACCCACCAACACCATCTGCCCGGTCTGCGGTCAGAAGGTCGATCCGCAGGTCGCCGTCGTCATAGCCCCGCACCAGGACGAGGCCGGCGACGCGATCCTCCGCATCGGTACCTGCTGCGACGAGTGCCGGTGCACGGTGAGCCAGAACCCCGACTGGTACTTCCCGGCGGCGATCGAGAACACGGTGGTCGTCGGTGGATGAGCGTTTGCGGCGGCGCACGCGAGCGCGCATGCTCGTCGCGTGCTCGATGCCCGCCGCGACTTCCTCGCCCATTGCCGGCTCGAGCTCGGGCTGAGCGCGAACACGCTCGCCGCCTATGAGAACGATCTCGCGAAGGCCTACGCCGGCCTCGCCGCGCTCGGCCTGACGATCGAGGAGGTCGGCCCGGACGAGATCGGCAGGCTGCTCGCCTGGCTGCGCGACGAGCGCCAGCACGCCGGCACGTCGCTCGGCCGCGCATTGGTGAGCCTGCGGATGTACGCGCGCTGGCTGGTCGCCGAGAAGTTCATGCCGCGCGACCGCATCGGCCTCGCCCGCCTGCCCAAGCAGTGGATCGAGCTGCCCGAGGTGCTGTCGGTCGCCGAGGTCGAGAGCCTGCTGCTCTCGCCGCCCGACGGAGCGATGCACGCCCGCGACCGCTGCGCGCTGGAGCTGCTCTACGCCACCGGCGGACGCGCCAGCGAGGTCGCGGGTCTGGGCGTCGCCGACCTGCGCGAGGGCGGCCGCCTGGTCCGCCTGCGCGGCAAGGGCGACAAGGAGCGGATGGTGCCGCTGGGCGAGCCCGCGCGCCGCGCGTTGCGCCGCTACCTCACCGAGCTGCGCCCGACCCTGGCGACGACGGCCTCGGGCGACGCGCTGCTGCTGTCGCCGCGCGGACGGCCGATGACCCGGCAGGCGCTGTGGAAGCTGGTGCAGGTGGCCGGCGCCCTGGCCGGCATCCAGCGGCCGCTCTACACCCACCTCCTGCGCCACAGCTTCGCGACCCACCTGATCGCCGGCGGCGCCGACCTGCGCGCGGTGCAGGAGCTGCTCGGGCACGCCAATCTGAGCACCACGCAGCGCTACACCCATGTCGATGCCGCGCGGCTGCGCGACGTGCATCGCCGGTTCCACCCGCGGGCCTGAGTCCTCGCTGCGCCGGCGTCGTACCGGAATGGCTGCCGACGCTGCGATTGCCCCTACGCAACGGCTTGCCGGCTCCGCACGTCCAGCGCCTCGGCGGGGTTCGTGGTATCCTCGTCCGCGATGGCCGAAGACCAGCAACTGATCCAGATGGCGCTGAGCCAGAAATACCTGACCCACGCCCAGCTCAAGCAGGCGAAGGAGGAGCAGCGCGTCCTCGCCGATCGCGGCCTCGAACGGACGCTGTGGTTCCTGGTCCAGGACCTCGGCTTCGTCACCGAGGAGCAGGCGCGGACCCTGCGCACCCAGGCCAGCTCGACGTCGAACCGGGCGCTCGAGGTCGAGGGCTACGTCATCCAGGGGCGCATCGGCTCGGGCGGCATGGGCGACGTCTTCCGCGGCCGCCGCGCCGACGGCGACGAGGTCGCGATCAAGCTGCTGTCGTCGAAGTTCTCGAACGACAACGAGTACGCCGCGCGCTTCAAACGCGAAGGCCAGGCGACGCTGCGCCTGAGCCATCCGCACGTCACGCGCTCGCTGTCCGACGGCGAGTGCGACGGCCACCGCTACCTGATCATGGAGCTGGTCAACGGCATCAGCCTGCGCGCCCAGATCCAGAGCCGCGGCAAGATGTCCGAGCACGACGCGCTGTACCTCATGGCGCAGATGGCCGACGCGCTCGGCTACGCCTGGTCGAACGGCATCCTGCACCGCGACGTCAAGCCGGCGAACATCATCCTCGGCGCGGCGCGCCCGGGCGTGACCGAGCCGTTCTGCGCCAAGCTGTGCGACTTCGGGCTGGCCAAGGTCTGGCAGACCAGCCGCTACACGATCGCCGACCTCACCAAGAGCGGCGTCGCGCTGGGCACGCCGCACTACATGAGCCCGGAGCAGGCGGCGGGGGACAGCGATCTCGATCAGCGCAGCGACATCTATTCGCTCGGCGCGACGGTCTACCACGCCGTGCTCGGCGAGACCATGTACAACGGCAAATCCTCGGCCGTGATCATGTACAAGCACGTCAACGAGGCGCTCGACCTCCAGCCGCTACGCGACGCGGGCATCTCCGAGGAGCTGGTCAAGCTGCTCGGCCGCATGCTCGCCAAGGACCGCTCCGGACGCTTCGCGGACTGGAACATGGTCCTGAGCGAGACCCGCTCGCTGCTGCGCGCGCGCACCTCGGCGAAGGGCAACGCGACGCCGACCGGCGTGCCGCGCCAGCCGGCCAACCAGCGGACCACCGAGGTCGACGCCGTCAGCGTCGCGCCCGGGCCGACGCCGACGCCGGCTCCTGCTCCGGCTGCGGCGCCGGCACGTGCCGCGGCTCCCGCACCGGCATCGGTCGCATCCACGCCGGCCGTCGCTGCCGTGAGCGGCGCGGCGGGGGCCGCGGCCAGCGCTGCGGCCAGTCCCGCCGCCGGCACGATCCCGTCGGCGATGCTGCCCGGCGCGGGATCGTCCGGCAAACGCGGCGGCGAGAACTCGCGCGGCGACCGCACGCGCCTGCGCCGTCTGCAGGCCCAGCTCATCGTCCGCGTCGTCGGCGTCTCGATCGCCATCGCCGCGGTCGTCGCGCTGGCGTTCTTCCTGATCATCGGCCGCGGCGTCGCGGCGCTGGGCGCCGATCCCGCGTCGTTCGTGCAGGTGCTGAAGACCGCGTCGGCGGTCGATGGCCCGACGACGGTCGTGCTCGCGGCGGGCGATTACCGCGGGCCGTGGCGGCTCGGTCCCGCGCACGCCGATCTGCGCCTGCGCGCCGCCGGTCCCGGCGTGCGCCTGATCGGCGATGGCCACGAGCCGCTGCTGCAGCTGCAGGCGGGGCTGAGGAACTTCGCGCTGGAAGGCGTCACCCTCGTGCCCGGCGGCGGCCTGGCGATCGAGGCGCTCAACGTCCACTCCGCCCGGCTCGAGCAGATCGCGATCGACGGCGAGTGCCGCGAGATCCTCGTCGCCAGCGCCAGCAACCTCGACATCCGCGGCCTGCAGGGACGCGCCAGCGTGCGCGGCATCGATTGCGACGGCGGATCGCTGGCGCTCGACGATTCGTTCCTGCGCACCCCGCCGCCGGCGCTGCGCGCGCGCCACGCGGCCGTCGACCTCGAACGCTGCCGCTTCGCCGCCGCCGGGACCGGCGAGGCGCTGATCACCCTGTCGGGCGGGCGCGGCGCCTTCCGCGCGGTGGTCGCCGAAGCCGATGGCTGCGCCAGCGCGCTCGCCTTCGATGCGGTCGATTCGCTCGACCTGGTCGACGTCGCGCTGCTCGGCGCGCGCACCGGCATCGCCGCGGCCGGATCGCAGCTCGGACGCGTCGACGGCCTGACCATCGACGCCGTCGAGGTCGGTCTCTCCTGGAACGGCGCGCGCGATCGCGCTTGGCAGTGGCAGGGCCTGCTGGTGCGGGCGGCGCAGCCCGCGCCGGGGCTCGACGGGCTCAGCCTGGCCGACGACGGCGCGCGCGCCGACGCGCTGAAGCGCGTGCCGCTGGCTGCTATCCCCTGACGACCCCGGCGGCCGTGCAACATTCGCCGCGTTGCTTCGACGCACAGCGCCCGGCGCCGTTGTCCAAGCTCGCGACGTGGTCTTGCGGGCTCAGACGCCGCGGGGTATCCATGACCACGAAAATGTCCGCTCACCACGTGCATTCGTTTGTTTTATGGACGCCGGCGCGTCGCGGCGGGGCGGTCAGCGGTCATGGCTGAGACCATCCTCGTCATCGACGACGAACCGGCCATCCGCCACGCCATCGTCAAGGCGTTCCCGGACGCGCTGGTGCTCGAGGCCGAGAGCGGCGAGCTCGGGCTGGCGTTCATGCGCGAGCAGTACCCCGACCTCGTGCTGCTCGACCAGAAGCTGCCCGACGGCGACGGCCTGCAGCTGATCGCCCGCATCCGCGGCATCGACCCGGACATCCCGGTGATCCTGCTGACCGGCCATGGCAGCGTCGACCTCGCGGTCGACGCGCTCAAGCAGGGGGCGTCCGATTTCCTCGAGAAGCCGTTCAAGCTCGAACGCCTGCGCGTCAGCGTGCGCCTCCAGCTCGACAAGCAGAGCCTCGGCCGCCAGGTCGCACGGCTCTCGGGCAAGTCGACCGGGCGCAACACCTTCATCGCCCACTCGGCGGCGATGAAGAAGGTCCTCGCGCTGGTCAAGCGCGTCGCCTCGGTGCCGTCGACCACCGTGCTCATCCAGGGCGAGAGCGGCGTCGGCAAGGAGCTGGTCGCGCGCGGCATCCACGAGCGCTCGAGCCGCGCCGGCAAGTCCTTCATCGCCATCAACTGCGCCGCGCTGTCCGAGAACCTGCTCGAGGCCGAGCTGTTCGGCTACGAGAAGGGCGCCTTCACCGGCGCCGACGCCAAGGGCAAGGCGGGGCTCTTCGAGGTCGCCGACGGCGGCACCCTGTTCCTCGACGAGATCGGCGAGATGCCGCTGCAGCTGCAGACCAAGCTGCTGCGCGCGCTGCAGGAACGCCGCTTCCGCCGCGTCGGCGGCCTGGCCGACGTCGAGGTCGACGTGCGCGTGGTCGCCGCGACCAACCGCGACCTGCGCACCGAGGTCGCGGAGGGGCGCTTCCGCCAGGATCTCTACTTCCGCCTGCGCGTCGTGCCGCTGCGCGTGCCGCCGCTGCGCGAGCGCCCGGACGACATCCTGCCGCTCGCCGACCACCTGCTCGGCCGTCTCGGCCCGGCGCTGAACCGGCCCGACCTGCGCCTGTCCGACGCGGCGCGCGAGGCGATGCGCGCCTACGAATGGCCGGGCAACGTCCGCGAGCTCGCCAATGCCGTCGAACGCGCGGTGATCGTCGCAGAGGGCCAGGCCATCCAGGCGGGCGACCTGTGCATGGACGAGCGCCTGCCGCAGCCGGGCCGCGGCGACCAGGAGTCGGCGCCGGCGGTGCCCGAGGGCACGCTGCTCATCCCGCCGGGCGAGCGCAACATCAACCGCATCGAGGCGATGGTCATCCGCGCCGCGCTGCAGGAGGCGAACGGCCACAAGTCGAACGCCGCCGAGGCGCTCGGCATCAACCGGACCACGCTCTACAACAAGCTGCGCGAGCTGAACCTGATGAAGTCGGGCGCCAGCACCGAGTCATCCGACGCGTGGCCGGTGGTGAAGGTGCCGATCAACCCGCTGGCCTCCGAGTCCGGCTGATGGCGCGACGCGTCGAAGCCGATCCGGCGAAGCCGACCGCCGCGGTGGCGCCGCGCGACGATGCGCGCCGCGCGACGGTCGACGCCGATCGCGATCAGCTGATCGACGAGATCCGCCGCCTGCGTCCGCTCGCCGATCTCGGCCGCATGGCGGCCACGGTCGCGCACGAGGTGCGCAATCCGCTGGCCGGCATCAGCGCCAACGCCGAGCTGGTGCGCGAGGCGCTCTCCGACCAGGCCGACATCGAGTGCGTCGACATCATCCTCGGCGAGGTCGACCGGCTCGGCCGCCTGGTCACCGATCTGCTCTTCTACTCTCGCGAGCGCGAGTCGGCCTCCGACCGCTTCGATCTGCGCACGCTCGTGCGCACGACCTGCGAGCTGTCGTCCAGCGCGGCCGAAGCCGCGGGCGTCGATCTGTCGTGCGCGGGCGAAGGCCTCGCGCTGGGCGACGTCGAGCTCAGCCGCCAGGCGCTGCTCAACGTCGTGCGCAACGCGATCGAGGCCTGCAAGCCCGGCGCGCGCGTGGTGGTCACGGCTTCTCCCGGGCGCATCGAGGTGGCGGATCAGGGCGCCGGCGTTCCCGACAAGGTGCGCGCGCGGCTGTTCGAGCCGTTCGTCACCGGTCGTACGCGCGGGCTCGGGCTGGGCGCGGCGGTCGCGCGGAGGTGCCTGCAGCGCCAGCGCGGCGATCTGCACCTGGTGAGCACCGGACCGGGCGGATCGGTGTTCGCGCTGACGTGGGATGTGCCGTCGGCGTAGGGGGTGGGCCGAAGCTCGAAGCTCGAAGCTCGAAAGCTCGAAGCTCGAAGCTCGAAGCTCGAAGCTCGAAGCTCGAAGCTCGAATGCTCGAATGCTCGAAAGCTCGAAGCTCGAAGCTCGAAGCTCGAAG
>DASPLE010000117.1:0-26039 GCA_035627695.1 Planctomycetota bacterium
AGTCGACCATGCAGTAGTCCATGGTGACGCGCCCGAGGATCCGGCAGCGGCTGCCCTGGATCAGCACCGAGCCCTTGTTCGACAGGGCGATCGGCAGGCCATCGGCGTACCCGACCGGGACCACGCCGACGATCGAGTCGCGCGCCAGCACGTGCGAGCGGTTGTAGCTGATGCCGTGCCCGGCGGGCAGGCGTTTGACCAGCGAGATCGAGCTGATCCAGGTCAGCGACGGCGTGATCCCGGGGTCGGGGCAGCCGGTGGGCAGGATGCCGGTCAGCAGCAGGCCGACGCGCACCGCGTTGGTCGGGCCGCGCGGGCGCAGCATCAGGCCTTCCGAGTTGGCGTAGTGGATCCAGCAGTCGGCCGGCAGCGGCGGCAGCGAGTCGATCAGCGCCGCGAAGGTGCTCTCCTGGATGCGCGACAGCGTGCCGTCGGCGGCGTTGGGATAGTGCGTGCTGATGCCGGCCAGGCGCAGGCTGGGCGCGGCGAGCACGGCGCGCACCAGCGTGGCCGCCTCGTCGGGCAGCGCGCCGAAGCGGCCCATGCCGGTGTCGACGTGGACGTGGACCGGATGCGGCGAGCGCGCGGTCGCGAGGCTCGCGAACTCGTGGACCTCATCCATCGACGACAGGCAGACCTCGTAGGCGCTGGCGACCACCGCCGAGCGCTCCTCGGGCAGGGGCGAGGAGAGCAGGATGACGCGCGCCTCGGGCACCATGCGCCGCACGCGATCGGCCTCGACCGTCGCCGCCACCGCCAGCGCCTTCACGCCGGCCTGGTGGTAGATCCGCGCGCAGCGTTCGAGGCCGAGACCGTACGCATCCGCCTTGGCCACCGCGATGACATCGCGCCCGCCGGCGGCGGCGCGCACGGCGACGACGTTGGCGCGCAGCGCCCCGTAGCTGACCTCGACGCGGTTGCGCCAGGTCATGGCCGGCCCTCGCGTTCGCGGCGCTGCAGCACCGGCGCCGGCTCGCGGTGGTAGGCCGGCAGCAGCGCCCGCCACTCCACCGCCGCGACGCCGCGCGCCGCCGCGGCGACGCCGCGCGCGTCGGGCATCGCCGGGGAACCGAGCCGCACGCCCGGGCACCAGCGCTCGGCCAGGCCCGGCTTCTGGGTCAATGCCGGACCGACGGCGACGGCCGTGGCGGTCGCCTCGGCGAGCGTCGGCTGGTCGTCATCGGCCGTCGCGACGGTCGACGCGAGGACCTCGGCCTTCCCCGACGCGACCCGCACCAGCGCGTGGAACGTGGTGTCGCGCTTCAGCGGCAGGAGCGGCCACCACAGGCCATCCCCGTGCATCAGCGCCAACGCCACCAGGCTGTCCACGGGGTGCACCGGCAGAGCATCCATCCAGGCCAACGTGCGCGCCAGCACCACGGCGACGCGCAGCCCGGTGAAGCTGCCCGGCCCCGTCGCCACCGCCAACGCGCGCGGCGCGCCGTGGCGCGCGTAAAGCCCCTGCACGAGCGCGGCCAGACCGACCTCGGCCTCGATGCCGTCGAGCGCGGCGTGCTCGATCAGCGCGCCGGCGGCGTCCACCGCGCATGCCGAACCCGATCGGCCGACCGCTTCGAAGGCGATGATCACCGCGCGACGCTAGCGCTGCGCCGCGCACCGTGCCACGGTCGCGCGGCGCGCGGGCATTCCGCAGCCCGGCGGCGAGCGGAAAAACGAGGCCGGTCACGCGTGCGCCGCAGGAACGGGGCCGCGCGCCGCGCGTGGGCGCGCGGCGACGCAAATCCTTGCGGCATGGGGGTTGTCGCTGCCCCCTCTGGACCTATAACCCTCGCCGCATGCCAGATCCGACCAAGCCCACGTACGCCAATTTCCCGGAACGCGAGCTGAAGGTCGTCCTCGGGGCGCACATCAACGCCACCCTGCTCAAGGCCCTGCGCCGCGAGTCGATCGGCACGTACGAGATGTCGGTCATCCAGCAGGAGCGCGGCAAGGTCACCTGCGACGCCGCCCGCGCCGGCATCAACCAGCTCGCCCGCGAGATGGGCCTCAAGGCCGAATCGCACGAGACCCGCGACTACCTGATCGCCTACAGCGCCAGCAACGCCCAGCACCGCTTCCAGATGTGGGTCACGACCCCGTTCGAGAGCGGCCAGGCGGCGCACCTGCTGTGGACGAAATACAGCGAGCTCGAGGCGGACAAGGACGGCAACAAGAAGGTCGGCATCGCCTTCAAGCTCGCGACCGGATTCACCAGCGACGACATGCTCAACCAGCTCAAGGCCGCGCAGAAGAACGCGCAGGTCATCGAAGAGGGCAAGCCGTACGAGCTGAAGGGCAACCCCCCGCCGCGCTTCCAGAAGAAGCAGCCGGCGGCCGCCGCGCCGGCCGAGGGCGCCAAGGCCGAGGGCGAAGCCGCTTCGGCCGAGCCCGAAGCGACCTGAGCGCGCGCGGGATCGGTCACCCGGTTCCCGGTTTCGATGACGACGGCGAGCATCCGGCTTCACCGCGACGTCATCATCTTCCAGCCTCCTGCACATCGTCGTCGCGCGGATCGTGGACGATGTGGACCTCGACCGCCTCGATCTCCGACGCCAGGACCTCGCGCATCATCCTGTCCGCGTCGCGCTCATGGTGGAATGCGAACACGATGGTGTTGCCGTTGGCGACCCAGCGGTCGATGTTCGTCTTCATCGTGCGCGCTTCCGCCACCGCGCGGGTCTTCATGAGCTCGAGGACCTCGCCGTTCTTCAGACGCACCATGATGATCGCCATGTTCTCGTCGCTTTCCCCGGAGCGCCGTCGCCGGCCGGTCCGCGCGCCCACGCCATCCATAGCCACGCTCGATCCGCATGCAGCGGCCGTGACGGCACGGACACCGCGGGCAGGCCTGCGACGTGGCTCCCCATCGCGACTCGATCGCGACGCCCGTCGTACGCCCGGCGATGCGTTCCGGGTCGTGGTGAGCCGCTTCAGCATGCGACGTGCATCCGGTTCCGTCCGCCAGCGAGGTTCCGCAACGGCGGGGGCGGCGGCCTATCGCCCGCGTCCACCACCATCCGCGATGATCGCCGGGCTAGGCCGGCGGCGTGGATGACGGCGCCGCGCCCGTGATCCTGGACGCGAGCTGCCGATCGAGTTCGTCGAGCACGTCACGGCGGTTGGCGCCGGCCTGCTCGTCGCGCTTCGCGGCCAGGACCTGCTCCGCCGTCCATGCCGCGGCGGCGGCGGGGATGCCGCCCGCGTCCATCGCGGCCACGCCGAGGTGCCGCTGATGCGACGCACCGCGTTCGAGCTCGGTGGAGACCGGCGGATGATGGTGGGCGGCAGCGAGCGACCCGCCGACCGGCGTGTCGACCTGGTCGTGGAAATCCTGGCGCTCGACCGCATCGGGCATGCGCGGTTCGGTTTCCTGCGGCGTGGGCATGGCGTGCTCCAAGCCGCATTGTCGTGTCCGCCGCGGATCGATCGGTCGTCGTAGAGCGGATGCGCTTCGGACGGCGCTACGCCGATCCGTCGTCCGACCGCACACGACCGCCGCGATGACCGCCGCGCGGGCACGTCGCCCGCCTCACCTGCTCAGGACCTGCGACCTCAGGTCAGGAAGTTCCGCCCATAGAAGATCTCCTGGATCTCCTCGCTGAGCCGCGCGCGGACCTTTTCGCGGTCGCGCTTGTTCGGCAGCTTCTCCTTCGCACCGCCCTGGAAGAGGTAGTGGTCGAGATCGATCTCGGTGCGCATCAGCTTGGTGTGGAACAGGTAGTCCTGGTAGTTGTTGGTGTCGATCGCCTGGTAGTCGCCGAGGATTTCGTGGCTGACGTAGTTCTGGATCGACGTGATCTTGTGGTCGATGTAGTGCTTGGTGCCCTCGACGTCGCGGGTGAAGCCGCGCACGCGGTAGTCGATCGACATCACGTCCGAATCGAAGCTGTGGATCAGGAAGTTCAGCGCGCGCAGCGGCGAGATCTTGCCGCAGGTCGAGACGTCGATGTCGGCGCGGAACGTCGCGATGCCGCTGTACGGGTGCGCTTCCGGATAGGTGTGCACGCAGATGTGGCTCTTGTCGAGGTGCGCGACGATGGTCTCGGGGACCGGACCGGGCTGCTCCGGGTTCTCGGGCTCCTTGTCGACCGGCTGCTCGCTGATCAGCATCGTCACGCTGGCGCCCTGCGGATCGTAGTCCTGGCGCGAGACGTTGAGGATGTTCGCGCCGATGATGTGCACGACCTCGGTGAGGATGTCCTCGAGGCGCTTGGCGTTGTACTCCTCGTCGATGTACGCGAGGTACGCCTTGCGGTCGGCCGCGGTCTTGGCGTAGCAGACGTCGTAGAGATTGAAGCTCAGCGCCTTGGTGAGGTTGTTGAAGCCCTCGAGCTTCAGCTTCAGCTTCTTGATCTTGGCCATTGCGGGAGCGACCTCCGGAGTCGTGCGACGGGCGGCATGGAGCGTCGGGACGTCGGTGCCCGGCGCGTGAAAGGTCACTTAAGTAGCGGCTCCATGGTGAGGTTCAAGGCGAGCCGGGTGAATGTCGGGTGAATCGCTGGCCGACGCGCGCGACGGCGCGACCATCGGAGCATGGCTGGCAACACGTTCGGGACCGCCTTCTCCGTCACCACCTTCGGCGAGAGCCACGGGCCGGCGGTCGGCTGCGTCATCGACGGCTGCCCGCCGGCCTTCGCGCTCGACGTGCCCGCGGTCCAGGCCTTCCTCGCGCGTCGCCGGCCCGGCCAGAGCAAGCTGGTGACGCCGCGCGACGAGGCCGACCGGGTCGAGGTGCTATCCGGCATCGACCACGAGAGCGGCCGGACGCTGGGCACGCCGATCTGCCTGATGGTGCGCAACCAGGACCAGCGCTCGTCCTCGTACGCCGACTGGAAGCACGTCTACCGGCCCAGCCACGCCGACTTCGCCTACGACGCGAAGTACGGCATCCGCGCGTGGGAAGGCGGCGGCCGCGCCTCGGCGCGCGAGACCGTCGGCCGCGTCGCCGCCGGCGCCGTCGCCGAGCAGCTGCTGACGGCGCGTTTCCCGGCGCTGCGCATCCGCGCGTGGGTCGAACGCGTGCATGGCATCGACGCCCGCGGCGCGATCGATCCGGCGACGGTCACGCGCGCGCTGGCCGACGCGCATCCGACGCGCTGTCCCGATCCGGCGATGGCCGCGCGCATGGAGGAGGCGATCCTCGACGCGAGGAAGCGCGGCGATTCGCTCGGCGGCTGCGTCCGCCTGCTCGTCGACGGAGTGCCGCCGGGGCTCGGCCAGCCGGTGTTCGACAAGCTCGATGCGCTGCTGGCGCAGGCCTTCATGAGCCTGCCGGCGTGCAAGGGCGTGGAGATCGGATCGGGCTTCGCCGGGGTCGAGAGGACGGGGTTGGAGCACAACGACCCATTCGCCTGGGACGATGGCGCGCCCAAGGCGATGACCACGACCTCGAACCGTTCCGGTGGCGTCCAGGGCGGGATCTCGAACGGCATGGCGATCGACGCGCGCCTGGCGTTCAAGCCGACCGCGACGGTGCTGAAGCCGCAGGCGAGCGCCGACGATGCCGGTCGCAACGTCGAGCTGCAGGCCAAGGGCCGCCACGATCCGTGCGTGCTGCCGCGCGCGGTGCCGATCGTCGAGGCGATGGCCGCGCTGGTGCTGTGCGACTGCTGGCTGCGCCAGCGCGCGCAGGTCGGCGATCCGTGGCCGGGGCTGGCCGGGCCGCTCAACGCGCCGCGGGCCTAGCGGCGCGGCTCGCAGCGCGCGCGAGCGCATTGATCCGCATCTGCTCGGCCAGCTGGTCGAGCGTGATCTCGAACGGCGCGCCCCGGCGGATGGCGCGCCACAGCTCGGCGTACAGGTCGAGCGCCATCTCCGGCGGCGCCGCCGGCACGCGCTCCTCGCGCCAGCGCAGCTCCTCGCCGCCGACGACGCCGTAGCGGCGGCCCGGCACGGCGAGCGTCGGCTGCACCTCGAGCGGCGGCAGCTCGCGCGGGTCGAGGCTGCGCACGACGAACGCGTCGCCGTCGCGCACGATCGAGCCGAGCCGTCCGAACACCTGCCAGCCGCGCTGCTCCGCCGCCATGCCGCTCGACAGCTCGACGTCGATCACGCGGCCGTTCGCGCCGCGCAGCATCAGCTTGGCGTGGTCCTCGGCATCGCCGGCGGTCGCGACGGCGCGCAGGTCGGCCCACACGTCGACGATCGGGGCGTCCATCAGCACGACGCACAGGTCGAGCGCGTGCGCCCCGGAGTTGTTCAGCGTACCGCCGCCGAAGCGCCGCAGGGTCTGCCAGTCGTTGCGGCGCGCGAACGACGTCCACGCCAGCTTCACCAGGAACGGCTCGCCGACGGCGCCCGAGGCGATCAGCCGGCGCAGCTGGCGGAACTCCGCGCCGAAGCGCAGGTTCTGGTGGACCGCGTAGAACGTCCGCGCGGCGCGCGCGGCGGCGACCATGTGCGCGGCCTGCTCCGGTCCGGTGGCCATCGGCTTCTCGGCGAGCACGTGCAGACCGGCGTCGAGCAGCCGGATGGCGAGCGGCACGTGCGTGTCGCTCGACGTGCAGACGATGGCGAGCTCGGCTCCGTGCGGCGCGGCGAGAAGCTCATCGACCGACGCGTAGGCGCGGCAGCCGGCGATCAGCTCGGCCTCGCGCCGCCGTTCCGGCTCGGGATCGACGCAGGCGACGATCCGGTAGTCGTCGCGGCCGCGCAGGCCCGCGACGTGGATCTCCCAGCCGGCGCGTCCCAGGCCGATGATCGCCGTCCGGATCGGTGCGTCCGTCGTCATGGCGCGTCCTCCCCTCGGCGCGGCTCGGCTTCGATCGCCAGCGCATGGGCACCGGCGGCGATCCGGATGGCGATCCATCCGTCGCCACGAGCGATGGGCGCGGCATGCGCGCCATCGACATGGACGGCGGTGATGGCGGGCCGTCGCAGGACGATCTCGACCGCGTCGACCGCGAGCACGGCGCCCGCCGAGCCGTCCATCCGCATCGTGACCGGCGCCGAGGCCTCGAAACCGACGCCGTCGTGGAGCAGCCGCGTGCCGGCACGGCAGAACCAGCCGGCGAGCGCGCCCGATCGCGTGCGCCACCACGCCGTGCGGGCCACGACCACGCAGCCCCCCCTCGGCGAGCGTGGCCACGCCGTCGGACTCGATGACCAGGTCCTCGACACCGTCACCCGCGCGCAGTCGCGCGCCCGTCCATGCGGGACCGGCGAGCCGCGCCATCGGCCGCACGGGGTCGGTCGCGTCCGAGGGCTGGATCAGCGTGACGATTCCGCGCCCACCGACGCACGCATACGTCGAGACCAGGCAGCGCCCGAGGAGGCCGGCGGCTCCCGCGAGCGCCCCATCGCGCAGCGCGACGGCATCCGGCGGTGTCGCGAGCAGGATCGATAGGCCCACGCCATCGCCGAGATCCCACGCGTAGTCGCGACCCGCCTCGGCGGAGCTCACCGCGGCGGACGCCGGATGCAGCGCGATGACCGCGCGGCCCGCGCCGACCGCGGGGGCGACCTCGTCGACGAGCGCGATGTAACCGGGAGCACCCGGCTCCGGCTGGACGAGGAGCAGGTCGCGGCGGTGCTTGCCGTTCGGCAGCGCCGGACCGGAATCGGCACGCGCGTACTCGACCATGCCGCCGACCAGCGACTCGATGATCCCGCCGCCGCGGACGTCGACGTGGTCGACGTCGTCGATCAGCGCCACGTTGTTGCCTATCGCCTGGTCGTGGATGTACGCCCAATCGGCGCCGTACGCGCCCTCGTCCCAACCCGCGTAGCCGGTGTTGCGCAGCAGGTGCTTGCCGTAGCCGACCAGGTGGATCGCGTTGACGTCCTTGTGCGCGTGGCCATCGGGACCGCCGACGGCCTCGATCGGGCTCCACAGCGCGACGCCGAGACCGCGAGGCGGCGCGCCGCGCTCCAGCAGCCACGCGCCGCCGTCGGGGAAGACGCGGCTCTCCGGCGCGCGCGGTGTCGGCATCGCGCGGTCCATCAGCACGTACGTGGCGAAGTCGCCGAACGGCTGCGCGTCGCCGACGCGCCACGCCGCGAGGCGTCCGGCCTCGACGCCGAAGCGCGGCGTACGCCAGAACGCGGCGCACCAGCTCACCCATTGCGTCGGCTGTTCATCGGGATCGGTGTCGCCGAACGACCATTCCCGCCCGTCCGGCGTGAACGCGTAGCCCATCAGCCACTCGTGGGCGTGCCGGTAGCGCGGCGCGTCGTAGTAATCGTCCTCCCCGGCGGCCTCGAGGATGTCCATGAAGAGCCACTTCTGGTCCCGTCCGCTCGCCAGGTAGCGGGCCACGGCGTAGTACGGACCGGTGGCGATGACGCCGCCGGGCGTGATCTCGGAGTCGAGGAAGCGGCGGTACTGCGCCTTCGCCTCGGCGAAGGCCGCGACGTCGCCGCGGTAGCGCGCCCATGCTCCGGCGCACGCCCAGCGGCTCGACACGAACGCGGTGCGCGACAGCGAGCCGACGATGCCGTCGATCGCCCGCTCGATCGCCTCGCGCCGGGCCGCAGGCAGGTCGTCGCGCACCAGATCCAGCGCCAGCAACCCCTGGAAGCACGCGCGCGCGAGCGGCACGTTCTGCGGCCAGTCGTCCGGGTGGCGCAGGTCGCGCTCGGCGAGGAGCGGCGCCAGGCGGTCGAGGTCCTCGGCCAGGAGCGCGAGGTGCGCCGGCCGTCCGGGCGGATCCACCAGCCAGGCCAGCGCTGCGGCCGAGGCGATCTCGGCGATGCGCTCGCACCGGACCGCATACTCCGCGGTCGGATCCACCGTCAGGGTCGGCAGCTGGGCCAGCACGTTGCTGGCCATCGTGCGCCACGGCTCGCGCGCCGCGCGCTCCTGCAGGGCGGGGATGTCCGCCGCGCGGAACAGCAGGCACGGGTGTTCGGCGGCAGCGGCCATGGCGATCAGCCCGATGACGATAGCGATCCGTGCGGCGGCGGTGGCGCGACGAGAGAGGCGGCGCACGCGACGAGGGTGATGACCCACCGCAGGCGCGAAGCCGCGAATGGAAGCGTTGCGCGCATTCCTTCCGCCGCGCATCGGCGCGACGTGCCGCGCCGCATCGACGCTGCGACGATCACGTCCGGCGACCGTCGCGATCCTGGGTCTGGCCGGTGGCGGGGGATCCCGAGGCCTGCGCCGGGCGATCGCCTCGCGCGCCCACGCGACGGCGACACGAAGCCAGACGGATCGCGCCGCTTCAGCGCGCGGCCTCGAAGGCTCCGGCGTCGCGCTTGCCCTTGGGCTCCTTGCCGGCGAAGTCGCGCAGGAACGGACCGTCGAACTGCCAGTCGTACAGCTCCTCGATCGAGGTCTGCGACGCCGCGAGCGAGGTCCGGGCGATGCGCAGGAACTCGATCGCGCCGGCGAAATGATGGCCGTCCGCGTCGCGCCCGACGAGCAGGTCGGCGGTGTTCGCCAGGCTCGCGTCCTTGGCGAGCGCGATCGGGCCGTGCGCGCTGCGCACGCCGTCGGTGTAGATCGACGCCGTTCCGGCGGCGCGGTCGATCTCGGCGATGACGTGGTGCCACTTGCCGTCGGTGATCGTCGCCGCGCTCGTCAGACCCGCCTTGGCGCCGCCGCCGACGACGCCGAGGACGACGCCGCCGGACGCGTCCAACGCCAACGCGTAGCCGTCGCCGTCCATCTTCGTCACCAACGTCGCGGCGCCGGGCTCGGCCTGCAGGTAGAGCTCGATCAGCAGATCGCTGGTGGCGATATCCGGCGTCGCCAGGTCGGCCCCGTGCACGGTCTTCGTCGCGCCGCCGGCGGCGTAGCTGAACGGCGCGATCAGCGCCGCATGCGTCACGCTCGCCGACGTGGTCCGGCCATCGAACACCAGCGCGCCGTCGGTCCAATCCTCGAGCGGCCCGGCGACGAAGGCCTTCTCCGCGTCGCCGGCGCCGGCGAGCGTCAGGTCGTGGACCGGGCTGCGGTGGAAGTCGTTGCGGTCGACCATGTACGGCGCCATGTACCAGTGATCGTCGAGCAGCCGCGTCGGCTCGGCGTTGTTGCGGCGGAACTGCCACTCGCCGACGGTCCGCGCCAGGCCCCACGGCACGAACACCTTCACGCCCTTGTCGACCGCCGCCGAACCCGGTTTGGCGCGGTAGTCGCGCTTCTCCGGATCGACCAGCGGCGACGTGGCCGCGATCGTGCCGACATCCATGGCGAGCGCGGGATGTTCGGCGAACGATGCGGCCATCGCCGTGGGATCGGCGAGCGGCCGCCCGCTCGACTCGTAGACGGCGAAGTGCTCGCCGGTGAAGCGGCTGACGACGTTGCTGCCGTAGGCCATGCCGGCGTGCGGATAGTGCGCCGGCTTCTCGCCCTTGTCCTCCTTGAGCTGGCCGTGCTGGAAGACCTCGCCGCCGATCTCGTCGAAGACGTTGCCGAGGAAGAAGTGCCGCCCGCCGCCGGGCGACCACTGCGAGCCGACCCAGAAGCGCGAGACCGTGCAGTTGAAGATCTGGTTGTGGATGGTCGGCGTCGCCTCGTAGAAGGCCGCGTGCGCCGCGTCGGTGCTCGTCCAGTCGGTGGTCAGCCCCCACGCGACGCAGTTGAAGTCGTAGTTCTTGAAGCCGCCGTCGTGGTAGTACGCGAAGCCCAGCCGCGCCGAGGCCGGCTTGCTCGGATCGTGCGCCCACCAGCGCCCGCCGGGATTGCCCGAGATGTTGCTGTAGAGGTAGAACGGCCCGCCCTGCCAGGTCTCGATGCCGCCCCAGTCGTTGGCCGACAGCAGGCTGTCGACGACCTTGTTGTGGTGGACCAGGTGGCGAGCCATCGGCGCATCGCTCTCGAGGCCGCCGTTCTTGCCGCCCCACAGGAAGAGGCCCGCGCCGGTGCAGCGCTCGAGGATGTTGCCCGCGATCTCCATGGTCGCCGGGAAGCTCACGCACAGCGCATGGCTGTGGTCCTGGCGGAACGTGCGCCGGCCGATCTCGCGCAGGCGGTTGCGCAGCACGTCGACGTCGCCTTCGCTGTGCGCGAGGATCTCGATCGCGCCGTGGTCGGTCTCGCTGATGTCGTTGTCGGCCACCGCCACCGAGCCGAACGGCTGCTCCGTCCGCCCCTCGGGGTCGTAGGCGCAGGCGTCGACGCGCACCGCCTTGGCGACGTGCGCGAACGAGCAGTTCGACACGCGCAGCGCATCCGCGGCGCCGCGCACGCGGATCGCCGCGTTGTTGACGTCGGGATGGCCCCACGGCGGCTGGAAGAGGTCCCAATGCGTGTTGGTGAAGCGGAAGGAGATGCCGCTGACGGTGACATGGCGCAGATCGCGCGCCTCGATCAGGTTGCAGCGGCGCGCGACCTCGACACGCGCGTTGTTCGGGTCGGCGTCGCCGGGCAGGCGCGCGAACAGCCGCCCGCCGTCGCCGTTGCGCTCGAACCAGAACTCGCCGGCGCTGTCCAGGTAGTGGGGCTTGTCCTCGAGGAAGTAGCGGCAGCCGCTGGTGATGGTCTCGCTGTCGCCGGTCCAGATGCCCTGGAAGACGATCCCTTTCCGGTTCGCGTCGTAGCCCTCGACGGTGATCGGATACGGGGTGCCCATGACGATGCCGTACTCGACGCGCGCGGTGGCGCCGACGTAGTAGTCGGCATCGCGGGTCAGGTTCTTCGTGTCGATGCCGAGGTGCGCGCGATGCCCGCCGAAGTCGATCTTGCACGCGCCGCTCCACCACTCGGGCTGCTCGAAGCGCCACCAGCCGCTCTTCACGTCCTGCGGATCGGTGACCGTCCAGTTCGGCGTGCGCGCCAGCTCGATGCGCTGCACCTTCTCGCCGTCGACCAGCCACGCGCTGCGCGGCAGGAACGGCACGTCGACCTGCCACACCTGGGCCGCCTCCGGGATGGCGGCGTTGCTCGCGCCCTTCGTCCATCCGGTGACGTGCTCGGAACCGACGATGGTCGCCTCGCCCGAGCCCCACGCCGGGTCGCTGGTCAGGACGATCGGCGCGCCCTCGCTGCCGTGCTCGTCCGGCCGCAGTTCGCCGCGATAGACGACGCCGCGCTTGAAGACGTAGGTCGCCGCGCCACCCGCATCCTTGGCCTTGCCGGTCGCGGCCGGATCCCACGGATGGTGCTTCCACGGCTTGGCCTTCGACCCGTCAGCGCCGTCGTCGCCCGCGGCGAAGTCGATGAAGCGCACGGTCTTGCCCGGCGCGTACGTGAACTTCTCCGGCGCCCACGCCAGGTCGCCGGTCGCCGTGACCGTCGCGGCGGGTTTGTTCCAGCTCCAGCGATCGCGCTCAGGCTTCCTCGGACCGGCCTCTCCCGCGGCTAGCACGGAAAGCGTTCCGGCCATGGACAGGATGCAGGCGACGGCGTGGCGCATCACGGGACTCCGGTGGGTGAGGGTGGTACGGCGGCCGCCTGCACACGTTCACATGTATCGCGCGAGCGACACCGTGACACTCGGCGCACACAATGGGCCGCTGACTTCGCGCATCCAACGCGAGCTGGGAGCTTCGCGCTGCGAGCTGCGAGCTGCGAGCTGCGAGCTGCGAGCGATGGCCTGCGTCACTCCCTAGCGCTGATACGCCGGCAGCACGTGCCGCTGCACCGCGAGGGCGAGCACGCCCATGCTGGTCATGTAGATCGGTCCGTAATCGCCCTCGTTGTTGCCGGGCGGCGGCGACCAGGTGCCGTCCGGATTCTGGCGCTCGACCAGCACCTGCTCGAGCTGCCGGGAGTAGCCGTCCCACGCCGCCGGCGCGGCGCGCGACATGCCGACCGCGTCGTAGTACGCGCGGTAGAAGAACCACTGCCCCTGCCACTTGATCGGATCCGCCAGGATGCGCTGCGTGACGGCGGCGACCTCGGGCGCGTCGCCCTGACCGCCGATCGACAGCGACAGCATGCTCAGCCCGCGCAGCGACGGGTTGTCCTGACCCGGCGACTCGTAGCCCACGCGACCGTCCGCCGAGGTCAGCCGCTTGGCGTACGCCACCGCGGCGAGGATCACCGCTTCCGGCACCGGCACCCCGACCTGCTGGGTGGCGTGCAGGCTCATCAGCTGCCAGCCCGACAGCGACAGGTCCGCCCCGGCATCGCCGGGAAGATAGCGCCAGCCGCCCTCGTGAGCGGGAGCCTTCGTGATCTGCGCGGCGTTGATCGTCACGGCCACGGCGCGCGTCAGCGCCAGCGTCAGCCGTTCCTCGAGGTCGTCGTCGCGGCTCATGCCCAGCGCCTCCGCCAGGCACAGGGTCATGATGCCGTGGCCGTACATCCGGCTCGCGTCCTTCTCGCCGAGGTAGCCGTTCGCGCTCTGCAGGCCGAGGATGAATTCGAGCCCGTGGCGGATCCACGCGCCGTGCTCGGGATCCTCGGGCGTCACGCCCGCGGCGAGGTGCGCGATCAGCGCCAGGCCGGTGAGCGCGCCGCGCGGCCCGCCGGGCATGCCGTGATCCGGCTGCGACTGCGAACGCAGGAACGCGAGCGCGCGCCTGATCGCCCGATCGCGCGCATCCTCGCTGGTGACGATGTCGAGCACCTGCTGGTCGCTGAGTTCGGCGGCGGGCGCCGACCACGCGCCGGCCAGGAGCAGCGCCAGCATCAGCCGCCGCGCGGCGCGCAGCGCATCGGCTGGCGAGGAGAACGCGTTCACTTGTCGTCTCCCAGGCGCTTGAAGTAGGCGCGGATCGCGTGCTGATGCTCCTCGCTGAAGGCCTCGACGCCGTCGCCGCCGATGCGCTTGCGCGACGCGTCGCGCAGGCGCGCCCACTCGGCGGTCTTCGCCGGATCGCCGTCCGGCAGCGCCGCGACGGCAGGCGCATCGATCGGCGCCTCGGCGGATGCCTGCGCGCGACCGCGAGCGGTGCGCCCCGAGGTCGCCGCGGCCACGCGCATCCGCGCCGCGCTGGCGTTCAGGCGATCGCCGGCACGGTTCCATGCGGCAGCGTCCTGCGGCGATCCGGCGACCATGCCGAGCGCATCGCGCGCGGCGGCGCTGGCCTCGGCGCTGGCCTGCGATCCGCCTTGCGATTCGCCTTTGCCCGGCGCCTCGCCCGGCGACTCGGACTGGTCGCCTGCCGTTCCCTGCGACTGCGACTGCGACTGATCGCCGGCTGACCGACCCTGCGACTGCGCTTCGGCCTGCGTCGGCGACTCGCTCTCCCCCTCCGGACGACCTGGCGACGGCGTCCCATCCCGGGACTGCGCGTCGCCGGCCGGCTGCGTCTCGGCCGACGACTCCTTTCCGTCCTGGGCACGTGACGCCGATTCACCCGGCGCTGACGCTTGCGCCGAGACCTGCGGCAGGCGTGGCGAGCGGGCGAAGCCCGGCGCCGGACCCTCCGTCGCCTCGGTGCCGATCGGTTCGCCACCGGTCTCCGTCGCGCGAGCGCGTCGCGCGCGCTCGGCGAGGTCGCCGACCACCGCCTGCGCCTGCTCGGCCAGACCGGCGGTCGCCGTGCGCAGCTCGTGACGCGCTGCGACTCCCGACGTCAGCGCCGCGCGGGCATCGGCCAGCGACTGCGGATCGCTGTCGGCGATCGCATCGGCGTTGGCGCGCGCGTGCGTCGCGCTCGCCGCGCGGTTGGCGGCGGCCTGCGCGGCGCGCCGCGCTTCCGCCGCCGCGGACGGCGATGGCTGCGCCGCCGCCAGCGCATCGGCGGCGCGCTGCGCGGCATCGGCCTGCGCCTGCGCCGCGTTGGCCTGACGAGCCGCGTCGCGCCTCGCCGCCGCTTCTTCCTGCGCCGCCGCGGCGGCGGTCGCCTGCGCCGCGGCGCGCGCCGACTGGTCGGCGGCGCGCTGGGCCTTGGCCGCCTCCGAGCCGCTCGGCGCCTGCGGCGCCGCGGCCTCGGCCAACGCCTGCGCCAGCTCGACGCGGTTGCGGTCGCGCCGCGCCAGCGCGCGTTCGAACCGATCAGCCGCCTCGCGCTGCGCGACGGCGGCCGCCGCCAGCTCCTGCCCCGCCTTGGCCACCGGCGCCAGCGCCTCGGGCCGGCCCTGGGCGAGATCCTCGCGATAGGCCTCGGCCATCGGCCTGGCGGCGGCGTGCTCGATCGCCTCGGCGTGCGCGCGGGCATCGGCGGCGAGCTGCTCGTTGCTGCCGGCGGGCGCCGTCGGCGCCTGGCCCGGGGTCGTCGCGGACGCCGACGGCTCGCGCTCGCTTGCGCGCTTGGCCAGGTCGTCGGCGGCGGCGGCGGCGGCGGGCAGCTGCTGCGCCAGGCGCTGCGCGACCGCGGCCGATGCGGGCGGCGCGGTCGCGGCGGCGGCGTCGGTGGCGGTCTTGGCGTCGCGCAGGCGCTGCGCGACCGCGGTCTCGGCCTTGGCGAACGCCTCGCGCGCGCGCGACTCGTCGGCGGCCAGCTGCTCGTCGCGGGCGGCGAGCGCGGCGATGCGATCGGCGCGCGCGGCCAGCGCGGCCGCGTCCTCGGCAGGCGGCGGTCCGGCGGCGCGCTCGAGATCGGCGCGCGCGGCATCGCGCTTGTCCGCCTCCTGCGCCGCGGCGCGGACCGCGGCGGCCAGATCGTCGAGCGAGCGAGCTTCGCGGGCCTCGCGCGCCGCGGCATCGGCCGCATCGGCGCGCTGCGGTTCGGCGGTGCGGCCGGAACGCTGCCTGGCCGCGGCGATCTCGTCGCGCTGCGCCTGATCGCCGCGCGCGCCCTCGAGCGCCGCGGCGCGTTCGGCGAGCGCCGCGACGTCGTCGCGCGCCAGGTCGCCCGGGCGTTCGGCGGCGTCGCGCACGTCGGCCGCGAGCTGCTGGTAGGCGTCGGCGCGATCCTGCTGCAGCTGGTCGCCGCGCAGGCGCTCGCCCTCCAGCGCCAACGCCGCCGCGGAGACGGCGAGGCCATCGGCGGTGCGTTCCTGGACATCGGCGTGGCGCTGGGCCTCGGCGGCCAACTCCGTGGCGGTCCGCTGGGCGTCCGCGGGTTCCTCCGCCGCCGCGGCCGGCGGGGCCTCGACGGCGCCCAGGCGGTCGGCGAAGCGCGTGAGCTGCGCGGTGCCCTCGTCGGCGAGGCTCGGCTGCGCGCGCCGATCGCGTTCGGCCACGGCCTGCAGCGCCTGCTGCGCCGCCGCCGGATCGGTATCCGACGCGCTCCCCGCGACGGCGCCGTCGAGTCGCTGCGCGAGGTCGCGCTCGCCGTGGGCGCGTTCGCCCGCCGCGATCGCGCGCGTCGCCTCCCCGAGCGCCGCGTGCGCCTTGGCCGCCGCCACCAGGTCGCCGCGGTTCTGCGCCTCGGCGAGCAGGCGCGCCTGCTCGAGCGCCGCCGTAGCCGCCGCGGCGGCGCGGTCGCGGCGCTCCGACTCCGCCTCCTTCGAGGCCTCCGCCAGCGCCTGGCCGAGGCGCTCGGCCGCCACGCGCGCGCGTTCGGCCGCGGCCTTGTCCAGGGTGGTCGCCGCGAGCTCGCGCTGCGCGTCGGCCGCCGCGGCGCTCGCCTGGACATCGATCCGTTCCCAGCGTTCGATCGCGCGCACGCGCGCGGCCAGCGATCCCCACGCGTCGTCGGCGGTGCGCGCGGCCTCGCTGCGCGCGCGCTCGAGCGCGGCGGGCATCTGCGCCGCGGCGACCCGCGCCGCGGCGATCTCGCGCTTGGCCCGCTCGTCGCCCGCCGGCAGGTCGCGCACGGTCGTCGCGCGCTCCTGCATCCGCCGCGCGAGATCGCGGGCATGGGCGAGCGCGTCGGGCGGCGGCTGACGCCGCGCCATCTCGGCGGCCAGGTGGCGCAGGCGTTCACGCGTCTGACGCGCGAGGTCGACCATCCCGGAGATGCGCGCCGCGTTCGCGGACAGCTCGAGCTCCTGCCACTGCTCGATGGTCGCCGCGACCGCCGCGATCTCCGTGGCGATGGTCCGGCCGCGCGCGGCGAGCTCGGCGATCGCGCCATCGACGGCGAGCTGGGCGATGCGCGCGATGTCGTCCGGGACGGTCGCCACGGCCGCGCCCTCGCGGCCGATGCGTCCCTGCGCGCCGGCCACCTGCTCCGGCGCCAGCGCCGCCATCGCGCGCGCGGTCGCGGCGGCGGCGCGGGCGACGTTGCGGAGATGATCGGCGGGGATGTCGGCGGGCTCGGTGCCGAGCGGCGCGAAGCGCAGGTGCAGGGTCTGCGGCCCCGATCCCTGGAAATGCTCGACGACCAGCGGGTGCCAGCCCGCGGTCAGGCGGATGACGCCGCGATGGTCGGTTGGCTGCTGCTGCACCCACGCCGTCGGCGGCAGCAGCGCCTGGCCGGCGACGGACAGGCGGACGCCGTCGTCGCTCACCGCCGCGAACGTCCAATCGCCCTCGACATCGATCAGCACCTCGCCGCTGAGCCGCGCCGACCAGTCGCTCGCGCGGCCGAGCGGCGCGTGGCCCACCCAGGGCAGCTGCGCCGCGCCGGAGACGAACGGCGCGCCGGTCAGCGCGATGTCGGCGAAGTAGTCGGCGTGCAGACCGGCCGCGGCCGAGGTGCGCCAGCCGCGCGCGCCGCCGAGGATCAGCGTCGCGCGCTGGCTGCGCGCCGCGGACGATTCGGCGCGCGCGACCACGCCTTCGCTCTCGAGCCGCGCGACCAGCAGCGCGAGATCCTGGCGCAGCCGCGCGAGGTCGGCGACCGCGCGCTCGGCGAGATCGCGCCCGGCGTCGAACGACGCCGCGTCGCTCGCGGAGGACGCGGCCGCGACCGCCGCGCGGGTGGTCGCGCTCTCGGCGGCGGCCCAGTCGCTGAACCGCGCGCCGAGCGCGACCGCGGTCGGGGTGTGCTCGAGCGCGCTGTGCTGGAACTCCTGGCCGAGCCGCCCGCCCGACTCCCCGACGGCGCCGGCGACCGCCTGCATGCGGTTGCGCAGGCTGAGCAGCTCGCCGCGCAGCGCCGCGGTGTCGTCGGCGCGCATCGCCCGGCCGATCGCCGACCACTGGCGGGGGACGGCGCGGACGATCTCCATCTGCGCATCGATCGCGCCCAGCTCGCGGGCGAGGCGCGCGCCCATCGCCGCCGCGCGCGCCGCGTCGCCCTGGGCCAGGGACAGCGTCACCGGCGCGCTCGCCGCCTTCTGCCCACCGAGGTCGACCGCTTCGAGCGCGACGTTGACCTCGCCGTCGCCGGCGTCCGGATCCTCGGCGGCGAGCTCGACCGCCTCGGCGATGGCAGCCTCGCGCGCCGCCGGATCGAGCGCGAGCGGCCGGCGATCGATGGCGCCCGCGGCGTCGACCACCACCAGGTCGAGCTTCTTCAGCCCGACGTCGTCCTCGGCCATCCCGAGGAACAGCACGGTCTCGTCGACGCTGACCAGACCGGTCTGCGCGCCGTCGGCGACCAGGTTCGCCGTCGGCGGCAGATCGGGCTGCACGGTGACCAGCCAGCGCTGCGGCGGCTCGGCGACCAGGCCGTTGACGCCGGTGACGCGCAGGCCGTAGGTGGTGTTGGCGGTCGGCGCCAGGCCGACGCGGGCGATGCCGTCGTCGCCGATGGTCAGGGCCAGCTCGGCGCCGTCCTCGAGCGTCAGCGCGGCCGCGGCGGCGGGGGTGCCGGCGAGCTCGACGGCGATGGTCAGGTCGCCGCCGGCGACGAGCGCGATGTCGCCGCCGTCGTGCTCGTACGGCGGCAGGCTGGTGTACGCGGGCGGGCGCACGGTGACGGCGATGCGGCGCAGCTCGGGCGGGGCGCCGACGGCGACGTCGAAGCGCGCGCTCTCGCCGTCGCCCGCGACGACGTGGTAGGTGAAGTCGCGCGTCACCGCCGCCAGGCTGGCGCGCCAGCGTCCGGCGGCGTCGCGCGCCAGGACGACGTGCTCGACGCGCCCATCGTCCCAGGCCAGCTCGGCGTGCGCCGAGGCCGGCGCGGGCGTGATCGTCGCGCCGATCGCGAACGGCGCGCCGCGCGCCAGCACCGCGCTGCCCGGCGTGACCTCGATCGCCGTCGACGATGGCCGCGCGATCTCGGCGAACGGCAGCGCGGCGCGGCCGATCAGCGACGCGACGCCGGGCGCCAGGCAGGCCAGCGCCAGGACGGCGGCGGCGGCGATACCGCGCGCCAGCGCGCGCCGCGCCGGCCGCGAATCGATCAGCCGCGATTCGTCCAACGCGCTCGCCTCCTGCGCCGCCAGCGCGATGGTGCGCGCGACCATCCAGCCGCCGAGGCCGTCCTCCGGCGCGCTGGTCAGCTCGACCGCGGAGATCAGCCGCTCGTCACGGGTTCCCGCGGCGCGCTCGACGCGGCGCGCGCTGGCCGCCAACGCCTCGCGCGCGAGGAGCGGCCGGATGACGCGCGCGATGATCGCCGCCGCCACCACGCCGTAGGCGATCGCGCTCGACGCCACGCGCCAGGCGAAGCCCGGGCGCACGAGGTGGTCGATCGCGCCGATCACCGCCAGCGCGGCGATCGCCACCGCCAGCGCGTCGCCGAACCCCGCGATCGCGCCGAGGCGGCGGCGCCGCGCGCTGAAGCGCCGGAGCAGATCGGTCAAGGCGGCGGGGAGCGGATGCGGCATGGTCGCTCTCAGGGCAGTCCGCGGCGCTTGCGCAGGATCCACTCGCCCAGCAGCAGGCCGAGGACCAGCGACAGCGCGAGGTAGTTGTCCCACAGGGTCGTCACCGCGACCTGGGCGCGGCTCTTCGGCTTGAGCTGCTCGGCCAGCTCGCCCACCAGCGCGTCGCCATGCCGCAGATCGGCGGAACGGAAGCCGCCGGCCTCGGCGAGATGCGCCATGAACGGCGCGTCGGTGCCGAGCTCGATGCCCTCGACCGAACGCGCGCGACGGACGATGACCTCGCGCGCCTCGGTCATCCCGGCGAGCTCGGGATGGGCGCAGCCGACGCTCAGACGGTACCGCCCTTCGCCCAGCCGGCTGAACTGGGTGGCCCACAGGTCGGCGTCGGCGACGCGGGCCAGCTCGACATCCTGCCGCACGCCCGGCTGCGGCTGGCCCTGGTCGTCGAGGCGCTCGATGCGCACGGTCAGCGCGTGGTCGACCACGGGCGTGCCGTCGGCGAGCCGGGCGCGCGCGCGCAGCTCGCTGCCTTCGCCGGGTTCGAGCAGCGCGCGGTCGAGCGCGACCTGCAGGCGCGGATCGCGGCCGCGCAGGCGCGCGCCCAGGCCCCAGCGCACCGCCTGCAGCCAGAAGGTCTGGTGCACGCGGTCGCCGAGCGACGAGCGCCAGCGCCAGGTCTCGTCCGTGCCGACCCACAGCACGCGCCCCGCGCCGTGCCGCTGCACCGCGACCACCGGCGCGCGGCGCGCGTCGTTCGCCTCGAGCAGCACGGTGGCGCCGGCCTTGGCGGTGACGGTCGACGCGTGCCAGGTGATGCGCGGCAACGCCGGCCACAGCCGCTGGTTGAGCTTGGCGTCGTCGAGGACGCCGATGATCGGGTGGTCGGCGCCGCCCTTCGCCAGCATCAGCGCCACCGGCTCGCTCGCCGGCGGCCGCGGGCCCGCGCGCACCGGCAGGATCTCGGCCAGCGCGCCGAGCGGATACGACGCGGGCATGCCGCGCGTCCCGGCCATGGCGATGAGGAAGCCGCCGCGGCGCGTGACGAACTGCGCGAGCATCGCCTGCTCGGCCGGCGAGCAGTCGCTGGACGCGAGATCGCCGATCACCACCAGGTCGAAGGCGTCGAGCTCGGCCTGGGTCGCCGGCAGCAGGCGCTGCGCGTCCGGCACCACGGCGATGATCGAGCGGTAGCGCCGCGTCACCTGGACGCGGCGATCGCGTTCGAGCATCGCCACCAGGTAGCGGCTGTCCCAGCGCGGCGTCGAGTCGACCAGCAGCACGCGCAGCGGGTCGTCGTTGACGGTGACGGTGAACTCGGCGTGGTTGTTGGCGAGGCTCGCCTCGACCTGGTCGACCGCGCCGCGCGGCGGCGGGCCGTCGCGCCACGGCGCCAGGTGGGCGCCGGGCACCGGTCTCTCGACCTGGCCGTCGGGCCGCTTCCAGCCGACCGCGAGCGCGCCGGCGCCGGCGCCGTTCTTGCCGATGGCCTCGAGGTAGTACGGCACCCCGGCGGACAACGTCACCGGCTCGCTGGTCTGCTCGGGATGCTTCTGCCACTCGTCGGCGCCGACCAGGGCGGGGACGAAGGCGACGCGGCGGCGCCGTCCGGGATCGGCGTCGGTCGAGAGCTGCAGGTCGCACTGGTCGTCGCCGGTCAGCGAGAAGACGTAGACGCCGGTGGTCGGCGGCATGATCCAGCCGCGCAGGCGCGTGCCGCTGTCGGGTTCCGGCGTCGCGACGCGGGCCTCCGCGACCAGCCCGGCCTGGTCGGGTGCGCGCTGCCACGCGCCGTGCTCGCTCAGCGCCGCCAGCTCCGCTCCCGGCACCGCCAGCCAGGTCTCGCGCGTCAGCCCGCCGCGCATCGCCACCGCCTGCTGGGCCGGCGTCGGCGCCGGTTCCAGCCGCGCCTGGAAGACGTGCACGCCGCCGTCCTCGGCCGGGCGGTCGAAGCGCGCGCTCTGCCAGACGCCGGTGCCGCGCACCGCGCGGCGCTCGACCTCGGTGCCGTCGCGCAGCAGCACCAGGTCGAAGTCGGCGTTGTCGAAGCCGACGATGCGCAGGCGCACGTCGAGGCGGATGCGTTCGCCGCGGAAGACCTCCTGCGAACCGGCGATCTCGGCGACCACCGCGTCGCGCGGCGCGCGCGGGTCGCCGACGACGATGCCGCCGACCAGCGCGCCGCGCGCGCGCAGCGCCTGCGCCAGCGGGGTCGCGTCGCCACCCGCGGTCTGGCGGCCGTCGCTGAGCACCACCACCGCGCCGACGTGGCGATCGGACCAGTCGCGCGCCAGGCGCGCCAGCGGCGCGGCGAAGTCGGTGCCGTCGCGCTCGTCCGGCGGGCTGGTGGTGTCCGACGAGAGCTCGCCCAGCTCCTCGTCGAGGGCGAACAGGCGGACCTCGGCCTTGCCCGCGAGCGCCGGCTGCAGCGTGCGCTCGACGAAGCGCAGCGCGCGCTGCCACCGGCCGAGGCCGGCGAGCTGCTCGAGGCCGGCGGCGATCGGCGAACCGGCTTCCAGGCTCGCGACCAGCGCCGCGTCGGCGGCCTCCTGCTCGCGCTCGGCCTGGCCGCGGGCGTCGCGCGCGCGCTGCGCCACCGCGTCGAGCGCGGCGATCAGCGCCTCCGGGCGTTCGCCGGCCGGCGCGGCGGTGATCTCGGCGCGCGGCTTGGCGAGCGCCGCCGCGGCGAGGGCGAGCACGCGCGCGCCTTCGTTGAACAGCTCGGGGAAGCCGGCGAGCGTCGCGCTCCGGGTCGCGAGGTCGCGCGCATCGGCCGAGCGCGCGCGCGCCAGCTCGCCGGCGGTGATCGCCTGCGCGTCCTGGTCGACCGACTCGCCGCGCACCCACGCGTCGCGCGCGCCGGCCAGCGCGCGGGCGATCGCCGGCAGGTCGGCGGCGAACAGGTCGAGCCCGCGCGCGGCGCGGCTGCCGGCATCGGGGCGCAGCTGGGGGTCGATCAGCCCCAGCGCCACCGCCTCGTCGAGCCGGTGCGTCGCCGCCATCTGGCGATCGTCCACCGCCATCGATCCGGAGCGGTCGACCAGCACCGCCACCGCCGGCAGCTCGCCGTCGACCTGGGTGCGCGTCAGCGTCGGCTCGGCGAGCAGCACGATCAGCACCGCGACCGCGCCGGGGCGTAGCCAGGCGATGCGGCCGGCGGAGCGCGGCGGCTGGCGCGACAGCTCGCGCCAGGCGAGGCGGCCGATACCCCACGCCGCGAGGATCGCCAACGGCAGGCACAGCCAGATCGGCAGGCCGACGGCGTCGAGCGACCAGCCGCCGTTCACGACGCGGCTCCGGCCGGCGTCGCGGCGGCGGCGGCGCCTTGTTCCGCGCGCGCCAGGCGACGCGTGAGCAGCGTCTCGACGAACAGCATTGCCACCGCGCCGACGATCAGCCAGCGCCACAGCTCGATCGAGCGGCGATCGGCCTGCCCGAAGGCGCGCGCGATCTCAGCGCCGTCGGACAGCCGGTTGAGGTCGACGCCGCTCAGCGGCGCGAGGTCGTCGTCGACCATCGCCTCGAGCGCCGATTCGCTGTCCGGGACCGCGCACGCGAAACGCGTGACGCGGCTGCCGCTGGTCTCGCGCACCGAATACGCGCCCGGCACCATCAGCGGCTCGCTGATCAGCGCGTCGCGACCCTCCCACACGCCCGGCGTCAGCGTCAGCGCGGTGCCGGGCGGACCCTCGACGGTGGCCGACAGGTCGGCGAGCGTCGTCAGCGGCCGGTAGGTCAGCCGGTCGCCCGGGCGCAGGTTGCGCGGCGGCAGCACCGCCGAACCGAGGTACGCGACCAGGCCGCGCACCAGGGGCACGAACGACGCCTGGTGCGGCAGCTCGCTCCACTGCAGGTCGAGCGGAACCGTGCACAGCGCGACCCGGCCGAGCCCGCGGCCGCGTTCGACCACCAGCGCGTCGCCGGTATCGAGCTCGATCAGGCGCTGGACCTCCTTGTCGCGCGACTGGATCGGATCGAGCGCGTACCACGAGCGGACCTTGCCCGCCTTCCACGACTCGGCCGCGCGCGCGGTGAAGGCGGCGAACGCCGGATGGCCGATCATCATCGAACCCGGGGTCGCGGCCTCGGCCGGCTGGACGATCTCCGCGAGGCCCGCGGGCAGGAAGCCGTGGCCGCCGCGCGCCCAGAAGCGGTTGGCCAGCTCGAGATCGGTGTCGGGACCCGGCGCGACCAGCAGCCCGCCGCCGGCGACGACGAAACGTTCGACCGCGGTGATCGCCGCGGCGTCGAGCGCCGGCACGTCGCCGATCACCAGCACGCGGCAGTCCTCGAGCGGGTACGCGCCGAGCTCGGCGGAACCGATGCGCGTCACCGCGAACAGGTCCTCGCCGCCGCCGATCGGATCGAGGGCGGCCGCGACGAGGCCGAGATCGCCGCGCACGCCGGCGGCGGCCTCGCCCTCGACCAGCAGCACCGGCACGCCCTGCTCGACCTGGACGCTGAACGCGCGCCGGTCGTCCTGCGGCAGCGGATCGCGCGCGCCCTCGATCGAGGCCTCGATGATGTAGCTGCCGGGCGCGGGAAAGCCGTGGGCGATGACGATCTCGGCCGTGCCGCCCGCCTCGATCTGCAAGCGCCGTTCGGCGACGGCGCGGCCGTCGATGGTCAGGCGCAGCAGCGCGCCGTCCGGCGGCTGCGCGCCGTGGTGGGCGCACGCGATGCGGATGCCGACCGGGCGCTGCGCCGGGACCAGGGCGCGGTCGAGGCGCACGTCGGTGACCGTCGCGTTGCCGATCTCGTCGCGCGTCGGACCGGACAGCAGCACGACGCGCGGCCGCGCGCGGCTGCCGGGCTGCACCGGCGCGTCGCCGGCCAATGCGTCGGCGCCGAGCCGGCGGCGCAGCTCGCCCCAGCGCAGCGGGTCGACGCCGAGCCAGCCATCGCGCCGGCCGTCGCCGACGACGACGATCTCGCACGCCGGGTTGAGATGGCGCGCGAGCTGCGCGAGGCCGGCCTCGAACAGCGCGGGCATGTCGCTGGCGACTGCGCCGGCCTGCAGCGCGGCGACGGTGGCCTTGGCCGCTTCGAGATCGTAGACCGGCTCGGCGGCGGCGGCGCCGAGGCGCGACAGCGTCAGCACGCTGACCTCGTCGCCGGTGCGCAGGGTCTCGAGGTAGGCGCCGGCGAGGCGCTTCTGATCGGCGAAGACCGGTTCGGCGCGCCCGGCGTTGGTCGACAGCGAATCGTCGATCAGCAGCACCGCCGCGACCGCGCCGCGCCGCGCGAGCAGGCCGTCGGCGCCGCCCGGATCGTACGCGGGCCGGCACAGCGCGAGCGCGGTCAGCGCCAGCGCGGCGATGCGCACGGACAGCAGGAGCAGCTGATCGATGAGCAGGCGCCGGCGCCGCTTGGCGACGAGGTCGACCAGGAAGCGCATCGCGCCCCAGTCGAGGCTGACGTACTTGCGCCGGTGCGCGATGTGCACGACCACCGGCGCCGCGGCGGCGGCGAGGCCGCCGAGCGCCCAGAGGTTGATCAGCTCGATCACGACCGCGCCGTGCCCGCGCGGTGCGCCAGCGCGCGCACCAGCGCCATCGAGAGGTCCTCGTCGGTCGACACGGTCTCGAGCTGCACGCCGATCGCGTGGCAGCCCTCGGCGAGGCGGCGGCGGTGCTCGGCCAGGCCCTGCTGGTAGAAGGAGCGCACGCGGTCGGCGTCGAGCTTGAGGCGCGGCTCGTGCTCGAGGCCGACGAACTCGACGGTGCCCTGGAACGGGAAGGAGCGCTCGTTCGGGTCGATGACCTGGAAGAAGCGCACGTCCTGCCGGCGGTGGCGCAGGTGGCGCAGCGCCATGAGCAGCGTCTCGACGTCGTCGAAGGCGTCGCTGATCAGCACGACCACGCCGCGGCGGTGCAGCCGGCCGGCGAGCTGCTGCAGGACGCCGCCGAGCGAGGTCTCGCCGCCGGGCTCGGTGCGTTCGAGCTCGGCGATGACGTTGAGCAGGTGCGCCATGGTCGACGACGGCGGCAGGTGCGCGCGCACCTCGGTGTCGCAGGTCGCGAGGCCGACCGCGTCCGCCTGGCGCACCATCAGGAAGCCCAGCGCGGCGGCGAGCATGCGCGCGTACTGCAGCTTCGGCGCGCGCCCGCCCGCCGCGTAGCCCATCGATCCGGAGCAGTCGACCACCAGCGTCGCGCGCAGCCGGGTCTCCTCCTCGTAGAGACGCACGTCGTAGCGGTCGCTGCGTGCCCACACCTGCCAGTCGACGTGGCGCACGTCGTCGCCCGGCTGGTACGGGCGATGGCCGGCGAACTCGACCGACAGGCCGCGCCGGATCGAGCGGTGCTGGCCGACGAGGACGCTCTCGACCGCCTGCCGGCTGGCGAAGCCGATCCGGCCGAGGCGCTCGAGCACCTGTTCCTGGACGTCGGGGAGGAGCGCCATCGCCGTCAGATCCCCGCGCTCGGGCGCGCGCCCACGCCGCTGCCCATGCGCCCGCTCACGCCGCCGCCGCCTTGGCGCGCGCCGCGATCAGGCGTTCGATGATCTTGTCCGGATCGAGCCCGGCGGCCTGCGCGGCGAAGGTCGGCACCACGCGGTGGCGCAGCACCGGCTTGGCCAGCGCGTCGATGTCCTCGGTCGCGACGTGGAAGCGGTTGTGCAGCAGCGCGCGCGCCTTCGCGCCCAGCACCAGCATCTG
>DASPLE010000118.1:0-11737 GCA_035627695.1 Planctomycetota bacterium
CAGGCTTCGCTCCACGGCATGGGTTTCCTCCCATGCCGAATGGTGGCGAACTGTCACCCATGTCCCCGGATCAAAGTGTCACCTATGTCCCCGGATCATACCGGGTTCCGGGCTTCGAGCCGATCGTTTCGAGGCTTGGCGTCGTGGCGCGATGGCGGTTAATCCTCGCTGCGCATGGACCGTCCCTACAGCGTCGCCCTGCTCTCCAAGGCCATCGCCGACCGCCTCGCCGACCTCGGCACGGTGACGGTGCAAGGCGAGCTGTCGCAGCTGAAGGTCCACACCAGCGGCCACCTCTACGCGACGCTCAAGGACGGCGAGGCGATCATCTCGCTGGTGATGTGGCGCTCGACGGTCGTGCGCCAGGGCCCGCTGCCGAAGGAGGGCGCGAGCGTCGTCGTGCGCGGCTCGATCAGCGTCTACGCGCCGCGCGGGCAGTACCAGCTGGTGGCGACGCGCATCCAGCCGGTCGGCGAGGGCGATCTCGCCGCGCGTCTCGAGCAGCTCAAGGCGAAGCTCGCGACCGAAGGCCTGTTCGCCGAGGAGCGCAAACGCCCGCTGCCGTTCCTGCCGCGCGCGGTGGGCCTGGCGACCGCGGCGGGCTCGGCCGCGCTGGCCGACATGCTGCACTCGCTGCGCGCGCGCTTCCCGCGCATGCACATCGTCCACGCCCACTGCGCGGTGCAGGGCGGCGATTCGCCGATGCAGATCGTGCGCGCCATCGCCCGTCTCGCCGCGCATCCGGAGGTCGACGTCATCGTCGCCGGGCGCGGCGGCGGCAGCCTCGAGGACCTGTGGGCATTCAATGACGAGCGCGTGGTGCGCGCCATCGCCGCCTGCCCGACCCCGGTCGTCTCGGCCGTCGGCCACGAGACCGACACCACCCTCGCCGACCACGCCGCCGATGTGCGCGCCAAGACCCCGACCGCCGCCGCCGAGCTCGTGGTGCCGGTCGAGGCCGAGCTGCGCGCCGCGCTGGCCGAGCTGCGCGCCGATCTCGACGCCGCCGCCGACCGCCTGATCAGCGGCGCGCGCACCCGCCTCGCCGCGCTCGATCGCCACCGCGCGCTCGCCGGCCCGGATTACCAGGTGCTGCTGCGCGGCCAGCGCCTCGACGAGCTGAGCCTGGCGCTCGGCACCGCCGCCGGCGACCGGCTGATGGACGCGCGCCGCCGCCACGAGCTGATCGCCCAGCGCCTGCGCGCCGCGACGCCACAGCGCCGCCTCGACGCGCTGGCCGATGCCTTGCCCGACGCGCGCCGCCGCCTCACGCGCGCGCTCGACCAGCGCCTCGGGCGCGGCGGCGAGCGCCTCGCGAGCCTGGCCGCCCGGCTCGACGCATTGTCGCCGCTGGCGGTCCTGGCGCGCGGCTACGCCATCGTGCGCGACGCGCGCGGCGCGGTCGTCCGCCGCGCCGGCGACGTCGCGCGCGGCGACGTGATCGACGTCATGCTCCATGCGGGAACGGTGCGCGCCCGCATCGAGTGACGGTTCCGGTGCGCGCGTCGAGCTTCGCGCTTCGCGCTTCGCGCTTCGAGCTTCGCGCTTCGCGCTTCGAGCTTCGCGCTTCGCGCTTCGCGCTTCGAGCTTCGCGCTTCGCGCTTCGCGCGTCGCGCTTCGCGCGTCGCGCTTCGCGGATCAGCGACGACGCACCGCCAACACCGGCAGCGCCAGGACCACCGCCGCCAGCCCGACGATCCACCAGCCCAGACCCGCCAGCGCCGGCCAGCCCGCCGCGGCGTCGCCGATCGCCGCACTGATCAGCAGCGCCGCCGCCGGCGGTCCGACGACATAGCCGACGCCGAGGAACGCCTCGTGCACGCCCGCGCCGCGCGCCGCGCCGTCGGGCAGGCGCATGCTGCAGTAGATGCTGGCCATGTAGGTCGCGCCGTGGCCGAGCCCGGTGAGCAGCCCGACGGCGATCAGCGCGACCGGCGGCGCCGCCTGCGCGTGCGCCACGACCAGCAGCAGCGCTCCGCCGAGCGCGATCGGCGCTTGCAGCCACCACGCCCGTCCCGGGCGCAGGATCCAGCCATCCCACCGTCCCATCAGCGCGAACATCGTCAGCGAGCCCACAGAGTGCGCGGCGAGCAGCGTCGCGCACAGCGCCGGCGCGTCCGTGCTCAGCGGCGTCAGGATGCGCTGCGCGAGCGCGCTGGTCGTCGCCGCCACCATCGCCGTCAGCAGCACCGAGCAGCGGTACAGCATCGTCAGCCGACCGAGCGTCGGATGCGACGCGCGATCGCCATCCGCGGCCGGCGGCGCGGCGGACGCGCGTCGCCAGCGCCACAGCAGCGCGCCCATCGCCACGAAGCCGAGCGCGGCGATCGCGAAGCCGATCGGCGGCGTGCGTGCCAGGGCGCCGTACGACACGAATCCGACCAGCACGCCGAGCCCCCAGCCCAGGCTGTAGAACGAGACCTTCGCGTGCAGCGGCATCGGCCGCGATGTGCCGTCCGAATAGAGACCGGCGACCCCCGGGAAGTACAACGCCATCGCCAGGAACGACGCCATCGCCGCGACCAGCGCGGTGCCGGTCGTCGGCGTCGCGGCGGCGATCGCGCAGCCGACCGCGCCGATGCTCGCGCCGACGATGCACGAGCGCGCGCGGCCGATGCGCTCGACCAGCGCTCCGGCGATGCCGACCACCGCGCCGTAGCAGAGATTCGTCGCCGCGACGGCGAGGCCGATGCGCGTCAGCGGCCAACCATGCGCCGACCACACCGCGTTCGCGACCATGGCCGCCAGGTAGGCGGAGAATCCGACCAGGCCGCTGGCTGCCTGCAGGACGAGGAGGGACGGTGGCCGCACCGCCACGACGGTGCTCGGCAGGTGGCGGACGGGAAGTGCGGGCCGTCGTGTGGCGTAGGACGTCGAGGTCGAGCGGTCGTGCACCGCCGTTTCCCCGACGGTTCGGCGAATCCATACCGATGCGGCGAAGAAACTGTCAGATTGTGGCAGCTGCACACGTGGTAGGGTGGCGTCCCTCGTCTCGATCGCATCGCCCCACGGATCCGCCATGCCCTCGACCCAGTCACTTCCCCCTCCAGCCATGATCGCGCTGCGCGTCATCGCGGCGCTCGGCATCGTCGTCGCGACGCCGACGGCTGAACTCGTCATCGCCGCGGCGCCGCTGCAGATCGAGGTCGAGGACAACCTCGACCAGCAGGTGTTCCGCGATGGCGCGCGGCAATACTACTCGGTCTACCGCCACTGCCTGGTCGTCGGGCAGACGGTGTGGTCGCCCGCGGCGACGCCGTTCACGCCGGTCAGCCACGACCAGCCATCGGGCGATCGCGTGCGCACGGTGGTGACCGCCCAGGGCGGCGAGATCGAGCTCGCGCATACGGTCAGCGCCGCGCCCGGCGCGCTGCTGGTGCGGCACGAGTGGACGGTGACCAATCGCGGCGGGCGCGCGTACGCCGACCTCGCGCTGCGCTACGGCGGCGACACCTTCTTCGCCGGCGGCGACACCGCCGAGGGCTACTTCGACGCGAACGTCGGCATGGTCTACTCGACGCGCGATGGCGTCACCGGCCTGATGGGCCTCTACGGCGGCGTCGAGTCGCCGACCGAGCGCTACGTCGAAGGCCACTACGCGACGGTGTGGAGCCAGCTCGGCGGCGCCGCCCCGTTGCCCAACACGGTCGACCCCAACGAGATCGACAACGGCACGGGCATCGAGTGGCGCCGCGCGTCGCTCGCCAGCGGCGCGACCTGGACCGTGGTCGGCTGGGAGCAGTGGACGGATTCCGGTCTGCTGCAGGTGATCGCCCCGGCGGTCGCGCCCGCGCCGGCGGGCACCACCGTCACCGTGCCGTTCACCGTGCGCAACTTCTCCACGAACGCGGCGACCGTCGCCCTGAGCACCGCCGCGACCGCGGGCTGGGGCAGCAGCCTGCCCGGCGGCGCGAGCGTCGTGCTGGCGGCATCGGCCCAGGCCACGGTCGATGTCGCGGTGACCATCCCGGTCGGTGCGGTCGGCACGACCGGCCAGGCGACGTTGATCGTCAGCGCCATCGGCCTGGGCAGCAACGCCAACACGGCGTCCATCCTGGCGCTGACCGCGCAGGGCAACGAGGTCCCCGTGCCGCTGCCGGTGATCGCCGTCTCCCGACGCGCCGATACCCGCTGGAACGCGGTCAGCGGCGCGACGCCGGAAGGCCTCGCGCGGCTGCGCGCTGCGGTCGCGGGCCGGCCGACGACCGAGGCCAAGCTCTACGCCTGGGACGCGCTCGCGCAGCGTTTCGCGCTGTTCCCGGCCGAGCCGACGGGCGGCCTGCGTCTCGACCACGGCGCGTTCGTCGCCACGCGCGTGCCGCTCGCGCTCGATTTCTCCGGCACCGGCGCCGCGTCGCCGTACGCGCTGGTGCTGCGTCCGGGCTGGAACCTCGTGGGCCTGCCGCCGGTCGACGGCGAGACCGATCACCCGTGGAGCGCGCTGACGCTGCGCTTCGACGACGACGGCACGCTGATCGGCGAGCCGCTGCGCACGACGCTTACCGGTGCCGGCCCCTACGCCTGGAACGGCGCCGGCTACGACCTCGC
Source organism: Planctomycetota bacterium (assembly GCA_035627695.1). Lineage (GTDB taxonomy): Bacteria > Planctomycetota > UBA11346 > UBA11346 > UBA11346 > DASPLE01. The sequence continues at coordinate 4,549 of DASPLE010000118.1, forward strand.
CGCGACGATGGCCAGCGGCTCGGGCTACTGGATCACGAACAACCACGCCAGCCGCGCGCTGCGCCTGGTGCGCGAGGGGACATCGACGATCGCGCTGCGCGTCGTGGAAACGGTCGCCGTCGACGATGGCAAGATCGTCGAGCGCGGCGCGCCGCCGACGCCGCCGGCGTCGTCCTCCGCCGGAGGTTCGGGCGGCGGGGGCGGCTGCGGCTCGGGCGGCGTCGTCGCCGGTCTGGGCCTGGCCGTCGCGCTGATGCTGCGCCGTCGCCTGCGCTGAGCCGTCCCGCCCCTACTCGCGGACGCCGATCAGCTTGGCGTCGAGGTACTCGAGCAGGCCCTCGCTGCCGCCCTCGCGGCCGATGCCGCTCTGCTTCACGCCGCCGAACGGCGCCGACGGGATGAGCGGGCGCGGGTCGTTGATGCCGACCACGCCCGCCTCCAGCGCCCGCGCCAGGCGGTGCTGGCGGTCGGCGTCGCCGGTGTAGGCGAACGCCGCCAGCCCGTACGGCGTGTCGTTGGCGAGGGCCAGCGCCTCGGCCTCGCCGTCGAAGGCGATCACCGGCGCGACCGGACCGAAGATCTCCTCGCGCGCGATCGGCCAGTCGTTGCGGCAGCCGGTGAGCACCATCGGCGGATGGAACGCGCCGCTGCGCGCGCCGCCCAACGCCGCGATCGCGCCCTGCGCGACGGCGCCCGCGACCAGCGCGGCGACGCGCTCGGCGGCCTCGTCCGAGATCAGCGGACCCATGGTCGTGGCCGCGTCGAGCGGATCGCCGAGGCGCACGCCGCGCAGCCGGTCGACCAGCAGCGCGACGAAGCGGTCGTGCACCGGGCGCTCGACCAGCACGCGGTTGGCGGTGACGCAGACCTGCCCGGCGTTGGCGGTCTTCAGCGCGGCGCAGTCGTCGGCCGCGCGCTCGAGATCGGCGTCGGCGAAGACCACGAACGGGGCGCTGCCGCCGAGCTCGAGCGCCACGCGCTTGAGGCCCGGCGCGCACGCCGCCATCAGCTGCCGGCCGACGCGCGTCGAACCGGTGAAGGCGAGCGCGCGCACCGCCGGGTTGCCGGTGAGCTCGCCGCCGATCGCCGCGGCATCGCCGCAGACGACGTTGAGCACGCCGGGCGGCAGCCCGGCCAGCTCGGCTTCGCGCGCGATCGCCAGCGCCGACAGCGGCGTCAGCTCGGACGGCTTGAGCACCATCGCGCAGCCGGCGGCGATCGCCGGGGCGAGCTTCTTCGCCGGCGCGGCCAGCGGCAGGTTCCACGGCGTGATCGCGCCGACCACGCCGATCGGCACGTGCTCGACGCGCACGCGCCGGCGCGGGTCCGGGTGGACGATGGTCCGCCCGGCGAGCCGGCCGATCTCGTCGCCGTAGAAGCGGAAGAAGCCGGCGGCGTACTCGACCTCGGCCAGCGCCGTCGCCAGCGCGGTGCCGCCTTCGCGCGCGCGCAGCCGCGCCAGCGCCGGCCGCGCCGCCATCAGGCGGTCGGCGATGGCGTGGCAGACGGCGCCGCGGCGCTTGACGCTCTCCTCGCGCCACGCCGCCTGGGCGTCGACCGCCGCGGCGATCGCGGCGCGGCATTCGCGCGCACCGGCGCGCGGCACCGCGGCGATGGCGGCGCCGGTCGCCGGCTCGCGCACGGTGAAGGTCGCGCCGTCGTCGGCGCCGCGCCACGCACCGCCTATGCGCAGCAGATGCGGGTGGTCCATGACGCGATTCGAGCTCGCGGCGGCGGTGCGTCCAGATCCGCCTCCACGGCCTTCCTCCGCGATCGCGGCTTGCGTCGCCCGCCTGCGCGCCTCGGATGCCGCGCATGGATCCGATCCGCAATCAGCGCCCGCCGATGCAGTACCGCCGCTTCGGCCGCACCGGGCAGCGCCTGAGCGTGATCACGCTCGGCGGCATGCGCTACGTCAACGGCTGGTCGCAGCCGCGCGACCAGGTGCCGCGCGAGATGATCGAGCAGTGCATGCGCACGGTCCGCGGCGCCTTCGACGCAGGCATCAACCACATCGAGACCGCGCACGGCTACGGCCGGAGCGAGCACTGCTACGGCCAGGTGCTCAACGACGAGCTGCGCATTCCGCGCTCGAGCTACCACCTGATGACCAAGGGCGGCCCGTGGGACGCTTCGGACGTGCGCCGCCTGGTCGACGAGCAGCTCAAGGGCCTCAAGACCGACCGCATCGACCTGTGGGGCTGGCACGGCATCAACACCCCCGACATCCAGCGCCACGTCTGCGCGAAGGGCGGCGCGGTCGAGGAGCTGCTCAAGCTCAAGGACGAGGGCGTGATCGGCGCGGTCGGTTTCAGCACGCACGGGCCGGTCGACGTGATCTGCGCGGCGATCGGCACCGGCCTGTTCGACTTCGTCAACCTGCACTACTACTACTTCTTCCAGCGCAACTGGCCGGCGGTGGTGCTCGCCGCGGCGCGCGACATGGGCGTGTTCATCATCTCGCCGAACGACAAGGGCGGGCAGCTGTTCAACGCGCCGAAGCTGCTGCGCGACCTCACCGCGCCGCTGACGCCGATCCAATGGAACGCGCGCTGGTGCCTGCACACCGGCCTGGTCCACACCCTGTCGTTCGGGCTGAACGAGCCGGCGCACGTGGACGAGATGCGCAGCGTCTTCCCCGTCAGCGTGCCGCTGGCGCCGGCCGATCTCGCGATCGAGAAGACGCTCGACGCGCGCGTGCAGGTCGACCCGATCAGCGCCTGGGACGGCCACGAGATGATGCCCGACCCGTCGGGCATCAACATCCCCGAGGTGCTGCGCTTCCGCCGGCTGATGCGCTGCTACGACATGAAGGACTTCGGGCTGTACCGCTACAACATGCTCGAATCCAAGGGCCACTGGTTCCCCGGCGTGTTCGCCACCGAGGAGGCGCTGGCCAAGGTCGACGTCGCCAAGGCGCCTCCCGGGGTCGATGTCGTCGCGCTGCTGCGCGAGACGCATCAGGCGTTGTATCGCGCCAAGGCCTGAGCGGTCGAGGACGCGTCAGCGCGGGAGCGTCGGCGCTTCGCGCGCCGCCGGCTCGTCGCGGTGGCGACGGCCACGGGCGTGGCGCGTGATCGTGTTCACCGGCTCCGAGCCATAGGCGTCGGGCACCCACACCGCCTCGTCGCCGACCTGCGCGTAGTAGCCCGGCTGGTGGACGATCACGGTCGGCGGATCGAGCGGCGGCCGCGAGGCGCGGCGTCGCGCGTAGCCGTGGTGGTCGTGGTGCCAGCCAGGACGCCAGCCCTCGTGCCAGGCGGGCGGCTCATGCCAGCGCGCATGCCGGCTGTCGCTGGAATACCAGCGATCGCAACCCATCGCCCACGAACTCTGGCCGACGATGTCGCCCGCCCACACCGAGGGACCGCAGTCCACCTCGCAGGCGCCGAGAAGCAGAGGCAGCGCGGCCAGGAGCATGACGTCGATAGTACGCCGATCCCGTACGCGAGCGGCCTCGTTGCGAGCGCGGCGAACAGTCGTGCCGCGGCCAGCCGATGGAGGGCGCGCCTGGACCGGTTGCGCCCAGCGGGGCCCCTCGCAGGCTGCGACCGATGCGCATCGCGCTGGCCCAACTCGACCTGCTGATCGGCGACATCGACGGCGCCTGCGCCCAGATCCGGCAGGCGGTCGCGGTCGCTGCCAAGCAGGGCGCCGACCTGGTGGTCTGCCCGGAGCTCGCGGCGTTCGGCGGATACCCGCCGCGCGACCTGGTCGAGCGGCGCTGGCTGGTCGAACGGCAGTGGGCGGCGCTGACCGCCTTGGCCGAGACCGTGGCCCTGCCGACCATCGTCGGCTGCATCGAGCCGCTCGCGGGCGCGGCGCGGCCGGCGCTGGCGAACGCGCTGGCGGTGCTCGACCGCGGCGTGGTCGCGACCTACCGCAAGCGCCTGCTCCCGACCTACGACGTGTTCGACGAACGGCGCTGGTTCCGCCCGGGCGAGGTCGCGTCGGTCATCGAGATCCGCGGCCGGCGCGTCGGCCTGACCGTGTGCGAGGACATCTGGCCGAGCGCCGACTCGGGCGTCGACTACGGCGTCGATCCGGTCGCCGAGCTGATCGGCCGCTGCGACCTGATCGTCAACGCCAGCGCGTCGCCGTTCCACGTCGCGAAACCGGCGCTGCGCCGGCGCATGCTCGCCGATGTCGCGCGCCGCGCCGGCTGCCCGCTGGTCTACTGCAACCTGGTCGGCGCCCAGGACGAGCTGCTGTTCGACGGCGACTCGTGCATCGTCGCCTCCGATGGGGCGCTGATCGCGCGCGCGCCGCGCTGGACGACCGCGGTGACCGTCGCCGATCTCGCCGACCGCGTCGCCGACGTCGCGCTCGACGACATCGACGACCTGTGGACCGGGCTGGTCGCCGGCATCCGCGGCTACTGCGCCAAGACCCGCCAGGGGCGCGTCGTGCTCGGCCTGTCGGGCGGCATCGATTCGGCGCTGGTGGCGACGCTGGCGGTCGACGCGCTCGGCGCGGCGAACGTCACGGGCCTGCTGATGCCGGGGCCCTACTCGAGCCGCGGCAGCATCGATGACGCCGTCGCGCTGGCGACCAACCTCGGCATCGCCCACCACACCCTGCCGATCGGCGACGGCTTCGACGCCGCGCTGCGCACGCTGCAGCCGATCTTCGCCGGCACGCCCAGCGGCGTGGCCGAGGAGAACCTCCAGTCGCGCCTGCGCGGCACGCTGGTCATGGCGGTGGCGAACAAGCTCAACGCCATGGCGCTGACCACCGGCAACAAGAGCGAGCTGGCCTGCGGCTACTGCACGATCTACGGCGACATGAATGGCGGCCTGGCGCCGATCGGTGACGTCTACAAGACCGATGTCTGGCGCCTGTCGCGCCACGCCAACCGCGACCGCGAGCGCATCCCCGACGCCTCGATCACCAAGGCGCCCTCCGCCGAGCTGCGCGAGAACCAGACCGATCAGGACAGCCTGCCGCCGTACCACGTGCTCGACCGCATCCTGCGCCGTTACGTCGAGGAGTCGGCCAGCCCCGCGGCGATCGTCGCCGCCGGCGAGGATCCGGACCTGGTGGCCAAGATCGTCCGCCTGGTCGAGGTCAGCGAGTTCAAGCGCCGCCAGGCGGCGCCGGCGCTGCGCGTGAGCCGCAAGGCGTTCGGCATCGGCCGGCGCATGCCGATCGCACGCGCGATCGGCTGACAGGCTTCGCGCTTCGCGCTTCGGGCTTCGGGCTTCGCGCGTCGGGCTTCGGGCTTCGCGCTTCGGGCTTCGCGCTTCGGGCTTCGCGCTTCGCGCTTCGCGCTTCGGGCTTCGCGCTTCGGGCTTCGCGCTGCGCGCCGCGATCTCAGCTCACCGGCGGCTTGACCACGACCTCGTTCGCCACGAACCCGTGGAAGTGCACGTCGACCGGCACCGCCTTGGCCGGGAACCCGAACCACTCCACGCTCTCGAGCGGGATGATGACGATCCCTTCCTCGAGGTTGTCGTCGCCGTGGATCTCGATCGTCACCTGGCAGGTCTCGAGATTCACCTCGCGGATCTGCCGGACGCAGACGTGCGACACCGAGATGAAGTTGCCGTGCAGGAAGCAGCACCCGGGCGGGAACGCGTTGCCCTCGATCTGGCTCTGGATCTCGAGCACGCGGCTGAGCCGCTGCGCCTGCAGCCACGCCTGGGGCTGCTCCTTGCGGAAGCGCTCCATCGCCTCGCCCTTGCGGTACTCCGACAGGGCGGCCTCGCCGCGCAGCCGGCTGACGTTCTTGTCCGCCTTGGCCTTGGCGGCGAGCTTGCGCGGGTCGGGCTTGGCGAGTCCCCGCGCCCGCAGCGCGGTATGCGCCTTCGCCGGCGCCTTCGCCGGCGCCTTGCGCAGGCTCGCCTTCTGCGTCGACGCAGGCGAGGGACGAGGCGCGCGGCGTCGGGTGCTGGCCATCGATGGAAGTGTCCCGCCACCCATGCGTTTTCGCAATCGCTGTGAGGCTGGCGCCCCTGGCCGGTTGCCACCCATCGCCCCGAACCATCCTCGCCCGCGACGGAGACAGCCATGAGCGCACGCGTCCACAACTTCAGCGCCGGTCCGGCGATGCTGCCGCTTGAGGTGCTCGAGGCCTCGGCCCGTGCGCTCGTCGACTACCAGGGCAAGGGCTTCGGGATCGCCGAATGCAGCCATCGCGGCAAGGAGTTCGACGCGGTCCTCGACGAGTGCCTGGCGCGCTGCCGGTCGCTGATGGGCATCCCCGCCGACTACGACGTGGTCTTCCTCCAGGGCGGCGCGACCCAGCTGTTCACCACCATCCCGATGAACTTCCTCTCCGGATCGGCAGACTTCGTCGTCACCGGCGAGTGGGCGAAGAAGGCGGCCGAGGCGGCCAGACCGTTCGGCACGGCCAACGTCCTGGCGTCGAGCGAAGCGACCGGCTTCGACCGCATCCCGACGGGATGGAGGACCAATCCCGACGCGAGCTACCTGCACATCTGCACGAACAACACGATCTACGGCACGCGCTGGTCGAAGATCCCCGACCACCCGTGCCTGATCGCTGACATGTCGAGCGAGATCATGGCGCGCGTCATCGACGTCTCGAAGTTCGCGCTGATCTACGCCGGTGCGCAGAAGAACCTCGGCCCGTCGGGCGTGGTCATGGCGATAGTGCGCAAGGACCTCTACGCGCGCGTGCCGAAGAGCGTGCCCAAGATCTTCAGCTTCCAGGCGCACGCCGAGGCCAAGAGCTGCCTGAACACGCCGCCGACCTTCGGCATCTACCTGCTGCTCGAGACCTTCCGCTGGCTGGAACGCCAGGGCGGCATCGCCGCGATGGAGAGCCGCAACGAGGAGAAGGCCAAGCTGATCTACGACGCGATCGACTCCTCGCAGGGCTTCTACCGCGGCACCGTCACCGACGTGCCCAACCGCAGCCGCATGAACGTCACCTTCCGCCTGCCGAGCGACGAGCTGACCGACGCGTTCATCAAGCAGGCCGAGAAGCAGGCGATGGTCGCGCTCAAGGGCTACCGCACCGTCGGCGGCATCCGCGCCTCGATCTACAACGCCATGCCGGTCGAGGGCTGCCAGGCGCTGGCCGAGTTCATGCGTTCGTTCGCGAAAGCGAACGGCTGATCTAGAGCGTCCGCGTCTTGTCTCTCGCGCAGTTCGCGGACGCTCACTTCAGCTACCCGGGCAACGAGATCCTGGCGGGGGCCTCGCTGCTGATCCGGCCCGGCGA
>DASPLE010000119.1:0-4763 GCA_035627695.1 Planctomycetota bacterium
CGGGCATGGAACGCCGCCACCCCGTAGCTGCCCTGCGACGGTGTCGACGGCGCTGGCACGCCTCCACGTGCACCGGTGCCTCACCGCTGCATCACGCGGATACCTGAGCCCGTATCACTCGATACCTGAATCAATGCGACACCGGGCCCCGGCGCGGTGCGTTCCAACCCATTGGTTGGTTCAGAGGCGTGAAAGCGCAGCCGCTCGCGCGCCGCTTCGCCGACACTTAACGGATGCGTATGGCTGTGCTTGCGCCCGGTGTGTCAGGGCGTCGCGACGAGTCCATCCGGGTCGATCGCGAAAGCCGATCCGCGGCGATAGCGTGCACCGATCCCGCTCCACCCATCCGGAGGCTCAGTGATGCGCGCTACCTGTACGGCTACCTGTGCGACACTCCTCCTGCTCGTGTGCGCCTGCACGGTCGCAGCCACCGAGCTGACGCCGACCTGCGGCTGCGGCTCGGTGCCGCTGGTGCAGCCGTCCAACACCGCGCCGGCGCCGATCGCCCCTGCGCCGATCGAGCCCGAGATGCGCACGACGATGGCGATCACCGCGTCGCTCGCGGCCGACACGCCGAAGGTCGTGATTCCGATCGAGTCCAGCGCGATCCTCACCAACCCCGGCATGGGCTTCGAGAACGCGCTGTGGTGCGGGACGCAACCCCTCCCGCCGGCGTACCCGGCGACGCGCAACGACTACGGCCGGTGGTACTGGAACGAGCTCGAGCCGGTCGAGGGACAGTACGCGTTCGCGATCATCGATCGCGCGTTGGCCAACGCCAAGGCGCGCAACGCGATGTTCTCGTTCCGCATCATGCCGTCCCCGGCGCCGGCGTGGCTGAAGGCGCGCGGCGTGCGCGTGATGGGCACGGGGTCCGAGGAGCTGGTCGACCACAACCACCCGGAATTCCTGCGCTGCATGGAGCGCATCGTGCGCGCCTTCGCCGCGCGCTACGACGGCCACCCGCACCTGCACCACGTCGACATCGGCTCGGTCGGCAACTGGGGCGAGTGGAACTGCGCCGGCGTCGGTTCGGGAGGCGAGGCGCTCATGCCGACCGCCGACAACGCGCGCCGGATCGTCGACTGGTACGACACCTCCTTCCGCGCGACGCCGCTGGTCGCGCTCGACGCCGGCGCCGGCTACGCCAACACCGTCGGTGCCGGCTACCGCGCCGACTGCTTCGGCGACTACGGCATCTTCGGAACGACCTGGAACCACATGGTCTGGCAGTATCCGCGCACCCTGGCGATGCCCGAGGTCGCCGACTCGTGGCGCAGCGCGCCCACGTGCTTCGAGATCTGCGGCGTGATGGACCAGTGGGTGGCCAAGGGCTTCGACATCGACCTGATCCTCGCCAAGGGGCTCGAGTGGCGGACCTCGCTGCTCAACGGCAAGAACAGCCCGGTCCCCCTGCAGTACCGCGCGAAGGTCGACGAGTGGCTGAAGCGCATCGGCTACCGCTTCGTGCTGTCCCGCCTGGAGCATGCGTCGACGGTCGCGGCGGGCGCGACGGTGACGCTGTCGTCGTCGTGGATCAACCGCGGCGTCGCGCCCACCTACCACGCGTGGCCGTTGGCGTATCGCCTGCGCTCGGGCGAGCAGGTCGTCGCGCAGTGGCGCAGCAGCGCCGACGTGCGCACGTGGCTGCCCGGCGCGCATAGCCGCCAGGACGCCTTCGCCGTCCCGGCGACGCTGGGCGCGGGGACGTACGCGGTCGACATCGCCCTGCTCGCCAAGGACGGCACCCGCGCCTTCGTCGACCTGGCGATCGCCGGGCGGCGCGCCGACGGCTGGTACGCGCTGTCGAGCCTGCAGGTCGGCGGCGACGTCGCGCAGCCGAACCAGGCGCCGATCGCGCGCATCGCCGCCTCGGCGACGAGCGGCGTCGCGCCGTTGGCCGTGACCTTCTCGGGCGCGGGTTCGAGCGACGCGGACGGCATCATCGCCGCCCACGCGTGGGCCTTCGCCGATGGCGGCGTCGCGACGGGAGCGTCGTCCTCGCGCACCTTCGCCGCGGGCAACCACGTCGTCCGGCTCACGGTCACGGACGACCGGGGCGCGACGGGCCAGACGAGCGTGACGATCGCGGTCGCCGCGGCGCCGCAGCCGCCGGCTCCGACGCAGGGGCCGTACGGCGGCGTGGCGCGCCCGATCCCCGGCACGATCCAGGCGGAGGACTTCGACCAGGGCGGTGAGGGCGTCGCGTACCACGACCTCGATGCGACCAACAACGGCGGCGGCTACCGCGCGACCGCCGTGGATGTCCGCGGCTGCGTCGATGCCGGCGCCGGCTGGCAGGTCGGCTGGATGGGCCCGGGCGAATGGCTCGAATACACGGTGTCGATCGCGGCGGCGGGGACGTACGAGCTCGGCCTGCGCGTGTCGTCGGGCACCGCCGCCGGCGCCGCCGTGAACGTTCAGTTCGACGGCGGCTTCCTCACCGGCGACATCGCGTTCGCCGCGACCGGCGGCTGGGACACCTTCGCGACGGTGCGCAAGGCGGTGACGCTGCCGAGCGGCACGCACGTCCTGCGCCTGTCCGTGGTCTCCGGGGCGCTCGACCTCAACCACCTGTCGTTCACCGCGCCGACGCAGACGCCATACGGCGGCGTGGCGCGCGCCGTGCCGGGCACCATCCAGGCCGAGGACTTCGACCAGGGCGGTGAAGGCGTCGCGTACCACGACCTCGATACGACCAACAACGGCGGCGGCTACCGCGCGACCGCCGTCGACATCCGCGGCTGCGTGGATGCCGGCGCCGGCTGGCAGGTCGGGTGGATGGGGCCGGGCGAGTGGCTCGAGTACACGGTGTCGATCGCGTCGGCGGGGTCGTACGACCTCGGCCTGCGCGTGGCGTCGGGGAACACCGCGGGCGCCACCGTCCGCGTGCTGCTCGATGGCGGCGTCCTGACCGGGGACATGGCGTTCGCCGCGACCGGCGGCTGGGACTCCTGGACGACGGTGCGCAAGGCGGTGACGCTGCCGGCCGGCACGCACGTCCTGCGCCTGTCGGTGGTCGCCGGCGCGCTCGACCTGAACCACCTGTCGATCGCGGCCGCGGCGGCGGCGCCGTCCGGGATCGTCTCCGGGGCGGTGTACAAGCTGGTCGCCAAGCACAGCGGCAAGTGCCTCGAGGTCGCCGGCGGCAGCATCGCCGACGGCGCCGACGTCCGGCAGTGGAGCGACACCGGCACGATGGCCCAGCAGTGGACCACGGTCGCCAACGGCGACGGGACGTGGACGCTGACCGCGCGCTGCAGCGGCAAGGCGCTGCACGTCGCGGCCGCGTCCACGGCGGACGGCGCCGACATCGTGCAGTCCACGGCAACCGGCGGCGCGCACCAGCGCTGGCGCCTCGAAGCGGTCGGCGGCGGCTGGTACCGCGTGGTGTGCGCGCAGAGCGGGAAGGTGATGGACGTCGCCGCGTCGTCGACCGCGGATGGCGCGAACGTCCTCCAGTGGACGTCCCACGGGGGCGACAACCAGCGCTGGGAGCTGGTGCCGGTGCTGCCGGGCGGCGCCGGCTGATCGCGGCCGACGATCGACGTCCCACGAGGCCCCGGCGCGCATGCGCCGGGGCCTCGTCCGTCGTCAGCCCCCTCCGCCGGCCGCCGCGCGCGCCGCCGGCGTCTCCATCCACGCCAGGAGGTCCTTCTCGGCGGTCCACATCTCGTCGAACATCGCGCGGATCCTCGGCAGCGGCAGGATCGCCGCGGTCAGCGGATCGTGCAGCACCGCGTGGTACGCGGCCTCGCGGCTGTGGCTGCGCGCGGCGAGCACCGCGAGCTCCTGCACGGCGATGTTCGAGCGGTTGAGCGCGGCGAGCTGCGGCGGCAGCGCGCCGATCGCGACCGGATGGATGCCGAGGCGGTCGACCAGGCACGGCACCTCGACGCAGCAGCCCTCGGGCAGGTTGCCGATCAGGCCGCGGTTCATGACGTTGCCGTTGAACTTCATCGGCTTGCCGACCAGCTTCGCGGCGACGATGTCGGCGGCGTACTCGTTCGACCGCACCAGCTTGGGCGCCTCGCCGGCGGTGCCCGGACGACGCCATTCCGGCTCGGGGCCGCCCTCCTTGACCTCGCGCTTCTCCAGGCCGAGGCGCTGCATGGTCTCGGCGTCCTTGCGGAACCACGCGGCGTACTCCGAGTTGTGGTGCGAGCTCTCGGTCACGAAGTAGCCGAGATGCTCCATCATCTCGAAGCGCACCGCGTCCTTGGCGCGGATCGCGGGGTCGTTCGACGCGGCGCGCAGCGCCGGGTAGAGGTCCTTGCCCTTGTGCTGCACCTTGAGGAACCACGCCTGGTGGTTGATGCCGGCGACCAGCGCGTCGACCTCGTCGCCGGGGACGCCGACGTGGCGCGCGATCTCGTGCGTGGTGCCCTGGACGCTGTGGCACAGGCCGACGTTGGTCACGCCGGTGTCGCTGTGCAGCCAGGTGAGCATGCACATCGGGTTGGTGTAGTTCAGCAGCCACGCGTCCGGGCACAGGCGCTTCAGGTCCTCGCAGATCGCGCGCTGGATCGGCGCGGTGCGCAGGAAGCGGAACACGCCGCCGGGTCCGACGGTGTCGGCGACGCACTGCGAGACGCCGTACTTCAGCGGGATGTTGATCTCGGCCGACCACGGGAAGCCCGAGTAGGCGTAGCCGCCGACGCTGATCGAGGTGATGACGACGTCTGCGCCGCGCATGACCGCGGTGCGGTCGGTGGTCGCGATGACCGTCGACGGCCGCTGGTGGTGGTCGATCGCCTGCTGGA
>DASPLE010000120.1:0-31885 GCA_035627695.1 Planctomycetota bacterium
GCTTCTCCTCCGAGCCGACCTCGCTGTGGCGGCGGCCCATGAAGCGCTTGATCGAGTAGACGGTGTTCTCGGGATTGGTGATCGACTGGTTGCGGGCCATCTGGCCGACGAGCCGGTCGCCGTTGTCGAGGAAGGCGACCACCGACGGCGTCGTGCGCCCGCCCTCCTGGTTCGCGATGACGACGGCTTCGCCGCCTTCCATGACCGCGACGCAGCTGTTGGTCGTGCCGAGGTCGATGCCGATGATCTTACCCATGATGAATTCCTTCGTCGTCGAGTCGTGGATGGACGTGTGCGTTCGCGCCGTCGCGCGGGAAGAGCGAGCCGAGGAGCGAGGCCAGCGACCCCGCCTTGACCGGCTTGGGCAGCAGCGCCAGCGCGCCGGCCTGATGCGCCGCGCGCTCCAGGTCGCGGTCGGCGCGCGCGCTCATCAGCACGGCCGACGGATGCGGCTGGAAGCGGTTGATCAGGGACAGCAGGACGAAGCCGGTCATGTCCGGCATGTCGATGTCGCTGAGCACGAGATCGAAGCGGTGCCGCTCGAGGATCTCGATCGCCTTGCCGCCGCAGTCGACGCCGTGCGGAGTGCAGCCGAGACCGTCGAGCACGTCGCACAACGACTCGCGCAGCAGGCGGTCGTCCTCGGCGATCAAGACGGTACGCGAGAGCATGTCAGCGTCTTTAGCATCGCGCATGCCAAAGGTGGTGGTCGGTTGCTGGTAAGTAGTTGTGGCCAAAGCGAGTTAACCTGGCTGCGACGGCCATCCGGCCGGTTCGCGCACCAGGTCGAAATGACGCACCGGTCGGGCGCGCCTCAGCCGGCGGCGACCGCGCCCGCCTCGGCCCACTGCCGGCGCATGGTCGCCAGCCCGACCGGCGCCTCGCGCGCGAGGTCGCGCCACTCGCACTCCAGGGACATCGTCTGGTCGTAGCCGATGCCCTTGAGCGCGGCGAGCCACGGCCGGAAGTCGTCGCCGTCCCTGCCCGGGGCGCTGCGCGTCGCCAGCTCGGCGACGTGGACGTGGCGGATCAGCCGGCCGTTGCGGGTGATCGCATCCGGTCCCTCGCCTTCGCGGCGATGTGGAAGAGGTCGGCGAGGATCCCGAGGTTCGGACGCGGCGCGCGCGCGATGACGTCGGCGGCGTCGTCGAGGGTGTTGATGAAGTTGCACTCGGCGCGCTGGAGCGGCTCGATCGCCAGGACGACGGCGTGTTCCGCGGCGATGTCGGCGAGCTCGGCCGCGAGTGTCGCGAACGCGGTGCGGGCCGCGTCTTCCGTGAGCTCGGCGGGCCGCTTGCGCGCGCCGCCCGAACCGAACACCACGACAGCGATCCCGACCGCGCGCGCGCGGGCGAAGGCCATCGCCGCCCAGGCGCGGGTACGCGGGCGATCGTGGCCAGGCCCGAAGCAGGCGAGCGCGGCCGGCAGGAAGCAGTTCGCGGCGCACGGGTCGCCCGCAGGCCTCGGCGGCCGTGCGCTTCACGGCGAAGGCGGCGTCGTCGAGCTCGTGGACCAGGAAGCCCTCGACGTTCTCCTCGATGAATCGAGGCCCGGGACGAGACCGACCGCCGGGAGGCCGACGCTGCCGCAGATGCCGAATCGCATGGCTGCGAACGTAGATGGACGGGCGTCGTCGCCTATCGCGGGTCCAGCGGCCGATGCTGCGGGATCCGTACGCGTTCCGACGCAGGGCGTCTTGCGCCCGCGCCCGCCCGGCGCCAGGCTCGTCGGCGGGGACCTCCATGCTGCGTACCGCCATCCTCGCCATGCTGATCGCCGCCGCGACCGGCAGCGAATTCGCCGCGACCCGCTTCGACACCACCTGGGCGATGCGGATCTACGCCGAGCTCGACAGCGGCGAGGTGCGGCTGATCGGCGCGACGCCGAGCGCCGATCGCAAGGGCGTCGCCATCCCGGCGTGCCGGCTGTGGTGGATCGAGCCGATCGACGAGGGCTTCGATGACACCGCCGTGCTCGCGCTGGCCGATGAGCTGGAGGACGACGGCGTTCCCGGGCTCTCGCTCGCCGACTGCGGCGGCATCACCGACGCGGCGCTCGCGCACCTGCGCGGGCACAAGCGGCTGTCGATGCTGCGCCTCGACCGCACCGCGATCAGCGACGGCGGCCTGGCGCTGCTCAAGGATCTCGCCGGCCTGCAGCGGCTGTACGTCGCGGGCACGCGCATCGGCGACGCCGGCCTCTCGCATCTCGCCGCGCTCGCCGACCTGCGCGTGCTCGACCTGGCGCGCACGGCGATCGGCGACGCCGCGCCGACGCGCCTTGCCGGGCTCGAGCGGCTGACGCGGCTGTCGCTGGCGGGCACCAGGTTCGGCGACGGCGGCCTCGCGCAGCTGCACGCCCTGCCGGCGCTGGCCGACCTGGATCTCGCCGGCTGCGGCAAGATCACGGATGCCGGCCTCGCGCACCTGCGCGCGCTGCCGGCGCTCGCGGCGCTGCGCCTCGAGGACTGCTCCATCGGCGACATCGGCCTGGCGCAGCTGCGCGAATGCGCGCACCTCGCCGACCTCGACTGCACCGACACCAAGGTCGGCGATGTCGGCATGAACCACGTCGCGCATCTGCCGGCGCTCGTGCGGCTCTCGGTCGCCGAGACCTCGGTCTCGGATGCGGGTGTCGCGGAGCTCGCCGCCTGCGCCGCGTTGCGCGAACTCGACCTGTCGCGCTGCCGCGACCTGACCGACGCGGGCCTGACGCCGATCGCGCGGATGTCCCGGCTGACCGTGCTCGAGCTCGTCGGCACGCGCATCGGCGACACCGGCGTCGGCCTGCTCCAGGGGACGAAGCTGGAGCGCGTGAACCTGCGCGACAGCAGGGTCGGCGATGGCGCGGTCGCCGTGCTGCGCCTGCTGCCCGCGCTCGCCGATGCCGATCTCGCCGAGACCAAGGTCACCGACGCCGGCCTCGCGCTGCTCAAGGAGCTGCCGGCGCTGCGCCGGCTCTCGCTGTCCGGCTGCCCGGTCACCGACGCGGGCATCGCGCATCTCGCCCTGCTCAGGCTCGACGCGCTCGACCTGTCCGACACCAAGATCACCGGCAGCGGGCTGGCGCATCTCGCCTCGTCGGCCGAGCGGCTGGAATGGCTGTCGCTGGCGGATACGGACGTCGGCGACCACGCCCTCGCGCACCTGATCGGCTGCACGCGCCTGCGCTGGCTGTCGTTGCGCTCGAGCCGGATCGGCGATGGCGCTGGCGGTCACCTGCGCGAGCTGAAGGCCCTGGCCCAGCTCGACCTGCGCAGGACCAGGGTGTCGGAGCTTGGCGTCGTGACGCTCCGGCAGTCGCTGCCGACCACCGATATCCTCCTGCGGTGATGGCTGTAGAGATGCGTGCGAAAGCGCCGCAGGGGGGCGAGCGGCGGCGTTAGCATCTCGCAGCCCGCATCGGGCGGATGGAGAAGAATGGCAATGGCGACCACGGAACGGCCCGCGCCCCGCATCCTGATCATCGACGACAACAACGCCGACATCGAGCTGGTGCGCGAAGCGTTCAGCGAGAACGACATCGCCGCCACCTTCACCGTCGCCAACAGCGGCCAGCAGGCGCTCGACCTGCTGCGCTCGGCGGACACGCCGGCGCCGGACATGATCCTGCTCGACCTGCAGATGCCGGCGATGGACGGCCAGCAGGTGCTGAACGCGCTGAAGGCCGACGCGGCGACGCGCTCGATCCCGGTCGTGATGATGACCTCGTCGGAGCGCCCCGAGGACATCAGCGAGGCCTACGGCAACGCCGTGAGCACGTACATCGTCAAGCCGGTGCAGTGGGGCCGCCTGCTGAACACCGTGAAGTCGCTCGAGCAGTTCTGGTTCAACGCGGCACGGCTGCCGCGCGCCGCCGGGAAGGGCTGATCAGCTCAGGCGCTCAGCCGCTCAGAGCTCAGCCGCTCGCCATGTGCCCGCCGGCATCGGCGCCGGCGATGCGCACGATCTGGGCGGCGAGGTCGGCGTACGAGAACTCGCCGTGCGGCTTGACGACGTACTCGGCCGCGCCCAGCGCCAGGCATTCGTCGATCTCCTCGGGGCGGCTGGCGCCGCTGTAGACCACCACCGGGAGGCGCTTCAGGCTCTTGGTCGCCTTGATCGAGCGCAGGATGTCCCGGCCATCAGAACCGGGCAGGTTCAGATCGATCAGCACCAGGTCGGGGGTCGGCGCGTTGCGGAACTGCCCGCCTTTGGCGAGGAACGCGTAGGCGTCGGCGGCGTTCCACACCGCGAACAGCTCGACCGGCGCGGCCCGGCTCTCGAGAGCATCGCGGAGCAGCTCGATGTCGCCGCGGTTGTCCTCGATGACCAGGATGGAGGCGGTGCGCATCTGGCCGGCGACGATGGGCAGGGGCGGACAGGCGCAATCCGCAGCGCGGCAAGTCATCACGTGCGGGTCCGCGGGAGCGGGCGCCTCGACCTCTTCGGGGCGGGTTAGTCGTTCCGGCGCGAGCGCGGCGGCGCTACCGTCGCGGAATGAGCGATGGTCGCCCGGTCACGAAGGATCCTGATTCCGACCGGCTCAACCGCGGAATCGCGCAGTACGGCGCCTTCACGCTGTCGCTGCCGCCGGGCATGACCGTCGAGGCGCTCGACCTCGATGTCGCGGGCCAGCTGTGGCTGCAGGTCGGGCTGATCATCGACCCGGCCGACTTCGGCCACGACGTCAACCAGATCACGCGCCACTTCGACGCCTACGTCGCGTGGCTGATGAGCCGCACCGGCGACCACATCACGCTCTACGGCAAGGACGTCGCCGCCCACATCGCCAGCCGCCGCGAACCGGTGCTGCTGCCGCTGTGGCGCGAGCTGCTGTGATGCGAGGATGTGCCGGGGCCGGGTCTCGAACCCGGATGCCCTTGCGGGCAACAGATTTTAAGTCTGTCGCGTCTGCCGATTCCGCCACCCCGGCGTGCTACGCGGTGTAGCGGTCCCGCGCCGGCTGGCCATCGCATGCGACGGCCGGCGACGGGTCAGTTCGCGGGCGGCGCGGGTGGCGTCGGCGGTGCCGGGTTGGGCGCGGCGGGAGCGCTCGGCGGCGGGGTCGGCCCGCTGGGCGGACGCGGCGCGTTCGGCACCTGCGGCGGGCCGGGAGGGACCGGTCTGCCGGCGCCAGGGCCCTGCTGTCCCGGTTGCGCCGGGGCGGCCGCCTCGGGCTGGCGCGCATCGGGGATCACGACCTTCGAGAACAGCCCCAGCAGCGCCTGCAGCGTCTCGTCCTTCTCGCCCTCGGTGTAGCTGGCGAGCAGCGCGACGGCGACGTTGGCCTTGGCGTTATGCGCGATGATCAGGTCGGCCTGCCGGGCGTAGCGCGCCTCGCGGTAGGTGAAGCTCATGCGCCGCGCCGAGCCGGCGGCGTAGCTGACCGGCTCGTCGCTGATCTTCTCGAAGCCGGGCTTGCCGAGCCAGATCGCGGTCTGGGCCGACCACAGGTCGTCGAACGTGCCCTTGACCTGGGTGCCCATGAGGACGTCCGCGCTGAGGTACGCGGTCTCGCTCTGCGGGTCGAGCCAGGTCGCGTCGGCCTCGATCGGATCGGTGCGCACCCAGCCTTCGGGGCCTTCGATGGCCACGCCGGTGTCGGGATCGTGGTACGGACCGGCGAGGGTCGCGCTGCGCGCCGAGCCGCCGCTGACCGGTTCGAGCCCGAGCTCGCGGCGGATGCCGTTGTGCCGCGGATCGCCGCGGAAACCGGACTGGTAGCAGCGATGCGCGAGCTCGCGCGCATGCGGCATGATCTCGACGTTGGCCTCGGCCCAGCGGCCCAGCTTGTAGTAGCCCTCCGCGTCGCGCCACTTGAGCTCGGCGAAGCGGTCCTCGAATTCGAGGGTCAGCGCATCGGGCTTGGCGCGCCAATGGTCGCGGTAGAAGACGAAGTCGAGGCGGCGCATGCGCTCGCCGACCTCCTCCTGGACCTCGTCGCCGGCGTCCTTGACCCAGTCGCTCGAGCAGATGCGCGCGGCGAGCGTCCGGTCCTGGATCAGCGCGAGGCTCCAATCGACCGCGCGCAGCAGCAGCGCCGGGTCCTTGGTCTCGGCGGCCTGGCGGGCGGCGGACTCGACGACCTGCGCGATGATGGTGTCGGCGGCGGCGGTCCACAGATCGCGGTTGCCCTGCACGGCGGCCTGCGAGCGCGCCCATTCGGCGACCTTGAGCCGCGCCTCGTAGTCCGTCTCAGGCGCTGCCGCGAGGCGGTCGGCGATCAGCTGGTTGTCGGAGGGGGCCTCCGCGACGTGGTCGACGGCGATGTTGGCGCGGCCGAGCTGGTCGATCGCGACGCGGCCGAAGACGAAGAGGTTGTCGCCGTCGAGACGCGTCGCCCAGACCTCCGGTCCGGCGGTCGCGTCGAGCCGCGGCAGGTTGTAGAAGTGCGCGAGCGGGCCGTCGCCGCGCTCGAACTTCGCCGCCAGCATCACGTCCTTGCCGTTGGTGAACACGCGGTCGTCGAGGTCCGCCTTGTCGAGCACCAGGTAGCTGGTGTCGTTGTAGACCACGAAGGTCCGCTCGCTGTCCTTCAGCGTCATGGTGAAGGATTCGGTCCACGGCTGGGCGCCGGGCGAGTCGCCCGTGGCGCCCGACGCGAGGCCGAACGCGGTGCACAGGATCGGCACGAGGATTCGACGCATGTTCATGCGCACGGCTCCGATACGACATCACGACGATGTGGTCGGTTTAGAGGTCTCGCTCCATGTTTACCCCAGCGTGCGAGAATCCACCAGTGGCAAAATGCCCTTGCTGGCAAGGGGCTTGCAACATACTCCGCCCTCGCGTCGCCGACCGGGGTTTTCCCGCGACGATGCGCGACGCGGATCGACGACGTGACGGATATCGAGGGGATATAGCTCAGTTGGTAGAGCGTGTGAATGGCATTCACAAGGTCAGGGGTTCGACTCCCCTTATCTCCACCATCGCGACGACCCGACCGGTGATCCGGTCGGGTCGTTTCGTTCCAGCCGGTGCGCAACGCTTGGCGATGCATCGCGATCGGCCCGCGTGCGCGCGCTGATCCAGCGCGTCGGCGAAGCCAGCGTCGAGGTCGCCGGTCGGCGCGTCGGCGCGATCGGCCGCGGCCTGGTCGTGCTGCTGGGCGCCGGCCACGAGGACCTCGCCGACGACGTCGTCTGGCTCGCCGGCAAGATCGCGCGCCTGCGCGTCTTCGCCGACGATGCCGGGCTCATGAACCGATCGGTGATCGAGGTCGGCGGCGAGATCCTGGTGGTCAGCCAGTTCACGTTGTTCGCCCAGACCGCCGCCGGCAACCGGCCCTCGTTCATCCGCGCGGCGCGGCCCGAGCTCGCGCGGCCGCTCTACGAGGCGTTCGTCGCCGCCCTCGCGGCGCTGCTCTCGCGCCCGGTCGCCACCGGCGAGTTCGGCGCCGACATGCGTCTCGCGCTGATCAACGACGGTCCGGTGACGATCTGGATCGATTCGCGCGCGCGGGAGTGAGGGCGGCCGGCTCGCGGACCGTTCCGCTGCCGGAGTGGACCGCTCGGGCCGCTCGGGCCTTGTCCCGGTCGTGCCCTGTGCTCGAGCGATGCACCGCCGCGTTCCGGCGGTAGCGCCCTTCAAGTGACGACGCGCTCGGAGGTTATCCCCGCGAAGCCCGGTCAGGTGCCCGCGGAGCACGATCCTGACCACGGAAAATAGTCCGGTTAGCACGAGCTAAATGCGTCCTGCCGATGGCATGGCAACCACGTTCCAGCGTCACCGGACCGCTCCCCGCCAGGGCTTCACCCTGTTCGAGATCGCCGTCTCCCTGCTCATCCTGGCGAGCGCGGTGATCGCCGCGGTGCTCGCCTTCCCGGCGGGCATCCGCGTCCAGCAGCACGCCCGGTTCCGGCTCTACGCCGCGGCGAAGGCCGAGGAGCTGATCGAACTGACCGCCACCGCCTACAACGCGAATCCGGGCAACGATTACGAGGGCCTGAACGGCTGGGACGTGCCGATCGCCCACCGCAACCTCCACCCGGACCTGGAATCGCGCATCGCCAATCCGTACTTCGGCGCGGTGCCGGTGCCGCTGACGATCGCGCGCCGCCTCGACTCGGACGGCGACGAGATCCAGCACCTGCTCGCGGACGGCGCGTACCTCTACTACTCGCTGCCCATGGCGTCGATGGATCTCACCGAGTCGTCGCTGGTGGACGAGCCGACGAACGAGACCCAGCGACTGGTCTTCGCGGTCGTCGGCCATGCCCAGGCCAACGCGCTGTTCTCGTTCCCGTGGAAGGCGTGGCCCTACCACTATCCGTGCCCCTCGCCGCCCCTGCACGGGCTGCACCGGCTCGACGCGCACAGCGCCGGCATGCGCCTGTTCAACTACAACTACCAGTTCTATTTCCGGCCGCCGAAGATCGGCAGCGGCAACTACGCGTTCGGCTGCTGGGAGGAGATCGCGGATCCGAACGACGCCGCCGACCTGCCGATGCAGAAGGTGATGTCGTGGCACGAACCGGCCGACGACCTGTGGTACGGCTACCTGCCCTACGCCAACAACCCCGCGCAGACCCAGACGACCGAGGCGAACGAGTACAGCTGGGTGCGGATGGATCCGCCCGGGTTCAGCGCCGCCGGTGCGCAGCGTTATCTGCAGGCGGCGCTGTGGTACGCGCAGGCGATCGGCTTGCCGGAGGCGCTGTGGAATCCCGCCGATCCGTCGACGCCGATCGCCGATCCGCCCGGGCCCTACGCCGCCGACCCGTCGTCGCCCGGCCGCATCTTCAGCCACGGCGGTTCGGTTCCCGTGCACAAGCAGGTCCAGGCGCTGCGCTTCCTCGCCCACGCCGCGACCTGCGTGACGCGCTGGCGCACGAAGGCCGAGCTCGACGCCGGCGCGGTGATGGTCCCCGACGTCAGCCTCGACGGCGTCACCGCGCGCGGCGTGAAGCTCACCCACGAGCTCATCACCTGGTACCACGAGACCTGCCTCAACCTGACGATGAAGTACGCCGCGAGCATGCCCTACGACTGGGGCGCGCCGCGGCCGATCGAACGCGCGATCATGATGGACCACCCGCTGCTGGAGTGGGATCTGTTCTCGCCGCCGGCGAGCGGGCCGGTGCACGGCTCGACGCTGACCGGCTCGCAATGGCGGCCGATCGCGCCGCGGCGCATCGCCAACATCGGGCGCTCGTACACCTACCCGGCGGTGCCGATCCCCGACAACACGCCCGCTCCCGACGCCTTCTGGGGCGACCAGTCGCACTTCACCCTGTGCCGGCCGTTCGAACCGGTCGAGCGCATGCGCGAGCTGGTGTTCTGGTCGGTCGATTGGAAGTCGTACGAGGATTGCGAGACCGCGCCCAGCGCGCCGCTCGACTCGAGCAAGTGGCTGCTGGCCGGCGCGATCGACGGACGCCAGTACATGGATCGGCACTACGCGATCATTCCGCGGTACACGCACCGGCAGATATTCAACTTCCGCAATCCGGAATACGTCCTGACGTTCGGGCAGGACGTCTCGACCTGGGCGACGGGCGACGATGTCAGCGCGATGCAGCGATGGGGCGATCTCGACTGGAAGGACTGGAAGAAGCCCGACGTGTTCAGCGGCGTCCACGGGGCCGACCGCGACTTCGACAAGAAGCTCGATCGCGGGCCGCTGCCGGCCTCGGTGCGCCTGCGCGCGATCGAGGTCGGCCGCTACCTGTTCTACGACGCGCGCCTGCCCGGAGTGCTGCGATGAGCGCGCGCGGCTTCACCCTCATCGAGCTGATCATCGCGATGGCGCTCGGCGCGATCATCATCACCTCCGCCGCCGCCGCGCTGCGCCTCGGATCGCACAGCGTCATGGTCGCCGACCGGCTGTCGCGCGAGAACGCGCTGATGCGCGCCGGCATCACCGAGGCGCATCGCGAGGTCGACTTCTGGACGCGCTACGACGATCCCGACGACGCGCAGCGCCAGCGCCTGCGCGCGGTCAGCCCGTGGGCCTCGGCCCGTGGGCTGCCGTTCACGCCGCTGGCGGCCAACGCCAGCGGCGGACAGGTCTGGCCGCGCGTGGTCGCCGCGGGCGAGGACGCGCGCGGATGGGATCAGGGCGAGCCGTGGGCGGCCGCCGATCCCAAGACCTGGTGGCGCGGCAACGCCATCGAGCGCCCGGACAGCGACTACCTGCGCATGGGCCGCTACGCGATCTTCGCCAATCGCGACGCGTCCGTCGACGTCGACTCGAGGACGCTGACCACCTCGACCGGCGAGACCGTGCCCGGGTACTACGGCCAGGTCGCCGTCGCCCATACCTGGCTGCACAACCAGCTCGACGGCTGCCACCGCGCCATCGGCTTCTTCGCCATGCTCGATTACATGCCGGCGAACGTGATCTACGCCACCTACGAGCCGCATCACGCGCGCACCAACCTCGGCGGCATGCCCATCCTGTGGACGCACTGGGACAGCGCGTTCGTCTTCCGCGCCTGGGGCCGCCCGCTCGACATCTACGGCCACAACACCAGCGGCGACATCCACGGCATCCCCGCTCCGCGCCCGGACGTCACCGATGGCGAGCTGTGGGAGCGCACCCGCCACCCCCAGGTATTCGCCGGCGGCGACGCGCACGCCAACCTGATGAAGGAGATCGGCAACCGCGCGGCGTTGACGCCGCTGCGCCCGGCGTCCTGGCCCGATGTGACGCTGACGGTCAGCCGCCACATCAGCCACAGCCGCTTCGTCACCCTGAGCCGCATCGTCGTCACCAGCCCGATCACCGGCACGAGCGCGAACCTGACGTTCACCTCGTTCGGCACGAGCCTGCGCGGCGCGCGCCAGCAGCGCCACCGCGATGGCGGCTGGGCGCGCTGGGACGACGTGCCCGGCGCCGCGTCCGATCCCGACCTCGACACCGTGGGACCCCCGAGGGCGCATCCATGATCCGCCGCGGGACCGTCATCATCGTCGTCGCCGGCATCGCCGCGCTGCTCGCCGCGCTGGGCATCGCCTTCGTCGGGCGCATGCGCCAGGACGTCGAGGAGACCAGCGAGATCGAGCGCGAGGTCCAGGCGCGGATCATGCTCGTCGCCGCCTGCACCTACGTGCTCGAGGCTGGACGCATCGGCTACGACCTCCCGGGCACCGTCGACCACGAGGAGGCCTTCGGCTGGATCGACGTGCGCGACGGGACCGCCGGGCCGAAGCTGGTCGACGATGGCGTCGCCGACGACTCGCGCTGGCCGATCGGCGCCGCGCGGCGGTTCCCGCTGCACGTCATGACCAAGCCGCCGTGCGCGGTGCGCCAGGACGTCACGTACAATCCGCTGCGCACGCAGTGGAGCCGCGATCCGCTGTCGCCCTCCGATCCGCTCTACGGCCGGCCGCTGTTCGCCAACCCCGATCCGCAGCCGGCGATCGCCAACGGCTGGCCCGGCGCCGTCAGCGACCTGAACTTCGCAGAGTACCTGCGCGGCGACCCGGCGCCGAAGGGGCGCACGGTCGGACGAGCCTGGTTCCGGCTCTACCGCGACGAGGCGTCGCGCTTCGTCGTCACCTGCGGCGCCGGCGCGACGCACGGCTGGCGCGATTGGGACGAGCTCGACGCCGCCGGCCATGCCGCCGATTTCCAGGGCGACCGCATCCTGTTCGAGACCCTGCGCGCCGCCGAGCATCGCCGCTGGTACCGCATCGAATGGAGTCCGGCGGTGACCACGCCGATCGCCACCGCGCAGGCCTGGATGCACGCCGAGGAATCGAAGAACGAGAACTACGTCTGGCATCCGTACAACGCGTCGCGCGCCGGCGACTCGCACGGCCAGAGCCAGTTCCGCGCGCCGATGGGCACGATCCGCTGGGTGCAGTGCCTGCGCGAGGCGCCGACGCACTGGTGAGGCGTCGCTCCGGCGTCGCTGCGGCGCCGGCGATGCGCCGTGCCCGGCGCGCCATGCGCCTCGACCAGCGCGTCAGCGTTCCCCGGCCGCCCACCGCCGCGGCGCGCAGCCGACGCGGCGCTGGAAGAGCTTGGCGAAGTGCCGCGCGTCGTCGTAGCCGACCAGGCGCGCGACCTCGGCGACGGCGAGGCGCTGATCGCGCAGCAGCCGGCGCGCGTGCCCGAGGCGCACGTCGATGAGGTGATCGATCGGCGACGCGCCGAACCACCGGCGGTAGAGCACGCAGAGGTGGGTCGGCGAGCAGTCCGCGCGGCGCGCGAGGTCGGCCAGCGTCAGGCGCTGGGCGAACGACGATTCGATGCACGCGCGCACGTCGATCAGGCGCCTGGGCGCGGCGGTGGCGCCATGACGGGCGCGCGACGCCTGGCGCAGGAAGGTGTGCACGGCGTTGCGCAGGATGGTCGCGTCGGGCTGGGCGTGGCCGGCGAGCTCGTCGTGCAGCGCCGCGACGCAGCGGTCGAGCCAGGCCGTGGCGATGCCGGTCATGGCGACGCCGAAGGCGAAGCCGGCGCCGGCGAGTTCGCCGTCGAGCAGCCGGCCGCGCGCGTGCAGCCAGGTGTGGCACCAGCGCCGCGCCGGATCCCCGTAGCGGTGCGGATGGCGTGGCGGCCACAGCGCCAGCGCCTCGGACGGCGAGCGTCCGCCGCCGAGGTCGATGCCCGCCGGGCTGGCCAGGATGAACCAGTCGTCGCTGCCGCGCGCGCGCTCGATCATCCCCGGCGTCATCCACTCGTCCTGGCCGTAGGCACGTACCGCGACGTCGCGGTCGCCGACGAAGTCGGGCAGGATGCGGGTCAGGCGCGCCCGCAGCGGGCGTGAGGCGTCGGCCATGTGCGAAGGATACGACACATCGCGCGCAATCCGAACCAGTTAATCGCGCTGGCCGCGCGCATGATCAGCGACGAAGCAACAGGATACGACCCCATGCGCGTGCTCGTCAACCTTCCCGCCGGCTTCGCCACCTGCCCCGGGCTGGCGCCGATCTGGAGCCGGCTGCGCGCCGCGCACGACGTCGCGGTCCGTTCGAGCGACGACCTCGCGGGCATCCGCGACGAGCTGGCGCTCGCCTCCGCCGCGCTGATGTGGTCGTGGCCCGAGCTCGACGCCGCCGCCCTGGATGGGGCCCCATCGCTGCGCTTCCTCGGCCACATCGACGTGCGCCGCCGCGCCGCCGAGCTGGCGCTCGCGCGCGGCCTGACCGTGTCGACCTCGCGCCGCTGCTGGGCGCCAGCCGTCGCCGAGATGGCGCTGACGCTCATCCTGTCGTCGCTGCGCCGCACCGTCGATCACCACGTCGCGATGCGCGCGGGAAACGAACGCTGGGTGCGGCGCTTCCCCGACGACATCGACGCCCGCGAGCGCGAGCTCACCGGGCGCGCCGTCGGCATCGTCGGCTTCGGCGCGGTCGGCCAGCGGCTGGCCGCGCTGCTGGCGCCGTTCTCCTGCGCGCTGTCGGTGCACGACCCGCATCTCCCGCCGGCGATCGCCGCGGCGCGCGGCGCGCGGCTGGTCGGGCTCGACCAGCTCATCGCCGACTGCGACGTGATCGTGCTCTGCGCGGCGTCGAACGCCGGCAGCCGGCATCTCATAGGCGCTCGAGAGCTCGCCGCGCTGCGCCGCGACGCGGTCCTGGTCAACGTCGCGCGCGCGGCGCTGGTCGACACCGATGCGCTGATCGCGCGCCTCGGACACGGCGATCTGCAGGCGGCGGTCGACGTCTTCGATACCGAGCCGCTCCCCGCCGACCATCCGCTGCGCCGCGCGCCCAACCTGCTGATGACCCCGCACCGCGCCGGCGGCGCGCTCTCGTCGGTGGCACGCGCCTTCGGTTGGCTGGTCGACGACCTCGAGGCGTTCGCCGCCGGTCGCCCGCTGACCAATCCGCTGACCCCCGCGGCGTTCCCCGGCCTCGACGATTAGCGTCGGCCGCGCACCGCCCGCGGCGGCGCGCCCAGCGCGGCGCGGATGGTCTTGTTGAAGAAGTGCAGGTCGGGGATGCCGACCTCGGCGGCGATCTCCTTCACCGGCAGGTCGGAGAAGCGCAGCAGGTGCTCGGCGCGGCGCACCCGGCACGCGCGGACGTAACCGACGACGGTGGTGCCGGTGACCGCGCGGAACAGCCGCAGCAGCTGGTTGGGCGAGCACTGCGCCGCCTCGGCGATGCGCGCCGTCGACAGCGACTGGCCGAGGCGCACGTGGATGAAGGCCTGCGCCCGCGCCAGGGCGGGATGCTCGGGCTCGGCCGGAGCCAACGCGCGCTGGTCGGCGAGCGTCCACAGCAGATCCCACAGCCGCGCCTGGCTGCGGTGCGGCGTGTGCGCGAACCAGCGCACCGCCTCGCTGAACGCGGCTTCGACCGCGGACTGGCGCTGGCCGAGGTCCTGCGCGATGGGGATCGCGACGCGCTCACCCTGGTCGGCGAGCAGGAAATGCGCGCACAGGTGCACCGACCGCCCGACGAAGCGGGCGTCGAGCGCGACCTCGGGCGGCCACAGCGCCGCCCAGCCGGCCGGCATCTCCCACGGGCGGCCGTCGGCCAGCACCGTCACCGGCGTCGCGTAGACGTGGAGCCGCCAGCGGCCGGGGGCGCAGTAGCGCTGGCCGTCGCCGTTGACGTGGATGCCGGGGCCGATGGTGGTGATCACCGGCGGGGCGCCGAGGCAGACCTGGTGGCCGATCACGATGGAAATCTACCAGTAGCGGCGATCCCAGGCAATTGCCGCAGCCCGGAGCACTGGATTATTCCGTGGTTCTGACGCATAACCCAATGGACCAGCAGATGCCCGAGAAGATCCAGCCCGCCGACGTCGCCTTCTTCCAGGCCTTCGGCTACCTCGCGCTGCCCGGCGCGCTGGCCGGCGATTACGGCTGGATCAGCGACGAGTTCGAGCAGGTCTGGCGCGATCGCCCCGACATCCGGCACGACGGCAGCCAGCGCACCATGTTCCCGGCGCTGTTCATCGCGCAGCGCCCACGGCTGACCGCGCTGCTCGAGCATCCGGCGGTGGTCGCCATCGCCGACGCCCTGCTCGGCGAGGGCTGGTCGCTGTACGGCGGGGACGGCAACTTCTATTCGGGCGACACCGGCTGGCACTCCGACTGCGGCCCGGCGCAGTGGCAGCCGAAGACCACGCTGCGCCATCTCAAGATCGCGTTCTACCTCGACCCGCTGACCGCGGACACCGGCGCGCTGCGCGTCATTCCCGGCAGCCACCACTTCGGCGATCGCTACGCCGATCTGCTGGAGAACGGCGCGTTGTCGGGCCGTCCCGGCCAAAGCATTCCCGCCCAGGCGCTGCCGATCACCCCCGGCGACCTCATCGCCTTCGACCACCGCCTCAAGCACGCGGCCTTCGGCGGCGCGCAGCGGCGGCGCATGTTCACGATCAACCTGCTCGCGCCGATCCGCGACGCGGCGCAGCGCGAGGCGGCGCTGACCATCTTCCGCCATTACCGCGACATCGACGGCTGCACCTGGGACTTCGGCGCGGCGTGGCTGGCGTCGCTGACGCCCGGGCAGGCGCGCCGCCTCGCCCCGGCGGTAGATCTGGGTCGCGAGGTGATGGCCGAGGCGCGGCCGGTCGGCTCGCGCTGAGGTCGGACCGCTCCAGCCCCTTGGCCTGGAGGCTCCTGCGCCGAACTCCGCGAGGCGCACCGCCGAGCCGGCGCCGATGCACGATGGTCAACGAATTAGCTCGTGCTAAGTATCCTCATCATGGCCTGTCACCGCTTCGCTGGCGTCCGCGGTCGCGGGCTCGGGGAGCGATGACGCCATGGTCGCAGCGGATCGCCCCAACTTGACCCCTTCGCCGGGCCGGACGACGGTGTCCGGCATGGCCATCACGCAGAAGGATATCGCGCTCCGCCTCAAGGTGTCGCGGCAGCTGGTCGGCCTGGCGCTGACCAACCACCCGTCGGTCGCCGAGGCGACGCGCAAGCGCATCCACGAGGTGGCGGCCGAGCTCGGCTACACCGCGTTCGCCAATCCCGCCGCGCGCGCCCTGATCGCGCGGCGCTACGGCCGGCGCGCGCCGACCGGCATCGTCGCGGCGCTGCTGCCGTCCGACGCCGGCGTCATGCGCACGATGCCGTTCTTCGCGCCCTACATCGACGGGCTCGAGCTCGAGGCCTTCGACCGCGCGTACGACCTGCTGTTCTGCCTCAAGCGCGGCGAGGAGCTGCCGCGCCTGATCGCCAACCACGGCGTCGACGGCGTCATCGTGGTCAACGAGGGCGTCGCCCAGGTCGGCGACCGCCTGCACGTGCTCGGCATCCCGGCGGTGACGCTGTCGCTCGAGACGCCGAAGATGCACTGCGTGCTGCCCGACGAGGCCGCCGGCATCCGCCTGGCGGTCGAGCACCTGGTCGCGCTCGGCCACCGCCGCATCGCCTACCTCGGCGTCGCGCCCGCGCATTCGGCCGGCAAGCGCCGCCTCGACAGCTTCAAGGAGTCGATGCGCGACGCGGGGCTGACGGTCGATCCGCGCTGGATCGAGGCGTCGCACGTCGACCAGAGCTTCGAGGCGGCGATGGCCGCGTGGGACCGTCTCGCGCCGCGCGTGGCCGAGGCGACCGCGGTCGTCTGCTACAACGACCTCACCGCCGAGGGCCTGGTGAGGCGCGCGCGCGCCACCGGCATCGACGTGCCGGGCCGGCTCAGCGTCACCGGCTTCGACGACACCAGCGTCAGCGACGGCTCCGACATGCCGATCACCTCGATCGCCTACGATCGCACGGCGATGGGCCGCGTCGCCGTCGGCATGCTCTTCGAGGAGTCGCGCAAGCCGCGGCGCGAGGTCTTCCCGGTCACGCTGGTCGAACGCGGCAGTACGCGAAGTCCCGGCAGCGGATGAGCGTTCGGCGCGGCGGCATCGCTGGCGCCGCCGCGCCGGCCGTGGCCGTCGTCGCCCTGGTGGTGACGTCGATCCTCGTGCAGGTGATGGAGGTGCGCCTGGGGCTCGAGGCGCCCGCCGAACACGCGCTCAGCGTCCCCGCCGTCATCGCCTTCCTGATCGTCGCCGGCATCCTCACGCTGATCGCGCGCGTGGCGGGTCCGCTGGTCGACCGCCCGCGCCTGCTGTGCATCTGCTACGCGCTGCTGTGCGCGGCGCCGCTGATGACGCAGGGCTTCTGGCACCGCGTCCTCGGGCTGGTGGCCAGCGTCCCGCGCCAGGGCCAGGCGGGTCTCGCCGACCTCGAGGCGATGGGCGACGCCTTCTGGCCGCACGGCGACGACGCGCTCGCCGGCGTGGCTCCGGCGTTGTCCGGCGCGACCGCCGTCGACGGCGGCGTGCGTCTCGCCGTCTCCGACGCCGCCGGCGAGGCGACCGCGACCTTCACCGTCGCGGTTTCGGATTCGACGCTCGCCGCCGGGCGTCCCTGCCTGATCGACGCGCTGGTCCTGCCGCGCGCGCTGGGGCCGACCTCGTACGTCTTCTGCCGGCTGCGCGGCGACGACGGCGTGGTGGTCGAGGCCTTCCGCGCGACCGAGCCGGCCAAGCCCAGCGCGGCGCATCCCGACGGCGCCGTGCATGTCGGCGCCTACGGCGTGCGCGTGCCCGCCGCGGCCGAGCGCATCGCGATCGAGATCGGCCTGCACGGCCCCGGCGAGGTCGAGCTCCGTCGCGCGCGCGCGCTCGACGTCGCCGCGCTCGAATGGGCGATCACCGGCCGGCCCGATGCCGCGGACCTGCCGGCCGGCGCGCTGGTGCCGTGGCGCGACTGGGCCCGGCCGCTCGCCGCGTGGGGCGGATTCATCGCCCTGCTCTTCGCCGTGACCTGGTCGGTCAACGTGCTCATGCGCCGCCAATGGATCGAGCACGAACGCTACGCGCTGCCGATGGCGCGCGTGCCCGCCGCGCTCTGCGGACTCGACGAGCGCGGCACGGCGATCTGGCGCGAGCGCTGGCTGTGGGCCGGCTTCGCGATCGCCACGGCGTGGTGCCTGCTGCGCTACTGGCACCGCTTCGATCCGCGCGTGCCGGACCTCGGCATCAAGGTGCCGTTGGCGTCGTACCTCGGCGATCCGGGCTGGGGCGGGATGTTCGCCGTCGAGTTCACCGTGTCGGCGATCTTCGTCGCCATGGCGCTGTTCGTCGACGCCAACGCGCTCGCCAGCCTGGTCGTCGGATTCTGGCTGTTCCGCGCGCTGGGCTGGGCCGGCGAGGCGACCGGCGCGAAGGCCGACCCCGACTTCCCCTGGCGCTACGAGCAGCAGATCGGCGGCTGGCTGGCGTACGCCGGCGTCTGCCTGCTGATCGCGCGCCGCCACCTCGCGCGCGTCGCGCGCATCGTCGTCGGCCGCGAGGCCGGCGACGGCGACGAGCGCGGCGCGTACCGCGGCGCGGCGACGACGCTGGCGGCCTGCGCCGCCGGCGCGTGCCTGTGGGCGCAGATGGTCGGCGTCTCGGTGCTCGGCGCGCTGGCCTTCGGCGCCTTCCTCGCGCTGATCGGCCTGGTCGCCGCCAAGCTGCGCGCCGAGTGCGGCCTGATCTTCGGCTACTTCGCCCCGTACAAGGCGACCCTGGCGCTGACCGCGATCGGCGGCGTCGGCGTGTTCGGGGCGCCGGCGGTGATGTTCTGCTTCCTCGCCAGCTTCATGATCGGCGCGAACCTGTTCCACGTCGCCGGCGCGCAGCTCGAGCTGCTCGAGCTCGGCCGCCGCCACCGCGTGCGCGGCCGCGCGCTGGCCGGCTACGCCGCGCTCGGCATCGCCGGCGGCCTGCTGATCGGCGGGTGGGCATTCCTGAGCGACGCCTACGGCATCGGCGGCGAGGAGCTGCGCTACGCCTGGGCGTTCACCGACAAGATCTGGTACTTCGGCGCCTATCGGCAGGAGGTCGCCGCCGCCGACGCGCTCGCCGCCGGCACCGCCGCGTCCGCGTCGGGCAGCGGCGCCTGGGCCGGCTACGCCGGCGCCGCGCTGGCCACGGCGCTGGTCGCGGCGGCGCGGCAGTTCATCGCCGGCTTCTGGTTCCATCCGATGGGCGTGGTCATGTCGTCGTCGTTCCTCATGGAGATGGTCTGGGGCAGCTGCCTGGTCGCGCTGGCGATCCGCGCCTCCGTCGCGCGCTTCGGCGGCGCCGAGGCCGTGCGCCTGCGCCTGCTGCCCTTCGCCATGGGCGCCTTCCTCGGCGGCGCGCTGACCTATGTCGTGGCGACGATCCACGCCATGGCGCTCGCGTCGGCCGGGATCGAGAGCTGGTTCGCGGGGATGCCGTGAAGCCGCTCATCGCCATCGTCGCCTGCGTCCTCGCCTGCGTCGCCCTGGTGATGTCCTGGGAGGCCCAGGCGCGCCCGGCGGCGCGCCCGGCCGGCGTCGCCGCCGCCGGCGCGATCGATCGCGCCGCGCTGACCACCGCCCTCGCACCCGGCGCGCTCGCGCGCGAGGCCGAGGCGATCGTCGCGCTGGGCGACCGCATGCTCGGCGCGCCCGGGGTCGAGCGCGCGCGCGAGCGGATCGCCGCGCGCTGGCGCGCCAGCGGTCTCGAGCTGCTCGAGCTGCCGCTGTCCACGCCGATGCCGGTGACGACGCGCTGCGCGGTGACCGGCGACGATGGCGCGCTGATCGACGTCGACCTGCATCCGCTGTGGCCCGATCAGGTCCAGGCGGTGACCACGCCGCCGGGCGGCCTGACCGCGACGTGGATGCTGGTCGACGACGCGGCGCTCGAGGCCGCCACCGGCTTCGCCGACCGGGTCGCGCTCATCGACCACGCCGCGCCGCCGTCGCTCGGACTGGACGCGTCGCGCTACGCCGCGCTCGGCTTCCGCGCCGTGGTCGTCGCCGACCGGCGCGGCTGGGGGTCGATCGACTGGGGCGCCGTCTCCGAGCGCGTGGTGATCGGCGCGCCCTGCGATCTGCCGCGCTTCGTCGCGGGCCCCGAGGCGTTCGCCCTCGCCGGTCGTCGCGCGACCATCGACGCGGCGGCGCCGTGGCGGGCCGTGGAGCACACCGCGCTGATCGGGGTCCTCGCCGCGGCCCGGCCGACCGAGGAGGCGCTGGTGGTGGCGGTCGACTACGACGGCTGGTCGGTGGTGCCCGATCGCTGCCCGGCGGCGCTGGGGGCGTTCGCCATCGCCTGCCAGCAGGCGCTGGTCGACGGACTCATCGGACAGCGCGACGCCCTGCGCCGCGATCTCATCGTCATCGCCACCGCCGGCGCGGCCAACGCCGACGACGGCGCGGCCAGCGTCGCCGCCGCGATCGGCGCGCGCGGCCAGGGCGACGCGCGCGCCGCGCAGCTGGGCGCCGACCGCGACGCCGCGCGCGCCGGCGTCGCCGCCTGCGACGCGCTGCTCGCCGCCGCGGGCGAGGTCGGCGTCTTCGTCGATGGCGCCGCCACCGCGCGCGCGCTGGCGGCGTCGACGGCGGACGCCGCGGCGCTGGTCGAGGAGCAGCGCGGCTACGTGCTGCGCGACGCCATCGCGCAGGGCGACGAACGCGCCCTGGATGCGCGCCTCGCGCTGGCGCGCGCCGCCGACGACGCCGCCGCCGAGACCGCGGTGATCGCCGCCAAGCGCGCGCGCGAGGCGCTGAGCGCCGCGCTCGGCCTGCCGCTGGCGCGGCTGGTCGGCGAGCGGCCGCGCCTGGCGGCCGGCATCGAGCTGCGCGCGCGCCTGATCGCGCGGCTGCGCGAGGTGCGCCGGCAGCGCCTGGAGCGGGCGCTCGCGGCGGAGGCGGCGCTCGCCCTCAACCGCCGCTGCGCGCGCTACCGTCGCCTGGTCGTGCTCTCGCCGCGCCTCGCGCCGGGCGCCGGGGTCGAGGAGATCGCCATCGCCTTCGGCCGGGACATCGCCCCGCGCGGCTTCGCCGACGACGTCGAAGCGATCGCCGCCGCCGCCGACCGCGCGCTCGCCGGCAGCGGGCCGACGCGCCGGCCATGGACGCGGGATCAGGCCGGCGCGCTGGATACGGCGGTCGACGGCACGCCCGATCCGGCGCTCGCGTGGGCGCGGCTCGGTCATGGCGCGATCACCGTGCTCAACGGCGGACGCGGCGAGGCCTACGCGCGCGCCGGCGATCCGGTGGTGGCGCCCATCGACGCCACCTCCGTCGCGCGCTCGCTCGCCTGGCTTGCCGAGTTCAGCGCCGCGCTCGCCGGCGGCGCGCCCGTCAGCGGCGATCCTCCGCGCGCCGATCCACGCGACATCGGCGGTCGCGCGCTGATCGCCGGCGTCGGCCGCGGCGGCGCGCCGGAGCAGCCGCTCGCCGGCGCGCTGGTCTGCGGCAAGGGCGTGCGCGACCTCGTGGTCCAGCGCGGGTTCCGCCGCTGGCCGCTGTGGCTGGCCGACGTCGAGGGCCGCTGGGGCGCGACGCATTCGCCGCTGGAGGTCGGACCGCTCCACCTCGGCGGCTTCACCCCGCTGATCGCCGGCTGCGACGACGACGGGCGGATCCGCTGGATCAAGGACGAGAGCGCCTCGGTGCAGGGGGTCTTCGCCTCGGTCGGCCTGTCGACCACCGCCGACCTGTCGCGTCTCTCCCTGGTCGCCTTCCGCGCCGTGCCGGTGGCGATGCTCGACGTCGTCGACCCGCGCACGCTGCGCGCCTACGCCGACATCCAGGCGCTCGACCGCTCCGGGGGGCGCCCGTTCCAGCGCGCCTGCGCCTTCGTCGAGCCCGGGCGCCACGCCCTGTTCTTCCTCGAGCCGACCGCGCGCCTGGTCATGCGCCTGGTCGCCGGCGCCGCGGACGAGGGCGGCGCGCGCAGCACCGCCGGCTTGCTGCTCGGCGGCCCGCATCCCGATGCGTACGGCCGCGGCTGGCTGGCGGCGGACACGCCGCGCATCGCCGCTCCGCAGCTCGAGAACGCGCGCTCGCTGTCGCGCCTGAACCGCGGGCGGCTGGACGAGCTCGCCGCCAACCGCCTCGCCGACGCGCGCTCCCGCGCCTTCGCCGAGAAGTCCGAGGCGCTGGTCGCGCGCGCCGGCGCCGATGACCGCCCCGCGCTCGCCGCCGGCCGCGACGCCGCCGCCGCGGTCGGCTACGCGGCGCTCGAGTACCCGGCGCTGCGCGCGGCGCACGGCGAGGCCGCGGCCAGCGCCCTGTGGTTCCTGGTCCTGCTCGCGCCGTTCGCGCTGTTCGTGGAACGCATGACCGTGGCGTGCGCCGACGTCCGCCGCCGGCTGGCGGTGCAGGGGCTGATCTACCTGGCCGGCTACGGCGCGCTCGCCGCGCTGCATCCCGCCTTCCCGCTGCTGCGCGCGCCGATGGTGGTGCTGCTCGGCTCGCTGATGTTCCTCATCGCGCTGGCGGTCGCCGGCCTCTTCGTCGGCAAGTTCCGCGCCAATCTCGCCGGGCTCGCGGCCAGGCGCGGACGACCGGCGGCCGCCGGCATCGACGCGCTCGGCGCGCTCGGCACGGCGGTGATGCTCGGGCTCGACAACCTCGGCCGGCGCAAGGCGCGCACCGCGCTGACCTGCGCGACGCTGGCGCTGCTGGCGTGCGCGCTCATCGCCTTCGCCTCGGCGCGCGACGAGGTCGTCGACGAGGCCGTGGCGCTCGGCCCGGCGACCTGGCAGGGCCTGCTGGTCGCGGCCGACGACCGCGCGCCGATCGTTCCCGCCGAGGAGGCCGCGCTGCGCGCCCGCTTCAGCGGCGTGGCCGGCGCCGAGGTCGTGCCGCGCGCGGCGTGGATCGGCAGGCACGACGCCTATACGCGGCGCAGCGCCAATCCGCGCGTGGCGGTGGGCGTCGAACCGATCGGCGAGGCACCGCGCGCCGCGATCCTGCGCTCGATCCTGCAGTGGTCGGCGCGCGAGCCGCTCGCGCCGCGCCTGGAGCTGACCACGGCGCGCGGCTGGTTCACCGCGGACCACGCCGGTGGGCCGGTGCCGGTCATGCTGCCCGACCAGGTGGCGCGCCGGCTGGGCATCACCGCCGCCGCGGTCGACGCCGGGCCGGTGCCGATCACGTTGGCCGGCAGGCCGGCGCTGGTGCACGGCATCTTCGTCGCCCGGTCGCTCGCGCGCCTGCGCGACCTCGACGGGCGCTCGCCGCTGCCGTTAGACGTCGAGGGCCAGGCGGTGCACCGCCTGACGCCGGCGCAGG
Organism: Planctomycetota bacterium; assembly: GCA_035627695.1. Lineage (GTDB taxonomy): Bacteria > Planctomycetota > UBA11346 > UBA11346 > UBA11346 > DASPLE01. The sequence goes on from DASPLE010000120.1 coordinate 22,935, forward strand.
ACGTGCTGTTCCAGGACGGCGATCCGCTGCTGCCGGCCGAGGCGGTGGCGATCGCGCCGGCCGGCGACCTCGGGCTCGAGGTCGCGGACGGGACGCGCCGCACGATCGGCCTCGCGGTGCGCCTCGACGGGATGTCCTACGCCGCGGCGCGCGCCGAGATCGACCGCCATCTCGAGCAGACCGGCCGTCCGGCGAACTACGGCCTCGACGGCGTCGCCTGGCGCGGCCGGCGCGCGCGCGACCGTTCGTACGCCGGGCTGTGGGGCCTGGCGGTGCCGCTGGCGATCGCGGCGCTCAGCGTGCTCAACGTCATGCGCGGGTCCGTGCACGAACGCCGCGGCGAGATCGCCGTCCTCAACGCGGTCGGCATCGCGCCGCGCTGGATCGCGATGATGTTCTTCAGCGAGGCCCTGGTCTACGCGGTGGTCGCCTGCGTGATGGGCTACCTGGTCTGCCAGGGCATCGGCCATGCGCTGGTGGCGCTGGGCTGGAACGCCGGCCAGGACCTGGCGTTCGCCTCGGTCACCACCATCCACGCCTCGCTCGCCGTGATCGTGGCGACGGTGGCGTCGGCGTGGTTCCCGGCGCGCGCCGCGGCGGCGATCGCCGCGCCCGCGGACGACGCCGGCTGGCGCGTGCCCGAGCCGGAGGGCGAGAGCCTGCGCTTCGCGCTGCCGTTCACCTGCTCGCGCCGCGACCGCCTGGCGCTGCTCGCGTTCATCGGCCGCTGGCTGCGCGATCACGGCGAAGGCGGCGGCGGCGGCTTCTCGGCCGACGCGCCGGTCCTCGCCGTGGCCCGCGACCGCGACGCGCTCGGCGCGGCGGTGCCGCAGATCGGCGCGCGGATCTGGCCGAAGCCCTACGACCTCGCGGTCGCGCAGGATCTGGTCATCTCGCTGCCGCACGATCCCGAGACCGGCGAGTTCGCCGCCCGGGTCGCGATGACCCGCCGCGCCGGCGCGCGCGATGCCTGGCTGCGCCTCGCGCGGCCGTTCGTCGCCGATCTGCGCCAGCACGTGCTGCGCTGGCGCGCGCTCGACGACGCCGAGCGCGCCGACCTCGCGGCGGAGGCGCACGCGACATTCGCCACGGCGGTGGCGCCATGACCATCCAGCCCCGGCGGAGGCCCCATGCCTGAACGCAAGCTCGACGCCGAGCTCGCCGCGTACCGCGACATGCTCAAGCCGCCGGCGGAGTTCCGCGAGGGCTTCGGCTGGTCGACGGTCACCGGCGTCGTGTTCTGCGGCCTGGTCATGCTGCCGGCGTCGATCTACCTCGGCCTGATGACCGGCGGCAGCATGGGCTCGGCCGCGACGTGGGTGACGCTGATCCTGTTCAACGAGATCGCGCGCCGCGCGCTGGTCGAGCTGTCGCCGCAGCGCCTGGTCACGCTGCTGCGCGCGGCGTCGATCGTCATGGCCGGCGGGCCGGTGGGCGAGCTGGTCTACCGCGCGTACCTGGTCAACTCCGAGGCGGTGCGCGACGCCGGGCTGCGCGGCGCGTTCCCGAGCTGGTACGCGCCGGCGGCGGACAGCGCGGCGATCGCGGGCCGGCAGCTCCTGCACGGCGACTGGCTGATGCCGATCACGCTGGTCGCGTTCGTGGCGGTCATCGGCCTGGTGAAGCGCTACACGCTCGGCTACTTCTTCTTCCGCCTGACCTCCGACATCGAGAAGCTGCCGTACCCGCTGGCGCCGGTGCAGGCGCAGGGCGCGATGGCGCTGGCCGAGGCCGACCAGGGCGACGTCACGGCGGCGGCGAGGTCGCTGGGCAAGCCGGGGGCGGCGATGCGCGGCAGCGAACGCTGGCGGCAGTTCTCGCTCGGCGCGATGCTCGGCATCGCCTTCGGCGCCATCCAGGTCGGCGTGCCGGCGATCAGCGGCCTGTTCCTCGACCAGCCGATCTTCCTCGTGCCGCAGCCGTTCCTCGACCTGACGACGCTGACCGAGGGCATCCTGCCGGCGACGCCGACCGGCATCGCCATCGACGTCGGCGTGATCCTGCTCGGCTTCGTCCTGCCGTTCTGGGCGGTGGTCGGGACGTTCGCGGCGATCGTGCTGACGATGATCCTCAACCCGGTGCTGCAGAAGGCCGGCGTGCTCAGCGGCTGGCAGCCGGGCATGGACACGGTGAACACCGCCTTCGCCAACGACGTCGACTTCTGGCTGAGCTTCGGCGTCGGCGCGGGGCTCGGCATCGCGGCGATCTCGTTCGGCGCGACCTTCAAGGACCTGCTCGCCTTCGGCCGCGCCTGGCGCGCGCGCCGGGCGCAGCGCGCGCCGGGCGAGCGGGTCTTCGCCGGCGCGCCGCCGAAGGGACGCGGCGACTACCCGCTGTGGATCGCGCTGGTCGGTTACGGCCTGGCGGCGGGGGCGACGGTGTGGCTCGCGTACTCCCTGCTGCCGAACCAGTCGAGCCTGCTGCCGTTCCTGATCATCTTCGCCTTCGTCTACTCGCCGTTCCTGTCGTACGTCAACGCGCGCCTGCTCGGCATCGCCGGGCAGGAGGTCGACATCCCGTTCGTGCGCGAGACCGCGTTCATGGTCTCGGGCGCGCGCGGCGTCGAGGTCTGGCTGGCGCCGATGCCGGTCGAGAACTTCGGCCAGGACGCGCAGGCCTTCCGCGTCAGCGAGCTGTGCGGCGTGCGCTTCTGGTCGCTGCTCAAGACCGACCTGGTCGCCATCCCGATCCTGTTCGCGCTGTCGTTCGTGTTCTGGTCGTTCATCTGGAAGGCCAACGCGATCCCGTCCGCGGCGTTCCCCGCGGCGCAGGTCGCGTGGGAGATGCGCGCCAAGCGCGACGCGCTGATCCTGAGCTCGACCCTGGTCGGCGCCCACGGAGAAGGAGCGGAGGCGTCGTCGATGGCCGACAGCGAGTTCATGCGCGCGATCAAGCCGCCGGTGATCGGCGCCGGCTTCGGCGTCACCGTCGGCATGTACGGCGCGCTCAGCGCCATGGGCCTGCCGGTGCTCTTCGTCTACGGCATGGTCCGCGGACTCGGGCAGTTCCCGCACCTGATGGTGCTGGAGATCATCGGCGCGCTGCTCGGGCGCTACTGGCTCGCGCGATGGTTGGGAGCCGACCGCTTCCGACGCATGGCGCCGACGCTGCTCGCCGGCTACTTCACCGGCGTCGGGCTGATCGGCATGGCGGCGATCGCCATCCGGCTGGTCAGCGAAGCGGCCGCGGGATCGCCGCTATGAACGAGGCGATCGCGCCGGTCGGCACGCAGGTCGCCCTGCCCCTGGTCCAGGCCTGGGAGCTGGTCGCGCAGGGCCTGCGCGTGCGCGCCTCGCGCGCGCTGGTGACGCTGCTCGGCGTCGCGCTCGGCGCCGCGTTCCTGGCCTCGACGCTCAGCGGCGGCGCGCTGATGGACGGCCTGCGCGACGTCGAGCACGCGCGCCAGGAGGCGACGCGCATGCGCGCCAACCTCGAACGCGCGACCGGACCGCTCGACGGACGCGCGCTCGCGGTGCTCGAGGCGGGCGGTCGCGACGATGCCGAACGGCGCCTGATCGACGGCCTGATCGCCGACGGGGTCGAGCTGCGCCCGTTCGCCACGCCGGCCGCGCTCGACGGGGCGAGCGCGCTGGTGGTGGTCGGCGACGGCGTCGTCCCCGCCATCGAGCGCGAGGCGATCGTCGCGCGCCTGCGCCAGCCGGTGATCGCGAGCTCGCGCGCCGCCGCGCCGTCCGATACGCTGGCGCTGCGGCCGCCGCTCGCCGCCGACGACGCCGAGCGCGTCGCGCAGCAGGGTCGCGTGGCGCGCTTCCGCGCCTGGTGGCTGGCGGGCATCGCCGCGGCGACCGGCGCCTGCGCCGTCGCCACCGCGATGCTGATGGCGGTCGGCGAGCGCTTCCGCGAGATCGGCACGATGCGCTGCCTGGGCGCGCCGGCGGCGACCATCCGCCGGCTGGTGGTGCTCGAGGCCTTGGCGATCGGCGCCGCGGCGGGCGCCGTCGGCGCGCCGCTCGGCGTGGTCGCGAGCCTCGCCGCGCAGGCCGGCACCTACGGCGTCGCCCCGGTCGTCGCCGCGGCGCCGTGGACGACGCTGGCGGCGTACGCGATCGGCGCCGGGCTCGCGACCGCGACGCTCGCCGTCGTCGCGGCGCTGTATCCGGCGCGCGTCGCGGCGCGGCTGTCGCCGGCTGCCGCCTTGCGGAGCGAGATGTGAGCGATCTCGAGGAGCTCCTGCGCGACGACGGCGGCGACGAGCCGCGCGTCATCCGCGCCATCGACGTGCGCAAGACCTACCGCAGCGGCGCCGTCGAGACCCACGCCCTGCGCGGCGCGTCGCTGTCGGTCGCGCGCGGCGAGTTCGTGGCGATCATGGGACCGTCGGGCTCGGGCAAGTCGACGCTCTTCAACCTGATCGGCGGCCTGAGCAAGCCGTCGGCGGGCAAGGTCTACATCAACCAGGTCGACATCGCCCAGCTCGACGCCGACGAGCTGGCGTGGCTGCGCTGCCGCACCGTCGGCTACGTCTTCCAGACCTACGAACTGATCCGCGTCATGACCTGCGTCGAGAACGTCGCGGTGCCGATGGCGTTCGCCGGGCTCGACGGCGAGGCCGCGCGCGGACGCGCCGAGATGCTCCTGCGCCTGGTCGGCCTCGGCCACCGCCTGCTGCACAAGCCGGGCGAGCTCTCGGGCGGCCAGCAGCAGCGCTGCGCGATCGCGCGCGCGCTCGCCAACGGGCCGGACATCCTGCTCGCGGACGAGCCGACGGCGAACCTCGATGCGGCGACCGGCCAGGAGATGATCGAGCTGTTCGCGCGCCTGCGCGCCGAGCTCGGCGTCACGGTGATCTCGGCGACCCACGACCACCGCCTGCTCGAGCGCGCCGACCGCGTGCTGTGGCTCGAGGACGGGCGCATCGTGCGCGACGAGTCGAAGGCGCGGCGTGCGCCGGGAGCAGCGCATGCCTGACGCGATCGTCCGCGCCGAGGGCGTGAAGCGGCGCTTCGTGCGCGGCGGCGAGGAGCACTGGGCGCTGAAGGGCGTCGACGTCGCCATCGGCCGCGGCGAGTTCGTCGCGATCATGGGTCCGTCGGGCTCGGGCAAGTCGACGCTGTTCAACCAGATCGGCGCGCTCGAGGCGCCGACCGAGGGCCAGGTCTGGTTCGAGGGCCGCTCGCTGTTCGCGCTGCCCGAGGCGCAGCAGGCGTGGATCCGCTGCCACCGCATCGGCTACGTCTTCCAGACCTTCAACCTGGTGCCGACGCTGTCGGCGCTGGGCAACGTCGCGCTGCCCCTGGCGTTCGCCGGCGTGGCGCGCGCCGACGCGGACGCGCGCGCGGCGGCGATCCTCGAGCGCGTCGGCCTCGGCCACCGCCTGGGCAACCGACCGTCGGAGCTGTCGGGCGGCCAGCAGCAGCGCGTCGCCGTGGCGCGCGCGCTGGTCAACCGGCCGGCGGTGATCCTCGCCGACGAGCCGACCGGCAACCTCGACACCCGCACCGGCGGCGAGGTCATCGCCCTGCTGCGCGACCTGCAGCGCGAAGCCGGCGCGACCGTGATCTGCGCCACGCACGACGACAAAATGGCGGCGGCGGCGGACCGCATCGTGCGCCTCACCGACGGGCTGGTGGTCGCGAGCTGAGCGCAAGGGGGTTTCCTCGCGACCGCGAGGCTCCAGGCTCGCTGCATGGCCGACGCGCAGCTGGCGGGCGAGTTGGCGGCGGCGGTCGGCGAACTGCTCGCGGCGTTGCCGCCGGAGGCGCTGGGCGCGTGCCGCTTCGCCCATGACGACGCGCTGCGCACGCGCTGGGACTCGGGCCCGAACGAGCGCGCCGGCGTGCAGCTGCGCGCGATGCCGCCCGAGGCGCGGCACCTCGTCTACGCCGCGCTGGCCTGCGCGCATTCGCCGCATGGCCTGCGCGCGATCCTGCGCATCCACGCGCTCGAGGCGGTGCTGCGCGCGCGCGAGGGCGGCTCGGCGCACCGGCATCCCGAGCGCTACTGGCTGCAGGTCTTCGGCGATCCGGGCGCGGCGAGCTGGGCGCTGCGCCTCGAAGGCCACCACTGCTCGGTCAACCTCGCCGCGCGCGACGGCACGGTGCGCGCGACGCCGCTGTTCCGCGCCACGAACCCGGCGCGCGTGCCGGACGGTCCGCAGGCCGGGCTGCGCGTGCTCGGCGCCGAGGAGGACGCCGGCCGCGCCGCGGCGCTCGCGCTGACGCCCGCGGAGCGCGCCGCGTGCGACGCCGATCGCGCGGCATCCATGGATCTGCTGACCGGCGTTTCGCCGCGTCTGACGACGCTGCCCACGGGAGGTGCGCTCCTGCGCGACCTCGCGCCGCCCGCGCGGAGCGCCGTGGACCGCGCCATCGACCGGTGGATCGATCACCTGCATCCGACGCTCGCGGCCGAGCTGCGCGCGCGCCTCGCGCCGCGCCGCGACGCGCTGCGCTTCGCATTCAGCGGCGCCACGGCGTCCGGGCAGCCGCACTCGTGGCGCGTGGTCGGCTCCGGCCTGGTGCTCGAGTTCGCCATGGCCCAGGACGGCGGCAACCACATCCACGCGGTGCTGCGCGAGCCGGACGGCGATTTCGGCGGTTAGCGTTCCGGCGCCTCGATGATCTCCGGCCAACGCGGATGGACGACGAAGCCGCGGTCGATCTCGCGCCACCAGCCGTGCTGGTCGCGCTGGACCTCGCACACCAGCACCGCCGCCATGTGGCGCTCGAACGAGCGCTCGAGGCGCTTGAGCAGCTGGCGATGCGACAGCGGCGGCAGCGATCCGTCGTCCGGGCGGTGCTGCGGCGCCAGCCATTCGAGCCGCTCGGGCACGAGGTAGCGCGAGCTGCGCGCGGCCTGCGGCGGCTCGTGCTCGCCGTGGTGCAGCCACCAGCCGCGGCCGTGGTCGGGCGACGCGCCCGCCGGCGACGGCTCGATCGGGCCGTCGACCGGATGGAACAGCCAGCCCTTGAGGAAGGCCTCGCTGGTCAGCGGCGCGCGGCCCAGTCCGGCCGCGGCCGACGCGGCGCTGCCACCGCCGAGCGGCAGCTGGTGGCCGATGACGCGCTCGAGCTTGCGATCCAGTCGGTCGCGGGGATTCGGACCGATCCACGCGTCCCAGGCGGCGTCGTCGCGCGCGCGCAGGAAGAACTTCACCGCCAGCTCCCAGTGGATGGGTGGGCCATAGCGGTAGGAGAACACCACGTCGAGATCGCCGAGGTCGCGGCCTTCGCCGCGCACCGCGCGGCGCGCGGCGATCAGCCGCATGCCGGGATGGTGCGACAGCCAGAATTCGAGCAGGCGCTCGGCGTAGTGGCCGATGCGCGGCGTGCCGACGGCGCGCCGCGCGAGCGGCGCGCGGGGGCTCGGGGGCGAAGCCCCCGTGAAACGAGCAAGCTGCCCACGCGAGCCGACACTGGACCTCTGGTCCCGGCTCGCGTGGGCAGCGCCCATCCAGCCGTCGTAGATGACGCGCTGCAGCTCCTCCGGCTGGTTGTCGAGATCGGCGAGCCACGGCTGGGCATCGGCGGCGATGCGCGCCAGCCACTGCCGATCCGGCACGGCGAGCCCCGGTACACCCGCCGCCATCAACGGCGGCGACCCGATCAGCCACGCGAGATCGCGCACGGCCTGGTGCTGGAACGGTTCCACGCCGGCAGCCTGCGGGGCCAGGAGCCGCATGCCACACGGCCACGCGCACACCGCACACCGGGTCGGACGGCGTCGGCGGCATCTTGCCGCTGAGGGAGGGGGTCGGACGGTAGCGCCATGCGCATTCCCGCCGCCTGCCTCGCCGCCGCCATCGCAATCACCGCCGGGTGCGGACCGCGTCCCGCGGGCGTCGACGACTTCTCGGTCCTGCGCGAGTACGGCTGGGACATGCCGCTCGCCGAACCGCAGGCGACGTTCAATCCGCAGAACAACCAGGTCGCGGCGCGCGCGCCCGACGGCTTCGCCGTGCTCGACGAGGGCAGCGGCAAGCAGGGCTTCTTCCGCGGCCAGTCCGGTCGCGAGGGCTTCTGGCCGGAGTGGATCCACGGCTACCAGTTCGTCATCGGCGGTTCGGCCAACGCCGAGAAGCTCGCCGACGGCCGCGTCGTGCCGCCGACCGAGGGTCTGACCGTGATCAGCGTGCGCGACGACGGCACGGTGCGCGAACGCCAGCTCGCGCGCGTCGGCTTCAAGCCGAAGTACTGGGCGGCGCGCAAACGCATCGTCGCGCAGATCGAGAACAAGCTCTGGATGTTCGACCCGGAAGGCGAGGGCGAGGACTACGGCGAGGGCTTCTACGCCGTGCCGCAGCGCAAGGGCGATGGCCTGGCGTACCAGGAGACGCCGGTGTTCGACGCCGACCACTGGACGGCGAAGCCGGTGCTCGGCCGGTTGTTCATCCAGTGGGGCGATCGCAACCGCGTCAGCGAGATCCCCGGCGCCGTCGAACCGTCGTGGACCGCCACCGGCGGCGTGGTCGCGACCGCGCTGCGCGCCGATCCGCCGAAGGACCAGCCGTGGCACCAGGCGCCGACCGAGCTGGTGCACCTCGGCGGCCAGGGGCATCGCGTCGAGACCATCGCCGCCGACCTGCACGGTCCCGCGGCGCACCCGACCCAGCCGATCGTCGCGGCGACCACCAAGGACGGCCGGCTCGTGCTGGTGAGCCTGCTCGACAAGCGCGTGCGCGAACTGGCGCCGGTCGGCGCGCGCGCGCGGTGGAACCACGACGGCACGCGTCTGATGGCGCAGGAGCCGGTGCTCGACAAGCCGGACGCGAGCTATCTGCGCGTGTACGTCTTCAAGATCGTGACGGGCGACAAGAAGAAGTGACGACGGCTTAGGCTGCCAACGCGCATCTCGCCGCAGGCGCGATGCTCAGCTCGAAGCTCGAAGCTCGAAGCTCGAAGCTCGAAGCTCGAAGCTCGAAGCTCGAAGCTCGAAGCTCGAAGCTCGAAGCTCGAAGCTCGAAGCTCGAAGCTCGAAGCTCGAAGCTCGAA
>DASPLE010000121.1:0-27627 GCA_035627695.1 Planctomycetota bacterium
CGCGGCTGACCGAGCTGACCAGCCACTACGCGTCGATGCGCGCGGTGGCCGCCGACCGCGCGTTCGCCGAGGCGCAGGGCCATGCCGACCGCGGCGACGCCGCCGCCCTGGCGGCCGCGATCGAGCGGATCCGCGCGACCATCGTCGAGGCCGATGCGCAAAGGCTCAAGGCGCTCGACGATCGCCTGATCGCGATACGGCGCGGCGACGACGAGCGCGCGCGCGCGCTCGCCGACGCGCCGACCGCGCTCGCGACGGCCAAGGACCACGAGAAGAACGCGCGTCTCGGCCTCGCCCTGGCGGTGTACGAGGCGCTGGCGGCGTCCGGGCACGTCGCGGCCTCCGCCGCCGCCAAGGAGGCCGTCGCGCGGCTCAAGCCGGACGCCGAGGCGTTCACCGCGCGATGGAACGCGCTGGTCGCGGCCATGGACGTCGACCTGGTGAAGGCGCGCGCCGAGCTCGTCGAGCTGGCGCCTGCCGCGAAGCAGTGGGACCACGAGGCCCAGATCGTCGAGCGCGAGGCCGAGGTGGATCGCCGGCTCAAGGAGGCGACCGCCGCCTTCACCGCGCTCGGCAAGTCGCCCGACGAGGCGGCGCTGCGCGCGTTCCTCGATCACCACAAGGGCGCGCCGCAGGCGCTGCAGGTGCGCGCGCGCCTCAACCAGGCCGCGACCCAGGGCAAGGTGCGCGACGAGGCGCTCGCCCGCTACCAGCGCGCGCTCGACGCGGCGCAGATCGACGAGGCGTGGAAGCAGGCGCGCATCCTCCTCGCCGAGCACCGGTCGTCGCTGCCCGCGGACGCGGTGCGTCTGCCGCTGCGGATCACGACGCGCCCGGACGGCGCGACCATCGCGATCGACGGCGTCGACCAGGGCCGCACGCCGCTGGTCGTCTCGTTCGATCCGCAGACCGCGCGCGCCCTCACCGTGACCCTCGCGGGCCACAAGCCGGTGAGCCGGCCGATCGCCGATCTCGCCGCCGACTGGAGCTGGACGACGGCGCTCGAGCGCGAGCCGATGTGGACCGCGCGCCTCGGGCGCACCGTCGCCGCCGCGATGGTCGCCGACGAGGGGCGGCTGCTGCTCAACGCCGGCGACCTGCTGGTCTGCCTCGATGCCGCCGGCCGCGAACGCTGGCGCCGGCCGCTCATGGCCGGCGGCACGCTGATCGACGCCAACGAGGTCCGCCTGGCGCACGAGCCGGTGGCGGTCGGCGACGGCGGCTGGGCCTTCGGCATGATCGATCGCGGGATCGTGGTGATCGACGGCGCCGACGGCAGCGTGCGCAGCCAGCACGGCACCGAGGAGCCGGTGCGCGGCGCGCCGGTGTTCTACGCGAACGACATCCTCGGCGGGGCGCAGCGCATGGCCTTCGCCGCCGAGGAGCTGGTGACCGTCGCCAACGAGCAGGTGATCAGGCTGCCGGTCCCGGGCGGCGTCCTCAGCGGGCCGATCGCGATCGAGAACGGACTCGATCGCATGCTGGTTGTCGCTAGCATCGCCGGCCGCCTGCTCGCGTTCGAGGAATCGACCCGCGAGCTGCTCTGGGACCACGATCTCGGCGCGTCCGACATCGGCCAGCTGGTGCCGACCGGCGATGGCGGCGTGGTCGCGGTGCTCGACGCATCGCGCCTGGTCTGCCTCGACCTGCGTCCCGAGGCGGCGAGCCAGCGCTGGAGCCTCGAGCTCTCCGCCCTGCCCCAGGGCGTTCCGCGGGTGGTGGGCGGGACGGTCCTGCTCGCCTGCGGCAACCAGATCATCCGTCACGGCGTCGCCGGCACCGCCGCGACCGCCCTGGCCCTGCCGTCGCCGGCCAGCTCGGCGGTGGCGGCGGCTGGTGCCGATCGCATCGCCGTCGGCTGCAAAGGCGGCGAACTCGTGGTATTCAACCACGACGCCGTCGTCTGGACCAACCCCTGCGGTCAGCCGGTGACGGCGGTCTGCCTGGCCGATGGCCTGGTCGTCGCCGGCATGGCCGACGGCACGGTCGACGCATTCGCTCCGTGATCACGAAAGAGACCAGAATGACGAGCATGGCATGCTGAACCGCGATCTGGTCGAACAGTTCCAGCGCATCGCCAGCGAGGCCAAGACCGGCGTGCTGGCGGTGCACTTCGCGGCCAACCACCTGCGCTTCTGGTTCGAGTCGGGCGAGCTGCAGCTGCTCGACCTGGGCGAGAACAAGGAACACCTCATGGCGAGGAAGTTCCTGGACTACCACATGATCGGCCCGGAGATCCATCGCCACGTCCTCGACGTCTGCAAGAAGACCGGCGTCAGCCCCGTCGACATCCTCCGCCGGCAATCGCTGGTCAGCGACGGCGAGATCGAGCAGATCGCGCGCACGCTGGTCGAGGACCTGCTGTGCGCGAGCTTCGGCTCGAAGCACCACGAGCTGAAGTTCGACCCCGCGGCGACCGCCGAGACCTTCGATCTCGAGAGCTCGGCGGTGCGGCTGCGCATCCAGACCGAGGTGCTGCTGCAGATGGTCGAGGCGCGCGCCAGCGAGGAGGAGCGCGTCATCCAGGAGACCGGCGGCTGGGACGCGGTCTTCGTCCTCGAGGAGGCCGCCGAGGGCGGCGACGACCTCGACGACTACGAGAAGACCGTGCTCGGCTACGTCGACGGCAAGCGCACGCTCGAGGACATCGCCAAGCTGCTGCGCACCAGCAGCATGCACATGGCGCGCACGCTGGTCAGTCTGGCGGCCAAGGGCTACGCCCGCCGCGGCACCGGCCTGGCGAGCAGCCGGCGCGCGGCCCAGCGCGGCGGCTCGGCGAAGACGCCGACCAGCGGCTCGCCGGTCGCCGCCGACGACGCCGCCGGCGCCGGCACCGGTTCGTCGTCGAGCCAGAGGCGCACGCTGGCCGGCGCGCCTCCCGCGCCCGAAGCGCAGGCGCCGACGTTCATCCTCACTCCCGCCCCGGCGGCGAGCGGCCGCGGCTTCATGGTCGTCGGCGGCGTCGTGCTCGTCGCGCTGCTCGGCCTGTGGCTGCTGGTCCAGAGCTCGAGCTCGCAGCGCGAGGCGATGGTCGGCCTGTCCGACCAGATCGCGGCCGATCTCGGCAGCGGCGACCTCAACCGCGCCGACACCCGCTTGAGCGAAGCGCGCGTCCAGGCGGCCGGCGATCTCGCCGCGCTCGCCGAGGTCGACGCGCTGACCCGACGCGTGAACGAGGCCATCGAACGCCAGGTCGCGAACGTCGCCGCGCAGGTCGAGGCTGGCGAGGTCGCCGCCGCGCGCGAGGCGTTCGACCGGCTGCCGACGGCGCGGGTGCCGGCCGATCTCGGGGCGCGGCTGGTCAGGGCCGAGCGCGAGCGCGACGCCCGGGCCCAGGCCCTGGCCCGGCAGGTCGAGCGCCTGCTGGACGAGAACCGCATCGACCAGGCGCTGGCGGCGATGGATGAGGCCGACGCGCGGGAGACCCCGGCGGCGCGCGAGGTGCTCGACCGCTGGCGGGTGCTCGGGCTCGAGCAGGCATCGCTGTCCGGCACCGCGCCGGCGCGGCGCGAAGTGCTGATCGCCGCGCTCAAGCAGTCGCGGCCCAGCCCGCTGCAGCAGGAGCAGATCGACCGCATCGCCAAGGACCTCGAACGCACCTTCGGCCGCAACCGCGCGCAGCTGCGCGACCTCCAGGCGCAGCTCGCCCAGGGCGCCTGGCAGGAGGCGAAGGCCGAGGCCGAGCGCCTGCGCCTGATCGACGACACCGCCAGCGGCCCGGAGGTCACGGCGTTCATGGCCGAGCTCGGCCGCGTCGGCGGCGAGCTCGAGACGATCTACTCGGACGCGTGCGCGGCCGTGCGCGATGCCGTCGATGGCCAGGCGTTCCCCGCGGTGCGCACGCGCATCGAGAACGCGCTGACCGCGTATCCGCAGGCCAGCAACCGCGCGGCGCTGACCGCGCTGGCGCAGTCGCTCGAGGTGATCGAACCGGCGCTGGGCCGCGGCACCTTGGCCGAGGAGGCCGGGCAGTTCCGCGCCTGGGTCGCCGACAGCCAGGTCGACCCCGGCGTGGCCGCGGCCATCGCCGCGCGCGTGCAGCGCCTCTCGCAGGCCGACGCCGACGCGCGCGCCGCGCTCGAATACACCCGTCGGCTCGCCAGCGACGGCAAGTGGAGCGAAGCGATCGAGGCGCTCGAGTCGCTGCGCACGCGCAGCGACTGGCGCCGCGCGTCGGCGTGGACCGCGGCCGCCGAGGACCTGGTCGCCGCGCGCGCCAACCTCGCGCGCGCCGCCGGGAACCAGCGCCGCTTCGAGGCCGCCCTGGCGAAGGGCGATGTCGCCAGCGCCCACGAGATCGCGCGCGAGCTCGGCATGAGGACCCTGCCGCTGTGGGTCGAGAGCATCCCGGTCGGCGCCCAGGTCAGCCGCGATGGCGCGGTGATCGGCGTGACCCCGATGATGGTCGAGATCTCGGGCGCGGAACGCGGCGAGCTGGTGCTCGGGATCTCCGCTCCGGGCTACGAGGATCGCCAGGTCTCGGGCGGCGACGCCCAGCAGGGCTGGCGCCTCGCGGTCGAGCTGGTGCGCAGCGCCAAGGCGCAGTGCGATGCGCGCATGATCGTCAGCGGCAAGCCGGCCGCCGCGGGTGGACAGCTGTGGCTGGTGGGTCCGTCCCAGGTCGCGCGCGTCGCGCTCGACGGCCAGGTGTCGGCGTTCCCGCTCGAAGGCACGGCGTTCAATTCGGGTGCCGGCGCGCGCCGCCTGTCCGAGCCGGTCTACGCGCCGGCGACGGCGCTGGACGACGGCGTCTACGTCGCGACCCGCGACATGATCGCCCTGCGCGTCGACGGCCGCGCGGTGTCGCGCCTGTCGCTGGCGACGCGCAGCGACCATGCCCTCGCCGCGTACTCCAGCGCGATCGTCGACAACCGGCGTTGGCTGATCGCCGCCGGCACCGACGGCGCGGTCCACGGCAACGATCCGCAGGTCGCCGACGCGGTCTGGCACGGCCCGACCGGCGCCGCCTTCGCCTGCGGGCCGGTGGTGGTCGGCGACACCGTCCTGGTCGCGCGCGTCGACGGCGTGCTGCAGGCGCTCGACGCCGACAACGGCCGCGTCGCCGACGCGACCTCGTGCGGCGAAACGACCCTCGCCGCCTGGGCGGAGGGCGACGGCATGGCCGGGATCGGCCGTACGCGCTCGTGGCGCTGGAACGCCGAGGGCGTCGTGTCGGAGCCGTTGCCCAAGGAGGCGGTCATCGCGTCGCGCGGGATCTTCATCACCGCCGACCGGCACGCGTGGGTCGCGGGCGACGGCGGCTGGAAGGACGTCGGTCAGCTGCCGGCCCAGCCGACGGCCGCGCCGTGCGCCTGGCGCGGCGATGCGGCGGTCCCGATCGGGCGCGACCTGCATGTCGTCGGCGCGCACGGCTTCGTCGTCCATCGCGGCGCCGACATGCTGTCGCCGGTCGAGGTCGACGGCCACCTGGCGGTGGTGTCCGCCGACGGGCAGGTGTCGCTCTACGCGCCGTGATTGACCGTCCGGTCCGCGATCGCCGGCGGCGTCGTCGGCGATCGCGCCGTGTCCGCTGCGTCACGAAACGTCCACTGCTGCTCACAAGATTCCCGCCGTAATCGGGTGCTTCTGGGGATGCTGCCGGCATGCGCATCACGAAACGCATCAAGGAGCCCCAATGACCAAGATCGCGATGATCGGCGCCGGCAGCGTCGTCTTCTCACGCAACCTGACCGGCGACATCCTCCAGTACCCGGAATTCAAGGACGCGACGATCTCCTACATGGACGTCGACCGCGAGCGGCTCGAGGTCGCCGGCAAGCTCTGTCGCAAGATGGCCGACGCGATCGGCGCGACGCCGACGATCCTCACGACGATGGATCGGCGCGAGGCGCTCAAGGGCGCCGACTTCGTCATCAACATGGTGCAGATCGGCGGCTTCGATTCGACCCTCGTCGACTTCGAGATCCCACGCAAGTACGGCATCAACTTCACCATCGCCGACACCACGGGCCCGGGCGGGCTGTTCCGCGCGCTGCGCACCTACCCGATGCTGTCCGGCCTGTGCCGCGACATGGAGCAGGTCTGCCCGGACGCGACGCTGCTGAACTACTCGAACCCGATGTCGATGAACATGCAGACCGTGTTCCGCACCAGCAGCGTGCGCGCGGTCGGCCTGTGCCACAGCGTCCAGGGCACCTACGACCAGCTGATGGGCTACCTCGGCATCAAGCCCGGCGACGGCACGTTCACCTGCGCCGGCATCAACCACATGGCGTTCTACCTGAGCCTGAAGCTCGGGCAGAAGGACCTCTATCCGGATCTCTTCGCGGCGATGCAGCGCAAGGAGGTCTACGACACCAACAAGGTGCGCTTCGAGCTGATGCGTCGCCTCGGCCACTTCGTCACCGAGTCGAGCGAGCACAACGCCGAGTACTGCTCGTGGTTCATCCCGCGCGGGAAGGCGTGGTACGACCGGTTCGACGTGCCGATCGACGAGTACCTGCGCCGCTGCGACGGCATCGTCGACGAGTTCGAGAAGATCAAGGTCTTCGCGCGCAGCGAGAAGCCGATCGAGAACGTCTGCAAGAGCCACGAGTACGGCTCGACCATCATCCGCTCGATGGTCACCGGCGAGCCGGCGGTGGTCTACGGCAACATGCCCAACCACGGCGCGATCGACAACCTGCCGCGCACCGCGATCGTCGAGGCGCCGACGCTGGTCGACCGCACCGGGCTGCACTTCGCGCACGTCGGCGCGCTGCCGCCGCAGCTGGTCGGCTACATGCAGCCGCACGTCACCCAGCACGAGCTGTTCATCCGGGCGGCGATGGAGGGGCGCCGCGACCACATCTACCAGGCGGTGATGTTCGATCCGGCGACCAGCGCGATCCTGAACCTCGACCAGATCGTGGAGATGTGCGACGAGTTGATCGCCGGCCACGGCGACCTGCTGCCCAAGCTCGACGCCAAGACGCTCGTGCCGACCAGCGGCAAGAGCTTCGGCGTCGTCGATCCGAAGGTCCTGCGCGCGAGCTGGGACAAGGTCCAGAGGGCGGCAGAGGCCGACGCGGTGCAGAAGTGGCACGTCATCGGTCCGTTCAAGGGACCGCGCGCGAAGGAGATCGCCCTCGCGGACGCGACGCCGATCGACGCCGAGTTCGCCAAGCGCGCCGACGGCTCGGTCGATCTCGCGGCGAGCCACCTGATCGACGGCACCAAGCTCGGCTGGCGCGCGGTCACCGCCGCCAGGAAGGGCTTCGTGGATCTCGCCGCCGCGCTCGGCGCGGCCGAGCACGTCAACGGCTACGGCTACGCCGAGGTGGTGTCGGAGAAGGGCGGCGAGACCGAGCTGCGCATCGGCAGCGACGACGGCATCGCGCTGTGGGTCAACGGCGTGCGCGTCCACACCAAGGAGGTCGGCCGCGGCTACCAGGCCGACAGCGATCGCGCCGTGGTGAAGCTCAAGCCGGGGGTGAACCGCATCCTGGTCAAGTGCGACAACTACGTCGCCGGGTGGGGATTCGGCGTCGCGGTGCCCGGGCATTCGCAGCCGGCGGCGAGCGCCGCGCGCGCGTAGCGCGCGACGATCGTTTCGGCTGAGGACATCGGATCAGCGCCGCCCCGATCGGGGCGGCGCTGGTACGTCGAACCAGTGTCCTGTCTCGAAGCGCGCAGCGCGCAGCTCGCGGCTCGCGGCTCGCGGGTCGCGGGTCGCGGCTCGCTGCTCGCTGCTCGCGGCTCGCAGCTCGCAGCTCGAGGCTACGCGACCGTCGCCATCTGACCGCCGTCGACGTAGATCGTCGACCCGGTGATGAAGCTGGCCTGGCTGCTGGCGAGGAACGCGCAGGCGGCGCCGAACTCCTCCGGGCGGCCGAAGCGGCCGAGCGGTATGCGGCCCTGCCACGCCGCCGCGGCGCGGTCGTGCGTGGTGTTCTGGGCCTTGGCGTTGTGGGCGACCAGCTCGTCGATGCGCTCGGTGTGGATCGTGCCCGGTGCGAGGCAGGTGACGTTGATCGCCTCCGGCGCGAGCTCGCGCGCCAACGATTTCGTCCAGCCGGCGACCGCGGCGCGCAGCGCGTTGGAGAGGATCAGGTTCGCCAGGGCCTCGCGCTGCGAGACGCTGGTGATGGTGATGATCCGGCCGCCGCGCCTGCCCGCGCGGATCAGCGGGAGGAAGGCCTTGGTCGTGCGCACGGCATTGAGCAGCACGAGATCGCAGGCCCGGCTCCACGCCGTCTCGTCGAGCTGATCGAAGGTGCCGGCGGGGGGGCCGCCGGAATTGTTGACCAGGATGTCGCAGCGGCCGAAGCGCGCCCGGACCGCGGCGGCGAATGCGGCGATGTCCTCGGGCCGCGTCACGTCGACGACCTGCGCCAGCACCTGCCGGCCGGTCGCCTGGCGGAGCTGGGCCGCGGTCGCCTCGATGGCGTCGGGCGTGCGGCTGCAGATGGCGAGGTCGCAGCCCTCCTGGGCCAGCGCCGTCGCGCAGGCGCGGCCCAGGCCGCGGCTGGCGGCGCAGACGACCGCGACCGATCCGGTGAGCCCGAGATCCATGCCTACCTCCCGTGTGTGCGCAGGTCGTCGAGCAGGACGCCGTGCGCGAGGGGGCCGGCGACCAGGAACGGCACGCGTTCGCCGGCGTAGCGCGCGGTGTCGAGCGGGAACACCGGCTTGCCGACGAGATCGGTCAGGACGGCGCCGGCCTCGAGCGCGATGGCCGCCGCGGCCGCGATGTCCCAGAGCTTGCCGTTGATCGTGACGGCGCCCGCGGCGACGCCGGCCGCGACCTGCACCGCCTCGAGCGCGGCGCTGCCGAGCATGCGCACCTTCCAGCACGAGTCGCGCAGCCAGCGCTCGAGGAACGCCGGCACCTGGCCGCGATCGTCCAGGCAGTTGCTGGTCATCATGATCAGCGACCGGTCGGACAGCGCCGCGGCATCGGCGCGCACCGGACGGTCGTCGATCCACGCGCCGAGACCGCGGCCGCCGGCGAACGCCTGGTCCCGGCTGACATCGTAGACCACGCCCAGCACCGGTTGGCCCCCGTCCATCAGGCCGATGCAGACCGCGAAGTTGCCGAGGCCGGCGACGAAGTTGTTGGTGCCGTCGATCGGATCGATGACCCACGTGCGGTCGCCCGCGCGCGGACGCAGGTGGGTGATGCCGGCGCCGCTGTCGCTCTCCTCGCCGATGATGCCGTCGTCCGGGTGGCGCGCGGCGAGGGCGGCGACGATCACGCGCTGGCACTCGCGGTCGGCCTCGGTCACGGCCTCGGCGCCGCCGCGCTTGGTCAGGCGCTCGACCTTGCCGTAACGCTCGCGGGCGATGGCGCCGGCGCGGCGCGCGAGGTCGATGACGAAATCGAGGTCGGCGCGGGTGGGCTGGACTGGCACGGATCGGATGGTGGCGGCGACGGGCCAGCGGGCCAGGGCCGGCACCGGCAAGGCCGGCCCATGCGCAGCTTCCGCCGCACCGGCGGTCTCCTACAAGCCGGAATGGGCTGGTGGCAGGAACGCGGCGGCACGGTGATGATGGTCGGCGGGCTGTGGCTGATGCTCAGCGATCCGATCGATCGCTGGCTGCCGGTGCCGACGCCGGTCCTGGTTCCCGGGCCGACGACGACCTGGCTGCCGGGTGGAGCGCTGCCCGACGCGGCGGCGATCGACGCGGGAAGGCCCGTCGCCGCGGGCGATGAGGCTCTGGCGCGGTTGCTCTCCATCCTCGGAAGTGAGCGCGATGGGCAGACGCTGTCGGCCTTCCTCGCCGGCATCGACAACGACGCGTTGTCCGAGGCGCTCACCGCCGGCGACCGTCGCCGATGGTTGATGCTCAGCGGCGACATCGGCTGGTCGCCGCGCGACGCCGGCAAGGCCGCGGCCTGGAGCGATCGTTGCGCCGAGGCGCTCGTCGCCCTCGGTCCCGTATCGACCCTGCCGCTCCGCGTGCCGACCGCTTCGTCGCCGGCGACCGCCGAGGTCGACGGCGTGCTGCGCGCTCCGGAGATCCACCTCGCGCTGGTGCATCTGGCGACGGCGACGCGCCTGGCGTCCGAGCAGGCGATCGCCGCGGACGATGCGGCCGCGGCGCTGGCGCACGCGGCGTCCCTCATGCGCCTCGCGGTCTGGTGCGCGGGCATCGGCGATGTCGCCGCGCTCGCGACGGCGCATGCGTCGCGCGCCGCCGCCGAGTCGATCGCCATGCGCCTGCTCGCCAGCCGTCCGGGCGACGAGCCGCGCCGCGCCGCGATCCTGGCGCTCCGGCGTCCGCCGCCGTCGTCGGATGTCCGCCGGGCCGTCGTCGATCTGCGCCTGCTCGTCCTGCGCTGGGTGATCGCGGTCGACCGCTCGCGCCGCGACGGGAAGGCGGATCCGGGAGCGCCCGCGGACGTGAACGTCGCGCTCGCCGCCATCAACGGCTGGTGCGATCGCCTCGCGACGGTTGCATCGCGTCCCGAGACCTGGTTCGCCATGTCGTCGATCGCGATCGACGCCCTGCCGCGACCCGTCGAGGTCCCTGATATCGACCTGCCGCTCGCCAACATCATGGTCTTCGGCGTCAGCGAGTCCGAGCGCGCGGCCTACGGCGCGCAGTCGCAGGCGCGCACGGTCACCGGCTGGATGTGGACCATGATGGCGCGGCTGATCGAGGCGACGCGCGACGAGGCGGCGACCGCGTTGGTGCTCGACGCGATGCTGGCCGTCGACCCGCGGATCGCCGAGCCGGCTGCCTACGCCCAGGCCCTCGAGCGCCATATCGGCGCCGGATCATGGATCGCCGTCGAGCACGAGGGCGAGTCGGTGCGCGTGCTGCGCCTCGGCGAGGCCGGCGATGCATCCGAGATGGTCCGCATCTCCTTTGGAAAGCCGATCCCATGAACGACGACGCCGACATCATCCCGCTGCGCGAGGCGCTGAAGGTATCGCCCGACAACGTCCCGTTGCGCCGCCACCTGGCCGATGCGCTGCTGCGCCTCGGGCGCGACGCGGACGCCGAGGCCGAGTACCGCGACTGCCTGCGCCGCGACGCCCGCGACGCGGCGGCGTCGCTGGGCCTGGCGCGGGTCTTCTACCGCCGCGGCCGCTTCGACGAGGCGTTGGTGCTGATCGAGGGCGCCGTGGCGTCGCCCGACGCCCCGGGCGCCGCGCACCTGATGCACGCGCGCATCCTGCATCGGCGGGGCGATCCCGCCGGCGCGGTCCAGGCCTACCGCGCCGCGATCCGCCGCGAGCCGGACTGCGCCGATCGCGAGCTGGCTGCCGAGCTCGGCGTCGACGCCAACGAGCGCGAGCCGGTCGCCGATGGCCGCATCCGCGCCGGCGGCGACGCCGGCGAGGTCGATGCGGGCGTGCTCGCGCCGATCGAGCGGCCGAAGATCGACTTCGCCTCGGTCGGCGGCATGGACGAGCTCAAGGAGCAGATCCGTCTCAAGATCATCCACCCGATCCAGCGGCCGGACCTGTACAAGGCCTACGGCAAGAAGATCGGCGGCGGCATCCTGCTCTACGGACCGCCGGGGTGCGGCAAGACCCACCTGGCGCGCGCGGTCGCGGGCGAGATCAAGGCCGGCTTCATCTCGATCGGCATCAACGACGTGCTCGAGATGTGGATCGGATCGAGCGAGCGCAACCTGCACGCGATCTTCGCCAGCGCGCGCGCCAACAAGCCGTGCGTGCTGTTCATCGACGAGGTCGATGCCCTCGCCGCCAGCCGCAGCGACATGCGCCAGAGCGCCGGTCGCCAGGCGATCAACCAGTTCCTGGCCGAGCTCGACGGGGTCGGCGCCGACAACGACGGCGTGCTGGTGCTCGCGGCGACCAACGCGCCCTGGCACATCGACTCGGCGTTCCGTCGCCCCGGGCGCTTCGACCGCATCGTCTTCGTGCCGCCGCCGGACCAGTCCGCACGGGTCGCGATCCTGCGCGTGCACCTGGCCGGCAAGCCGTCGACCGATCTCGATCTCGACGCGGTGGCGAAGAAGTGCGACGGCTTCTCCGGCGCCGACCTCACCGCGGTGGTCGATCGCGCGGTCGAGGGCAAGCTCGAGCAGGCGCTGAAGACCAACCGGATCGAGGCGATCACGACGAAGGATCTGCTCGCGGCGGCCAAGGGGTTGAAGGCGACGTGCAAGGAATGGTTCGCGTCGGCGCGCAACCACGCGCTCTACGCCAACCAGGGCGGGCTGTACGACGAGGTGCTGGCGTACCTGGGGATCGCGCGCTGATGCACGGCGCGAACTTCGTCCACGCGCAGCGCCTCATGCGGATCGGTCGTTGGGCCGACGCCGGCGAGAAGCTGCGCCTGTGCCTCGCCGATGATCCCGATGACGCCGCGGCGCACGCGCTGCTCGCGCTGTGCCTGCACCACGGCAAGGACCGGGAGGCGGCCTTGCGCGAGGCCGATCTCGCCATCCGCCACGCGCCGGACAGCGCCTACATGCACTGGGTGCGCGGCGTCGTCCTGGCCGGCGACGCGCGTCATGCCGAGGCCGAGCGGGCGGCGCGCGAAGCGCTGCGCATCGATCCCGACGACGCCGACCATCACCACCTGCTGGCCGCGTGCCTGATGGCGCGCGACCAGGCGCCGGCCGCGCTCGAGGTCGTCGAGACCGGCCTGCGCGTCGATCCGGAGCACGCCAGCCTCGACGACCTGCGCGTCAGCCTGCTCACCCGCCTCGGCCGCACCGCCGAAGCCGAGGAGGGCATCCAGGCCGCGCTCGCGCGCGATCCGGATGATCCCGATCACCATGTGAACGTCGGCGTCGCGCGCCTGCGCGCCGGCCAGGCGCAGGACGCGGCGACGCATTTCGCCGAGGCGTTGCGCCTCGCGCCCGACAACGAGAACGCGCGCGTCGGACTGGTCCACGCGCTCAAGGCGCGCTTCTTCCTCTACCGCATCTTCCTCGCCTGGATCTTCGCGCTGACCCGCCTGCCGCCGGCGACGCGCTGGGCGGTGATCCTCGGCGGCTGGGTCGTCCAGCGCGTCGCCAGCCGCCTGGGCGAGATCCATCCATCCTGGTCGCCATGGCTGACGCCGCTGGTATGGACCTACCTCGCCTTCGTCTTCCTGACCTGGACCGCGGCCCCGTTCTTCAGCCTGATGCTCTTCGCCCACCCGATGGGCCGGCATGCGCTGGATCGGCGTGAACGCGTCGCCGCCGTCGTCTCGGGCGTGGTCCTGCTCGGCTGCGTCGTGGGCGTCGTCGGCTACGCGGCGACCGGTCACGCCATCGGTCTGCTCGGCGCGCTGCTCGGCGCGATGCTCGTCGCCGTGCTGCATGGCGCGCTGGAGGAGCGCGTCGCGCGCCGTCGCCGCATCCTGGTCGCGGCATGCCTCGCCTGGGCGGCGTTCGCGACCGTGATCCTCATCCTGGTCGGCAGCGAGCAGGTCCTTGGCGCGCGGCTGTGGTCGTGGTCGCTCTACGGGTGGATCGCGCTGATCTTCCTGCCGGGGGTGCTCGTGCAGCGCGGGCGGTGAGGCCCATCGCGAGCTTCGAGCTTCGAGCTTCGAGCTTCGAGCTTCGAGCTTCGAGCTTCGAGCTTCAGACTCCGAGCTTCGCGCCGCGGATTCGGAGCGCGATCCCCGTTTGCGTCACTCCGCCAGCAGCGCCACCGTGCCGGTCGCGGCGGCGACCTGGAACAGGATCTGCGTGATGTCCTTCGCGACGCGCATGCCGCTCTCCTTGTAGCGCAGGTCGGGCGGGACGATGACGGTGTCGCCCTCCTTCAGATCGAGCGAACGGAACGAGGTCCGCACGTAGCGGCGCTCATCGCTCGACCACGAGGTGCCGTGGCCGTTCGCGCTCGCCACCACGGTTCCGTCGGCGCGCACGACGTAGATCCGGTCCTCGTCCGCATGGCGCGTCAGGCCGCCGCTGCGCTGGATCATCGCGGTCGGTCTCACCGCGCCCTCGTAGCGGATGCTGCCCGGCGACATCACCTCGCCGAGCACGCGCACCGTCCCGGGCCGCGTCGGGACGTGCAGCACGTCGCCGCCGTGCAGCTGCAGGTCGTTGGCCTTGCCGACGATCAGATCGGCGAAGTGCAGGCCCGCCAGGCGGCCGGTCGCCTGGGCGGTGCGGATGCGCACCAGCTCCGCCTCCTGGTTGACGATCGTCGCCTGCAGGCCGGCGCGATCGGCATCGAGCGGCGCGTCGGCCAGCTGGCGCTTGTTGACCGACACGGCGCCCTCGAGGCGCTGCGCGAGATCCTTGAGGTGTTCGATCGCCGCGGCCTTCTCCGATTCGCGATACAACGCCGCGCCCTCGGGGAACGCGCGCTCGGTCAGGCCTCCGGCCAGGGCGATGATCGCCGAGAGCGAGGTGCCCGCCGGTACGGTGAACTCTCCAGCATTGCGCACCTCGCCGATCAGCTGGACGGTGACGCGTTCGTCGGCGCGGCGGCGGACGACGAGCGTGTCTCCGCTGCCCAGCGTCGGTCCCGGATCACCGAGCAGCACCGCCTTGAGGTCGATGCGTGCGCGCTCGACCGAGCGGTTGCCCTGCTCGTCGACGGTGTTGCGCACCAGGTCGGCCACGTCGATCTCGGCCTGCGGCTTTACACCGCCGGCGAGACGCACCAGGTCGCGGACGGTCATGTCCGGGACGAGCGGCTGCACGCCCGGACGCATGACCTCGCCCTGGATCGAGACCGTCAGCAGCTGCTCGTCGAGCGCCGCGACCGTCGGCACGACCAGCTCGTCCAGCGGCTGCAGCGCCGTGTCGAGATCGACGAGCGGGACGAGGTCGTCGTACACCGGAACCGTGACGCCGTCGGCCAGTTCGAGCTGGCGCGGCTCGGCGAGATGGCGGCGGATGATCGCCCGCGCGAAATCGGCCTCGGGCAGCTGGCCACCGGCGGCGGCGATGGCGTCGCCGGCGGTCATGCCGGCGGCGAAGGCGTAGCTGCCGGCGGAGCGCACGGCGCCGTTCACCGCCACCGTCCCGCGGCCCTGCGCCAGGCTGGCGCGGACATCGATCAGCAGGCGATCGCCGGCGCGCGCCGGCAGGTCGGCGAGCGCGGCGATGGTCACATGGACCAGCGTCTGGCCGGCGTCGTCCTCGCGCAGCAGGCGGACGGTGTCGGCGTCGGCGAACGATTCGGGACCGCCGGCGAGCCGCAGCGCCTCGGCGAGGGATTCGCCGGATCTCAGCTCGACCAGCGCCGGACGGCGCACCGCGCCGAAGACCTGCACCTGCGGCCCGGACTGCGGCACGAAGACGACGCTGCCGGCCGGCAGGGGTGCGAGCAGCGCGCCATCGCCTTCGAGCAGGAGCCGGTACAGGTCGAGGATCTGATCGTCCTGGCCGGCGCGGCTGACGCGGATCGCGCGCACGCTGCCCAGCGGCAACGGTCCGCCCGCCGCGGCCAGCGCCTCGATGACGGTACCGCCCGCCGGCAGCGAGTGGTATCCCGCCGACACCACCTCGCCGACCACGGTGACCGCCTGGGCGCGGGCGCGTTCGACGGCGACCACGGCCCCCGCGTTCTTGAAGAAGCTGCGCACGAGTTCCGCGACCCGGACCTGCGCCTCGGATTGCGTGAGCCCGCCGACCGGCACGGGGCCGAACTCCGGCACGCCGAGATTGCCGGTGTTGTCGACCGGGACGAGCAGGTTGACCTTGGCGCCGCCCCAGACGACGACGCGCACCAGATCGCCGGGCTGCAGGCGGTAGTCGGACGCGATCGGCCGCGGTCCGGGCGGGCGCCGCCACAGCGACGCGCCGATCGGCGGCAGGGTGGTCGTCCGTCGCGACCAGGTCGCAAGCAGCTCAGCGGGATCCGTAGCGGGCTTCTCGCGCTGTCCCTGCTCGCCATCGGCGGTCTGGGCATTCGGCTGCTTGCCGTCCGCCTTCGCGCCATCGCGAGCGATCTCGTCGGCCATGCGCTGGGCGGCGGCCGGGTCGTCGGCCGTGGCCGCTTCGATCGCCTGCGCATCGCCTGGCTGCAGCTGGGTCGCCGACGCGTCGCCCCGGGCCTCGGCCATCGCCTGCAGCGCGCGCGCGCGCTGCTCGGCGAGGGGGTCCATCCCCGATCCGGGCGTGCCGGCGTCCAGCCCGCTCTCGAACGGCGACGACGCTTCGCCCGCGACCACGACCAGCCGCGCCAGGATCACCACGAGCATGATCGGGCGAAACAACCACGCGTACGCCATCGGGCGATCTCCAGCGCGACGGATATACGCAGTTCGCGGCTGACGCACCACGGCAAAATGCGACGCAAACGATGCGCTGGAGCCGCTCTGCGTCGCCGAACCTCCCGGCCGCGGCTTGCACGTCGAGGTCGCCTTCCCAAGGTCCGCGGCTGCGCGCCAACGCGCGCCGGGACACCATGACCGACGCCCCCGCGGGCTCTCCACGCAGCCACCGCCTCATCGATGAAGCCACGGGCCAGCAGGTCCAGCTGGTCTACGCCATCCCGCCGGAGCTGCTCGCCGGCGGCGAGGCGGCGAAGGACGAGGTGCGGCTCGGCGACCTCGCGGCGCGGCTGTGGCGCCGGCGCAAGGGCATGGCGCTGATCGCCGGTGGCGCGGTGGTCGTCGCGATCGTGCTGGCGCTGGTCATGCGGCCGACCTGGACGGCGACGGTCACGGCGATCCCGCCGGCCGCGCGCAGCGGCGCGCTCGCCGGGCTCGGGCAGTACGCCGACCTCGCCTCGCTCGCCGGCGTCTCGCTGCCGTCCGGCGGCGGTTCGGCGGTCGAGGAGATCATGGCGATCCTGAACAGCCGGACGCTGCACGCGAAGCTCATCGAGGAGTACGGGCTGATCGCGCACTACCGCGCCGAGCTGCTCGCGGACGCCTTGAAGTCCTTCGACGCGGACTTCAACCCGGCGTTCGACAAGAAGGCCAACACCATCACCTTCGCGCTGACCACCTTCATCGGCACCGAGCAGATCCCCGACCAGGCGAAGCTCGCCGAGATCGTCAACCGCGCCGCGGTCGAGACCCAGGCGATCTTCAACCGCATCCACCAGTCGTCGAGCGGGCGCGAGCGCGCGTTCCTCGAGGGCCGCCTGACGCTGGTCGACGGCGAGCTGGCCGCCGCGCAGCACGCCATGGCCGAGTTCCAGCGCGAGCACCGCACGATCGAGATCGAGTCGCAGGTCAAGGCGACGGTCGAGGCGATCAGCGCGCTCCAGGGCCAGATGATCGGCCAGCAGGTCGAGCTGCGCGCGCTGCTCGCGAGCTCGGCCAGCGCCGACAACCCGAGCATCCAGCTCCTGCAGGAGCGCATCCGCGGCCTGGACGAGGTCATCGCCCAGCTCACCGGCAGCGACCCGTCGAAGGCCGGCGGCGAGGGCAACGTGCTGCTCCAGCTGGGCACGCTGCCCGAGATCGGCATCCGCTACGTCAACCTGTACCGCGAGGTGAAGAAGAACGAGGCGATCGTCCAGGCGCTCACCGCCCAGGTCGAGGCCGCGCGCTTCGCCGAGCTGCGCAGCGCCGAGGTCATCAGCATCATCGATCCGGCGATCGCTCCGCAGCGCCGCACGGCGCCGAAGCGGTCGATGATGGTGGTGCTCGGCGGCCTGCTCGGCTGCATGGCGGCGGTCGCCTGGGCGCTGGCGGCCGATCCGCTCGGCGCGTGGTGGCGCGAGCTGCGCTCGAAGCCGGGGATCGCGGCGTGAAGGTCCTGGTCACCGGCGCGGCGGGCTTCATCGGCTACCACACCTGCGAGCGCCTGCTGGCGCGCGGCGACGAGGTCGTCGGCCTCGACAACGTCAACGACTACTACGATCCGGCGCTCAAGCGCGCGCGCCTGGCGCGGCTCGACGGCAAGTCCGGCTACGCCTTCGTCCAGCTCGACATCGCCGACCGCGAGCGGATGGCCGCGCTGTTCGCCGCGCAGCGCTTCCAGCGCGTCGTGCATCTCGCGGCGCAGGCCGGCGTCCGCTACTCGATCACCAATCCGCACGCCTACGTCGACGCCAACCTGGTCGGCTTCGTCAACATCCTCGAAGGCTGCCGCCACAACGGCGTCGAGCACCTGACCTACGCCAGCTCGAGCTCGGTCTACGGGCTCAACGCGACGATGCCGTTCAGCATCCACGACATCGTCGACCATCCGGTCAGCCTGTACGCGGCGACCAAGAAGGCGAACGAGCTGATGGCGCACGTCTACAGCCACCTCTACCGGCTGCCGACGACCGGCCTGCGCTTCTTCACGGTCTACGGTCCGTGGGGCAGGCCGGACATGGCGCTGTTCCTGTTCACCAAGGCGATCCTCGCGGGCGAGCCGATCCAGCTCTTCAACCACGGCAAGATGCGCCGCGACTTCACCTACATCGACGACATCGTCGAGGGCGTGGTGCGCGTCGCCGATCGCGTCGCCGCGCCGGACCCGGCATGGGATCCAGCGAAGCCCGACACCGGATCGAGCTCGGCGCCGTACCGGGTGTACAACATCGGCAACAACAACCCGGTCGAGCTCACCCGTTTCGTCGGCGCGATCGAATCGGCGCTCGGCACGAAGGCCGTGGTCGAGCACCTGCCGATGCAGCCGGGCGATGTCCCGGCGACCGCCGCGAACGTCGACGATCTCAAGCGCGATGTCGGCTTCTCGCCGTCGACCAGGATCGAGGACGGCGTCGCCCGCTTCGTGCGCTGGTACCGCGACTTCTACCGCGGCTGATCAGGTACCCGGAAGGCCCATGAACGACGTCCATCCGCCGCTGCCGCATCCCGTCGCCGACCTCGTCCCGCGCCTGACCGCGCGCGCCACCGCCGTCGCCGTCATCGGGCTCGGCTACGTCGGCCTGCCGCTGGCGCTGTGCCTGGCGAAGAAGTTCGACGTGCTCGGGTTCGACGTCGACGCGGCGAAGCTGGCGCGTTTCAAGGCCGGCATCGACGATACCGGCGAGATCGACGCGTCCACGCTTGGCGCGTCGTCGCTGCGCTACTCGGCGCAGGCCGACGACCTGCGCGCCTGCCGCTTCTTCATCGTCTGCGTGCCGACGCCGGTCGACCAGGCGAAGCGCCCCGACTTCAGGCCGCTGCTGTCCGCCTGCCGCTCGATCGGGCCGCGCCTCGCGAAGGGCGCGGTGGTGGTGTTCGAGAGCACGGTCTATCCCGGTGCGACCGAGGAGATCTGCGTCCCGGCGCTCGAACGCGAGAGCGGCCTGAAGGCCGGTCGCGACTTCTTCTACGGCTACAGCCCCGAACG
Organism: Planctomycetota bacterium; assembly: GCA_035627695.1. Taxonomy (GTDB): domain Bacteria; phylum Planctomycetota; class UBA11346; order UBA11346; family UBA11346; genus DASPLE01. The sequence continues at coordinate 19,121 of DASPLE010000121.1, forward strand.
CATCAATCCCGGCGACAAGACCCATACCATCGAGCGCGTGGTCAAGGTCGTCAGCGGCAGCGACACCGCGACGCTCGACGCGGTCGCCGGCGTGTACGGCGCGGCGATCGGCGCCGGCGTCTACAAGGCGCCGAACGTCAAGACCGCCGAGGCGGCGAAGGTCATCGAGAACACCCAGCGCGATCTGAACATCGCCCTGGTCAACGAGCTGGCGCTGATCTTCCACCGCATCGGGCTGGACACGGTCGACGTGCTCGAGACCGCCGGGACGAAGTGGAACTTCCTGCCGTTCCGCCCCGGCTTGGTCGGCGGCCACTGCATCGGCGTCGATCCGTACTACCTCACGCACAAGGCCGAGGAGGTCGGATATCACCCCCAGGTCATCCTCGCCGGACGGCGCATCAACGACGGCATGGGCCAGTTCATCGCCCGCGAATGCATCCGGCTGATGATCCAGGCCGATCGCCCGGTGAAGGGCGCGCCGGTGCTGGTGCTCGGGCTGACCTTCAAGGAGGACGTGCCCGACGTGCGCAACACGCGGGTCGTCGACATCGTCGACGAGCTGCGCGCGTTCGGCGCGGTGCCGGTGGTGATCGATCCCGTGGCGGATGCGGCGGAGGCGAAGCACGAGTACGGGATCGAGCTGGCCGCGATGGCGCCGCTGCCGCGCTGCGCCGGGGTGATCGCCGCCGTCGCGCATCGCGAGCTCAAGGCGTTGGCGTTGGCCGATCTCGCCGCCGCCGCGGGCGCCGGCGCGCCGTTCATCGACGTCAAGTCGGCGTGGGACCGCGATGCGCTGGCCGACGCGGGCTTCACGGTGTGGCGACTCTAGGAGGCGCGGTCCGCATCGGGCGGACGGACTCCCCGCGCGCCGCCGTCGCGGCATTGATCGGCCGGTGGTGCCCGGCAACGATCGCGGCATGCCCGATCTCGCCTCGATCCGCGCCGCCGCCGACCGCATCCGCGGCGCCGTGGTGCGGACACCGTGCCCGCATTCGCAGCCGCTGAGCCTGCTCACGGGCGCGCAGGTGTGGTGCAAGTTCGAGCACCTCCAGGCGACCGGCAGCTTCAAGGAACGCGGCGCGCGCAACCGCCTGGCGCAGCTCGACGACGCCGCGCGCGCGGCCGGCGTGATCGCGGCCTCGGCCGGCAACCACGCGCTCGGCCTGGCGTGGCACGGGCGCGCGCTCGGCATCCCGGTGACGGTGGTGATGCCGCGCCACGCGCCGGTGATCAAGGTCGCCAACTGCCGCCGCCTCGGCGCGACGGTCGTGCAGCACGGCGAGTCGTTCGACGACGCGCGCGCGCACGCGACGCAGCTGTCGCAGCGCGACAAGCTGACCTACGTGCACGGCTTCGACGACGACCAGATCATGGCGGGCGCCGGGACGATCGGGCTCGAACTGATCGAGGACATCCCCGACCTCGACGCGGTCATCGTCCCGGTCGGCGGCGGCGGCCTGATCGCCGGCATCGGCGCGGCGATCAAGGCGCTGAAGCCGTCGGTGCGCGTGATCGGCGGCGAGTCGCGCGCGGCGCCGACGCTGGCGGAATCGCTGCGCCTCGGATCGGTGCAGCGCATCGTACCGGCGCCGACGCTGGCCGACGGCCTGGCTATCGCCGAGGTCGGGCCGCGCTGCTTCGCGATCTGCCAGCGCGTCGTCGACGCGGTCGAGCTGGTCGACGAGGCCGAGATCGCGACCGCGCTGCTGCGCCTGATGGAGCTCGAGAAGACCCTCGTCGAAGGCGCCGCCGCCGTGACCCTGGCGGTGGCGTTGCGGCTGAAGGACCAGCTCGCCGGCAAGCGCGTCGCCCTGGTCCTCGCCGGCGGCAACATCGACCTGACCATGGTCGGCCACGTCATCGAGCACGGCCTGGCCGCGGACGGCCGCCTGTGCCGCATCGTCGCGCACATGTCGGATCGCCCGGGATCGCTGGCGCGCCTGCTCGGCGTCATCGCCGGCGCCGGCGGCAGCATCAAGGACGTCCACCACGACCGCGCCTTCGGCCCGTTCGATCCGGCGCGCGTCACCATCGCGTGCGTGGTCGAGAGCCGCGACCACGAGCACGTGCGCGAGATCAAGGCGGCGCTGGCGGCGGCGGGGATCGAGGCGGCGTAGCGCATCGCCTGCAACGATCCGTGCCCGCGCAGCGCTGCGGCGCGGCGCCACGATTGACCGGCGACGGCGCCACGCATACGTGTGCCGCCGATGTCCGCTCCACCTGATCGATCGCGGTCGGCGCGAACCGACGAAGCGGCGAATCCGTATGCAGCGCCGGGCTCGCCGCCGACGCGCGCGAGCGGCGATCCGCGCGACGGCTATGAGCTCGTCCTCTTCCATCCGGCGCAGGTCGCGGTCGCGGCGCTGTTCGGGCACGTCCTGGCGGCAGGCGCGCTGCTGGCCGTCAACCACCTCGCTCTGGATGAACGGGGCCGCGCCGCCTCGGTCGCGGCCGCGACCGTGCTCTACTCGGTCCTCGCCATCACGCTGTCCGATCGGCTGCCGCAGGCCCTGGTCCTCGGCTGCGCGATGGTCGCGATGCCGGTGGCCGCGGCATACGCCTGGTGGACGACGCGGTTCCTGCTCGCGCACGTCGCGTTCCGCGGAACGTGGCTCGCGATCGTCGTCGGCGGCGCCGCCCTGCTCCTGCAGATCCTGTCGTATGTCGTCGTCACCGTCCGCTGAGGAATCCGTCCATGCTGCTCGCCTACCTCGTCGCGATCATCGTCAACATGGTGATCATCACCCTGGGCGTGAAGCTCGGCTGCAAGCTGATCGGCGCGGAGCAGCCATGGATCGGAGCGCTGCTGATCGGCGGCATCACGACCCTGGCGAGCATCATCCCGTACATCGGGCTTTTCGCCGGGATCATCGCCCTGCTGATCTGCCTGTCGATGATCGCCAACCTCGATCTGTGGCCGGAAAGCATCCTCGTGACGATCGTGATCAAGGCGCTGAGCATCGCCGCGACGCTCGGCATGATGGCGGCGATGCGCTGATCAGCGCTCCGGCGGCGCGTAACCCTCGAACGCACCGGTCGCCAGCTTGGCCTGCGACAGCACCATCGCGGTGGCGTTGGCCAGGTTGTAGGCGCGGATCTGGCCGAGGATCGGGATGTGCACGGTGCGCTGGGGCCAGCGTTCGTGCCAGTCGTCGGGCAGGCCGCGCACCTCGTTGCCGAGGATGATCACGTCGTCCGCGCGGTACGGCGCGCGATCGAAGCGCACGGCGCCGTGCTTGGTCACCAGCCACGGCTCGCGCGCGCCCAGCCAGGCGAGGAAGTCCTCGGGTGTCGGATGCAGCGTCCAGCGCAGGTGCGGCCAGTAGTCGAGGCCGGCGCGACGCAGGCTCTTGTCCGAGAAATCGAAGGCGCAGGGGCCGATGATCTGCAGCTCGGCGCCCATGCCGACGCAGAGGCGGCCGATGTTGCCGGTGTTCGGCGGGACCTGGGGCTGATAGAGCGCGATGTGCACCCGCGGGATCAGATCTTGGTCAGGTCGGCATGCACCGCGAACGGCAGGTTCGCGGGCAGCGGCGGGTTGCCCGGGCGCATCAGCACGACCGCCCCCATGCCCGCGGCCTTGGCCGCCTCGGCCTCGGCGGGGATGTCGGTCGCGAACGTGACGGCGGACGGCGCGACGCCGAGCCGCTCGGCGATCGCGCGGTAGCTGGCGGCGTCGCGCTTGCCGCCGACGGCCGTGTCGAAGTGCGCGCCCAGCAGCGGCGTGAGGTCGCCGTGCTCGCTGTGGGCGAACAGCAGCTTCTGCGCCAGCACGCTGCCGGACGAGTAGATCGCGGCGCGGCGCCCGGCCGCCTGCCAGCGGCGCAGGCACTCGGGCACGTCGGCGTACACGCGGCCCTTGATCTGCCCGCTGGTGTAGCCGTCCTCCCAGACCAGGCCCTGCAGCTGCTTGAGACCGGCGGCCTTGACGTCGCCCGCCATCTGCCGGCGCACCACCGCCAGCACGGCGTCGATCCGCGGCAGGCGGCGCTCGTCGTCGATCGCGTCCTTCAGGACCAGGTCGCACGCGGCGCGGCCCGCCGGTTCGTCGCCGTGCTGGCGCAACCACTCGGGGATGCGCTGCGCCGCGTAGGGGAACAGCACGTCGAAGACGAAGCTGATCGGCGTGGTGGTGCCTTCGATGTCGAGCAGGACGACGTCGCTCATGCGCGCCATCGATACGACGCTAACGCCAACGCACCAGCAGGGTTTCGCCGGCGAGGTGGTCGAGCTCGATGCCATCGCCCTCGGCGGTCAGGCGCAGGTCGCCGGCGCTGGCGCCGCCGGGATCCGCCCGCCACGCAGCGCGCACGCCCGCGGTCGGGTAGATCACGGCGCGTCCGGCGCATCCGGCGCTCTCGATGAGCGTCAGCGCGAAGCCGCCGTCGTCGGCGCGCGACGCCGACCAGGGCACCAGCGCGTCGCCGTCGATCAGGCGCAGCGGTGCCGCATGCGGTCGATCGACCGCCATCGCCGGCCCGACCGCGAGGCTCCACGCCGCGACGGCGGGCGACGGGCCGCGCCGCGATGGCAGTCGCAGCGCCAGCGCGCCGGCGCTGCGCACCGTCAATGCGGACGCGCCGCCGCCGAGCGCGATGCGGCCGCCGCTCGCGACCTCCGCCAGCGGTGTCCCGTCGGCGCGCGCGACGACGCACCAGTGCCGCGAGCGCCCGTCGTGATCGCCGCCCGCCGGGCTGATCGCGTCGCCCGGACCGAAACCGCCGGCGACGAGCCGTGCCGCCTCGCGCAACGCGATGACCAGGTCGTCCTCGCCCGATGCCATGACGTGCACGGCATCCTCGTGGGCATGCAGGATGTAGTCGGTCCATGCGTCCGGGCGGCTGACCCGCACCCGCGCCCGGACGGGTCCGCGCTCGACGACGGCGATGTCGGCGCCATCCCGTTCCGGACCGATCGGCGCGGCGAGCGCCGCGAACGCGCCATCGACGCACCAGCGCGCGATGCGGCCGGCGCGGTCCAGCTCGATCCGGGTCCGGCCGTTGTCGATCACCGCGGGCGTGACCTCCCAATGGCAGCCCGCCACGGGGTCCGGATACGGCTCGAGCGCGAGGCTTTCGAGCGCGCCGAGCGGCAGCCCGACCAGGACGCCGTCGCCGTCGGACTGCGCCGGATGGCGCGCGCCACGCGCATCGCGCACCGCGGGCGTCCCCGGGCAGGCCAGGCGGACGATGGCCCGACGCGCGATCGCGAGGGGATTGAAGGCGCAGCGACCGGCCGCGACCGCGCTTGCGCCGGCGAGCGCCAGCGCCGAGACGCGCAGACGGTCGGCGGAGGCTTCGGCAGGAGGGGAGGTCGGCGCGGGCATGATCAGATCCATACGTTACGATCGCCGCATGCGCCACGTTCGATGCGTCGCCCGCGCCCAGACTTGACTTTCACAGCCTGTGCAGCGAATACGAGTCTCCCAGCCCCATGCGTCAGACCGTCAGATTCCTCGCGCAGTCGTTGACCCGCTTCCGCACCACGGGCGCGGTCCTGCCCTCGAGCGAGAAGCTGGCGCGCGCCGTCGCCGATGCCGTCCCCCCGCTCGATAGCAGCGCGGTCATCCTCGAGCTGGGTCCGGGCACCGGGGTCCTGACCCGCGAGCTGCTGCGCCGCTTCCCGCGCCACCACCTCGTCGCCGTCGAGTTCAACCCGGTCTTCGCCGAGCGCCTGCGCCGGGAGCTGCCGCAGGCGGAGATCGTCACCGGCTGCGCGTCGCGCCTGCGCCCGATCCTCGCCGATCTCGGCATCGCCACCGAGGACGTCGGCGCGGTCGTCAGCGGCCTCCCGCTGCTGTCGCTGCCGCGCGACCTGCGCCGGTCGATCGTCGATTCGGTCTCGGACATCCTGAGCCCGGGTCGGCGCTTCGTGCAGTTCACCTACTCGAAGCGCGCCTGGCGCCGCAGCGTCCCCGCCGGCTTCAGGCTCGAGAAGACGCGACGGGTCTGGCTCAACGTGCCGCCGGCGTTCGTCCTGCCGTTCACCCGCGTCCCGGTGGCCGACGCCCAGGTCGCGGTCGCCTGAACGCGGACGCCGTCCTCAGCCATCCAGCAGGCGGTCCCAGATCGCGGTGAGCGCATCGGCGCGAGCGCGCCAGCGCGTCGCGTCGCCGTCGAGGCGCCGTGCCAACGCGTCGAGGCCGAGCGCGCCGGTCGACCCGGCGTGCGTGCGCCCGCGCACCACGGCGTCGTGGTCGAGGGTGCCGAGACGCGCCAGATCCTTGCCGACGCGCTGGTAGGCCTCGCGGAACGGGACGCCCTCGTCGCGGACCAGGCGATAGGCCTCGTCGGTCGCGTAGATCTCGGGCGTCAGCGCCGCGAGGATGCGCTCGCGCACCGGCTGCAGCGTCGGCACCGCGGCGGCGACCACGGCCAGCCCCTGGCGCGCCAGGCGCACGCCATCGATGCACAGCGCCTTGGTGTCCTGCAGGTCGCGGCTGTAGCCCGACGGCAGGCCGACGGTCGTTGCGAACAGCCCCGTGCGCAGGCCGAGGAAGCGCGAGGCGCGTCCGCGCAGCAGCTCGAACAGGTCGAGGTTGCGCTTCTGCGGCATGATGCTCGAACCGGTCGTGAAGCCGGCGGCGATGGTGAAGAAGCCGCACTCGGCGCTGGTGAAGAACACCAGGTCGGCGGCGAGGCGGCTGAGGTCGTTGACCACCGCGCCCAGCGCGTCGAGGACGGCGGTCTCGACCTTGCCGCGCCCGTTGCCGTCGGCCCCGGCGAGGCCGACGCGGGCGAAGCCGAGCAGCGTCGCCGTCATCGCGCGATCGAGCGGCAGGCCGACGCCGTAGCCCGCGCCCGAGCCCAGCGGGCAGCTGTCGCTCAGCGCGAAGGCGCCCTCGAACAGCGCCAGGTCATCGACCAGCGCCTGCGCGTGCGAAGCGAAGAACATGCCCAGGCTGGACGGCATCGCCCGCTGCCAGTGGGTGTAGCCCGGGAAGGGATGGAACTCGTGCGTCCGCGCCTGCGTCAGCAGCGCCCGGGCCGCCGCGGCCACGCCGTCGGCCGCGCGGCAGAGCTCGTGCTTCTGCCACAGCCGGATCGCCGTCAGCACCTGATCGTTGCGCGACCGGCCGGTGTGCAGCCGTCGGCCGGCATCGCCCAGGCGCGTCGTCAGCAGGGCCTCGATCTTCGAATGGACATCCTCGTCGGCGGCTTCGACCGTCCAGGCGCCGGCGATGAACCCGCGATGGAGGTCGCGCAGGCCCGCCGACAGCGCGCGCGCCTGATCGGCGGGCAGCAGGCCGACGTGGGCGAGCATCGCGACGTGCGCGAGCGAGCCGAGGCAGTCGTAGGGGGCGATGACGCGATCGTAGAGGAAGTCGTCCCCGACCGTGAACTCGTGGACCAGCGCCGCGGTCTCGTCGCCGCCTTTGCTCCAGATCGCCATGCTGGGCGACGGTGCGCGGAGGACTGTCGCGGGCAAGCGCGTCGCATCGGTTGTCAGGCGCCGCGCCAGGCCGTATGACGCCACGCCGATGGCGGTCCCCAGGCTCGGAATCCTGATCTCCGGCGGCGGCTCGACGTACGCCAACCTGGCGCGCGCCATCGCGGAACGCGAACTGCCCGCCGAGATCGCGCTGGTGGTGGCGTCGCGTCCCGACGCCGCCGGCTGCGAGATCGCGCGCCGATCGGGGCATCCGCTGGCGATCGCGGCCGACCCCGAGGCGGTGACCGCCGCGCTCGTCGCGCAGCGCGTCGCCTGGGTGGCGATGTGCGGCTGGCTCAAGTACTGGGATCCGCCGCCGCCTTTCGCCGGGCGCACGGTCAACATCCATCCGAGCCTGCTGCCGGCGTTCGGCGGCCCGGGGCTGTATGGCGATCGCGTCCATGCGGCGGTCCTCGCGGCGCGCGCCACCGAGAGCGGCTGCACCGTCCACCTGGTCGCCGGCGGGTACGACTCGGGCCCGATCGTGGCGCAGAGCCGCGTCCCGGTGCTGCCCGACGACAGCGTGGCGACGCTGCGCGCGCGCGTGCAGGCCGCCGAACGCGACCTGTACCCGCGTGCGCTCGCTGGGCTGATCGCGGCCTCGCCCTGATGCGCCGCCCCCGAGGGCTTGTGGGTTTCGGCTCATCGCGCAGGGTGGGACCATGCCCGACCTGACGCTCGATGCGACAGCCCTGGAAGGCTATCTGCCGCACCGCGGCCTGAACCTGCTGCCCGATTCGGTGAGCCTCTCGGCTGATCGCCTGCACGCGGTCTCGCGCACGCGCGTGCCCAAGGACGACCCGCGCGGTCGCCGCCTGTTCACCCGCCGCGACGGCGCCGGCGTCGACTGCTGGTACGAGCCGTTCCTCGCCGAGCTCATGGCGTTGACGGGGGTGCCCCTGCTGCACGAGCGGCTCGCGCCGCTCAACCAGGTCGCGGTCTTCAGCATGATCAGCCGGCTGACGTTCTACGCCTCGGCGCCTATCGACGGCGAGCTCGTGGGTTACGCCGACATCACGCGCGATCGCGGCTCGTTCACCCAGTTCTCCACCCGGGCCGAGGTCGACGGCGTC
>DASPLE010000122.1:0-55435 GCA_035627695.1 Planctomycetota bacterium
TGCACGACGCCGTCCGACTCGGCGCGGATCTCGGTCGGACCGGCGAGCACGGCGAGGCGGGCGATACGCATCTCGAGCTCGGCGATGCGCGATCGCGCCTGGACGAGGCGCTCGTCGGCGGTGCGGCGCGCGCGCTCCAGCGCCAGGCGGTTGACGTCGACGGTGAGCTGCGCGTCGCGGTACGCGGCGAGCGCCTGGCGTTCGTCGCCGGCGACCGCGGCCTGCAGCGCGACCAGACGGCGGACCTCGTCGAGCCGGCGCCCGGCGCTGGCGGCGCGTTCCTCGAGACGGACCTGTTCGGCGCTCAGCTCCTCGGCCTGGCGCGCGCCGTCGGCGGTGCCGGCGTCGCCGTCCGGACCGGTCAGGCGCGCCTGCTCGCGCGCCAGCTCGTGGCGCGCGCCGTCGAGCTCGACGCGCGCCTCGTCCGAGCTGATCACGTAGAGGGTGTCGCCGGCGCGGACGAGGTCGCCGACCTCGACGTAGACCGCGTCGATGCGCGAACGCGCCGGGGCGCTCAGCGTGCCGACGTGTCCGGTGACGACGCCGTAGGCGTGGATCTGGCGGCTGCTCCACCACAGGTAGAGCAGCGTGATCGGCGACGCGCAGGCGATGGCGATGAGCAGGCTGCGGAAGATCGGGTAGCCGCGGACCTTGTGCCTGCGGTTCGCGTCCTGGACCGGTTTGACCGGCTCCTTGATCGTGTCCGCCTTCAGGAAGCTCATCTTCATGGCGTGATCCCGTTCACGGCGTCTCGGCGGGCGGCACCGCCTCGTGCAGGGCGAGTCCGGCGAAGCGGCCGTCGTCGCGGTGTCGTTCGATCAGGCGCGCGCGCAGCGCCGCGATCTCCTCGGCGCGCCAACCGGCCAGCGTCTCGCCCGCGGGCGCGGCGGCGCCGAGCTCGAGCCCGATCTCGAGCGCCTTCGGCCAACGCGCGAGCGCCTCGTCGGTGCGCTCGGCGATCCACGCCTCGCGGTCGCCGTAGGCCATCAGCGTCACGCCGTCGACGATCCCGGACAGGCGCTCGACCAGATCACCCATCTCCGGTCGGAAGTACTGCGGCGGGCAGTCGGCCCAGATGGTCAGCGCCGGCAGCTCGCGCCGCGCGGCGGCGATCAGGCCGATCCACCGGGTCGCCAGCGCGTCGCGCGCCGCGGCGTCGCTGCGCCACTCTTCGCGCGCGTGCGGCTCGATGTCGAGCTTGAGGCCGGCGAGGCGCGGCGCGAAGGCGGCGAAGCGCTGGTTGAATCCGGCGATGCGCCGCGACCCGAGCGCGATGGCGGCATCGCCGCCGTCGTCGAGCCACTCCGGCTCGCCGAGCAGCGCCCAGACCTCGATGTCCTGCGCCGCGCAGCGGTCGATGAACAGCGCCAGGCGCTCGGCGGCCTGGGCATCGTCGAGCAGGCGCGCATCCGCTTCGAGGTAGGCGTAGACGCGCTTGACCTTGTCGCCGACGCACGCGGCGAGCCACGCGTCGATGCGCGCGTCGTCGTCGATGGTCGCGCGCGCCTGCCACAGCCAGCGCGCGATCGAGCCCTGGGCGACGCGCGACGCCTTGATCGGCTGCAGGTCGTCGCGCAGCGTCGCGGCGATGCCGAGCTCGCGGTAGAGCCGCGCGCGGCTGACCGCCAGATCGGCCCTCGACGCGAGGGTCGCCGCCAGCGTGCGGTACCAGCCGGTGTGCGCCTTGATCAGGTCGCCGCGATCGACGTCCGCGCGGTCGTTGGGCATGCCGATCGCCAGGTGGAGGCGGGCGACGCGCAGCGCCTCGAGGCGCGACGCGAGCTCGGCGCGGCGTACCTCCAGGTAGCCGCGCGCCTCGTCGTGCGCCGCGAGCGCCTCGTCGAGCTGCGCCGACACCGCGTGCGCCTGCTCCTGCGCGTCGAGCTCGAGCGCGTCCGCCAGCGCGCGCCAGCGCTCCTCCTTGAGCTCCTCGCTCTTCCACGAGCGCAGCGGCAGCTCGCCGTTGAGGCTCATGGTGATGTAGTCGTCGACCGGATCGACGAAGCGCTTGCGGACGTGGCCGTAGGCGACCGAGACGTTCGCGGTCGGGCGCTGGCCCTCGGCCTTCTTCTCGTAGAACGCGGCGACCAGCGCGCGGCGCGCGGCGCGCAGGCGCGGGTGGTTGAGCAGCGCGGTGCGGCGCAGCTCGGGGAAGGACGCGTCGCCGGCGAGGTCGAAGCGGAACGGATCGTCGGCCAGCGCCAGCGGCACGTCGGGCGGCAGGTCGGCGAGCTCGCGCAGGCGGTCGCAGGCGTAGGCCAGCTTGCCGCGCTCGATCTTCTCGTCGACGCGGGCGAGGGCGATCTCCTCGTGCGCGTCGAGGATCTCGGCGCGGCTGATCTCGCGCTCGCCGGCCATCGTCATCAGCCAGCGCACGCGTTCCGACGCGTTGCCGACCTGCTCGGCGCGCACCGCCAGCGCGGCGTGGTGGCCGGCGGCGCGGAAGTACCACTCGGCGGCCTCCGACAGGCGCGTGTTGAGCTCGTCGGCCAGGACGTCGCGCGCGATCTCGGCGCGGACGCGCCCGCCCTCGGTCAGCGCGTTGGTGCGCGGCAGCTCGAAGAGCGGCTGCACCAGCCCGAGCAGGCCGCGTCCGAGCCCGGCGGCGAGCACGTCGCCCGCGCCGGCGCCGGGCACCGCGAGCAGCACGCCCTGCGCGGCGGTGTAGTCGAGCGACCAGGTGAGCTTCGGCCAGCGCGCGAGATCGATCTGGCGCGCTTCGATCAGCGCGGCGGCGAGCAGCGCGCGGCGCTTGTTGATCGACGGGTTGCGAGCCGCGACCAGCCCGACGACCGCGTCGAGGTCGTAGACGCGCGGCAGCTCGATCAGCTGCGGGACCACGCGGCCGTCGGCGACGCGCCCGGCGAGGATCGCGCGCAGCGCGCGGCGCGGACGGGCCGACGGGCCGACGAAATCGCGGCGCGCGCCGGTCGCGGGCTCGATCTCGCTCAGGCGCCAGACGCCGGCGATGTCGGCGGCGAACAGCAGGCGGTCGTCGATCCAGCGCGGCAGGCGGACGTCGAACGGCTGCTCGGCGAAGACCGCCGCGGGCTCGCCGCCGGACAGGGGGACGGTCATCAGCCGGGCCGCGCGGTCGCCGTCGCGCCGCAGGAAGGCGACGCGGCCGTCGGGCATCGGCACCGGGCTGGAATCATGCGCCGGGTCGTCGGTCAGGCGCGCGCATCCGACGACGATCGGCGTGCCATCGTCGCCGACACGGAAGTCGAAGCGCACGATCTCGAGCTGGTCGTCGCGGGTCAGCGTCTTCCAGGCGCAGGCGCGCACGAGACTGAAGGCGCGGTCCTGGTCGCCGGTGCGGACGATGCCGGCGGAGATCGCGTCCGGCGAGGTGACCTCGACGACCTCGAGCGCGGCCGGATCGACGTACGCCAACGCCGGCTCGCCGCCGGCTTCGCTGGCGCTCAGGCGGTAGAACACCGCCGCGCCGGCGTCGACCAGCGTGGCCGAGGCGGTCTCGTCCAGCGGCTCGGCGCCGTCGGCTCCGAGGCAGAAGGCGGCCGGCTTCGCGTCGCTCGCGGCGAGCGCCTGGATCAGCGCGCGCTGGCCGGCGTCGAGCGGCTCGACGAGGTCGGCGTAGACGCGGCGCTCATCGGCCAGCTCGGCGCGCTCCCGCGTCGCCGGCGCGCCGGCGCGCCCGCACGCCGCCAGGCCGAGCCCGAGCCACGCCGCCAGGATGCCGCCGAGGGCGAGGTCACGTCGCGACAGAACGGTGCCGGGACGGATCATCGGAGGAGTATAGCCGACGATGCGCGCGCGCCGCAAATCGCGCCGCAAGGCGTTGCGCCGGCGGCGATTGGCGGTTTCAGCGGCCCGGGCCGGGGCCGTCGTCCGTGCGTTCGACGCCGCCGCGCTCGAGCGGCAGCGGATCGGCGGCATCGGGATCGAAGCCGAGCAGGCCCTCGCCGGCATCGCCTTCCGTGCCATCGGCCTCCACCATCGGCGCCGCCAGGCAGTCGAGCGCGTCCTGGATCAGGTCCTGCCAGGTGCGGTACTCGTCGCAGAAGGCGACCGCCGAGATCGTCAGGTCCGGCTGCTCGAGATCGAGGATGTGGTCGATCTCCTCGCAGCGCTGGAACATCCGGTCGGCGACGATCTGGGCGCCCTCGATCGGCGTCGCCGGCAGCAGCACCGCGAGCATGTTCTGCGACCACACGCACGACAGGTCGAGGGTGCGCAGGTGCTTGGCGACCACGCTGAAGATCGAGGAGATGTACTCGACGGCGCGCTCCGGATGCCGCCGCTGCACCTCGTCGAGGTTGTTCAGGCGCATCAGCAGCAGCGACGACGGCAGGCGGTAGCGTGTGTAGCGCGCCATCTCGCGGCCGAGCTCGTGCACGAAGTACTGCTTGGCGTAGAGGCCGGTGTTCTGGTTCTTGAGCACCGACGCGAGATCGACGGCGATGACCTGGTTCGAGACCACCGCGTCCTCGGCGGGCGCGGTCAGCTCGTAGCTGTAGATCATGCGCTCGAGCGTCTTGTCCGGCGTGCACTGGTGCATGCACGACAGGCACTGCACCTCGATGCGCGCGTCGGAGAACACGAACGAGCAGGCGCTGCAGCGGGCGTTCATCGCCGGCTTCTCGTAGTCGAGGCCGATCTGGCGCAGCAGCTTCTGGCACTTCGGGCAGATCAGCTCGCCGTCCTGGTTGTAGTTCTCGAACGAGTCCATGTGCCCGCAGGCGAAGTGGTGGATGATCGTCTCGATGGCGAAATCCAGGGTTTCGCAGCGCGGGCAGGTCTGTCGGTAGTTGAGGTGCCGGCCGGTGCACTGCGGGCAGACGCGGATCCGGTTGTCGAGCTGCTTGCGGCACATGCCGAGCGCGACGAGGTGGTCGAGCAGCGCCGCGTCGTCGACCCCGGGGCCGAACGATTCGGCGACCTGCGGGTAGAAGAAGCCGGCGTGCAGGTCCGGATCGTAGACCGGCTTGAGGATGCGCCGGTCGGTCTGGATCGCGCGCTTGAGGAAGCCCAGGTACGCCGGTTCCTTGATCTCCTCGATGTTCGCCTTGCGCGTCGCCAGCAGCATGCGCTGGACGCGGCGCAGGTAGTCGACGTGGTCGAAGGGCCGCACCAGCACCTGGTCGCGAGGGCCGCGCGGCTGCCACGACGGCGGCAGGTCGCGGCTGCGGTCGGCGATGAACAGGATGTGGCGGGTGTTGTCGCGCATCAGCGCGTTGTTGACCATGAACAGCGGCGCGGTGTTGCCCCTGAGCGAGAACACGCACAGGTCGTAGATCTTCTCGGTGAACGACACCTCCCACGACTTGTCGAGCACGATGGCGGTGATCTCGACGGCCAGCGCCGTCGGCCCGAGGCGGGGCCGGTAGCAGTCCAGGCGCTCGGGCAGGCCGCGGCGCAGCTCCGCCGACTCCTTCTCGGAGTCGCAGATCAGCAGGAGGTGGAAGCGTTCATCCATGCGGCGCCGTTGGCGGCAGTGTACCCCGCTGCGGGCCGATCCGCCCGGCCCGGACGGAAATCCGCATGCCGCCGGTGGCAGGGGTGGCCGTGGCGCGCCGTGGCGGCGGAATGCCCCGCATGAGCACCGCCCCGGCCGAACGCGTCGATTTCCTGGCCGTGGAGGGGCCGCACGGGGACCTGTTCCCGCGCCTGAGGCGACGGGCCGATGCCGATGCCTACCGCCTCGATGCCGGAGCGGTCGCCCGCTACCACGAGCAGGGGTTCATCGGGCGCCTGCCGATCATCGACCAGCGCCAGGTCGCGCGCCTGCGCGATGGCCTGGACGCGATCATCCACTGCCGGACCGGGCGCGAGGCCGAGCTGATCTGCCGCAGCCAGGACGACCCGGCGGCGAGCAAGCGCCTCACCTACCTGCAGGGCGCGTGGATGATCGACGAGGCGATCCACGACCTGGTCTTCCATCCGGCGATCACCGTCGCCGCCGCGCAGCTCCTGGGCACGCCGCGCGTGCGCTTCTGGCACGACCAGGTCTTCGCCAAGCCGCCGCGCCAGGGCGGCAACGTCGCCTGGCACCAGGACTACAGCTACTGGAAGCGCGCGACGCCGTCGCAGCACCTGACGTTCTGGATCGGCCTCGACGACTCGACGCTGGAGAACGGCTGCCTGCACGTGGTGCCCGGATCGCACCGCTGGGGACTGCTCGAGATGGAGGACCTGATGGGCGACATGGAGGGCGTGAGGAAGCAGCTGCCGCCCGAGCGCGCCGCGAAGTTCTCTCCGCAGCCGCTCGAGCAGCCGGCGGGCACCTGCTCGATCCACCACGACCACACCATCCACGGCTCGTACCGCAACGAATCCGATCGGCCGCGCCGCGCGATCATCCTCAACTACATGGCCGACGGCACGCGCTCGGACGCGGCCGATGGCAAGCTGATGGACGGATTCAACCTCGTGCCCAAGGGCGAGGTCATCCGCGGGCGGCTGTTCCCGCTGGCGATCGATCTCGACGCGCTGCCGGCGTAGCGCCTCGTCATCGAGGCTTCACCAGCGCGGCGCGTTCTTCCACGCCGTGTCCGGCAGGAACGAGTCGTCGTAATTGATGCGGAAGGTCTCGAGCAGCAGCGAATAGAAGCGCACCCAGCGCAGCACGCCCTTGTACGCCGGCAGGAAGAGCATCTGGCGCAGCAGGATGGCCTCATCGACCTTGCGCTCGCTGAACGAGATCGCGACCGCCGCCGAGACGTAGCCGGTGATGGTGTAGAACACCAGGCACACCGACCAGGCGAAGATCAGCAGCATCGCGTCGCTCGACAGCATCCAGATCAGGTAGACCGGGTACATGAAGGTGCAGAAGACGCTGAAGAACCACTCCTGTCCGAGCTCGACCGCGTTGCGCCAGTCGTGGACGCGGAAGTCGAACATGTCGCCGTGCTTGCGGTAGAAGGTGCGCAGGCCGCTCTTGTCCCAGCGCAGCCGCTGCTTGGCGAGCGCGACGAGCGTGTTCGGCGCGTCGGTCATGCCGACCGCCTTCTCGGCGAAGACCATCGTGTAGCCGCACTTCTTCACCTTGAGCGACAGACACGCGTCCTCGCCCAGCTCCGGGTCCCAGCCGCCGACCTGATCGAGGACGCTCTTGCGGAACGCGCCGAGCGCTCCCGACGCCAGGAAGTTCATGCCGAGCACGTTCAGCCACTGCTTCCACAGGCCGATCGACACCAGGTATTCGATCGCCTGCATCCGGGCCCAGAACGAGTCCTCGGCGTTGGCGACCTTGAGATTGCCGCCGACGATGCCGACCTTCGGGTCGTGGAACGGGCCGATCATGTGGTGGATCAGGCCGTTGTCGAAGGAGGTGTCGGCGTCGAGCGAGAGGATGAACTCGCCGGTCGCCATGCGCAGTCCCAGGTTCGAGCACGCCGGCCGGCCTTGGCGGCCGCTCGCCGCGGTGTTCTTGTAGAGCTTGATCTCGCCGCGATCGGCGAACGGCTTGGCCTCCTCGTACATGCGATCGGTCGAGTTGTCGTCGACGACGATGATCTCCAGGTTCGGGTACTTCAGCTCGATGAGGCACCGCACGCAGTGGGCGATGCCCTTCTCCTCGTTCAGGCCGGCGATGATGATGGTGACCCGCGGATGGGTCTCCATGAACGCGCGCTTCTTCTCCTCGTCGTCCTTGAGCAGGCCGAGCGCGCGCAGCGTCGCCATGCCGATCGCCGGCAGGATGTAGCGCGGTCCCTCGGCCAGGATCACCAGCGGCATGAAGAACCAGAACCAGCCCCAGGCGTCGCGCGAGACCGTCTGGAGATACAGGTAGTCGATGAACTCGCCGATGGCGAAGGCCGCGTGGTCGATCAGCTCGAGGACCATCGTCCGCGAGTATACACGGCGCGCGCGCCTGGTGCCGGCGCGCGCGCCCGCCGTGAGGTATGTTGGCTGCGGATCACGCCCGCATGCCCGCCGAGCCCTTCCGTGACCCTGGCAGCGACTCCGGCAAGGAAGTGCCGGCGCAGACCGTGTTTATGCGCCGCGACGTGGCGCCGGACACGGATCGGCCCGGAGCCCAGGTCGGCGACTACCGGCTGATCGCGCGCAGCGAGTCGACGCCGCGCGTGGCGATCTGGCAGGCCGCGCACATCTCCTTCGGCCAGCTCGTCGAGATCCGCATCGTCGCGGTCCCGGCGGCGTCCCTGGCGCGCGCGCGGCGCGAGGCCGAGGTCATCGCCGCGCTGCGCGATCCGCATCTCGTGCCGAGCCACGGCTCGGGCGAGCACGCCGGGCGCTGCTGGATGGCCTTCGAGACCCACCACGGCGTGGACGCCCGCCGCGCGCTCGCCCGGCACGGCGGACCGCTGCGCGAGGATCTCGCGCTCAAGGCCGCCGCCGGCGCCGCACGCGGTCTGGCGGCGCTGCACGCGGCCGGCGTGCTGCATGGCGCGGTGGGGCCGGCGGCGCTGATCATCGGCGACGACGGCCAGACCAGGCTCGGCGCGCCGGCGCTGGTCGGCGACATCGACCAGGCGCATCCCGTCGGCGGCCCCGAGACCCTGGTCTTCCGCGCGCCCGAGACGACGCATGCCGATCAGCAGGCGGATGGCCGCAGCGACCTCTACGCGCTCGGCGCGACGCTGTTCTACCTCCTCACCGGCCAGCCGCCGTTCGCGGCGGTGACCACGGACGACGCGATCGAGGCGGCGCGCGTCGTGCCGCCGATCGATCCGCGCACGATCTCCCCCGACCTCAGCGCCGAGTGCGCGCGCGTGGTGCTCAAGGCGATGGCCAAGGAGCGCGAGTCGCGCTACGTCGACGCCGGCCAGCTGATCTCGGACGTGGAGCAGGTCCTGCGCGGCGAGGAGCCGGCGTTCGCCACCGCGGCGGCCATGGCGAGCGGCGTGCGGCCATCGAGCCAGACCGACCGTCTTCCGGCGGCCGGCGCGAAGCCGGCGACGGACCAGGCCAGGAAGGCGACGCGGGTCGAGACCGACAGCGTCTTCCCCGATCCGCCGACCGACGCGCATGCGAAGGCCGCCGGCGATGCCGCCGCCGACGGCAAGCGCGGCGGGACCGCCGCGGTCGTCAAGCCGACGTCCGAGCGGCGCAAGAAGCCGGCGACGCGTCCGTTCACCAACCAGCCGGCGCAGCGCACCGACTCCCCGACCGGCGGCTACGAGATGCTGCCCGAGAACGGCGGCGGGGCGGCCCAGACGGCCAAGCGCCTGAAGCCGATCACCGATCGCACCGGCGCGCAGATCGTCCTGCCGGACGACGAGCAAGTCGGCAACTACCGCCTGCTCTTCAAGCTCGGCGAAGGCGGCATGGGCGTCATCCACAAGGCGGCGCACATCGCCACCGGCCAGGAGGTCGCGCTCAAGGTCATCTCCGGCAAGAACGGCGAGAAGCTCGAGAACCTCGAGATGGCGCTGCGCGAGGCGTCGGTCGCCGCGACCATCCGCCATCCCAACGTCATCACCTGCTTCGGCGTCGGCCAGGACCGCGGCCGCCTGTTCATGGCGCTCGAGCTGATGGGGCGCGGCGACGCGAAGGCGTACATCCAGCAGTGCGGCGGCAGCCTGACCGAATCGCAGGCGATCAAGATCGCCATCGATTGCGCGCGCGGCCTGCAGGCGATCCACAAGGCCGGCTTCCTCCACCGCGACGTCAAGCCGGGCAACATCTTCATGACCGAGGACGGCGTCGCCAAGCTCGGCGACCTCGGCCTCGCGCACGCGGCCAGCGGCGAGTCGACGCCCGACACCAAGGGCGTCGCGCTGACGCCGGCGTTCATGTCGCCGGAGATCACGCAGGGGGTCGCCGACCTCGACGGACGCAGCGACGTCTACTCGCTCGGCGCGTCGCTGTACTACCTGCTGACCAACGAGATCCCGTTCCAGGCGCGCAGCACGGTCGAGCTGATCGAGAAGGTGCTGCACGCGCCGGTGACCGATCCGCGCGCGCTCAATCCGCAGATCGGCGAGGCGACGGCGCGGGTCGTGCTCAAGGCGATGGCCAAGAACCGCGACGAGCGCTACCAGAGCGCCGGGCAGCTGCTCGAAGACCTGCTGCGCGTGCGCAACGGCGATCCGCCGTCGCATGCGCTGGGCCTGGCGGGCACGGCGTCGTTCGCGCGGCCGGCCGGCGGCGTGACGCGCATGACCATGCCGGCGGTGGCGAACGACGGCGGACCGGTCGCGGTCGGCACCTCGACCGGCGAACGCCAGGCGATGGTGATGAGCGCCGGCGGCGCCAGCGGTCGACGCCAGATGGTCATGACGCGCACGGGCGGCGTGTCGGGTTCGCGCAGCGCCGCGCAGGTCTCCGGGGCGCGGCCGCAGGTGTCGGGTCCGCGGCCGCAGGTCTCCGGGGCGCGCCCGGCGGCGGCGCCGGCCGGCGCGGTCTCGGCGTCGCGCGCGGCGGTCCCCGCGCAGCCGGTGGCGCCGGCGACGCCCGGACCACCGCCGCGATGGCGCGCCGCGTCGCTGCCGCGTCTCGCGATCGCCGCGATCGTGGTGCTGGCGGTCCTCGGAGCGCACTCGCTGGCGGCGCGGTGGTCGACGCCGCCGCGCACCGTCATCTCCGACGGCGGGGCGCTGATCCCGGACGAGGGTCACGAGCTGATCTGGGAGGGAGACGAGCTGAGCCCGATGCTCGCCGTCGGACCAGTGCGCCTGCGCGGCGACGTCGCCGTGCTCGGTCCCGCGGCGCACCTCGTCGCCAAGCGCGCGGGCGCGCTGAACCGCGGTCTCGCGGTCGCCGACGAGTTCGCGATCGAGGCGACGATCCTGCCGGCCGACATCGGCGGCGTCAGCCAGGCGCGCATCCTGTCGCTCGCACGCAGCCCGCTGCTGCGCAACTTCGCGCTGTCGCAGAGCGGCTCGCGGCTCGAGGCGCGCTGCCGCACGACCGCGACCTCCCCCAACGGCCTGCGCCCGCATCTGACCAGCGCCGACGGCGTGCTCACCGGCGAGCGGCAGCACGTCGCCTTCGTCCGGCGCTCCGGCCGCCACGAGCTGTGGGTGGACGGCGTGCTGGTCGTCGCCGAGGACGTCGCCGGCACGCTCGCGGCCTGGGACGAGGGCTGCGCGCTGACCATCGGCGACGACCCGGGCGGCGGCTTCGGCTGGCGTGGCGAGGTATCGCGCGTCCGGTTCTATCCCCGTGCGCTGACGGCCGATGAGATCGAACGCCACGCCGTGGTCGCCGCCCGCTGAGCGCGCGCGACCCGGGCGGACGTTGCGCCGGATTGCGGTCAGCGAAGGCCGCTGGGCGGGGTACATCCAACCATACGGTTGGGTTACGCCCACCAGGACACCACCCATGCGCCGCCGCCATCCGCTGCTCCTCGTCCTCGCGCTCGGCGCCCGCCTGGTCGGCAGCGACGCGATCACCCCGGGGGAGATCACGACGCCCTGGCCGACGATCACCAACCTCGCGGTCGAATGGGCGTTCACCGGCGATGACGACGCCGACAGCGTGGTCGACGTGCGGTTCCGCGCGGCGGGCGCCGCCGATTGGCGCGAGGCGATGCGCCTGCGTCGCGTGGTCGGCGGCCCCAGCCAGACCGTCGAGCCGGTGTTCACCTGGGCCACGCGCCATTCCGGCAGCATCCTCGACGTCCTTCCCGACACCGAGTACGAGATCGCGCTGACGCTCGCCGATCCCGATGGCGGCGGCGCGGAGCGCACGGTGCGCGCGCGCACGCGGCCGGTGCCGCGGGCGGCGGAGGACGCGCCGGTGCGCCAGGTCGATCCGACGACCATCCGCTCGCTGCAACCGGGCGAGATCGGGCTGCTCGCCGCCGGCGACTACGGCGAATTCTACGCGCCGCGCGACGGCGAGCCAGGCAGGCCGATCGTGCTGCGCTCGCTCGACGGCGGCGCCGTGTTCACGCACATCAGCCTGCACGAACGCAAGTGGGTGTTCATCGAAGGCGTGACGGTGCGCAATCCGGCGCCCGACTCGACCGGCATCAAGATGAACTTCGCCGAGCGCTGCGTCGTGCGCCGCTGCACGATCGACGCCACCTACGGCATCCGCGCCACGCAGATCCCGGGCGCGCGCGAATGCTACATCGCCGACAACACCATCACCGGCGTGACGCCCTGGACCAGCGAGGCGATGGGCGCGGGCGGCAAGAACATCGGCGAGGGCATCGAGTTCACCGGACCGGGCAACGTCATCTGCTTCAACCGCGTGCGCGGGCACCGCGATTGCATCTCGAGCTACGAGGCGACGCCGACCGAGCAGATCTGCGTCGACATCATCGGCAACGACGTCTCGGTCGGGGCCGACGACGGCATCGAGGCCGACTTCCTCCACCACAACGGCCGCGTGCTGCGCAACCGCCTGACCAACTGCTTCGTCGGCATCAGCTCGCAGCCAGGATTCGGCGGGCCGAACTACTTCGTGCGCAACGTCATGTACAACCTCGCCTACGCGCCCTTCAAGCTGCACCGCGGATCGGTCGGCGACGTCGTGCTGCACAACACCGTGGTCAAGTGCGGCGACGGCATGGCGTGCTTCAGCGGCACGCCGTTCGACCAGGCGTATTTCCGCAACAACCTGTGCATCGGCGGACCGAACGGCGGCGAGGTCTGGGGCGGCTACGGATCCGGCAACAGCTGGGCGGCGCACCTCGCCGCGCACGGTCCGCTGTGCAGCTTCGACTACGACGCGCTCGGCACCTGGCAGACGCCGTTCCACGTCCGCATCGGCTCGCTCAGCGCGGATTCGATCGAGGAGCTGCGCAAGGGTCCGCACGAGCAGCACGCGGTCCAGGTCGGCATGGACGTGTTCGACGGCGTCGCCTTCCCTGACCCGCCCCTGCCCGAGCGCGAGGCCCCCGACCTGCGTCCGCGCGCCGGGTCGCCGGTCGTCGACGCCGCGCTGCGCCTGCCAAACGTCAACGACGCCTTCGCCGGCGCCGGACCCGACATGGGCGCCTACGAGGCCGGACAGCCGCTGCCGCACTACGGCCCGCGCCCGGTGGGCGTCGACGAATCGACGCCGCCCGCCGACGCAAAGCCGGCGAAGAGCGCGAAGCTCAAGCCCGCCAAGGCGGCGCTCGATCCCGGCCCGCACCGCGTCGCGATCGAGACCGCGCTGCGCGCCGTCGGCTCATTCGCGGTCGAGACCACCATGACCGTGATGGGCGACGAGCGCGACGTGGCGGTCATGGGCGCGGACGACTCCGGCCTGCGGGTCACCGTTCGCGAGGGCACGTTGCCGCTGCGCTGGAGCAGCGTCAGCGATCTCGATCTCGCCCGGGTCACCGCGTCGGCCTGCCGCGACGACGCGGTGACGCTCGGTCATGCCTGGCACCTCGCTGGTGCCGCGCGTGACCAGAAGCTGCGCGACGCGATCGCCCGCCGCCTGCTCGAGATCGATCCCGCCGCGTTCAAGGCGTTGCGCACGCCGCAGTGAGCGGCGTCAGCCATGATGAGCGTCGAGCTTCGAGCTTCGAGCTTCGAGCTTCGAGCTTCGAGCTGCGCTGACTGGCGGCGTCAGTGGCCGCCGAAGACCTTGCCCATCGCCTTGGCGTCGACCTGCCCGAAGCCGCCGCCCGCGTCGAGCACCGTGCCCTTGAGCGCCTGCGCCGCCGGCGTGCCGCAGAGCGTGCAGACGTCGGCGGTGTCCTGGGTCTCGAACACCTTCAGGCCGGCCGCCTTGACCTTGTCGACGCCGCTGTCGAGGCCGCTCATCAGCGCCGAGCGCGTCCAGGCGATCGACACGCCGACATAGCAGCCGTTGCGGCGGTCGCCGACCTCGTTCTGGCCCTGCACGACGATCGGGATCAGCGCCTGCTTCGACGCCGGATAGAGGCCCGAGCCCTGCAGCCGCCCGTCGTTCGGGCTCAGCGGCACGACCACGTACCACGGCGCGCCGCGCGGCGCCGCGCGCGCGTGCTTGGCGACCAGGTGGTAGACGCCGAAGACGTTCACCGAGAACACGCGCAGGTAGTCCTCGGGCTTGATGCCGACGAACAGCGCCGGGTGGTTGATGGCGGCGAACGGATAGAGGTGGGTCAGCGCCAGGTTCTGGGCCTTGAGGTGGTCGAGCAGCTGATCGAGCTGCGCGAAGTCGCCCTGGTTGACCTGCGCGGGCAGGATCGCTCCGCCGCCCGACTCGCCCGACAGCTTCCGCGCGGTCTCGGTGATCTTCGCCAGGTCGCGGCTGCCGGTGATGACCACGCGCGCGCCGCCCGTCGCGAGGTTCCTGGCGATCGCGTAGCCGATGCTGTTCGCGTCCGACGCGCCGGTGACCAGCGCGACGGCGCCGGCGAACGAGACGCCGGCCGCGGCCGCCGACTTCAGCGCCGGGAAGCGGACGTCGTCGACCAGCCCCGGATCGATCGCCGGTCTCCACGTCGCGTCCGCGCGCGGGTTGCCGATCCAGGTGCCGAACTGCGCTGCGGACATGCCGATCTCCTGCGAGGGGGCGGTTGTGCGCGCGCTCGCGCGAGCCGCAAGCGATGTGCTCAGCGGCCGGGCTTCGTCGCCGGTTTCGGCGCCGGCTTCGCTTCCAGATACACCGCGAGGTGCTCGTCCATCAGCCGCAGGAAGGCGTCGACGTCGCGGCTTTCCAGCGCCTCGATCAGGCCGAGGTGCTCGCGCAGCCAGAACCCGCGGTCGGGATGCGGCTGGCCGCGCTCGGCGCGTCCGTAGGCGAACATCGGCTGGTAGACGTGCGCCAGCAGATCGGCGAGGTGGTTGCGCGCGGCCGCCGTCAGGGCGGTGTGGAACGCGGTCTCGACGGCGAAGAGGTCGGCGGACTCGTCGGCGGCGGCGTCGCTGATCATGCGGCGCAGCCGCGCGATCTCGCCGGCGGTGATCGAGCGCGCCACCAGGGGGGCCAGGCCGCGTTCGAGCGCCGCGCGGAAGAGCACCGCGTCGTGGTACCGGCCGGGCTGGGCGTACTCGTCGACCAGGTACTCGCGGATGCCGAGCAGCACCGGCTCGCGCATCAGGCGGGTGCCGCCCTTGCGCCGCGCGCGCACGATCCCGAGCGCCTTGAGCGCGGTCAGCGCCTCGCGCACCGACGAGCGTCCAGCGTCGGCCGCGGCGGCGATCTCGATCTCGGTCGGCAGCAGGTCGCCCGGCTTCACGTCGGCGCGCTCGATGTGGGCGAGGATCCACGACAGGACGCGCTGGGCGGCGCTCTCGGCGACGTCCTCGTCGGACGGCGTCGTCGCCGGATCATACCTCTTCGATCGGGCGCGCGGAGCCGGCATGACGCGACGATCGTCCTCGTCGCCCGCAGTTCCAGTCCCCGCTGGCGTGTTCGTGGCGCGGCTGCAACACTCCGCCATGCGTTGCCTCGCCCTGCTGGTCATGGTGCTGATGGTTCCGGCCGCCGATGCGCCGCCCGGCACGACGCCCGCGCCGCAGCCGGCCGCGCAGCCGGAG
Source organism: Planctomycetota bacterium (assembly GCA_035627695.1). Taxonomy (GTDB): domain Bacteria; phylum Planctomycetota; class UBA11346; order UBA11346; family UBA11346; genus DASPLE01. Next base: position 15,339 of record DASPLE010000122.1, read on the forward strand.
ACGCCGCGCGCCGCCGAATGGGAATCCTCCATCGCCGCCCTGACCGATCCGCGGCCCGCCGCCTACGATCCGGCGATCGAGTCCCTGATCCGCATCGGCGAACCCTGCCTGGCCGATGTCGTGGCCCTGAAGAGCGACGACGAGATGACCGTGCGCATGCGCGTGGTCACCGTCGCCGCCGGCATCGGCGGTCCACAGGCACAGCGCGCGATCGTCGACCTCAGCCGCGACAACGAGTGGCGCGTCCGCGAGCTGGCGGCGCTCGGGCTCGGCAAGACCGCGCTGCCCGGCGCCTACGACCGTCTCATCGAGATGCTGGACGACCGTCAGCCCGACGTGCGCAAGGCGGCGGCGCGCGGGCTCGCCGAGCTCGGCGACGCGCGTGCCCTCGATCGACTCGCCGCGTACGAGGCGGAGCGCGATCCGCGCGTGCGCGACGCGCTGCGCCTCTACCTCGGAGCGCTGGCGGAGAATCCGCTGATCGTGCCCGCGCTTGCCGAGCGCCTCGAAGGGACGCGCGGGCCGGTGCTGCACGCGCTGATCGACGCCGCGAGCGGCGTCGGCGATCCGCGCCTCGCGCCGGCGCTGGCGACGCTGGTCGGCGGCGCGGATCTGAAGGCGGCGGTGCTCGCGGCGCGCAGCCTGGCGGCGAACGGCGACAGCCGCGCCCTGGAGGCGCTGACCATCGCCGCCGATCAGTCCTACCGCGAGCTCGGCGAGGCCGCCGCGGCCAGCCTGCGGACGCTCACCGGTCACGGCGCCGGCGCGGGCGCGGCCTGGACGCTGTGGTGGCGCGACCACGCCGCCGACATCGCCGCCCTGGCCGAGCGCGACCGCTTCATCGCCGAGCTGCACGACCAGCGGCGCCCGGTGACGCGCGACGAGCTGGCGGCGTTCAGCCCGGACCAGCTGATGCCGCTGGTCGATGGCGTGCTGGGCGACGGCGCGCGCTGGTGGCCGTTGCGCGCGTACACGGTGCTGGCGCTGGACGACGCGAGCCGCTGGACCGCGCCGCTCACCGCGCGCATCGGCGCGGTGCGCGACGCCGAGCAGCGCCTGGCGCTGATCGTCCTGCTCGACCAGCTCGGCGACCCGGCGGCGAAGCCGGCGTTCGAGCGGCTGCTGGCCGAGGCCGAGAAGCGCGCGCGCGACGAGCGCCGCGATGGCCACGACGGCTACAACCAGCCCGAGCGCGCCGCGCTGAAGCTCGCCATCGCGCGGCGCTGAGCGCGCCGCCCCATCGCCGGAGACTTGCCCGGCCAGGCGTCGTCCGCACGCTTGGCGACCGCTTTCTCCACGCGTTCCACGAGCCCCATTCCCCGCATCCCATGACCGCCGAACCCGTCCTCATCGCCATCCCGCCCAAGGGCGGCAGCCTCGACGACGTGCTCAAGAAGCTGGTCCGCCTGGGCTGGCTGCGGCCCGAGCTGGTCACGGCGATCCGGCGCCTGATCAAGGAGGACAAGCGCCGGGTGAAGCTCGAGGAGGGCCTGATCGCCCTGTGGCGGCAGTCGGGCTTCGACGCCGACGCGACGATCCGGGCCGCCGACCTCTTCGGCCACGACATGGACGAGGTCGACCAGGCGCTCAAGCGCATGCGCCGCTGGGTCGACGACGCCGGTCGCACGCAGCTCGACTACACCGGGAAGTCGGGCGTCGAGCTGCTGCTCAACGCCCTGCGCCACGATCCCGATCCCGAGATCAGCGACGCCGCGCTGTCGCTCCACCTCCAGCTCGACCTGACGCGCCCCGGCAAGCCCAGCCGCATGGTCTTCAACCACATCGAGTTCACCTTCGCGCCGCGCACGGGGCGCGCGGCGGTGCGCGGCGTGCTGATGGGCACCGACCACGAGGTCACGCCGACCTACCTGCGCAAGCACAAGCGCGACCTCTCGCTCACCTGCTACGACGCGTTCCACAACACGCTGCTCGACGCGCTCGACACCGGCAAGGTGCGCAACTGGCGCGAGCTGTCGTCGCACCTGATCCAGGCGAACACCGACGTGCGCATCCTCGGCTCGTTCGGGCTCGACGATTACCTCGGCCACTGCGTGCTGATGCCGGCGGAGCGCGCCCGCGCCACGATCGCGCTCGGCGGCGGCCGGCGCTGGGGCGACACCGCGGCCGATCCCAAGCTCGACATGCTGCGCGGCCAGCCCGTGCTGATCGACCCGCAGTACGAGGAGGTCTACGACACGCTGCTCGACGCGCGCGCGCACGGCATCCGCTTCGAGGTCGGGCCGAAGGACATCGAGACGACCTGCGCCAAGGATGGTCGCGTCGCGGTCTACATCGTCCGCTCTGGCTCGACCGTCGCCTGCACGCCCGGGCTGTGCGTGGTCGGCGAGGAGATCATCACCAGCGAGACCATCGTCGCGGTGAACCAGGAACGTCTCGACCACAACCCGTGGATCGGCGCGCTGGTCGAATCGCTGGCGCCATCGCAGGCCGACCACGCGGCGGCGTGGCGTTCGAAGCTGTCGGACAAGCTCGGCGACCGGCTGCTCTGACATCGTCCGCCGAGGCGTGACAGGGCTCGAAGCTCGAAGCTCGAAGCTCGAAGCTCGAAGCTCGAAGCTCGAAGCTCGAAGCTCGAAGCTCGAAGCTCGAAGCTCGAAGCTCGAAGCTCGAAGCGTGCGGCCGAGCGGGTCGGCGTCGAGCGGACGTCAGCCTCTCACCGCACGAGCGCGGCGGCCGCCGCATGGAAGCTCGGCAGGATGCGCTGCGCCTCGGCTTCGGGCGCGGCGTAGCCGAGATGCTGCACCAGGTAGACCATCGCCAGGCCGAGGCTCGGGACGATGCGCAGGTCGGTGCTGCACATGCCGCCGTGGCCGAAGGAGTCGCCATCGGCGTCGCAGAACCAGCCGAGCCCGTGGCTCTGCTCCCACGCCGCGGGCGTGCGCCGCGTGCGCATCGCCTGCACCGCGGCGGCGGAGACGTAGCGCCGCCCGTCGAGTTCGCCGCCGCGCAGGATCATGCGCCCGAAGCGCCCGATGTCGTGCGCGGTCGAGAAGAATCCGCCGGCGGGACACGGCCCGCGGCGCGGATCGTCGTAGGGCTCGCTCAGCACCGAGATCGGAACCGCGGCGAGTCGCCCGGCGCCGTCGGGCTGATGGGTGCGCGCCAGCCGCGCGAGGCGCGGCGCGTCCGGACGCAGCACGGTGTCGACCATGCCGAGCGGATCGAGCAGGCGCTCGCGCATGAACGCCTCGTAGTCCATGCCGCCGACCACCTCGATGATCCGGCCGGCGGTGTTGGTGCCGCAGTTGCAGTATTCGTAGCGCGAGCCCGGCTCGAAGGTCAGCGGCGTCATCGCGTAGCTGATCGAGGCCTGCGCCAGCGACCAGCGGTCGACGCGGCCGCTCTCGATCCGCGACATGAAGGGCATGCCCGAGGTGTGGGTCAGCAGGTCGGCGACGATCACCGGCCGCGCCGGCGCGCGCAGGGTCAGGCGGTCGCCGATGGTCTCGGCGAGCATCTGGCCGGCGAACTCGGGGAGATAGCGCTCGACCGGCGCGTCGAGATCGACGCGGCCCTCGTCGACCAGCATCATCAGCGCGGTCGCGGTCAGCGGCTTGGACATCGACGCGATCCAGAAGAGCGCGTCCGCGGCGAGCGGCGCGCGCGCGGCGACGTCGGCGAAGCCGACCGCGTGCACGGCGCGCACGCCGTCGCGATCGGCGACCAGCGTCACCGCCCCCGCCAGCGCCCCGGCGTCGACGAAGGGCCGGAGGCAATCCGCGAGGTCGGTCGGTGAAGCGGGCCCGGAGGGCGCCCGGCGCGTCGAATCGGTCATGATCGCTCCGTCGCCGAGGTGTACGTCGTCGCGCCGCGATGCGAGCGCCAGCATGGGGCGTGGGCAGGCGGGAGCGCCCCGGTGGCGCCAGGTCGCTCGCCGGCTACAACCCCGGCGTGAGCGGCGACAAGAAGATCATCGTCCCCGGCACCGACAACCCGGGGTCCATCGCCAAGGTCCTCGAGGCGATGTGCGAGCGCGAACGCGTCGCCACGATCATCGTCCGGCGCGGCGAGCGCTTCCTGCTCAAGATCAAGGAAGTGCGCAAGGAGGTGGTCCTCGGCGAGGTCCGCTGCCTGCACTGGTCGCCGGAGATGAGCCGCAAGATCTGGCAGTGCTGGAACAAGGACGGCGCGTTCTCCGACGGCGCTCGGCGCGAGATCCTGCTCGCGGACGCGATCGACAAGTTCGGCGGCGAGGCGCACCGCTACCGCGTCTACATCCCGCTCGAGGACATCAGCGCGGTGTACGAGGACATGGACGACCGCTTCGACCAGACGCCGTTCCTGCCGCTGCCGTAGCCGGTTGGTCGGCGACCGTCGCCGGTCACCATGGCGCCATGCGCCAGCCCGACGTCGTCGCCCGCCGCGTCATCAGCGAGAACCGCTTCCTGACCTACGCCGAGGAGGACCTGCGCCTCCCCGGGCAGGCCCCGTACACCTACTACCAGGTCGAGTCGAAATGGGACGCGGTGCTGGTCGTGCCGCGCCTGCCCGACGGCCGCGTCGTGCTGGAGCGGATCTACCGCCATCCCTATCGCCGGTTCTTCCTCGAGTTCCCCGCCGGCGGCATCGAGCGCGGCGAGCAGCCGGTCGCCGCCGCGGCGCGCGAGCTGGAGGAGGAGACCGGATTCCGCGCCGGCGCCACGCGCCTGATCGGCACGCAGGAGGTGATGCCCGGCCTGGTGCGCATGCGCCTGCACGTCGTCCTCGCCGATGACCTGGTCCAGACCGGTGTGCGCTCGCACGAGGCGATGGAGCTGATCGAGACCGTGACGATGTCCGTCGATGAGGCGTGGCGCGAGGCGCAGGGCGCGCAGGGGGACGGCGTCAGCTCCTTCCTCACCCTCGGCCTGCTCTGGCTGCACCGCGCCGGCTGATCGGCCACCCCGTGCGGCCGCACGCGGCCGAGGCGGCGCGCGCATATCGCTTCCGGGCGGCACCGGCCCCTGGATCGGCCGCGGACCGTGCCCTAGCGTCGCCGTCCCCGGAGAATCACTGATCATGGCTCGATACGCCAAGGCCGCCGACATCAAGGTCGGCGTCGTCGGATACGGCGGCGCCTTCAACATGGGCCGCCAGCACCTCAACGAGATGAAGAAGGCCGGCATGACGCCGACGGCGGTGGTCGAGATCGACCAGGCCCGGCTCGACGTCGCCAAGACCGACTTCCCCGGCATCGAGACCTACCAGAAGGTCGACCAGTGCCTGGCCTCCTCGAAGGTCGACCTGCTCGTGCTGATCACGCCGCACAACACGCACGCGCCGCTGGCGCTGCAGATCCTCGAGGCCGGCAAGCACGTGGTGTGCGAGAAGCCGTTCGCGGTGACCACCGCCGAGTGCGACGCGATGATCGCGCTGGCCCAGAAGAAGTCGCTGATGGTCTCGACCTACCACAACCGGCACTGGGACAGCTGGATCCTCAACGCGGTCAAGATGATCAAGGGCGACGGCGTCATCGGCGAGATCTCGCGCATCGAGGCGCACATGGGCGGCTACGGCAAGCCGGGCGACTGGTGGCGCACCAGCAAGTCGATCTCCGGCGGCATCCTCTACGACTGGGGCGTGCACCTGCTCGAGTACTGCCTGCAGCTGATCGACAGCGACATCGTCGAGGTCTCCGGCTACGCGAAGAAGGGCTTCTGGGGTCCGCAGACCAAGTTCAAGGACGACGCCAACGAGGACGAGGGCAAGGCGGTCGTGCGCTTCGCCAGCGGCCAGTGGATCGACCTGACGATCACCTCGCTCGATGCCAACCCGAAGCGGGGCATGCTCGAGATCACGGGCACCAAGGGCACGTTCGTCATCGACTGGAACAACTACGAGCTGATCACCCCGGGCGAGAACGGCGTCACCCGCATCCAGCGCGGGCCGCACGGCGAATCGCAGGGCCACAAGCTGTACGAGAACGTCGCCAACCACCTGGTGAACGGCGAGAAGCTGGTGATCACCCCGGAGTGGGCGCGCCGGCCGATCCACGTGCTCGACCTCGCCGACCAGTCGGCGAAGGCGGGCCGGGCGATGGCGGCCACGTACCGCTGATCGCGCATCGCGAGTCGAGCTCGACCTGCCAGGCGGCGGATGTCCTCGCGGCGTCCGCCGCCTCGGCGTTCGTGGCGGACGCCGTGCGGAAAATCGCGCGTTGCGGCTCCAACCGGCTGGTCGGAGAGTGGCGGCGTGCATCCCTACCGCGCCCTGATCGCAACCCTCATCGGCGCGCATGCGCTCGCCGCGGCCGTCGGCGAGGCGCCCGCCGCGACCCACCGTCCGATCCCGTTGAGCTTCAGCGTCGCGCGCGCGCCGATCGTCTACCAGGTCCAGGGCGAGCCAGGGCTCGATCATCCGATCGGCGAGGCGATCGCCGTCGGCGGCGCGCGCATCCCGGCGCGTCGCGTCGAGGACAAGCTCGAGCTCGATGCCGCGCGCGACGGCACGTTCAAGGCGGCGCGCCCCGGCCCGCTGACGGTCACCCTCGGCGAGGCGGGCGACAAGCAGCGCGACAAGCTCGACCTGCTGCTGACGCGTCGGGAGGACGGGACGTGGACCTACCGCGTGCTGACCGTGCTCGTCGGCAAGCTCGGCAAGGAGACCATCACCGTCCTCGACGGCGATGGCGACGGCGTCTTCAACGAAGCGGGCGTCGATGCGCTCGCGATCGGCGCGGCGGCGCTCGCCTGGCCGCTGCCGCGCGCCGACGAGCGCTGGTGCACGCGCACGCACGACCTCACCGGGCTCGCCTTCGGGCCGCGCGGCGCCGACGCCGCGCTGGCAGGCCGTCCGCTCGCGACGGTGCTGCCCGAGACGCTGGCGCTGCTCGACGGCATCAACGCGCAGCGCGCGCTCTACGGGCTGGCTCCGCGCGGCGAGGATCCGGCGCTCAGCGCGCCGCTGCAGAAGCACTGCCTGTACATGGTCGGCACCGGCGTGCTCGCGCACCCCGAGGAGCCGTCGCGTCCCGGCTACAGCGCCGACGGCCACGAGGCCGGGATGGCCAGCATCCTCAGCCAGGGCAGATCGGCGGCCGAGGTCGCCGAGATGATGGTCGCCACCTTCTACCATCGGCAGGACGTGGTGCGGCCCGACACGCTGGCGTTCGGCCTCGGCTACGCCGGGAAGTTCGGCGGCATCGACGGACGCCGCCGCCTCGGCGGGACGCAGCGCTGGCCGATCGTCATCCCGCATCCCGACGCGTCGGGCATCCCGCTGCGCTTCCAGCAGGAGGCTCCCGATCCGATCGCCGGCGATCGCGAGGCCGGCTTCCCGATCACGGTCTACTTCGGCTCCGGAGCGCCGGTGCTGAAGGAGGCGACGCTCACCGCGATCGATGCCAAGGGATCGCGGCCGGTCGACTGCTACCGCTTCGACGCGGCGCAGGGCGGTGCGGTCGACTTCAACGGCTTCCAGCACGTGGTCGCCCTGATCGCCAAGGAGCCGCTGGCGGCGTCCACCCACTACCAGGTGTCCATGACCGTCGACCTCGCCGGCACCGCCTGGTCGCGCACCTGGCGCTTCGCCACGATCGGCGCCAAACCAGGCCGCTAGCCGGCAGTCTTGGCACGGCATTCGCCCCTCGGCCCGCATGCGCGGGTTCCTGGCCGTCATCGTGTGGTGCCTGGCGACGTCGGTGTCGGCTGCGGCGACGCCACGGATCGCCGGTGGGCCCTGGGTGCTGCTGCGCCAGGACGGCGCCGCCGAGGTCGGCGTCGAGTTCGCCGGCCCGGGCCAGCCCGTCGGTCTGGAACTGTGGCGGGAGGGCCTGGCGGCCGTCGACGCCCCGACCATGAGCGGCGTCCAGCGCCCGCGCCACGATCCGACCACCGTCGTCACCTGGCGCCTCGCCCGTGGCCGCTGGCGCGCCGGCGGGTTCGCGGTGCGCCACGGCACCATCGTCCTCGCCGTGGGCCGCCTGCCCGATCTGCCGACCCTGACCTCCCCGGCCCGCGTCGCGATCGCCGGCGGCGCCAACTGGCCGCGCGCCGACCACGTCGCCCGTCTCGCCACCGCGCTCGGCGGCGAGCCCCAGGTGATGGTGGCGATGGGCGGCGGGCTCGAGCGCGCCTTCGGTCGCGGCGGCTGGGAGGCGTTCATCCCGATCGTGGTCGTCGGCGCGGACCGGCGTGGCGCGCTGGCGCCGCTGGTCGGCGGCGCCGCCGGCGACTGGGCGCATGGCCTGCGCTGGGGCGTGCTCGGCCTGCCGGTCGCGGGCACCGCCGACAGCGATGCCGGGGCGCTGGCGCGCGACCTCAGCCCATGGCAGGTCGCGCTGGAACCGGCCGCGTCCTGGGATCTCACGCTCGGCGCACGCGATGACCGGCAATCGGCCCAGGCGCTCGCGGCGCTGCTCGCGGTCACCGGACGGCTGGGCGTGCCGCTGATCCTCGCCGCCGGCGTCGGAGGCGGCGTCCTCAGCGAGCCGTTGGCGGTCGACGCGGCCGGCTGGGTCCAGCGCGGCAGCGCGGGTGTGCGCTATTGCCTGGCGACACCCGGCGGCGAAGGCGTCGCGTCGCTGCCCGCGGAGGCGGCGCTGCCGATCGATGGGCAGGCGCTGATCGGCCTCGACGCCGATGCCGAGCGCCTGCGCCTGGTCGTCGAGCCCGCCGCCGGCACGCGCGATCGCCACGTCGTCCACTGGCGGCTCGACGCCGACGGCAGCGCGTACGAGACCGCGATCGGCGCCGATGTCGCGCGTCTCGCGGATCGCGTCGGCGGCGGCGATGCGGAAGCCGCCTCGATCCTGTCGTGGCAGCCGGGCCAGGCTCTCGGCGCGCTCGCTCCGGCCGCCGACGAGGTCGAACGCTGGATCGAGGCGGGCTCATCGGATGCGGCATCGGCCCGGCTGGTCCGCCGCCTGGTCGGAGGGAACCAGGGCCTGCTCAACGGCACGCGCTACGCCGTGCCCGACCTGCCGCCGTGGATCGCCCGCGATTGCGCGCTGCGCCAGATCGGTCGCGGCGAACCGCTCGACCAGGGCGCGGTCGCGGCGCTCGCCGGCGTGACCAGCGATCACGCGACGCTGCGCGCCTTCGTCCATGCCCATCAGCGCGCCGGCGAAGCCGGAGCCGCGCTGGCGCCGATCCTGGCGCGGCTGCGCCGGCAGGCGTCGGGCGAGCTGGCGCTGGATGGCGACCCGCTCCTCCAGCACGCCTTCGCCGCGGCGGCGTTCGACTCGCCGTTCCTCAGCCCGACGGTGCTGCGGCCGCTGGCGCTGGCGCTGCGCGAGCGGCTCGATCCGTTGGCGCGCGGCCCGGCGCTGCGCTTCCTCGAGCGGCACGGCGAGGTCCGCGGGATCGACCGCTAGAGCCATCGCGCGGCCGGGCCTGGAGCCGGCGCCGCCCGTCCTAAGCTCCCGCGCCTCGGAGAGCGCATGGGTTTCAACTGCGGCATCGTCGGCCTGCCCAACGTCGGCAAGAGCACCATCTTCAACGCCCTGACCAAGACCCAGGCGGCGCAGGCGGCGAACTACCCGTTCTGCACCATCGATCCGAACACCGGCATGGTCGCCGTGCCCGATCCGCGCCTCGCCGTGCTCCAGGAGATCGTCAAGACCAACCGCGTGATCGCGACCCAGCTCGAGCTCGTCGACATCGCGGGCCTGGTCAAGGGCGCCGCGCAGGGCCTCGGCAAGGGCAACGCCTTCCTCTCGGCGATCAAATCGGTCGACGCGATCCTGCACGTGGTGCGCTGCTTCGCCGATCCCGATGTCGTCCACGTCGACGGCAGCGTCGATCCGGTGCGCGACATCGAGGTCATCGATCTCGAGCTGATCCTCAAGGACGAGGAGACGGTGAAGGCCAAGCACGAGCGCTGCGCGAAGCGCCGCCAGCTCGACAAGCCGAGCGCCGAGGCGCTGCCGGTGCTCGACAAGGTGCTGGCCGGCTTCAAGGCGCTGACCCCGGCGCGGGCGCTCGGCCTGACGCCCGAGGAGATGGTGCACATCGCGGACATGCAGCTGATCACGGCGAAGCCGATGCTCTTCGTCTGCAACATCCACGAGACCGACGTCGCCAAGGGCGGCAACGCCTTCAGCGCCGCGGTCGCCGCGCACGCGACGAAGATCGGCTCGCGCGCGACGTTGATCAGCGGCAAGATCGAGGAGGAGCTGGCGCAGATGCCGGACGCCGATCGCGCCGAGTACATGTCGGGCTACGGCATGACCGAGAGCGGCCTCGACCGCCTGATCAAGGCGGGCTACGAGCTGCTCGGCCTGCAGACCTACTTCACCGCCGGCGTGAAGGAGGTCCGCGCCTGGCAGGTGCAGAAGGGCTGGAAGGCGCCGCGCGCCGCCGGGGTCATCCACACCGACTTCGAGAAGGGCTTCATCCGCGCCGAGGTCGCCAGCTTCGACGACTACGTCAAGCACCGCGGCGAGAAGGGCTGCCGCGAGGTCGGCCGCCTGCGCGCGGAGGGCAAGGACTACGTCGTGCAGGACGGCGACGTCATGCACTTCCTGTTCAACAAGTAGGCGGCGGCGAGGCGCACGCGGCCGTGTCATCGCGCCGGCGGCTCCTCGCGCTGATGTCCCGGCTCGTACCGTTGGCGGTCGCGGTGGCGCTGATCGCGCTGCCGCTGCTGCTGCGGCGGACGCCGCCGGCGACGGCGGCCGGCGAGCGCCTGGTGATCATCAGCCCGCACGACGAGAACACGCGATCCGAGTTCGCGCGCGCCTTCCAGCGTTGGGCGCTGGTCGAGCGCGGCGTCCTGGTCGAGATCGATTGGCGCACGCCGGGCGGGACCGCCGACATCCAGCGCTTCCTGCGCGCGCGCTACCGCGCGGCGCTGGGCGACGCGCTGCCGGAGCTCGCCGATGCCGATCGCTTCGATGCGCCGGGCGAACCGGCGCACGCCGCGTTCCTCGCGTCCGAGGTCGGCATCGGCCACGACATCTATTGGGGCGGCGGCGAGGCGGCGTTCCGGCGCTGCGCCGACCAGGGCTTCCTGGTCGATGCGGGGTTGGCGCGGGCGCATCCCGCGTGGTTCGCCGACGCGGTCATCCCGCAGCGGCTCGGCGGCGAGGCGTTCTACGACGAGCGCGGCCGCTGGTACGGGGCGTCCCTCGGATCGCTCGGCATCGCCGCCAATCGCGATCGCCTCGCCGCTCTCGCCGATCCGACGGCGCCGGACAGCTGGATGGACCTCGGCGAGCCGCGCCTCGCCGGGCTCGTCAGCATCACCGATCCGACGCGCTCGTCGGCGGCGGTGAACGCCTTCGAGCGGCTGATCCAGCAGCAGATGCACCTGGCCGACGCCGGCGACGAGGCGCGGGCGCGCGCGATCGGCTGGGAGCGCGGCTTCGCCCTGATCCGGCGCATCGTCGGCAACGCGCGCTCGGTCGACGACGCGGTGTCGAAGGGACCACGCGCGGTGGCGCGCGGCGAGGCGGTCGCCGCGATCTGCCTCGACTTCCAGGCGCACGGCGAAGCCGCGTACGCCGAGGCCATGGCCGGCGAGCGCCGGCTGACGTTCACGGCGCCGCTGGGCGGCGCTTCCGTCGGCGCCGATCCGATCGCGCTGCTGCGCGGCGCGCCGAGCCGCGCGCTGGCGACGGACTTCATCGGCTTCGTGCTGTCGCCGGAGGGCCAGCGCCTGTGGAGCTATCGCGTCGGCGCGCCCGGCGGCCCGACCGTCTACGCGCTCCACCGCGCGCCGGTGCGGCGCGACGTCTACACCGCCGCCGACCGGGCGCTGATGAGCGAGCCCACGCTCGATCCGTTCGCGCTGGCGGCGGCATCGAGCTACCGCGCCGAACGCACGGCCGCGATCGCAGGGCTGATCGCGCCGTTGACGCGCGCGTTGGCGCTCGACGCGCGGCCGGAGCTGACCGCGGCGTGGGAAGCGATCATCGCCGCGGGCGGACCCGAGCGCGTGCCGGAGGCGATGGCCGCGTTCGCGTGGATGCCGGTCGCCTATGCCGACGCGGATGAGAGCCTCGCGCTCATCCGTCGCGGACCGCGCGAGGCGCTGCCGCTCATGCGTGGCTGGACGTCCATGGCGATCGCGCGCTACGCCGACGCCGAGCGCCTGGCGCGAGCGGGCCGCTGATGCGTCGCGCCTGGATCGCATACGCGGCCGTCGCCGCGTTCCTCGCGCTGTTCGTGGTCGCGCCGATCGCCTTCGCCACCGTCGCCGGCGCGTCGCCGTGGCTGATCGGCGAGGTGCTGGCGCATCCGGCGTACCGCGCCGGGCTCGGCAATGCGCTGCTGGTCGCGGCCTGCACCACCGCGATCGCGTTCGTCCTCGCGACGCCGACCGCCTGGCTGGCGGCGCGCTGCCGGTTCCGCGGACGCGGGATCGCCGAGGCGCTGCTGCTCGCGCCGCTGGTGCTGCCGCCGTTCGTCGGCGCGATCGGCGTCGCGCAGCTGGCGGGGCAGTACGGCGCGTTCAACGCGGTCGGCGCGGCGCTCGGCCTGTGGCCCGATGGCGGCGGGCCCGACTGGCTGGGCGGGCACCGCTTCGCGCTGGTCGTCGCGCTGGAGGCGCTGGGGCTGTACCCGATCCTGCACCTGACGCTGCGCGCGTCGTTCACCGCGCTCGATCCCGCGCTGATCGAGGCGGCGCGCAGTCTCGGCGCGCGCTGGCCGCGGGTGTGCGCGCGGGTGATCGTGCCGCTGGTCGCGCCCGGCGCGTTCGCCGGCGGCGCCGTGGTCTTCGTGTGGTCGTTCACCGAGCTCGGCACGCCGCTGATGCTCGGCTTCGACCGCCACGTCGCGGTGCAGGTGTTCGTCGGCCTCGCCGATGCCGGCGCCAACCGCACGCCGTACGCGCTGGTGCTGGTCATGCTCGCCGTCGCGGCGCTGGTCTTCGCCGCCGGGCGGCGGCTGACCGCCGGCGACGTGGTCGCGCTGCGCGGCGGGCTCGGCGCGTCGCCGCGCGCGCTCGGCGGGTGGCGCGCGCTCGCCGCGTGGGCGCCGTTCGCGCTGGTCGCCGGCGCCGCGCTCGCGCCGTTCATCGCCGTCGCCCTCATCGGCCTGTCGCGCGACTGGTACCGCGGCGTGCTGCCGGAGGGCGCGACGTGGGAGCACGCGCGCGCCGCGCTGGCGCACCCGCACGTCGTGCCGGGCATCGTCAACAGCCTGCGCTTCAGCGCCGCGGCGACGGTGCTCGCGGTGGGCGTCGCGACGTTCATCGCCTGGTGCGGCGCGCGCTGGCGCCCGCGCGGCTGGCGCGTGCTCGACGCGGTGGCGATGACGCCGCTCGCGGTGCCGGGCGTGGTCATGGCCTTCGGCTTCCTGGCGCTGGGCACCGCGGCGCTGCCGCGCTGGCTCGACCCGCTGACCAATCCCGGACCGCTGCTGATCGTCGCCTACGCCGTGCGCCGCCTGCCGCATGCGCTGCGCGCGGTCGGCGCGGGCTTCGCGCACGTGCCGCCGTCGCTCGAGGAGGCCGCGGCGGCGTGCGGCGCCGGGCCGTGGCTGCGCGCGCGGCACGTGCTGATGCCGCTGCTCGCGCCCAGCCTGGCGGCGGCGGCGCTGCTGACGTTCAGCTCGTCGATGCTCGAGGTCTCCGATTCGCTGGTGCTGGCGCAGCGCCGCGCGGCCTGGCCGATCACGCGCGTGATCTACGACCTGGTCCACGTCATCGGCCCCGGTCCGGCGCTGGCGTGCGCCTTCGCGACCTGGGCGACGCTGTTCCTGGCGGCGTGCCTCGCCGCGGCGGTGGCGTGCTTGCGCGCTGCGCGCGATCAGGCGCTCAGCCGATGACGCGGTCGAGCCGGCCCTGCGCCGCCGCCAGGCGCTGCTCGGCGCCCGCGCGGTCGAGGCGCAGGCGATGCATCGCGATCGCGGTCTTCACCGCGCCGCCGGCCTGATCGAGCAGCGCGAACGCCGCGGCGCGATCGAGACCGGTGAGCGTCGCGACGATCCGCGCCGCGCGGTCGCGCAGCTTGGCGTTCGAGGCGCGGACATCGACCATCAGGTTCTCGAAGACCTTGCCGGCGCGCACCATCAGCGTCGTCGAGATGGTGTTGAGGCACAGCTTGGTCGCGGTGCCGGCCTTCATCCGCGTCGAGCCGGTGACGACCTCGGGACCGGTGGCGAGGACGATGAGATGGTCGGCGTGCGGCGGCCTGGGCACCGGGCTGCAGCTGATCAGCGCGGTGACGCAGGCGGCGTGGCGCTTGGCGATCGCCAGCGCGCCGAGCGCGTAGGGGGTGGTGCCGCCGGCGGCGATGGCGATGACCGCGTCGTCGGCGGTCAGCCTCAGCGCGTCGAGCTCGGCGCGCGCCCCGTCGGGGTCGTCCTCCATGCCTTCGCTCGAGCGGCGCAGCGATCCGTCGCCGCCGGCGATGATGCCGACCACGCGCCCCGGCTCGACCTGGAACGTCGGCGGCGCCTCGGAGGCGTCGAGCACCGCGAGCCGACCGGAGGTGCCGGCGCCGAGGTGGATCAGACGGCCGCCGCGCAGGAAGCCAGGTTCCGCCGCCGTGATGAAGGCGGCGATCGACGCGCGCGCCGCGGCCATGGCGGCGGGGATCGCGCAGTCCTCGTCCTGGATCAGACGCACGCAGTCCTCGACGGACAGCGCGTGGAGGTTCGCGGTGCGCGGGTTGCGTCCCTCGGTGGCGATGTGCGCGCGGTCCGGCGGCAGGGTCATGGCGTGCGCGGCGCGCTCACGGCAGGACCCAGTGGCCGGAGATCGGCGCGGTGCCCTTCACGCCGGTGATCGCGGGCAGGGTGATCGCGACGCGGTCCTGGCACAGCGCGCCGAGCACCGCGAAGCACACCGCCTCGCGGAACTGCGCCGGCACGCCGAGGTCGTCGGTGGTGGCGATGCCGTTGCAGATCGCGCGCAGCTCCTCGACCAGGCAGTCGTTGCGCACGCCGCCGCCGGCCAGGATCACGCGGTGGCCGATCACCGCGTCGGCGATGGTCCGGGCGAGCGCGACGCAGGCGCTGCGCAGGACGTCCTCGGGGCGATGGCCCTTGGCGAGGACCAGGATCCAGCGGGCGAGCTCGTCGCCGGTGCCGAGCGAGCGCCTGGCGGCGGCCTGCTCGCCCAGGCGGATGATGATCGGATCGACGAGCTCGGGCAGCGACCGGCCGGCGGTGGCCTGGCGTCCGCCATCATCCATGGGGCGATCGATCAGCGCGCGCGCCAGGCCGTCGAGCAGCTGGTTGCAGGCGCAGATGTCGGCGCCGGAGACCGCGTACGCGGGGCTGGCCGCGTCGTCGGCGTCGGCCAGGCGCGTGACGTTGCAGTAGCCGCCGAGGTTGACGATGGCGCGGCGTTCGCCGGCGGCGCGGAACAGCACCCAGTCCGCCAGCGGCGTGATCGGCGCGCCCTGGCCGCCCTTGGCGAGATCGGCCGCGCGCAGGTCGTAGACCACCGGCACGCCCAGGCCGTGCGCCAGCGGCGCGGGCTGGAAGAGCTGCCAGGACACCGGCGGCAGGTGGTAGACGGTCTGGCCGTGCACGCAGACCAGGTCGAGGCGCTGCTTCTCGAGTCGGCGGCTGCCGGCGACGGCGCGCACCGCCTCGAGGTGCTTGAGCGCGAGGTCGTTGGCCAGGCGCGCGATCTCGCCGGCCGTGGTCGAGCGCTGCTCGGCCACGTCGCGCAGGCGCGCGGCGAGCTCGTCGAGCGGCCGCGACTGCGCCGCCACGACGCGCGCGCGCAGGCGCAGCCCTTCATCCTCCAGCGCGACCAGCGCGACATCGATCGCGTCGATCGATGTTCCGGTCATACAGCCGACGACATGACGCAGGCGGACGGGCATGGTCGGCGATGGTGGCGGACCGCCGCCCGACGTCCACGCCCGGGACGGCGGTTCAGCGCATGCGCAGGACGAGGTCGCCGACGTCGGCGATCAGCCCGAGGATGCCGAGGGCGCCGAGCGCGATCGCGCTCCATGCCCAGCGTTCGCGTCCCGGGCGGCGCAGGCCGACGATCCCGAGGACCACGCCGGCGATGGACATGGGCAGGCAGTACGAGACCGACGTCACCAACCCGATCCAGCGCAGCTCGTCGCTCGGGTTGGTGAAGCCGAGCCAGGTGCCGAGACCGAGCACGCCGAACACCACCGCGAGCCCGTACGCCGCCAGGGCTGGCGGCGGCTTGACCGGGCTCGGCGGCGCGAACGGGTTGTCGTCCTCAGGCAATCTTGTCACCGCGGGCCGGCGGGCCGCTGTAGGTCGCGTCGCTGAAGGCGAGGATCGGGAAGAAGACCACGCCGAGCAGGGCGAGGCCGACGCCGAAGCCGGTGCCGCGGCCGAACGCCTTGGCGAAGTCGATGCAGACGATGATGAAGACCACGATGCTGACGATCGGGATGAGCATCAGCAGCAGCCACCACCACGGCCGACCGACGATCTGCAGCATGACGTAGATGTTGTAGAACGGCACGATGGCGGCCCAGCCCGGCTTGCCGGCCTTGGTGAAGAGCTTCCACCAGGAGACGACGAGGAGGACGATGATCGCGAGGGTGATGATCTGCTGCATGGCTTCCTTGATCCCCGGGTCGGGGGAGAGCGAGGTATGCCGACCGGGTGCAGCGTCGTCAACGCCATCGACGAGGCGTGTACGACCTCGACGTGGCGCCTACTTCGCCGCCGCCGGCTCGATCCGGGTGACCTTGTTCGCCAGCATCTCCGGGACGAGCAGCGCGCCGTCGTTGAGCACGCACAGGTCGGCGGGCCCGTTCATGTCCTTGCTGATCTGCTTGGCCTCCTTGGCGCCGGGCGCCACCGCCCACACGCCCTTCGAGCGCCAGTCGGTCGCGTAGAGCGTGCCGTCCGCGCCGAGCGCGAGGCCGTCCCACAGCCCGCCGGGCAGCGGCGTGCGGGTGTTCTCGGACATGTCCTCGCCGAGGGTGAACTTGCGCACGAAGTCCTCGCCCTTCTCCATGTTCGTCAGGGGGAAGCTGGCGAGGTACGCGGTCGCGCCGATCGCGGCGAGGCCGTTGGCGCCGCCGAACAGGCCCTTGGCGCCGAGCACCTCGGCTTCGGTGATCTGGCCGCGCTCGGCGCCGTGCAGCACGATCAGCTGGTCGCCGATGGTGTCGGAGAGCAGCAGCATGTCGTCGACGAACACCAGATCGTTGGCGAACGCCACCTTCTGCTCGGTCAGGTCGAACGACTGGAGCTGCGTGCCGCTCTCGAGCTCGTAGCAGACCACGCGGTCGATGTCGGCGACCCACAGCGCGCCGCCGAGCACCGCCATGCCCTTCGGCCCGTTGAGCGGCTCGCCGCCCGGCTTGGGCAGCGCGCGCAGCTCGGCGACCGTGCCGTCGGGGTTGAGCCTGCTGATGAAGCCGTTGCCGTCCTTCGCGGCGAACGCGTCCGGCGCGTCCGCCTTGCCGCCGACGTTCGCGCACCAGATCAGGCCGCTGTCGGGATCCTGGATCACGCTCTCGGGCAGCTCGAGGCCGCCTCCGGCGGGCGCGGCGACGACCGGCGCCGGATCGGCGGCGAACGCGGCGCAGGAGAACGTGGCGAGCAGGCTGCAGGCGATGCGGTGCATGATGGTCCCTTTGCGCCGGCTGTCGTACGGCCGGCGCATCGCGGTGCGAGCGTCGGCTTCGCGGCCGGTCCGCCTCCGTCCACGGCACGGCCGCGGGCGGCGGGACAACGTCGGCCCTGCCGCGCTTGCCGCCTCGCGGCCGCCGGCCAGCGTCCGGCATGCACGGCTTCCCCGCGATCCGCGTGCGCGCCGTCAACCGCGCGCCGCTGCGCGACGGCGATCACGTGCTCTACTGGATGACCGCCGCGCGGCGCACGCGCTGGAACTTCGCCCTGCAGCGCGCGGTCGAGCGCGCGCGCGAGCTGCACAAGCCGCTGATCGTGTTCGAGGCGCTGCGTGCCGGCCACCGCTGGGCGAGCGACCGCTTCCACGCGATCGTGCTCGCCGGCATGGCCGAGAACGCCGCCGACTGCGCGCGCGCCGGCGTCGCGTACCACGCCTACGTCGAGCCGATCCCGGATGCCGGCAAGGGCCTGCTCGCGGCGCTGGCGAAGCGCGCCTGCGTGGTCGTCGCCGACGACTGGCCGTGCTTCTTCCTGCCGCGCATGCTCGCCGCGCCGGGCGCCCACCTCGACGTCGCGCTCGAGGCGGTCGATGGCAATGGGCTGCTGCCGCTGCGCGCGGTCGACACCGCGTATCCGACCGCGTACGCGTTCCGCCGCCTGCTGCAGAACAAGCTGCCGCTGTTCCTGCGCCAGATGCCGGTGGAGGAACCGCTCGCGGCGTTGGCGGGCATGCCGATGGCGTCGCTGCCGCCAGAGGTGCTCGCGCGCTGGCCGGCGCCCGATGCCGATCTGCTGGCGGCGAAGCCGACGGCGATCGCCCGGCTGCTGATCGACCATGCGGTCGCTCCGGTGGCGGAGGCCGCGGGACCGCTGGCGGCGCGTCAGCGGCTGCGCGATTTCGTGGCCGAGGACCTCGCGACCTACGACCAGACCAAGCACCCCGACGATCCGCGCACCAGCCGCCTGTCGGCGCACCTGCACTGGGGGCACCTCTCCGCGCACGAGGTGGTGACCAGCGTGCTCGAGCGCTCGGGCTGGACGCCCGATCGGCTGGCGACGAAGGCGACCGGCGCGAAGGAGGGCTGGTGGGGGATCGACGCGGCGGGCGAGGCGTTCCTCGATCAGGTGGTGACCTGGCGCGAGCTCGGCTTCAACGCCTGCGCGCATCTGCCGGGCTACGACACCTACGACGCGCTGCCTTCATGGGCGCGGGCCACCCTGGAGGAGCACGCCGGCGACCCCCGCACGCACCGCTACACGCTCGAGCAGTTCGAGCTCGGCGAGACCCACGACGAGCTGTGGAACGCCATCCAGCGCCAGCTGCGCGGCGAGGGCCGCATCCACACGTACCTGCGGATGCTGTGGGGGAAGAAGGTCCTCGAATGGACGCGCTCGCCGCGCGAGGCGGCCGAGGTCCTGGTCGCGCTCAACGACCGCTGGGCGATCGACGGGCGTGATCCGAACTCGTACAGCGGCATCTTCTGGACGCTGGGCCGCTACGACCGCCCGTGGGCGCCGCTGCGGCCGGTGTTCGGTTCGATCCGCTTCATGTCGAGCGCCAACACCGCCCGCAAGCTGCACGTGAAGGCGTATCTGGCGCGCTGGGCGGCGACGCCGCTCTGACGGAGCGCCGCCGGTCAGTTCGGCAGGTTCGCCGGTCCGGGCAGCGCCACGCCCGCCGCCTTGGCGAGCTTGCGCTGCTCGCGGAGCTCGCGCGCCTGCTCGTAGATCTTCGCCGGGACCGGCTTGAGGTCGCTGACCAGGCCGACCCAGGACATCGCCTTGAGCACGTAGAACGAGATGTCGATCTCGTACCAGTAGAAGCCCTGACGGACGGTCGACTGGTAGTGGTGGTGGTTGTTGTGCCAGCCCTCGCCGAGGGTGACCAGCGCGAGCAGCCAGTTGTTCTTGCTGGTGTCGCCGGCGTCGAAGCGCTGGCGGCCGAAGAGGTGGCTCAGCGAGTTGATCGTGCAGGTGCCGTGGAACAGGAACGTGGTCGAGATGAAGAAGCCCCAGATCAGCATCTGCCCGCCGCTGGTGTCGAAGCCGAGGTGCTGCAGCCACACGCCGAGGAAGAACGTGCCGACCGCGAGCACCACCGGCACCAGGGTGTCGAAGCGGTCCAGGAAGATGAGCTCGGGGTACTTCGCGAAGTCCGGGATCAGCTCGAGCCGCGTCCGGAAGTTGCGCTTGGCGGTGATCCAGCCGATGTGCGACCACCAGAAGCCGTGGCGCATCGGCGAGTGGGCGTCCTCGGGCATGTCCGAGTACTTGTGGTGATGGCGGTGGTGCGCCGCCCACCACAGGGCGCCGCGCTGGACGCAGCTCGCGCCGAGCAGGGCCATGAGGAACTGCACCGGACGCGAGGCCTTGTAGGTGCGATGCGAGAAGTAGCGGTGGTAGATGCCGGTGATGGCGAACATCCGCACGACGTAGAGGGCGACGCAGACCGCGACCGCGATCCAGCTGACGCCGACCCAGATCACCCCCAGGCACATGCCGTGCAGGATGATGAACGGGAGCGAGCGCATCCAGTCGACGCGGGCGGGCTCGTTGTCGTTGGCGGTACCGCCGGCATAGCTGTCGATCCAGCGGACCGCGGCTACGCCGAGCGTCGAAAAGAAGCGTCTCAGCATGGGTGGAGGTTTGTAGGGGAATGGCATTTCCGCGCTATGGGATTCGCCCGCAGGGTGCGACGGCCTGCTCACGCGGATGCATCGCTTGCGACAGGGTTTACAACGGGTGTTCCAAGCGAGGCGTGAACGCATGGAGGCGATCGAACAAACCACCCGCCTCGCCGCCCCCGCGGAGGAGGTCTGGCGCTGGCACCTCCGTCCGGGGGCCTTCGAGCGCCTCGTGCCGCCGGATGTCTCCGCGCGCGTGATCAGCCGGGATCCGGGGGTGCCGTTGACCGGGCGGGCGACCATCGCCGTGCGTCGCGGGCCGCTGCGCGCGACCTGGGTCGCGGAGCACGAGGGCGATGCCGCGGCGATGCGGTTCGTCGACCGCCAGGTGTGCGGTCCGATGCGCTCCTGGCGGCATGAGCACGTCGTCCGCCCTCGTGGCGATGGCTGCGACTACCACGACCGGATCGAGGCGACCGGGCCCTGGTGGCTGCCATCCGGCGTGCTGCGCCGCCGGGTCGCGGGCGACCTCGCCTGGCGCCACGCCCGGGTCGCCGCCGACCTCGAGCGCCACGCGCGCTTCCCGGCGACGCCGCTGCGCATCCTGGTGACCGGCTCGTCCGGTCTGATCGGCACCGCCCTGCGCGCCTACCTGGCCAGCGCCGGCCACGACGTCGTCCGCCTGCTGCGCGCGCCCGAACCGGGCGCCGCCGACGCGATCGTCTGGGACTTCCAGGGACCGGTGCCGCCGCTCGACGGCTTCGACGCGGTGATCCACCTCGCCGGGGCCAACGTCGCCGGCCGGCGGTGGACCGCGGCGGCCAAGCGCGACCTGCGCGCCTCGCGGCTCGGGCCGACCGCCGCGCTGGCGGCGGCGCTGGCGGCGCATCCGCCGCGCGCGCTGATCGTCGCCTCGGGCATCTCCTATTACGGCGATCGGCGCGACGAGGTCGCCGAGGACGACGCCTGCGGGGGCGGTTTCCTGGCCGAGCTGGCGCGCGACTGGGAGGCCGCGGCCGAACCCGCGCGGGCGGCCGGGATCCGCGTCGCGCACCTGCGCCTGGCCATGGTCCTGGCGGCTGGCGGCGGCGCGCTGGCCAAGCTCGTCCCGGCGTACCGGCTCGGTCTCGGCGGCCGGCTCGGCAGCGGCGATCAGCCGGTCGGATGGATCGCGCTCGACGACGTGCTCGGCGCGATCGAGCACGTCCTGCACCGCCCGCTCGCGGGTCCGATCAACCTGATCGCCGGCTGGTGCGCGCAGCGCGAGTTCGCGCGCGTGCTCGCGCGCGTGCTGCATCGCCCGCGCCTGGCGCCGCCGGCGCCGCGCGCGCTGCTGCGCCTGGCCCTGGGCGGGATGGCGGACGAGGTGCTGCTGTCCGGCACCGCCGCGCGCGCGGCGCGGCTGATCGACGACGGTTTCACCTTCCGCAACCAGCGCTTGGAACAGGCGCTGCGCAGCGAGCTGGCGCGCTGAGCTGCACGGCTGGAGCGTGTTTCCGCTGGGATGGCGCCGTCCGTCCGTCCATAATCGCCACCGAGGCCACGCCCCGAGGTGCGCATGAACGTCCCATCGATCCTGCCCCTGTTCCCGCTGCCCGATCACGTCCTGCTGATCGGGCTGCCGATGTCGTACCGCGTGTTCGAGCCGCGCTACCGCGCCCTGGTCGACGACCTGATCGGCCTCGAGCCGTCGCAGCGCTGGATCGCCATCCCGCGCCTCGAGGACGGCTGGGAGGGCCGCTACGAGGGCGCGCCGCCGTTCCGCTCGCTCGCGGCGATCGGCCTGGTGCGCACCATCCGCCCCGCCGAGAACGGCCAGTTCAACATCCGCGTCGAGGGCGTGCAGCGCTGCCAGCTCGAGGAGCTGCCCTCGCAGCACCCGTACCGCGTCGCGCGGCCGCTGCCGCTGTCCGACCTGCCCAGCGGGCTGAGCGACGACGAGATCGGCGTCGAGGTCGACGAGGTCCTCGATCTGATCGACGCGCTGCGCGAACGCCTCGGCCCGCGCGGCGACGTGATCAAGCCGCTGATCGCCGACCAGGACGACCGCCCCGCGCTGATCGACCGGCTGGGCGCCGCGGTGATCGCCGAAGCCGACGTCCGCCAGGAGTTCCTGGAATGCCGTCGCCTGCCGGTGCGCATCGAGCTGATCAAGCGCGTGCTGGTCAACCTGCTCACGCCGCGGTCCCGCCCCGCCGGCTGGGATCCGTCGGCGAACTGACCGCGCGATGACCGACGCCGACGACCGCGCGCTGTTCGACCTGTGCGCCCGCGTCGCGCGTCGTCCCGACCGCCTGATCGAGCCCGGGCGCACCCTGGTCGGCCGCGGCATCGCGATCGCCGAGCACCGCCACGCGACGTGGCTGCAGCTCGAGGTCGCGCTGGGCTGCGCCGGCCACTGGCTCGTCGACGGGCGTCGGATGCGCGCCGACGGCCGCGCCAGCGCCCTCGCGTTCGCTCCGGGGATCGCCCACGGCTACGGGCTCGAGCCGGCGAGCGCCGGCGCCGAGGTGCTGAACTTCAAGCTGCGCGTCTCGCGCCGCTGGCCGGCGATCACCCGCGGCATCTTCGCGCCGGCGCTGCACGGCGTGATCGGCATCGAGCCGCTGGCGACGGCGCTGCGGCGCATGGTGCGCCTGTCGTCCGCGGGCGCCGTGACGCCGGCGCTGGTCGCGGCGCTGATCGAGGTGCTGTGCCTGTGGCCGCGGCGCGATCGGGTCGTCGTAGCCGTCGCCGAGGTCGACGGCATCGACGCGCGCGTCGAGCGCGCCATGGCGCGCATCGACGCCCATCTCGCCCGGCCGCCGGAGCTGGGCGAGCTGGCGCGGCATGTCGGCGTGTCGCCGCGCCACCTCGCGCGCCGCTTCGCCGCGCTCACCGGGGCGTCGCCGCGCGCGTGGGCCGATGCGCGCCGTGTGGCGCGGGCCCGCGAGCTTCTGACGCAGGGGCGGCTGAACGTGACCGCGGCGGCCGAGGCCCTGGGCTTCGCCTCGATCCACGCGTTCTCGCGCTGGTTCCATCGCCGCGTCGGGCGCTCGCCAAGCGCCTTCCGCGAACGGCCGAGCGGATTCTGACGGCCGGCGCGGTGCAGCGCCGTGTCCATCCGGATCAAAGACGCCACGGCGCGCCGCGCATGCTGACGGCATGCGTACCGCCACCGCTCCCGACACGCTCGCCGACCTCGACGAGCACGGCTTCGCCATCCTGCGCGGCGTCCTCGCGCCCGAGGTCATCGCCGGGGCCCGCGACGCCCTCGACCGCCTGAGCTCGGCGCGGATCGCGCGGTCGCTCGCCGATGGGCTGATCGCCGATGCGCGCGCCGATCTCCCGTTCGAACGCCGCCTGATCGCCATCGCCGCGCAGCACCGCGACACGGTGCCCGGCTTCTTCCGCGAGGACCTGCACGTCCCCGAGTTCTTCGCGCTGCTCGCGGCGCCGGCGCTGCTCGCGCTCGGCGAACGCCTGCTCGGCCCCGAGATCCGCATCTACCCCAACTACATGGCGCGCCCGAAGCTGCCCGACGACCAGCGCATGCTGATCAGCTGGCACCAGGACGCCGCCTACACCGCGGGCTTCGGCGTGCAGGGGGCGGTGCCGGCCGACGCGCTGCGCACGCTCAACGTCTGGGCGCCGCTGGTGCCCGCGCGCCGCGCGAACGGCTGCATGCAGGCGATCCCCGGCAGCCACCGCCTCGGCCTGGTGCCGCACGCGCCGTTCCAGGAGATCCACCTGGCGATCGCCGACCACGCGCTGGCGCCGCATCTCGATCGAGCGGTCGACCTGGCCTGCGATCCGGGCGACGCGATCGTCTTCCACAACCTGCTGTTCCACCGCGGCCTGCCGAACACCTCCGACACGATCCGCTGGAGCGTCGACTGGCGCCTGCAGGACGCGACCCAGCCGACCCTGCGGCCGCAGCGCGGCCATCTCCTGCGCAGCCGCGATCCGGCCGCCGCGGTCACGACCGCGGCGGGCTGGGCGGCGGCGACCTTCGCCTAGCCGACGAGGCGAGGCGCCGCGTCCACGGGATGCGCACTGGCGGATCCGGTGCTTCGGAAGCACACTGACCCATGCACGGGCTGCTGCAGGACATCGGCATCACCGTCCTGGCGGCGACCGCCGGCGGCTTGACGGCCTACCTGCTGCGCCAGCCGATCCTGCTCGGCTACCTGGTCGCCGGCGCGGCGATCGGCCCGGGCTTCCTCGGCGTGGTCAGGAACCTCGAGAACATCGAGATCATCAGCGAGATCGGCCTCGCGCTGCTGCTGTTCATCGTCGGCCTCGAGATGAACCTGCCCAAGCTGCTCGCCTCCGGGCGGCAGGTGCTCGCCGCCGGCGGCGCCCAGGTGGCGCTGTGCCTCGGCCTCGGGCTGCTGTTCTTCCCGCTGGCCGGGTACCCGATCACCGGGCTGGCCAGCGAAGCGGTGTACCTGGCGATCGCCTGCGCGGTCTCGTCGACCGCGATCGTGGTCAAGCTGCTCTACGACAAGGTCGAGGCCGACACGCTCGCCGGGCGCATCACCATCGGCGTGCTCGTCGTGCAGGACCTGTTCGCGATCCTGGTCCTGGCATTCCAGCCCAACTTCGCCTCGCCCGCGATCATGCCGGTGATCGAGGTCCTGGCGCAGACCGCGGCGCTGCTCGCCGGCGGCTTCCTGCTGAGCAAGTACGCCCTGCAGCCGCTGTTCGCGCGCATCGCCAACAGCCCGGAGCTGGTGGTCTCGACGTCGATCGGCTGGTGCGCCGCGGTCGCCGGCGTCGCCGGCGCGATCGGGCTGTCCAAGGAGATGGGCGCGCTGATCGCCGGCATGTCGATCGCCGCCTTCCCGTACTCGATCCACGTCGCCGCCAAGACGCTGCCGCTGCGCGACTTCTTCCTGACGCTCTTCTTCATCTCGCTGGGCATGAAGATCACCGCGCCGACGTGGCAGATGGCCGCGGCGGTACCGCTGGTCGTCGGCTTCGTCCTGTTCTCGCGCTTCCTCAGCGCGTATCCGGCGCTGATCGCGCTCGGCGCCGGACGCAGGACCGCGTTCGTCGTCAGCCTGAACCTCGCGCAGATCAGCGAGTTCGCCCTGGTCATCGCCGCGCTCGGCGCGAAGCCGTTCCCCGATCCGCTCGGCGGCAAGCCGATGCCCCACATCGACGCCGCGCTGGTCGAGATGCTGGTCTACGCCATGGCGGTGTCGGCGGTGATCTCGTCGTACGCGATCAAGTACAGCCACCATCTCTACCACGCGTGGGACAGGGCCCTGACGCGCGCCGGCCGGCCGACCAAGCGCTGGGTCGCGGAGGACGGGCCCGACGCCGCCGAGCATCCGATCGTGCTGCTCGGCTTCCATCGCGTCGGACGCGCGCTGGTCGAACGCCTGGTGCGCGATGATCCGGAGCTGGCGGGCAAGCTGCTGGTGGTCGACTTCAACATCGAGGTGCTGCGCGAGCTCAAGGCGCTGGGCGTGGCGCACCTCTTCGGCGACATCGGCTCGATGGACACGCTGCGCCACGCCGACCTCGGCCGCGCGCACCTCGTGCTGTCGCTGGTCTCGGACCAGCTGCTCAAGGGGACCGACAACCTGTCCCTGGTGCGCGCCTGCCGCGCCCTCGGTCCGCGCGCGCGCATCGTCGCGACGGCGGATCAGCCCGGCCAGGAGGCGACGCTGCGCGCCGCTGGCGCGGATGACGTGATCCAGCCGCACATGCTCGCTGCGGGCGCCGCGGTGCGCGTCATCGACGCTCTGGAGCATGCCGCGCAGGCGGCGCGCGAGACGGTGACCGACCTGCGCTTCGGCCTCGCCGAGGGCCAGGTGCGTTGAGGGACGCGCGCGAAGCGCGGCGGCCGATTGTGAGCGGATCGCGCGCGCCGGCGCCGCCGCCGCTCAGTGCGGTCCCTTGGCCTCCGGCCCGCCGCAGGCCCCGCCGCCCGTCGCGCCGGCGACGGCGATCTCGCGCCCGCTGAAGTCGTGGATCGGCCGGTACCAGTGCGACACCTCGGCGCTCGTCGCCGGCAGGTAGTGGCAGATGAAGGCGCGGCGGAAGCGATCCGCGCTGCGGTTGTGGTACGAGCCGTGGATCAGCGCGCCGTGGAAGAACAGCATGTCGCCGGCCTTCAGGTCGATGCGCTCCTCGCGCATGCCCTCCGGCGGCACCACCAGGTCGCCCGAGAACGACACGGTCGGATCGGCCTTCTCGGGGCAGCGGATGTCGAGGCGGTGCGAACCGGGCACGACGCACAGGGTGCCGTTCTCCTCGTCGCAGTCGTCCAGCGCCAGCCAGCCGGCGACGCAGCTGCCGGGGCTCACGCGCAGGTAGTAGTTGTCCTGGTGCAGCGCCTGGCCGCGGGCGCCGGGCGGCTTGAAGTACAGCATGCTCTGCGCGGCGAGATGCTCCTCGCCGGTGAGGCGGACGAGCCAGGCGGCGACGCGCGGATCGAGCGTGCGCTCCAGCGCGAGCCGCCCCCATGGCTGGTGCGTATGGCGATGCGGATGCATCATGCGCGGCCAGTGCGTCAGCGGATCATCGCTCGGCCCGCCGCCGCCGTCGGACAGATCCTTCACCGGACCGTTGCGGCCGAGGTCGGTGAAGGTGTCGCGCAGAGCCGCCACCTCCTCCGCGCTGAACAGGCCGCGGGCGATGGCGAAGCCGTTCTCGCGGTAGCAGACGACCTGCGACGGGTCGGCGGCGGCGCGGGCGGCGGTGGCGGTCGGGGACATGGCGACTCCTCGGTCGGCGTCGGGTGGGTCTGGCGCCACTGTCGTCGCGGGCGTCCGCCGTGAATGGCCCACGTCGGCGACTACCTCGGTTATCCTGCTACCGATCGTGCGTTCCGTCCGATACGCTGAGCCCCATGCCTGGCACCCGCCTGTCGCCGTCGGATGTGAAAAGCGAGCTTATCACCGGCCATTTCGACCAGGGGCGCGGCTACGGGATGATCCGCGAGCACGGCACCGCCGACTGGCTGCTGATCTACACGGTCCGCGGCAAGGGACGATTCGGCTACCGGCGCGGCGAGATCATCGCCGAGCCCGGCGACGCCGTCCTGCACCGCCCGGGCACGTACCACGACTACGGCGTCGAGCCGACCCTGTCGCACTGGGAGCTGGCGTGGACCCACGTCCTGCCGCGGCCCGAGTCGCTCGAGCTGCTCGACTGGCCCGAGGAGGCGCCCGGCCTGATGCGGCTGCGCATCGAATCGCCCGACGCGCGCCGATCGATCCAGCGCCAGTTCGCGCTGGTGCACCAGCACGCCCAGGGCGGCGGCCGGCGCGGCGAGCGCTACGCGATGAACGCGCTCGAGCTGCTGCTGCTCGACCTCGACGCGCACAACCCGCGCTCGGCGCAGGCGCGCATCGACGCGCGCGTGCGCGCGGCGATGGACTGGATGGCGCGCAATCTCGAGGCGCGCATCGTGCTCGACGATCTCGCCGAGCACGTCGGGTTGTCCGTGTCTCGCCTCGCGCACCTGTTCAAGGACGAGGTCGGCAGCACGCCCCAGCAGTTCCTCGAGCATCGGCGCATGCGTCGCGCGCAGCAGCTGCTCGCCCTGACCTCGCGTCCGATCCAGGAGATCGCCGCCGAGGTCGGCTTCGAATCCGCGTTCTATTTCTCGTCGCGCTTCCGGAAGCACGCCGGCGCGAGCCCGCGCGACTACCGGCGCCGCCACGGCACCAGCCGGCCGGCGGATGGCGGCGAGTGACCGCCGCGGGATGACGCGCATTGAGCTCGCGACCGCTGCCGGGTAGAACGCCGCATCGGAGCCGTGCCATGCGTCGTCTCGTCCTGCTGATGCTGTCCGCGTCCATCGCCATGGCCGGCGACATCCCGGACATCCGCTTCGAGCCGGTCTGGCCGCAGCTGACGTTCGAACGGCCGCTGGCCGTGGTTCCCGCCGGCGACGGTTCGCAGCGGCTGTTCGTGGTCGAGCAGGCGGGACGCATCTGGGTGGTGCCGGCGAAGCGCGACGCCGAGCGCTCGCTGGCGCTCGATCTGCGCGCCAAGGTGCTGTCGAAGGGCAGCGAGGAGGGCCTGCTCGCGCTCGCCTTCCACCCGCGGCACGCCGAGAACCGCCAGCTCTTCATCTACTACAGCGCCGCCGATCCTCGGCGCGTGGTGCTGTCGCGCCTGACCATCGACGCGAAGGATCCCGCGCGCGTCGCGCCCGACTCCGAGGAGGTGCTGCTCGAGATCGGACAGCCGTACGAGAACCACAACGGCTCGTCCCTGGTGTTCGGCCCCGACGGCATGCTCTACCTCAGCCCGGGCGACGGCGGCAGCGGCGGCGATCCGCACGACGCCGGCCAGCGTCTCGACACGCTGCTGGGCAAGATCCTGCGCATCGACGTCGATCGCGCCGATCCGGGCCGCGCCTACGCCATCCCGCCGGACAATCCCTTCGTCGGCACCGCCGACGCGCGCGGCGAGATCTGGGCCTACGGCCTGCGCAATGTCTGGCGCATGACCTTCGACCGCGAGACCGGCGACCTGTGGGCCGGCGACGTCGGCCAGAACTCCTACGAGGAGATCGACCTGATCGTCAGGGGCGGCAACTACGGCTGGCGCGTCCGCGAAGGGAAGCACCTCTTCAAGGACCAGCCGTACACCGGCGAGCTGATCGAGCCGATCGTCGAGTACGGTCGCGACCTCGGCGTCTCGGTGACCGGCGGCTACGTGTACCGCGGCAAGCGCTTCCCGGCGCTGCAGGGCGTCTACCTCTACGCCGACTTCGCCACCGGGCGCACCTGGGGCCTGCGCTACGCCGACAAGCGCCTGATCGAGCACCGCCTGGTGTGCGAGAGCAAGCTGCAGATCTCGTCGTTCGGGGAGACCGCGGACGGCGAGCTCATGATCACCGCCTTCGACGGGCGGGTGTACGCGGTGGTGGCGAAGCGCTGATCCGCCGCGGCGGCCCGATCACGGCAGCACCACGCCTTCGTGCGCGAGCAGCACGCGCTTGGCGTCGGTGCCGGGCGTGAAGCCGCCGATGCGTCCGCCGTGGGCGATGACGCGATGGCACGGGATGACCAGCGGCAGGGGGTTGCGGCGCATCGCCTGGCCGACGGCGCGCGCGGCGCGCGGATTGCCCGCCAGCGCGGCGAGCTGCCCGTAGCTGACGACGTCCCCGCGACGGATGTCGCGCAGCGCCGCGAGCACGGCGGCGATGAACGGCGGCACGCCGGCGAGGTCGACGGCGCCGCCGAAGCGCGGCAGCGCGCCGGCGTCCCAGCGCGCGAGCTCGGCGGCGAAGCGGTCGATGTGCGCGTTGCGCCCCGCTTCGGGCCGCACGCCGTGCGGCAGCTTGCGCGCGAAGCGCAGCGGATCGCCCCAGCGCCCGAACGCCGTCGCGCACAGGCCGATCGGCGTCGCCGCGACCTGGATCGGACCGGCGACGCGGCTGTCGCACGTCGCCACGAGGATGGCCGTAGCCGCGGGCTGCATCCTCATGTCGCGTGTTCCGTCAGCGCGAGGGTCAGGTGCGTGGTGTCGTTGTAGGTGACGAGTCGTCCGGTGTGCGTCGCCATGCCCGGAGGCGGAGGCGCGAACGGCAGCACGCGGGTCACCGCGGTGTTGACCAGCGCGCACCGCCACAGCGCGCTCAGCGGGATCTCCATGAGGTGCGCGACGTACGCGCCGAGGCAGCCGCCGTGGGCGACGATCAGCACGCGGCCGCCGACGTGGCGTTCGGCGATCTCGCCGATGACCGCGAGCATGCGCGCCTCGACGTCGACGTAGCTCTCGCCGCCGCCGCGGCGGTGGGCAGGGTCGCGCTTGGCCATCCACGACGCCCACTCGTCGGGGAAGCGCGCCTGGATCTGCGGCGCGGTCAGGCCCGACCAGGTCCCGGTGTCGATCTCGCGCAGCCTCGGCTCGACGACCGGCTTCAGGCGCACGGCCCCCGCGATCGCGGCGGCGGTGTCCTCGGCGCGGTCGAGATCGCTGCAGTACAGCGCGGCGAAGCTCGTCGCGGCGAGGCGTTTCGCGACCGCCGCCGCCTGCTCGCGGCCGCGCGGGCTCAGCGGGTACTCGTGCTGCCCCTGGAAGATGCCGCCGGCGTTGCCGGCGCTCTCGCCGTGGCGGATCAGCCAGAGTTCGGTGTCGGCGCGCGCATCGTTCGCGGTGGTCACGGCACCACCACAGGGCCCTCGCCGGGCGGGTCAAGGCGCGCGCGAACGAAGCGTATGTTGCACCCGCAACGCCGATCGGGCGCCGCGACGCGCTCCGTGGTACGCTTCCGGGTCCATGCCGTCAGCGCAGCGCACCGTCCGGTGCGTCGCTCGCAGCGGCCCGCGAATACGGCACGCGGTTTGCCAGGGATCCCGCAGATGGAACGACCTGCGCGTTATCCGTGGCCGAACGCGACAGCCCACGTGTGGAACGTGGACGCAGGCCGGAACGGCTGAGGACCACCCATGTTCGTCGTCATCGGCATCGCCTTCGGGATCATCTGCACCTTCACCGGGTTCCTGCTGCACGGCGGCAGCATGATGGTGTTCGTCGCCGCGTGGACCGAGTTCATCGTCATCATCGGCGCGGCGATCGGCATCTTCATCGGCTCGAACGGCATGAACGGGACCAAGCAGGCGATCGCCGCCTGCATGCACCTGCTCAAGCCGGATCCGTACACCCGCGAGTCGTACCTCGACCTGCTGATCATGCTCTACAAGGTCTTCTCGATCTCGCGCACCGAGGGCATGCTGGTGCTCGAGAGCCATCTCGAGGAGCCCGAGAAGAGCTCGATCCTCTCGACCAACCACTCCTTCCTGCACAACCACCACGCGCGCGACTTCTTCTGCGACACCATGAAGGTCGTGGTCACCGGCGGCGTCGAGCCGCACCAGCTCGCCGAGCTGATGGACGCCGACCTCGAATCGTCGCACGCCTCCGAGGCGCGCGCGCCGGACGCGATGCAGGCGATCGCGGACGCGCTGCCGGCGGTCGGCATCGTCGCCTGCGTGCTCGGCATCATCGTCACCATGGGCCACATCGGCGGCGCCGCCTCCGAGATCGGCATGGCGATCGGCAACGCGCTGGTCGGCACCTTCCTCGGCGTCATGGTCGCCTACGTCGTGGTCAATCCGGTCGTCAAGGCGATGCAGCTGCGCAACGGCTCGGCGGGCCAGTACCTGTCCTGCATCCGCAACGCGATCGAGTGCGGCGCCCGCGGCGAGCCGCCGATGAACGCGGTCGAGTTCGCGCGCCGCAACATCGATCCCGAGGTCCGCCCGACCTTCGCCGAGATGAACAAGGCGGTCAAGGAACGCGGCAAGGTCGTCAAATGAGCGGCCCGGGCAAACCCGGCGGCCAGCCGATCATCATCATCAAGAAGAAGAAGGGCCACGGCCACGGCCACCACGGCGGCGCCTGGAAGCTCGCCTACGCCGACCTCGTCACCGCGATGATGGCGTTCTTCATGGTGATGTGGGTCATCGGCATGGACGTCGAGACCGGCAAGGGCATCTCGAAGTACTTCAACAATCCCGGGGCGCATCTCCTCACGCCGACCAACAGCCGCCACGCGCTGCAGCTCGACGGCAAGCCGCCGCCCATGCCCGACGAGGTCGACGAGAACGACCTGACGGTGGAGCACATCGAGCTGCGCTGGGCGCGCATCCTCCAGGCCTCGGTCGATGACGAGCTCAAGCGCAATCCGCTGTTCCGCGAGCACCAGCAGAACGTGCGCGCGACGGTCACCGACAAGGGCTTCCAGATCGAGCTGGTCGAGGATTCGCGCGGCGTGTTCTTCGCGCCCGGCTCGTCGTCGCTGACCGTGCACGGTCGCGCGATGGTGCGCGCCATGACCAGCCAGCTGCTGACCGCGCGCCGCCCGGTGCGCATCACCGGCCACGTCGATGCCGCGCCGGTGCAGGCGCTGGCGCCGGCCAAGATCGATCTCGCCTTCGCCCGCGCCCGCGCCATCCACCAGGCGATGCTCGACGCGGCCTATCCGCCCGATCTGTGCCGCCAGGTGACCAGCCGCGGCGACCTCAACGCCGCGAACGACGACAGCCAGCGCATCGACAACAACCGCGTCGTCGTGCTGATGCCGTTCGCGGCGGAGTAGGCTCGCTCGCGAGCGCGAGCGAGCGCTCCGTCTCAGCGCAGCTCGAGCCCCGCCAGCCAGGCGTGCAGCTCCTGGCGCTTGCGTTCGATGTCGGCGACCAGCCCGTCGATCTCGCCCTTGAGCTTCTCGATCTCCGTCTCCTGGTCGTTCAGCTTGGTGACCAGGCGGGTGTAGTAGTCGGTGTTCTGCTTCACCGTCTGCATGTTCTGGCGGATGCGGTTCTGCTCGTTGGTGATCTCCTCGATCGTCCGCCGACGCTGGTCGAGCTGGCGCTGCTGGTCGTCCATCGCCCGGCGCATCTGCGCGGCCTTGGCCAGCGCATCGCGCACCGGCTGCGGCAGCTCGCCGGTGCCGGCGTAGAACTCGATCGTCGGCGTGTCGAAGTCGACGATGCCGAAGGCCTCGTACTGGGTGAACTCCTCCTTCACGGTCAGCTTCGACGCCGCGCCGGCCTTCACCGCGTCGCGGAAGCGGTACAGCCGCTCGGTGGTCTCGTAGGGCTCCGGCGTGTCGATCAGCTTCCAGCCGTGCTGGATCGGGTGCTCGATGATCAGCGCGCGGTCCTTGTCGGCACGGTTGTCGATCGCGTACTCCTGGGTCGTCACCAGCCGGCGCGTCAGGTGCAGCACGCCCTGGCTGATCCTGCCGGTCAGCAGCGTGTTGTGCTGCTGGCGGTTCTGCGCGTCGACGCGCACCTGCAGGTCGATCGCGAACGAGAGCAGGCGGTTCTGGTTCGGCGGCACGTCGTCGATGCGCGCGTCGCCGGCGTAGCTGCCCGAATCGAGCACGGTGACCGGTCCCTGCAGCAGGTGCTTGCCGGTGGTGTTGACCACGCGCGCGCCGAGCAGCGGGTTCTTGGCCAGCACCGACAGGTTGTAGATGCTGACGCGCTCCACCTCGATCGCATCGACCACGATCGGCAGCATCGCCGAACGCTGGCGCTCGAGGCTGACGTCGCCGACCGTGTATTGGAAGAACTCGCCGATCTTCTCGGCGTTCGCGACCGAGCCCACGCCGGCCGTCGGATCCATGGCGCGATCGAAGGCAGCGCCGCCGCCCTCCTGCATCGCCAGTTCCATCGGCGCCGATGCGGCTGGCGCGGCGTCGCGCAGATCCCCCCGCTTGCGTGCGCCCTTCGCCATCGGCTTGTCGGAGCCGAACGTGCCGGCGACCTTCTCCTCCGCCATCCCGTCGTCGTAGGTCTGCGGGCGCAGCGACGCGTAGAGCTCGGGCTCGACCACCGGGCGCTGGATGTACAGCGGCTGGTAGAGGTCCTGGACGAACGAGATCGGCCGCCCGCTGACCAGCGTCAGGTCGACGTCCGCCCAGTCGTTGTCGGTCTGGTTCTCGACGATCGCCCAGCCCTGCAGCGACGGCTTGGCCTGCGGATCGGCGGGCACGATCAGGCGGTAGCTGGTCTTCCAGATCGGCGTCTCGACGACGTAGCCGAGGCGCACGTCGCGCTCGCCCTTGCCGGCGAAGTTGACCACCACCGGCTTCTTGTCCTGGTCGCGCGCCTGGGCGAGCGCCGCCAGCGCCTTGCCGAGCTCCTCCTGGAGCTGCGCGTCCTCGAGATCGAGCCCGCGCACCTCGTCGAGCGCCACGGTACGGATCGCCGCGCCGCTGAGCAGGTTGAGGCGCCACTCCTCGACCGTGTCGCGGCTGTCGCCGATCTGCCGGTTCACCTTCTCCAGGCCGAGGATGGTGCCGGTCAGGCGCTCGGCGCCGGCGGTCACGGTGACGCGCGCGCCGCGCAGCTGGTTGAGCAGGTCGCCGAGCGACGGGTTGGCGCTGATGTTGACCTGGAAGCTGCCCAGGGTCTTGGCGATCGGATCGTTCGACGGGTAGGTGATCGTGCCGACCAGCCCGCCGCGATCCTCGACCACCAGCGACTTGAGCACGTCGTTGATCTGCGCGGTCTTGAAGCGCAGCTCCGCTGCCGCATCGCCGGTGATCGGGCCGCTGTGCTCGAAGTAGCCGACGCCGCTCGAGAACAGCACGACGCGCTTGACCGGGATGTCGGCCGGCTGCCCGATGATCGCCTCGCCGGCCTCGCCGCTCCAGGCGAGGTTGGCGGCGACGGCGAGGCCGATCAGGCTCGCGGCGCGGCGGCGGGTCGGACGGTCGAGGATGGCGGACATGGGGGCTCCTGGCAGGGGGTGCTGCGCGTCGTCTGCGCATTGGACGGGCATCCCGATGCCCGGTTCCAGGGCCTTTCCTATCTGCGACCACCCCGCTGTGACAGAGGCTGCCGCCGGGGCGCCTCGACCACCGCGTCGGGGCCGATGACGAAGATGCGATCCTCGTGGGCCGGTTCGATCACGTGGCAGCCGGTGAACGAGCCGAAGGCCGGCAGCAGCGCCTGGCCGCGCGCGAAGGCGAAGCAGGGGGCGCGCAGACCGCCGCCGGCGGTCTGCCACAGGCGCACCGCGGGGTGGATGTGCCCGGCCAGGACGTAGCCGCGCGCCGACGACGCGGGGTCGTGGCGCAGGACGAACGGGCACTCGACCAGCTCGTCGTCGACCACCTCGACGCGCCAGTCGCCGGGCGGATCGCCGGCGTGGCGATCGTGGTTGCCGCGGATCAGCACGACGGCGAGGTCGCGGCGGCGATCGCGCCAGGCTGCGACGGCGGCGACGGTCTCCGGCGCGCGGCCGGTGCGGGCGTGGATCAGGTCGCCGAGCACGATCAGGCGGCGAGCCCCGGTGCTCGCGATGAGCGCATCGAGGCGATCGAGGTCCGCCTGCGTGCACGCCTCCGGCACCGGCCTGCCGGCGGCGCGGAACGCGGCGGCCTTGCCGAGGTGGACGTCGGCGACGATGAGCGTGGCGGTGCGCGGCCAGTGCAGGGCGCGCTCGTGCGACAGCAGCAGACGTTCGCCGAGCCAGTCGAGGGCGAGCACCGTCGCATTGAGCGGTGCGCGCAGGTGCGACCATGGCAGTTGCCGAGGACGTTGGACCGCGGCGCGGGAGGGCCGACGGGCGTCGACCCTCCCGATGGGGCTCAGCCATCGGCGCGGGCCTTCTTCTTCGCGCAGCGCTCCTTGAGGTGCGCACGGCGCGCCTGCTTCTCGGCGTCGGACAGCGTGCCGTCCTGGTCCGCATCCCATCTCGCCAGTCTCCGGGCGCGGTGGTGGTCGCGGGCGGCCTGCTTCTCGGCGTCGGAGAGCGTGCCGTCCTTGTCGGCGTCCCACTTCTTCAGCAGGTGGGCGTGGCAGCGGCCTTCGCCACGATGGCGCTTGCCGTCGGCGGCCGCTTCGCCGGCCGGCGCGAGTCCGGCCAGCGCGGCGAGCAGGATCAGGGCGATGGGGCGGGTGGTGGTCATGGTGATCATCCTCATGCCCGTGATACGCGCCGACGCGCGCGGGCATCCCCGCGCGCAGCCCGTCCGCGGCCCACGGGTTGCCGCGCCGGCGCCTGCTCGGGCTCGTCGCGTTCGAGCGCCAGGGCCATGCGCGCCACGCGCTGCGCCCACGGCTCGCTCGAGACCTCCGCGTGGCTGAACTCCGCCCACAGCGGGAAGGCGAGCGGCGAGATGCGCCGCGTGTCGACCAGATCGAAGCGTGCGACCGCGATGCGCTCGAGCGCCGCGCGCAGGCGGCGGATCTCGAGCTGGCTGTCTAGCACCTCGCGCTGCGCCTGCGCGAGCAGCAGATTGCCCGGATCGTGCGCGGCGAAGACGTCGAAGTAGAGCGACGCAGATGCCTGCAGGTGCCTGCCGCGCTTGGCGGCGCCGGGGAATCCCGGATGCACCAGGCCGGCGATGCGCGCGATGTCGCGGAAGCGCCGCCGCGCCAGCGCGCTGCCGGCGAGGCACGCGTCGAGATCCTCCAGCAGATCGTCGTGGCTCAGCGCCGCGCGCCACGTCGCCTCGTCGGCGGGCAACGGCGTCGGTCCGATCAGGCCGATGCCGTAGTCGGTGACCACGACGCTGACCGAGCGCGGCGCCATGCGCGTCAGGCGCCACGCGATCAGGCTGCCGAGGCCTTCGTGGACGAGGCGCCCGGCGAACGGGAACAGCGTGGTCTGGAAGCCGCCGTCGAACGCCGCGTGCTCGATCAGCAGATGGCCTGGACGCGGCAGGAGCGAACGCTGGGACTGCAGCTCGAGGATCGGTTGCGCCGCGGTCATCTCCGGTCCGGCGAAGACCCCGGTGACCGCGCTGTCGAGGCGCGCGAGCACCGCGTCGGCCAGGCGCGACGACAGCGGCAGGCGCCCGCCCATCCACTGCGGCACGACGTCCGGCCGGCCCGTCGCGCGCCGCACCCACGCGGCGTCGTCGCGCACGCGCACCAGCTGCAGCGTGCGCCCGGCGAAGGCGAAGCGGTCGCCCGGGCGCAGGCGCGCGATGAACGACTCCTCGACGTGGCCGAGCGCGCCGCCGGTCAGGTACTTCACCGCGACGCTCTGATCGGCGGTGATGGTGCCGATCGCGAGGCGGTGATCGCGCGCCAGGCGCTGGTCGACCACCCGCCAGCGACCGTCCTGCTCGAGCACGCGCGCGAAGCGCGGATACGCGGTCAGGGAGGGACCGCCGCGGCGCACGAAGTCCATCGTCCAGAGCCAGGCCGCGTCGGACAGCACGCGGAAGGCATGGGTCGCGCGCACCTCGGCCAGCAGCTCGGCCTCGATGAAGCCGCCGCCGGCGGCGATCGTCACCAGGTGCTGCGCGAGCACGTCGAGCGCCAGCGTCAGCGGCTCGCGCGCCTCGACCGCGCGTCGATCGATCGCGTCGCGCGCCGCGGCGAACTCGACCAGCTCGAAGGCGTTGGTCGGCACGCCCACGATGCGGCTGACCTCGCCCGGGCGATGGCCGCTGCGCCCGGCGCGCTGCAGCAGGCGCCCGACGCCTTTCGGGCTGCCGACCTGGATGACCTGGTCGACCGCCGGGAAGTCGACGCCGAGGTCGAGCGACGACGTGCACACCACCAGGCGCAGGCTGCCGTCGCGCAGTCCCGCTTCGGCGTGCTCGCGCAGCGAGCGGTCGAGCGAACCGTGGTGCAGGGCGATGACCGGCTCCAAGGCCGGCCTGGTCGCGGCGATCGCGGAGAACCACAGCTCGGCCTGCGATCGGACGTTGGTGAACAGCAGGGTCGTGCGCGCGCGCTCGATGGTATCGAGCACCTTCGGCATGAGCTTCAGCCCGAGGTGCCCGGCCCACGGGAAGCGCTCGACCGCGTCCGGCAGCAACGTCTCGACGACGTACTGCTTGTCGTTGTCCGCGTGGACGAGGGCGGCGGGTCCGGCGATGAGCACGTCGGCCGCCTGGTCGAGGTTGGCCAGCGTCGCCGACAGCCCCCAGGTGCGCAGTCCCGGGTTCCAGCGGCGCAGCCGCGCCAGGCCGAGCTCGGTCTGCACGCCGCGCTTGGTGCCGATCAGCTCGTGCCATTCGTCGACCACCGCCGCGCGCAGCGTCGACAGGCGGTCGACCGCGTCGGCGTGGCTGAGCAGGACGCTCAGGCTCTCCGGCGTGGTGACGAGGATGCTCGGCAGGCGCGTGCGCTGACGCGCGCGCAGCGCCGCCGGCGCGTCGCCGGTGCGCAGCTCGACGGTCCACGCCAGGCCGAGCCCGGCGATCGCGTCGGCGATCGCGCGCGCGGTGTCGACGGCCAGCGCGCGCAGCGGCGTCAGCCAGATCAGGCGGGCTCCGCCGCCATCATCGCCGGCATCGATCGCCTCGATCAGCGGACCGAGCAGCACCGCGAGGGTCTTGCCGGTGCCGGTCGGCGCGTGCACCAGGCCGCTGGCGCCGCCGGCGTAGGCGCTCCACGCGCGCTCCTGGAACGGGAAGGCGCTCCAGCCGCGGCGCGCGAACCACGCGGCGACGCGCGCGCGGCCGCTCACGCCGGCTGGCCCGGCGCGTCGATCAGCTCCTCCAGCGTCTCGATGCGGTCGGCGTCGGCGGGCTTCTTGTCGTGCCGCCAGCGCGCCATGCGCGGGAAGCGCACGGCGATGCCCGACTTGTGCCGGGTCGACCGTTGGATGCCCTCGAAGGCGAGCTCGAAGACCAGCTCCGGCTCGACCTGACGCACCGGACCGAAGCGCTCGACGGTGTGCGCGCGCACGAAGCGGTCGACGGCGTGGATCTCGTCGACGGTCAGGCCCGAGTACGCCTTGGCCACGGGCACGAGCTGGTCGCCGCGCCACACCGCGAAGGTGTAGTCGGTGTAGAGGCCGGCGCGCTGGCCATGACCGGGCTGCGCGTAGATCAGCACCGCGTCGACGGTGTACGGCGCGACCTTCCACTTCCACCAGGTGCCGACGGTGCGGCCGACGCCGTAGGCGCTCGTGCGCCGCTTGAGCATCAGGCCCTCGACGTCGCGCTCGCGCGCCTCCTGGCGCAGGACGGCGAGGTCGTCCCACGACGCGGCGGCGACCAGCGGCGACAGGCGGAACCGCGGCGCGCCGCACCGGGCGATCAGCGCCTCGAGCCGCGCGCGGCGTTCGTCCATCGGCAGCGCGCGCAGATCGGCGCCGCGCTCCTCGAGCAGGTCGTAGGCCATGAAGGCCAGCGGCACCTCGTTCATCATCTTCGCGGAGACGCCGCGCCGGTTGAGGCGGCGCTGCAGCGCGGCGAAGGCGCGCGGCCGCTCGCCATCCCAGGCGAGGATCTCCCCGTCGAGCACGGTGCCGTCATCGAGCCCGGCCGCGGCATCGGCGATCTCCGGGAACTGGTCGGTGACCAGCTCTTCGCCGCGCGACCAGATCGCGCTCTCGCCGCGCCGGCGGATGAGCTGCGCGCGGATGCCGTCCCACTTCCACTCCGCCTGCCACTCGCCGATCGCGCCCAGCGTCGCCGGATCGTCCTGCAGCGGATGCGCCAGGAAGAACGGGTACGGGCGGCCGACGTCGTCCGCGGGCGTCGCGTCCGGCGAGAGCAGCCGCTGGTAGGCGGCCGCGGTCGGCTGCCACGCGCCGGTCAGGCGATGGGCGAGCACCGCGGCGTCGACGCCGGCGACCTCGGCCAGCGCGCGCACCACCAGCGCGCGCGAGACGCCGACGCGGAACTCGCCGCCGATCAGCTTGTGCCAGAGCAGGCGCTGGCGCCGGTCGAGCCGCGCCCAGACCCGCGCCAGGGCGGCGCGCCGCTCGTCGTCGGCCATGCGCGCCAGCGGCAGCAGATGGTGCTCGACCAGCTCGTGCAGCGGCGGCGGATCGACGACCGGCGGATCCGGGATGATCAGCGCCAGCGCCTCGCCGGTGTCGCCGGTGGCCTCGATGCACTGCTCGGCCAGCCAGAGCGGGATTCCGGCCGCCTCGGCGGCCCACATCACCATCCTGCCGGTCGGCACGGAGCGCTTGGGCCGCGCGCCGGAGAGGAAGCGCAGCGCCCACGCGGCGTCGGCCGGCGGCGCCTCGCGGAAGTAGCGCGCCAGCGCCGCGACCTTGTCGTTGGTGCGCGTGGTCTCGTCGAGCTCGCCGTAGAGCCGCGCGAAGAGACGCATGTCAGGACGCCGCCTCGGCGAGCTCGTCCTCGGGCACGGCCTCCATCTCGTCGACGTACTGGGTCAGCAGCGGCGCGGCGTCGAGGCCGCGCTCCTGCAGCCAGCGGACATAGGTCGGCACCTGGCCGTGGGTCACCAGCACGCGCGACGCGCCGGTCGCGGCGACCGCCGCGTTCAGGCCGTCCCAGTCGGCGTGGTCGGACAGGACGAAGCCGCGGTCGAGGTTGCGCCAGCGCTTGGCGCCGCGCACCTGCATCCAGCCGGACGCCAGCGCCGTCGACAGCGCGCCGAAGCGGCGCAGCCACAGCGAGTTCGCCGCCGACGGCGGCGCGATCACCAGGCCGCGGCCCCTGACCTGCGCGCTGTCGGCGCTCGGGAGCGTCGGCGGCAGCGCCACGCCCATCGCGGCGTACGCGTCGTTCAGGCGGCGGACCGCGCCGTGCGCCAGGATCGGGCCGATCGACGGATCGATCAGCGCCAGCGCGCGCTGAGCCTTGCCGAGC
>DASPLE010000123.1:0-2546 GCA_035627695.1 Planctomycetota bacterium
TCAGCGGCCAGCGTTGGCGTCGTGATCGCGGCGGCGTCGGCGTCGAGCGGGATGGCGCCGGCGCCAGTGCCCGAGCCAGGGCGTGGTCGAGGTGGGCGCCGCGGACGAGCGCGCGGACGCGCTCGGCGTCGGCGCGCAGCCAGTCGGCGAACTCCCGCTCGTCGACCTCGTCGCCGTCCCGCCAGGCCTCGAGCATCGCGTCGCCGCCGCTCATCGCGCGCCCCGCCGGCGGATGCAGGTCTCGAGCACCGTGCGGATGCGGTGCAGGCCGACGCGCACGGCGTTCGCCTCGACGCCCTCCCGCGCGGCGATCGCGGCGGGGGTGAGGGCCTCGACGTAGCGCAGGCGCAGCAGGCGCGCCGCCTTCTCACCCAGCGCGCGCACGCAGTCGCGCAGCGCGTGGGCGCGCTCGTCGAGCTCGGACGCCAGGTCCTCGCTCTCGCGCGCGACCGTCTCGATCAGGTCGCCCTGGAGCAGGATCGGCGTGCGCCCGGCGGCCCGGCGCGAGCGCAGCACCGCGATCCGCGCCATGCCCAGGCACCACGAGGTGAAGCTGGCGGCGGTGGGATCGTAGCGGTCGGCCTTCGCCCAGGCGTCGGTCGCCACCTCCTGCACGAGGTCGTCGACGGCGCCATGGTCGCGGACGAGCGCGCCGACGAAGCCGATGACGGCCGGCTCGGCCGCCATCCAGAGGCGCGCGAACGCATCGCGGTCGAGGGCGGGCATGAGCATCCACAGGGTATCCGCCATCGGCGGCCCGTCATTACGACCGTTTCCACCGTCGGGCGAGCGGAGGAGGCTCGACCATGGCGATCGGCGTTGCCAGCACGGTTGCATGAGGCCAGACTTCCGCAGGACCGGGCCGGTAGTCGACGCGTCTCCCCGCCCATCTGACCGGTTGCCGCTGTGCTGCTCATCGGGCTCATCCGGCCACGACGCGGCCCGCACCTCGAGTTCGAAGGAACCAGCACCCATGGGCAAGCACCTCGCCCTCGCCGCGATCGCCGCCTTTCTCTGCCTGTCAGCGGACGCGCAGACCGCGCTGGAGGGGCTGAAGGACGACCACCAGAAGAAGCTCTATTACAAGACCGAGGAGCTGCCGGCCTGCGTGACGGCGCTGATCGCCGACGATGTCGCCGTCGACGAGCTGGTGCGGTACCACGACGCGGCGAAGAACGAGATCCTGAAGTTCAACATCATCCTCGTGCTCGATAAGAAGGTCCGGAACAAGACGATCGGCCAGGCCGACATCGACACCTGCCTGGCGCTGTTCACGAAGTGCCTGACCGAGGGCAATCCGTGGATCAAGACCGAAGCGGTCTTCGCGCTCGGCAACGCGAACGGGAAGGAGGCCCTGCCGCAGATCGTGCGCTGCCTCGATGATCCCAGCGCGACGGTGGTCTACCACGCGGTGATGGCCCACGTGATGATCACCAAGAACCTGCCGCGCATGACGGAAGCGCAGCAGCGGAAGTTCATCAAGGCCCAGGAGGCGGTGGTGAACGACCGCAGGAACGAACTGGCCGACGCCGAGCTGGCCGATTACACGAGCACGCAGGTCTACTGAGACGCGCCGCGTGCGTGCGGCCGGCGCGCCTGGCCGAGACCTCGACGTCGCCGGAGACCGCTGGGCGCGGCCGATGGGCCCAGCAGCGATGCCATGCGCGCGGGCGACGGTCGTCCGCTCCGTGCATCGCATGCCGATAGCCCATGCGCGTCCTCGCCATGGTCGATGCGCGTTCCGACCAACGGTCGGGTCCCGAGGGCGGCGACGAGCACGCGCTCTTCGCCGAGGCGGCATCCAACTCGATCCGCTGACCGCGGCGACGGACGCGCCGCGCGTGATCCCCGGAAGCCACCGGCGCTGCGTCCGTTCAGCGCGGCCAGGCCGCTCGCGCCTCCGCGAGCGACGCGCGCGCACCGTCCACCGCATGGATGCGGCCGAGCGCCTGGTCGATCACCTGCCACAGCGGCCGTTCGCCGTTGCGCGTGCCGCGGCCATCGGTCCACAGGTACGCGACCGTGTTCGCCTCGGGGCCGTGCAGCCAGGCGCGCAGCGGCGGCGCCGCCTGCTGGTCGCGCAACCTGCCCAGGGCGGCGACCGCCTCGCCGCTGATCAGCGAGACGCCGGCGTCGACGCCCACCGCGCGGATGGCCGGGGCCGCGTTCGTCGGGCCGCGCCGCGACAGCGCCCAGATCGCATCGCCCTGGATGAAGGGGTCGTCGCTCTCGCGCGCCAGGCGCAGGAGCTCGTCGTCGAGACCCGGCTGGCCGAGGCGGGCCAAGCCGAGCGTCAGCATCGCATCGGCGGGTTCGCCGCGCGCGGCGGCAGCCGCGCCCAGCTCGGCGAGCGGCGCCCGTGCCGGGAGGAAGCGCCAACCGCCCAGCGCCTGCGCGGCGGCCGCCATCCGGCGCGGGCCGAGGCGCTGCAACCGCAACGCCGCGGTGAGGCGGTGCGCGACGCGCGCATTCGGCGTCATCAGGGCCAGGTCCGCGGCGATGCGCGCGCAGTCGCGCTCGTCACCGGT
The DNA here is from genome assembly GCA_035627695.1 of Planctomycetota bacterium. Lineage (GTDB taxonomy): Bacteria > Planctomycetota > UBA11346 > UBA11346 > UBA11346 > DASPLE01. The sequence goes on from DASPLE010000123.1 coordinate 2,529, forward strand.
CAGCAGCGCATCGACCGC
>DASPLE010000124.1:0-3915 GCA_035627695.1 Planctomycetota bacterium
GCGGCGATGTCGGGATCGGCGGTGTGCTCCCACGCGAACACGCCGTCGCACGGCAGCGGCGACGCCTCGAGCGCGAACCCGGGCGAGTTCCAGTGTCCGCCATGCGCCGGCGGCGACGGGAACGCCGCGTAGTACGGCCAGGCCTTCCACGGGAACACCGGCATCGCGTCGAGCTGCGCGCAGCCGACCACGGCGAAGACCAGGCGCTGCGCCTCGTTGGGCGGCGACGACGGCACCGCGTCGTCCTTCATGCCGGTCGTGGCCAGCGCCTGCGAATAGGAGAGGCGGCCGCCATCGTCGAGGAGGCGCGCGATCTCGTCGCCATCGCTGTCGAGCCGGCGCGCGATCGTCTGCGGCAGGGGGAACACGCCGGTGCGGTACGACGAGACGCGGCGCTCGAGATCGTTGAGGTGCGCGCCGTAGGCGAGCGGCACCTGCCACGGCACCGGCGCCTCGCCGTCGACCTGCGGGCGCACGGTCGCGGTCGTGGCGAAGGTGTCGACCAGCTCGACGGCCTTGGCCGCGGCGTAGAGCTGGAACCGCGCCGCGCTCTGCGCGCGGATGCCCGCCGGGAAGAGCAGCGCGACGCTGGTGATCGACACCGCCACCAGGGCGAGGGCGATCGCGATCTCGAAGAGCGTCATGCCGCGCATGGGATCGGGACGCGAGGCTGAGCGCCCGACCGGACAGGCCAATTGCTGTAATAGCAACGATGCCCGAGCGCTCCGGGCAATCCCCATGGTCCGTCGACCACTGCGGGCGATTGCCCAGACGTTGTCGCGTCACGGTTTACGTGGAGCGCGGCGGAGCGGGGATCGGCGTCCTCGCCGCCAACGCCGCGCGCTTTCAGCCCGGAGGCGGCGCGGCCAGCAGGCGCTCGATCTCGCCCGCGCAGGCCAGGAGCAGGCGCTCGTTCGCCTCGGTCAGCGCCTCCTTCGCTCCCGCGAGCGCGAGCCCCAGGCGCGCGGTCGTGCCTTCGACCGGCACCGCGAGGCTGAAGCGGCCGTCCGGGTGCTCGATCAGCGCGCGCCGGCGGCGCTGGGCCGCGAGCAGGCGTCCGATCGACGACTCGTCCACCGGGTAGACGTTGCCGAAGCCGCGCATCACCGTCGGTTCGTTGGAATGGAACAGGTACACCACCTGCCGGTTCCAGACGAAGCCGAGGGCGACGACGCAGCCCGTCGCCGCGATCAGCGCGCCCATCAGCGGCGCCGCCTTGGCCAGCGGCGAGGCGCGCAGCCCGAACGCGCCGATCGCGAACAGGCCGAGGTGCGCGCGCCAGCGGCCGCGGCCGACGCGCTCGACGTAACCGTCCTCGGCGAGCGTGAGCATGAGCCGGCTGCAGGTCGACTTGTGCAGCTCGAGGCGCTCGGCGATGTCGCCGGTCGACGGCGGCGTCGGCGCCAGCGCCACCAGCTCGAGCGCGGCGAAGCCGTGGCGCAGCGAATGATTGCGCTGGGGGGTCCGCACGCCGCGATCATGCGGGATCGGCCGCCGCAAGTCACGCGCGCCGCCGCACGCCGCCATCGCCGCGCGCGCGTGACTTGCGGCGGCCGCGGCGCTACTCGAAGCGCAGGGTCCCGAAGGTCTCCGGCGTGTGGAAGTTCGGCCACGGCAGCGGCCGCCACGTCAGGTAGGTCGCCTCGCCTGAATCGTAATCGATGCGGAACAGGTTCGCCCGCCACGTCGCGCCGCTGGTCGGAGGCGCGGCCATGCCGGTGAACGCCGTGAACGGGATGCGGATCTCGGCGGTCCAGCCGGCGACGGCCGCGCCCGGAACCTTGTCGCCGCCGCGCACGGCGGTCGCGCGCGTGGTGCGCCGCGGCTCGTCATCCGGCGAACGCCAGGTGCCCATCCCGGCGCCGTCGGCCTTGAGGATGAGCAAGCACAGCTCGTGGGCGACCGGCGACCACTGGTATTCGAGATACGTCGCGACGGCCGGATCGGGCTGGATGAACGCCTCGACGACGTCCTCCGTGAACAGCAGCGTGCCGTCCGCGAGCGCGGTCGTATTCAGGCGCTCGTCGTCGCAGTCGAAGAACAGGTAGAGCGCGTTCTCATCGTACGCGAGGCGGGCGCGCGTCGCCGGTCCGGCGGTGCTGCCGGCGCTGGGCGTGATGTCCTGCCAGGCCGCCGTCGCCCATCCGGCATCGTCGCCGAAGCCGTCGACGGCGATCGCGCCGGCGCACCGGACGACCGCGAGCGTGGCGTCGTCCGCCGGTCGCGCGGCGTCGGCGCCCGAGAGTCCGGCGAGGACGAGCAGCGCGCTGGCTGCGCGGGCGGGCATCAGCGCCGACACGCGCCGACGGCCGCAGGGGGGAGGCGAGGTCCGGGCGTCGGGACGATGCGCTGGCGCGCCTTCGCCGCTCAACGCCGACCGGCCTGGGCGCGTAGGTCCTAGCACGCGCTAAACAGTACCTCTCTCTCGCCCATGGGAAACGAATGTCCCAGTCCGCCGAGCATGCGAATCACCATCCGGGCGCGGCGCGCCCGCAGACCGCGATGGACAGCTCCGATCACCGCGGGCATCGTCAGGCCATGCGCACCTGGATGGTCTGGCTCGTGCTCGGCATCCTTTGCGTCGCGGGCTCGATCGCCCTGCGGCGGCATCGCGAGGCGCTGACCGCGCAGCGCGTCCTGGCCGAGGAGCAGGCGCGCGCCGCGGCCGCGGCGTCGGCTCCGGTCGAGGCTCCCGTCGATGCGCCCGCCGCGATCGCCGCACCCGCGCCCGCGCCGACGCCGGCCGCGCCGCAGGTATCGGCGACCGCCGCGCTCGTCGAGACCCAGGCCGACGGCACGCGCCTGATCGATCGCCGCTTCGTCCTCGCCGGCCAGGGCACAGCCGCCGCTCCCTTCACGCCGGCGTGGGACCTCCTGCTGTCCGCGCAGGAGACCTACGCTCCGGCCGCCGGAAGCTGGGCGCTGCCGCCGCGGCTCGATCTGCTCGACGGGAAGACGGTGCAGATCATCGGGCACATGACGACGCTGGTGCACGCGCAGGTCACCGATCGCCTGCTGCTGACCTGGGCGCCGCTCGACGGCTGCCACGGCCAGGCGGTCGAGCCGTGCCAGGGCATCGAGGTCCAGCTCGACCAGCCGGTCGATTACGATCCGCACGCCAAGATCGTGCTGACCATCGTCGGCACCTTCGCGCTCGATCCGCGGCGCGAGCGCGGCTGGAAGGCGACGGTCTACCGCCTCGACCACGCGCGCATCGTCGCCTTCGAGGATCCGCGCACGCGCTAGACGCCCGCGCGGCGACCGCTGCGGCGGGCCGCGGAAGCGGTCGCGCCGGCCCTCAGGTATACTCGGCTCCTGCTCAACGCCGTCCGCCGGCCCCAGTACATTTAGCACGAGCCAATAGACCTTTTCCCGCGTCGCCTGGAAAAACCCATGTCCCAGCCCGCCCCGCAGCACCAGGTCCTCGAGTCGGTCGCCGCGCTGAAGAAGGCGCGCGAGGACATCCTGCGCGAGGTGCGCAAGGTCATCGTCGGCCAGCAGGACGTGATCGACGACGTGCTGTGCTGCCTCTTCAGCCGCGGCCACGCGCTGCTGGTCGGCGTGCCCGGCTTGGCCAAGACCCTGCTGATCGCGACCATCGCCAAGGTCCTCGACCTCAAGTTCAAGCGCATCCAGTTCACGCCCGACCTCATGCCGTCGGACATCACCGGCACCGACGTGATCGAGGAGGACCCGGCGACCGGCAAGCGCGGCTTCACCTTCATCCCCGGGCCGCTGTTCGCGAACATGGTCCTGGCCGACGAGATCAACCGCACGCCGCCCAAGACCCAGGCCGCGCTGCTCGAGGCAATGCAGGAGAAGCGCGTCTCGGTCGGCAACGAGCAGCACGTGCTCGACCAACCCTTCTTCGTCCTGGCGACCCAGAACCCGATCGATCAGGAAGGCACCTACCCG
>DASPLE010000125.1:0-68651 GCA_035627695.1 Planctomycetota bacterium
AGGCCCGTGCCCGCGTCGCCTTTCGTCGTGAACAGCGGCGAGAACGCGCGCGCCAGGCTCTCGTGCGACATGCCCTGGCCCTCGTCGCGTACGACGATCCGCGCGCTGTCGCCGACGCGGTCGATGGCGACGAGGATGCGACCGGACCGGTCCATCGCTTCGATCGCGTTGCGCAGCAGGTTGATCAGCACCTCGCGCATCGCCGCCATGGATCCGATGATCCGCTGCAGACCGGGATCGCGGACGACCTCGATCCGCAGGTCGATGCCACGTGCCTCGGCAATTTCTGCGCGGTAGGCATCCACCATGTCGATCACCGATCGCATCAGCAGATCGACCTCCACCGGCCCGCGGTGCACGGTCCGCCTGCTCGCGCCGAGCGCGCGCTGGATGAGATGTCGCCCCTCGAAAGCCGTCGCGTGCATCGCCAGCAGCAGGTCGCGGGTGCGCTGATCCGGAGCCCGTTGTGCGAGGACCTCGACCGTCAGCACGATGTTCGCCAGCACGTTGCGCAGGCTGTGTGCGGCCTGCGCCGCCGACGCGCCGACGGCGGTCAGCCCCTTCGCCTGTTCGATGCGATCGCGCGCCTCCCGGTCCCCCATGACATCCCGCACGAGGAGGAGGCAGAGCGGCTCCTGCCGATGCTCGAAGCGGAGGAACGTGATATCGACCTCGCCCGGGCGGACCGGCGGACCGAAGGTGAAGCGTATCTGGGCGGCATCGTCGGCCCGTCCGTCGCGCATCAGCTCGACGAACCTGTCCTGGAACGACTTCACCTGCGTGCACGGCGCGATGTCGGCGAAGAAGTTCCGGCCGACGACGTCCTCACGACGCAGGAGCGACCGCCGCTCCTCGTGCGCGTTGAAGACGATCACGCGCCCATCCCGATCCGTCACGATCACCCCGTACGGCAGCAGGTCGAACACCCGCTGGTCGTCCTCGCGCGGCTCACCGGGATCATGCGTGACCATGGACCATTTCCGTACTGGCTTCCGCGAGGAGGCGTGCGCAGGAAGCGCGAGGGTGGCACAGCCACGCTTGCGATCACGCTCGCCCGTGCAGCGCGACACCGCGCCTCACCTGTCCACTGCGCTACCCGTGCGCGTCGGGCGTGCTGCGCTTCGGCTCGTAGTGCGCGAACAGCACGCCGGTGTCGTACGTGCGGACGCCGACGTGCGTGAGGTGGAGGACATGAGAGGACAGGCATCTCCTCTGGCGTGACATGGCTCGCCGACGTCCGTCCGTTCCGGTTCTGGTGACCGCTCACCGCGGAACCCACGGTCGCCTGCCAACCGCCTCGAGATTCCTGTCAGGTTCGACCCCGAGCGCTCGGGTGAGGGCGCTAACGCCCCACCACCCGATTGGAACCCGACCTATGCGATGCAACGCCGTCCTCTCATGCGCGTTCGCGGCCCTGATGTTCGCGTCCCTGCCCCAGGTCGTCTCGGCGGCTGCCGCGCCGCGGAACCTGCCACCGAGCACCCCGGCGGAGTGGGATGCGCTGTTCGAGTCCGAGGTGACCGCCAGGGCCTATTTCGCCCTGACGGTCGCCGCGATATGGCATGGCCGCACCGTTGCGGCCAGGCAGACGGCGGGGATCGGCGCGGCGGCCGCCTGGTCGGCGCAGGATTTCCAGACGCGGCACACCGGCACGATGGGCGAGATCTTCGTGTCGCTCAACAGCTACCTGCTGTACGGATACCTCGCCTACGGTCCGTTCGTCTTCGATAAGGATGTCGTGTATTACTTCGACGGCGGACAATGCCGTGAACTGACCTACGGCGCGTTCCAGCAGATCGTCGACGGCGCCGGCGATCATTACCTCAACAACCTGTCGGACCTGGTCGCTGACGCGTTCGACCCGTACGTCCTCGGTAGCGACCTCGGCGGCGACGATCCGTGGAGCGAGCACGGGCCCGGCGAAGGCGGTGGCCAGTCGGCACCGGTGGCATCGGTGTCCGCGAGCGTGGATCCCCTGGACCAGATCTGGGACTACCCGTGGTTCGATCTCGGCTCGGGCTCGGGGAGCGGAGAATCGGGCGGCGAAGCGGGCGGAGACTGGGGCGGCGACTGGGGGGACGACCTCGGCGTCGACTGGGGCGGTGACTGGGTTGGGGATTGGGGTGGAGACTGGGGTGGAGATTGGGCTGGAGATTGGGGTGGGGATTCGGGCGGCGGTGGTGGAGGCGGCGGCTGGGGCGGCGGCGGTGGAGGCGGCGGGTACGGGTACGAGTGCATCCTCCTCTTCTGAGAGATGAGAGGACGGGCCTCTCTTCTCTCCGCGAGTGCATCCTCCTTCTTCTGAGACATGAGAAGAAATGAGAAGAAATGAGCGAAGAAATGAGCGGACAGGCATCTCTCTCCCACGATGAGAGGACAGGCATCTCCTCGGGCATCTCCTCGGTGTGGAGCGGGTTCGGCGGCATCGATTGATCGCGCCGGGACGTCGGCCTAAGTTCCATCATGCGACCGCCGGACGGCGCCGATGTCGAACCGGTGGCGGCGACGACCCAGCAGCTCTTCGTGGCGTTCGCCCGCGATCGCGACAGCGCGACGCTCGAGCGCGCGCTGCGGCCGCACCTCGCCCAGGCGTACGTCCTGGCGCACCGCATCCTGGGCAACAACGCCGACGCCGACGACGCGGTCCAGGAGGCCCTGGTGCGGCTCGTCGCGACGTGCGACCGCTACGACGGTGCCGTCGCCTTCGGCGCGTGGCTCGGTCAGCTCGTGCGCCACGCCGCGATCGATTTCCAGCGCGGACGCGGCGCGCGCAGCAGGCGCGAACGCGCCATCGATCCGCGCGCCATCTCGGACGGCGCGCCGCGCAGCGGCGATAGCGCGCGCTCGGACGCCATCCGACGCGCCATCGCCGACCTGCCCGAACGGTATCGCGCGCCGATCGAGCTCCACTACCTCGGCGAGCTCAGCCAGCAGCAGACCGCTGTCGCCCTCGGGCTGAAGGAGGACGCGGTCGCCCAGCGCCTCTCCCGCGCCCGCGAGCGCCTGCGCGCCTCGCTCAGGCGCGGCGGGGTCCCCCTGAGCCTGCTGGCGCTGACAGACCTGCTTCGCGCGCGCGAAGTCCCCGCCCGAGCGACGGTGGACGACGCGGGCGAGCTCGCCGGCGACGCCATCGCCGCCGCGGCCACGCGCGCCGACGCCCGGGCGCCCTTGGGTCGGGGTCCCAGGCCGGCCGCTGTTGCCGCCGCCGCGGTGGCGCTCGCTGCGATCGCCGTGTGGACGTTCGCGGGATCCGCAGATGCGCTCGGGAGCGCGCCGGCATCGGTCGAACCCGCATCGCGCATCGTCCGCTCATGGTCCTTCGCCGTCCCCGAAGCGTCCGGTCTGGTGCCGATCGCGGGCAGCTGGCGTCACCGCGAACGCGGCGGGATCGACGACGGCGGCTGCATGGAGATCGAGAGCGAGGACTTCGCCGCGCACGTCGATCTCCCGCCCATGGCGGCGATGCGCCTGTCGATCCGGATACGCCCGCTGCGCCCGATCACGGCCGACGGCAAGGCGTGGCTGCGGATCTATCCCGCCGACGCCGATCTCGCGGTCATCGCCAACGTCGGACGCATCGAGATGACCGACGACGCGCGGCTCGACGCCGAGCATTTCGACGAGAAGAGCGTGTTCGCGAGCGGGGACGCCCTCGACTGGTGGACGAACGGCAGTCGCTCCAGCCTGGTGATGTATCGGCGCGTGGGCGCATCCGGTCGATGGACGCTGGCCGCGCACGGGCGATGGCTGATCGACGATCTGCGCGTGGAGCGCGTCCGGCCGGTCGACCTGCCCGATGTCGGCATCTGGCGCGACGCGTGGGCCTCCGTTCCGGACGCCGAACGCATCGGCACCCGCGAGCTTCCCGGACTTCGCGGCCTCGATCCACTCCGTCCGGTGACCATCACCTTCGCGACCGCTGCCGAGGTGGGCACATGGGGACGCTGAACGATTGAGGCCGAGCGGTGCGCTCGCGGGCGCTCGTGATCGGACAATGGGAGGACAGGCGTCTCCGTGATTGGCGACCGACGGCTCTGATCGACCGCTGATGACCCGGGTTTCGGTCGAAGCGCGACGGGCCTCGCCGGATCGGCCGGACATCGGGCCGGAGAGCGCGGTTCAGGAACGTTCTTCTCGATGCCTGTCCACCGCTCCCGCAGACGAGCGCACCGTTAAGCCGGAGATTGCCGCAAGGGTTACCGACCCGAAGGGTCGCACCGTTAAAGCTCGGGCCCGTCTTCGTCAGAAGGCGACTTGCTATAAGTCTAGTTGCACAGTACCTCCATCGGTTAATCGGGGGCGCTATGGCGACGGTCCTTCTCATCATCGTGTCTGCAGCTGCCTGCGCGCTCTGCGTCGCGTGGCTCATAGAGCGAACGCGCACCAGCGACCTCGCGACGAAGTTGGAATACGCGAAGCAGCGCATGATGCCTGATGACCAGTATCGGGAGATGCAGTCGAAGCTGCAGGCGATGCGCGACGATCTCGCTCGCGAACTCACGAAAGAGCGAGAGAAGGCGGCCGTGGCTTCAAGTGCGATCGCCGCACAGGTCCAGACGCGTAAGCGCGAGCTTGCCAGCATCGAGGCCGAGATCGCACGAGCAGAGCAGAACCGCGACCTCATGGAGCTCGGTTTCCGTCGCCGTCAGTTCACCCATGAGGACCCCGCTTCGTACCAGCGCGCCATCGAGCACGTCGAGGAGCAGCAGGCGGGCATGCTCAAGCGCGGCGAGGCCGCTCGGTGCACCATCGACTGGCGAATCGAAGGCTCGGCGAAGAAGGGCGAAGCTATGATCGCCAAGTTGATGAAGCTCGCGATCAGGGCCTTCAATGGCGACGCGGACGCGGCGATCGCGAAAGCGCGTTGGAACAACCTCGATGCCATGGCTGCCCGCATCCGCAAGTCGGAGGAGACGATCGAGAAGACGCTCGACAAGTGGGGCATCATCATCGTCGACGACTACCGCAATCTGAAGCTCAAGGAGCTCCAGTTGACCTTCGAGCAGGCCGAGCTCGTGCAGCGCATCAAGGAAGAGCAGCAAGCCCTGAGGGAGCAGCAGCGGGAGGAGGAGCGCGCGAGGCGTGAGGCCGAGGCTGCAGAGCGCGAGGCTGAACGGGACGAGCGCCGACTCGCCACCGCGCTCGAGCGAGCGAAGCGCGAGATGCGGGATGCGCACACCGCCGACATGTCCAAGTACGTGGCAAGGATCCAGGAACTCGAGATCCAGATGGCCGCTGCGGCCGAGAAGCGCCAGCGCGCCGTCTCGATGGCCCAGCTGACGAAGATGGGCAACGTCTACATCGTCTCCAACGTCGGCAGCTTCGGGGATCAGGTCCTGAAGATCGGGATGACGCGCCGCATGGATCCCATGGACCGCATCTGGGAGTTGTCGGATGCGAGCGTGCCATTCGACTTCGACGTCCACGGGATGATCAAGACCGACGACGCTCCAGCGTTGGAGGCGATGCTCCACCGCCGCTTCCAGGACCGCCGCATCAACCTCGTGAACCTGCGGAAGGAGTTCTTCCGCGTCACCATCCATGACGTGCAAGAGGTCGTCGCGCAGATGGGCTTGGACGTGAGGCTGTCACTTGCCGCCGAGGCACGTGAGCACAACGAGACGCTGTCGCTACGCGCGCCGCGCGACGAAAGTTAGAGGACAGGCATCTCTCGGAAAAATAAGAGGACAGGCATGTCCTTTCAGAAATGAGAGGACAGGCATCTCCTCTGGTCGCTCAGCGATGCCCCCGATACCGAGCGCGGCGGCGCACCACGAGAGCCGCGCCGCCGCGCGCACCTCAGCCCGACCACTGCCCTCGGCGCGCGCGTGGGTGGCGAGCGACGAGAGGACGCAGACGCTGAGGAGCGGGACGATGCGGCGGAGCATGGGTTCCTTTCGGAATGCGGTGACGGTCTTCATGTCGCGCGCTCGACGCGACGAGCGCGAGGATGCATTGTCTGCACGAGCCGATCCGGATGTCAAACGACGGCCTCGTCCTATCGCTGGCGATAGCGCGCCGGTCCAACGATGACGGAACGAGAGGACGGGCATCTCTCCAAGAGGCCGGTGATCTCCTCCCCGACGCCTTGTTTTCCCCCGTGCCCACCTCCAATGCCGCCATGGACGACTGGCGCACCGAGACCGGGCTGACGCGTGAGGAATTCGCCAAGTTCACGCAGTTCTGCAACCGCTCCGACAACGACGTCGACAATCGCAACCGCGCCGTGGTGATCGGCTTGCTCAGCGAGAACGTGCGGGTGGCGCCGGGCGCGATCGTCCGGCTCAAGGACTTCGGCTCGATCAAGCGCAACACCTACATCGGCCTGTACAGCTACGTCAATGGCGACGTCACCATCGGCGAGGACGTGCTGGTCGGGCCGCACTGCTCGATCACCTCGAACAACCACGTCTTCGCCGCCGGCACCCGGAGCTTCTCCGGCAACCAGGGCGAGCCCATCGTCATCGGCGACGGCTGCTGGCTGGCGGCCGGGGTGATGGTCACCGCCGGCGTGCGCGTCGGCCGCGGCAACCTCATCTGCGCGAACGCCGTGGTGACCAGGAGCACGCCGGACTTCGCGATCATGGTCGGCACGCCGGCGAGACAGGTCGGGTCGATCGACCCCGCGACCGGCGCCTACCGCTGGTTCGCGCGCGACGGCGTGGCGTGAGCGAACCCCTCCCGCAGGCGCGCACGCGCGCCGACGAGATCTTCCCGGGGCCGGTCGACGGCGCGGTCGCGGCGTTCACGCCCCCGGCGTTCTGGTGGCTGGCGGTCGACGGCGTCGAGCGCTACCGCGTCACCGTCGAGGATGCGGCGGGTCGCGCGGTGATCGACGAGGAGGTGGCGGCGAACCTGCTCGTGCCGCGCGTGGCGCTGCCTCCGGGCGCCTACCGCTGGAACGTGTCGGCCGCGGGGCGCGCGCGCGGCTGGTGGTCGTTCACCGTCCCCGCGGGCGCGCCCGAGCGCATCGTGCCGACCGCCGAGGCGGTGCTCGCGCGCGTGCCGGCGCGCCATCCCCACCATATCCATCTCCCCGAGGACCTGCCGGCGCTGGTGGCGGCGCATCCCGCGCGCGTGGCCGCGCTCGCGCGCACCATCGATCTCGCGCTGACGCGCGGCATGCCTCCGCGGCCGCGCTTCCACACCGGCGACCCGACGGCGCCGGCGTTCCGCGAGGCGCTCGGCGCGCACCGCGCGTACGTCGACCGCGATCTGGTCGCGTGCGCCCTCGGCCATCTGCTGCTGCGCGATGCGCGCGCCGGCGCGCACGCGCGCGCCAGCCTGCTGACGATCCTCGACTGGAATCCCGCCGGCCCGTGCGCGGTCGACGGGCCGTGGGGCGACGAGATCGGCCTGAGCAACGCGCGCTGCCTGCCCGCCGTCTTCGATTGGATCCACGATCTGCTCAGCGCCGAGGAGCGCGTCTACGCCATCGACACGCTGGTCGCCTACGCGCGGCAGTCCTACCGGCGCATCGTCGACGAGCGCTTCACCGCGCGGCCGGGGAACTCGCACGTCGGCCGCCTGCCCGGGTACCTCGGCGAGATGGCCCTGGTGCTGCATGGCCACGCGGATCCGTCCGAGGTCCGGCGTTGGCTCGCGCTCGCCCTGGACATCTTCGGCTCGTTCCACCCGTTCTACGGCGACGAGGACGGCGGCTGGGCCGAAGGCACGTTCTATGCGACCACCTACACGAAGTGGCCGCAGCCGTTCTTCTTCGCGCTCGAGCGCCTGACCGGTTTCAGCTTCTTCGAGCATCCCTTCTACCGGCACGTGTCGCAGTTCTTCCTGCACTTCGCCGCGCCGGGCTGGGAGATCCACCCGTTCTGCGATGGCTACTGGTGCCTGCCCGAGGACGAGGAATGGCCGGGATTCTTCGCGCAGGATCCCTTCGGCGTCTACGCCGAGCGCTTCGGACCCGAGGCCGCGCGCCGACTGGCCGCGTCGATCCCGCCGCCGCCGGTCTACCATCTGCACCTGCTGGACGTCTTCCGCCGGCCGGTGGCCGCGGCCACGCCCGACGCCGCCGGTCCGGCGGCGAACAGCCGCGCCTTCCGCGATTCCGGCTTCGTCAGCATGCACTCGGCGATCGGCGAGCCGGCGCGCGACACGGCGCTGCTCGCCCGGGCCAGCCGCTACGGCTCGGCCAGCCACCAGTACGCGGACCAGGGCGGATTCGCGGTGATCAGCCGCGGCCGCGGCCTGATCACGCCGACCGGCTACTTCGGCAACTCCTACGGCACCCGCCACCACGCCGACTGGACGCGCCACACCAAGGCGCACAACTGCCTGCTGGTGGATGGCGTCGGGCAGGAGGTGCGCACCCACCGCACGGTCGGGCGCATCGACAGCCTGCACGAGCGCGGCGACCTCGCCGTCGCCGCGCTGGATCTGTCGGGGGCCTACCCGCAGCTGACCTCCTACCGGCGACGGCTGCTGTTCCTGCGTCCGGGGCTCATCCTCGTGCACGACGAGCTGGTCGCGCCGACGCCGGTGACCTGCTCGTGGCTCGCGCACACCATGAGCCGGCCCGCGATCGCCAGCGGGGTGATGGACGTGGTGCGCGAGCCGGCCGCGCTGCGCCTGGCGCTGTACGGGCCCGACGGCCGGGTGACCGATTGCCTGATGTCGGATCGCTACGACGTCGACGTCAACGACGGCGTCCCCGAGCACCTGCACGCGCGGGTGCCGCCGCAGTACCATCTGGCATGGACCTTGCCGCGCGCGACGCGCCTGCGCGCCGTCGCGGTGCTCACGGTCGATGGCGCGTCGGCGCGGACCGCGTTCGCCTCCGGGGCGGTGACGGTGAGCGCCGGCGGCCGCACCCTGCGCTGCGACCTCGCGGCGGGCGCGACGCCGGCGATCGTCTGCGACGGCGTCGCGTTCGGCTGAGCGTGCTGAGCGAGCAGTGCGACCGAGGTGAACCCAGAGAATGGGAGGACAGAATGAGAGGACAGGCATCTCACTGAGCAGATCAGATGCGAATCGGTGCGTGTCCCATCATGCTCTCCTTCTTGGGTCGGTGCCTGTCCCGTCATTCTGTCATTCTTCGGCGTCATTCTCACGTCGTTCTCAAGGGCGAGCAGTGACCCTCGTGCCGCGCGAGCGCCGCTCCGAGTTCGACAAACAGCGCGGCCTGGGCGCGGATCGCCTTGCGGAAGTCGCCGAGGTGCAGCGATTCGTTCTCGGCGTGGGCGCCGCAGGTCGGGTCCTCGATGCCCATGAGCAGCGCGGGAATCCCGCCCAGCGCGGCGGTCATCTCGCCGACGAACGGGATCGAGGCGCCGCAGCCGATCAGCACCGGTGCGACATCGTAGCCGCGTCGCAGCGCGCGCCCGGCGGCAGCGAAGGCGGGATGGTCGGAAACGGTCGACCATGCCGTGACGTTCTCGTCGCCCGAGATGGTCAGCTCCATGTCGGTAGGAGCATGACGCCGTAGGTGCGACTCGAGCAGCTCGCGCACGCGCTCCGGCTTCATGTCGGGGACGATGCGGATGCCGATGCGCGCCCAGGCGGCATCCATGATGACGTTGCCGGTCTTGCCGCGCTCGCCGGCCTGGAAGCAGCTGACGCTCAGCGCGGGTTCCCGCCACATCCGGCGATGCAACTCCACGGGATCGGCGGGTCCGCGACCGGCAGCCAGACCGGCCATGCGCGCGAAGTGGTCCGGGTCGTATGGCAGCCGTCGCCAGGCGGCGATCTCCGCCGGTGTCGGCGGACGGACGCTGTCGTGCATGCCGGCGATCGCGATCCGCCCGTCGCCGTCGGTCAGCGTCGCCAGCAGGCGGCACAGGCCGAGCGTCGGATCGGGGACGCCGCCGCCCCACATGCCTGAATGAAGCGGCGCCCGCAACGCGCGCAGTCCGACCTCCGCCTCGACCAGCCCGCGCAGGCTGGTCGTCAGCGATGGCAGGCCCGTGTCGTAATTGGCGAGGTCGGCGATCACCAGGCAATCAGCCGCGAGCTCGTCGCGGTGCGCGCGAAGGAACTCGGCGAAGTGCGGCGAACCGATCTCCTCCTCGCCCTCGATCAGCACCGTGAGATTGATCGGCGGCGCGCCGGCGACGGCGTTCCAGGCCGCCGCGGAGGCGCAATGGACGGCGACTCCCGCCTTGTCGTCGACGGTGCCACGTCCGTAAAGCCGGCCGGCGATCTCCGTCGGCTCGAACACCGGCGTCCGCCACAGGGTTTCGCGCAGCGGCGGCTGGACATCGTGGTGCGCGTACAGCAGCAGGGTCGGCTTTCCCGGTCCCGCCCGGTGGTCCTTGGCGATGACGTAGGGCAGCACGCCTGGCAGTCGTGCGATACGCGTCTCCGGGAAGCCGGATTCCCGCAGCCAGGCGACGGCGTCCGCGGCAGAAGCATCGATGTGGGCGTGGTCGAAGCCCGGAAAACTGCACGATGGGATGCGGACCAGGCGCTTCAGCCGTTCGACGGTCGCGGCGAAGGAGTCGTCGATCTGCGCGAAAACCCGGTCGAGCATGGCGCCGCTGTGGTCACGGACGCGACGGAGCAAGCGACGACGAGCGACAGCCGCAGTCGGCTTTGCAGTAAATGAGCGGCTCTGAGAAGAAAATGAGAGACGGCCTCATTGGGCGTGGCACGGGAACGAGAGGAACGAGAGGACAGGCATCTCGTCTCCGGGAACGAGAGGACAGGCATCTCCACTCTTGTGGCGTGGCACGGGAACGAGACTGGGAACGAGAGGACATGGGAACGAGAGGACAGGCATCTCGTCTGGACTGACACAGCGCCTAGTCACTGGCGCGGCGACTTCCACTTCCGCTCGGACTTGGACCGGTCGAGCGCAGCGCCGGCGGAGAGTGGTACAGAGCTCGCGCCTGCACCGGCCGGAGGTTCAGACGCCGACGGGAACGAGGTAGCGTTCTGAGTGATGACCACCGCCACCAGCCCATTCGCGACGACCATCGTCTTCACCGAGCCGGGGATCGCCGACGGCACGGCCGCCGTGAGGTTCGCCTACCGCCAGCCCGGCACCGGGCTGTGGTACCTGCTCGCCGAGCCCGGGCCCGGCGAGGCGGTCGCCGAGACCATGGTCGCGATGGATGCGCTGCTGGCGCGCGATCCGTCGTTGGCCCAGCTCGCCGCGATGCCGCCCGGCCGCGGCGCGCAGCGCGAAAGCCCCGGCTCTTCGTGGAGCGTGTTCAGCATCGCGGCGCGAGGCGCCGAGCGCGCCGCCGAGGCCACCGCCGAAGCCGAGGTCGAGGCCGAAACCGGTGAGCGCGTCGCAGCGCTCGCCCGCCGCCGCATCGACCTCGCCAACACCACCGGCGCTTGCGTCGCGCTCGCCGGGATCGTCGCGCTGGTCATCGGCGGCTTCATGGTCCTGACCGTGAAGCAGCCCGCGCCGCTGTACGGCTTCGCCGCGAACCTCGCCCTCGGCGTGCCGGTGATCGCCGTCGGTCTGTGGCTTCTGATCTGCGGCATCGCCGGCGGGGCCAGCCCGCGCGCGCGGCCGATCCTGCTGGCGGCGCTGCCGATCATCGCGTTGGCGGTCCTGCCGCTGCTGCGACCGTCGGAAGCCGGCCCGCTGATCGAGGTGCTGACCGCGGCGTGGCCGGACCTGCTGGCCGACGGCTGGCGTTCCGCCGTGCGCCAACGCTGGCACGGCGTCTCGATCGATCAGGGGCTGTTCGCGCTCGTCGCGCTCGCCTTGCTGTGGCGCGCCGTGGCCGTCGCGTTCCTCGGTCGCCGTCTTGCCAAGGAGCAGGCTCGCGCCGCCTGACGGCGGCTGGCTGCAATCG
Organism: Planctomycetota bacterium; assembly: GCA_035627695.1. Taxonomy (GTDB): domain Bacteria; phylum Planctomycetota; class UBA11346; order UBA11346; family UBA11346; genus DASPLE01. Next base: position 11,769 of record DASPLE010000125.1, read on the forward strand.
AGAAGCGTCGAGGGACAAGTACGACGAGAGAGATCCGTGCCTGTCCCGTCATTCCTGTCGGGGGTCGGTGCCTGTCGCGTCATTGCTGATGCCGAGAGCGGTGCCTTGTCCCGTCTTTCCTCGCCGACGCCGCCTGCCGCGCGAGACATCACCCGCGCCGTTCCAGACATTCCCGCCGACGGCGGATCGCGCATAGAATACGCCCCACCCGTTGCGGATCCCACGTCCGCGGAAGGACCGCTCCCCATGGCCAAGCTCAAGATCGGCATCATCGGCGCCGGCGGCATCATGCGCGGCGCGCACATGCCGGGCTGGAAGATCGCCCCCGACTGCGAGATCGTCGCGGTCTGCGATTCGCATCTGCCGACCGCCGAGGCGTTCGCGAAGGACTTCGCCATCCCCGCCGAACGGGTGTTCACCGACTACCGCGAGCTGGTCGAGGTCGCCGGGCTCGATGCCGTCGACATCGGCACCCCGAACCAGTTCCACACCCCGGCCGTGCTCGCCGCGCTCGCGCGCAAGCTGCACGTCATCTGCGAGAAGCCGCTGGCCGTGACCACCGCCGAGGTCCGCGAGATGCAGGCGGCGGCGAAGAAGGCCGGCACGCTGCTGATGACCGCCCAGAACATGCGCTGGGGCGGCCCCGCGCAGGCGCTCAAGAAGTTCGCCGACGCCGGCTCGCTCGGCGAGGTCTACCACGCGCGCATCCACGCCGTGCGCCGCAACTGGCTGCCGGGCAAGGCGACGTTCATCGACCACGCGATCTCGGGCGGCGGGCCGTGCATGGACATCGGCGTCCACGCGCTCGACCTCGGCCTGTGGCTGATGGGTTTCCCCGAGCCGGTGCGCGTCAGCGGCACCACGATGGTCAACTTCGCCAAGGGCAACGACATCCCGGGCGGCTGGGGCGAGTGGGACCGCGCGCTGTTCAGCGTCGAGGACTTCGCCTCGGGCTTCATCCACTTCGCCAACGGCGCGACCATGGTCCTCGAGGCCTCGTGGCTGCAGCACCAGCAGGAGAAGGAGGACTTCTCCGCCCGCCTGTTCGGCAAGAAGGCCAGCGTCCACTGGCCGAGCGGCGACTACGCGTCGGTGGTCGGCGGCGCGCTGGTCGACGGCCGCATCCAGGAGCAGGCGGGCCTGAAGCCGTCGCACCAGGAGGAGATCCTCGCCTTCGTCGACGCGATCCAGAAGGGCAAGCCGTCGCCGGTGCCGGTCGAGCAGACCATCAAGGTGATCAGCATCCTGGAGGCGATCGTCGAGTCCGGGAAGACCGGGCGCGAGGTCGTCCTGGCCGAGGCCAAGGCCGCCAAGGCGACGAAGTAGCCGGACCGCGGCCGCCGGCGCCGCCGGCGGCAGCCCGACCACCACCCATCAGGAATCCCATGAGCAGACCCATCAACATCGCCGTCCTCTCCACCGCCCACATCCACACCAAGGGCTTCCTCGAGGCCATCAAGAACGGCACCGACGGGCGCGTCGCCTACGCCATCTGGGACGACGTCCCCGACCGCGGCCAGCGCTACGCCAAGGACTTCGGCTCCACGTTCGTCCCCGACCTCGGCGCCGTGCTCAAGGACCCGGCCGTCGACGGCTTCCTGATCGCCGCCGAGAACACCCGCCACCTGCCGCTGCTCGAGAAGGCGCTGCCCACCGGCAAGCCGGTGTTCTGCGAGAAGCCGCTGTGCACCAGCACCAAGGAGCTCGCGACGGTGCGCGAGCTGGTGCAGAAGCACGGCAGCACGCTGTTCTGCGGCTACTTCCAGCCGTTCGGCGGGGTGATGCGCGCGATCGCGGCGAAGATCCAGGCCGGCGACTTCGGCCAGATCACCCACGTGCGCTTCCGCAACGCCCACCACGCCGCCTACGGCCGGTGGTTCGACAATCCCGACCTCCAGTGGTTCACCGATCCCGCGCTGGCCGGCGGCGGCGCGTTCATGGACATGGGCACCCACGCCGTGCACCTGCTGCGCTCGCTGTTCGGACCCGCGACCGAGGTCTGGGCCACGATCGGCAACCGCTGCGGCGCCTACCCCAGGGTGGACGACTTCGGCATCGCCCAGATCACGTTCGCGAGCGGCGTGCTCGGCACGGTCGAAGCCGGCTGGATCCACCAGGGCGGCCCGGGCGGCCTGGAGATCCAGGGCTCGAAGGGCGCGGTGTGGGATGTCCCGGGCAAGGGCTACCACTTCGGCAAGCCCGGCAGCGAGGCCCAGCCGGTGCAGGCGCTCGACGAGGCGCCCAAGACCGTCGACCGCCTGGTCGCCGCCATCCAGAAGAAGCTGTCGGCCGCCGAGCTGAAGGCCGACCTCGAGGCCTGCATGGACAGCGTCGCGATCATGGAAGCGGCCTACCAGGCCAGCCAGGGCGGCAGCTGGGTCAAGGTCGCGGGCGGCAGCGCGGCGAAGGCGAAGTAGGCGACCGTCCGAGGGTCGGACCGAGCGACCGGCTGCGTCCGCTGTCCGCATGTTCGGACGGCGGCCGCTGGCCGCGCTCCGACCCTCGGACCGCGGTCGTCTCCTACGAGCGCGCCCGCGTCGGCGCGACGCCGAACACGCGTTTGTAGACGGTCGAGAAGTGGTACGGGTTCTCGAAGCCGAGGTACGCGCTGATCTCCTTGATCGCGAGGTCGGTCTGCACCAGCAGGGTGCGCGCGCGCTGCATCTTGTGGCGGACGAACAGCCGCGTCGGCGAGTCCGAGAACGTGGCGCGGCAGCGCGCGGTGAGGGTGCGCTCGCTCAGGCCGAGCTCCGCCGCCATCTCGCGCAGGCCGAGCTGACCGCCGAGGTGGTCCTCGAACAGCCGGTGCAGCGCCGCGGCCAGCTCGTTGTCCTCGGCTCCGACCAGCAGCCGCGGGTTGACGGCTTCGCGCGGCACGGCCCGCACCAGGGCCCAGACGAACGTGACCATGACCGAGTCGAGCAGGTGGGCGGTGAACGGATCGGTGCGTGCGCCTTCCGCGCCCAGGCGCTCGACCAGGTCGGTGAAGACCGCGCCGGTGCCGCTCAGCACCTGCCCGGCCAGGCCGGGCTCGTCGACCAGGACGTTGGCGGAGCGGTCGGGCTGGGGACCGGGCAGCACCTGGAACCGGACCGCCGCGAAGCGCACCGCGCCGCGGCACAGGTCCTCGTGCAGGTCGCCGGGCTTGGAGATCGCCACGCCGCCGGGACCGAGGCTCACGAACGCGCCGTTGATGCGGCACTCGTAGGTGCCGCCCTGGACGACGATGACCTCGTAGTGCCAGTGATGGTGCGGGCCGCTCTGATGGGTCGCGCCATCCCGGGCCTCGACCAGGTCGACGCACTCGAACGCCACCCGGAACGGGAGCGTGTCGGTGACGCCGATCGGACGCGTGACCGCGTGGAAGAGCTTGCCGGGAGCGATCTCCCTGAGGTCCACGCCGCCAGCCTAGGGCGGCCACGCCCGCGGGAAGGCCCTGGCTTCGTTCGTGCCCTGGGCGGCAGGAGCGATCAGTACCGGCGGTGGTCTCGTCGGGCGAACTTGTCGTCGAGCGCGAAATCGTGTAACGTTCATGTGGCTGGTGGCCAGAAAAGCCTGCTGACGGAAACCGCAGGATCGGCATTGGCCCCTCGATGATCACATCTCCACGGTCTGCCCATGCGCCGGGGTCCCCTGGGCGCCCGTCGTCCCGATCACGGTCTCGCGCCGCCGTGTCCCTCCGGCCGATGGTGCGCTCGGTCGTCCTCATCCTCGTCCTGGCACCGTCGATCCTGGCGGCGGACTACGCCAGCAGCGGCTCCGGGAATTGGGATGACAGCGCGACGTGGGGCGGCGTCGGCGTGCCCGTCGCTGGTGACAACGTCGCGATCGCCGCGCATGCCATCGCGTTCAATTCCGCCGACCGAGCCTGCGCGACGCTCACCTTCACCGGCAGCGGATCCATCACCGGCGCGAACACGCTGACCCTGACCGGTGGCCTCAGCGCGACCGGAACAGCGGCCGCGACCGTCGCGTGCGCAACGCTCGCCTGGGGTGCATCGCTCGCCGACGTGAGCAGCGCCAGCACCGGCTCGCTCACGATCGGCGCCGCCATCTCGGGTAGCGGCGGATTGACCAAGTCGGGCGCGGGGGTGGTCGCCGTGTCGGGCACCGCGACGTTCACCGGCACGACCACCGTCGCCGCTGGGACATTGCGGCTGTCCGGAGCCAGCGGTGCGGTCGCCTCGTCGACGGCGCTCGTCATCGAGAGTGGGGGGACCCTCGATATCGACGACACCTCGACCAGCGCTGACCGCATCGGCGACACCGCCACCGTCACCATGAGGGCCGGGACGTTCTCGTGGACCACCGACGACACCCGATCCGAGACCATCGGCGCGATGGCGTTCACCAAGGGCCACAGCTTCGTCGCCTTCAACGCGGTGACCGGCAGTCCGACGCTGACCGCGAGCGGCGGCGTCTCGCGCGCCAATGCCGCGACCATGGAGTTCAATCGCGGTGCCAACCCGTACGGATTCCTCATCTGGACCGGGGCCGCGGCCGGGTTGTCGCGCTGGACCGTGGTCGAGCAGGGCGGTTTCGTGCAGACGGGCAATTACCACGTCACCAACGGCCTGACCCAGCTCGGCACCGGCACCCAATACACCGCGGCAGCCAGCACGAACTGGAACACCGCGAGCACCTGGACCGCCAACTCCGGCTCGCCAGTCGCGGGCGATCACGTGATGATCAGCAGTGGGCTCAAGGTGCACGCGAACATCGTCGCCGGGTGCTTCTGCACCTCGTATTACGTCTTCAACACCTCGACCATCTCCTGCGGCACCGACCAGTTCCGACTGCTCAACATCGGCGGCAACGTCTATCATCGCGGGAGCGGTCGCGGGCGCATCGCGAGCAACTTCTCGTTCGGGGCCAATGAAGGCGTGATCGTCAGCACCGGCACCGGCTCGAACGGCATCATCTCGAACTGGGGCGACGCGGTGACCATGTCCTGCACCTCGCTGACCATGTCGGGGAGCTCGATCACCGAACTCAACGGCAACATCGACGGGAACGCGAACATCAACTCGGCGACGACGACGGCGTTCACTGGCGTCATCGCGGTGGCGGGCGGGACCTGTCGCGCTGGCGCCGACGGCGCTCTCGGCACCGCGGCTGGGGCGACCATCGTCTATGACGGTGCGACGCTCGACATCGGGCAGAGCGGGAACGACGGCGGCTACCACGGCCAGGGTGGGGTGACCTACAGCACCGCCGAACCAGTGACGCTGCATGGGCTGGGAGTGGCCTCGGCCGGCGCGTTGACGAACTCCCAGGGATCGAGCTCGTTCGCCGGTCCGATCACCCTCGCGAGCGCGTCGTGCATCGGCGCGAACAGCGGGACATTCACGCTCAGCAACAGGATCACCGGCGCATTCCCTCTGAGCAAGCTGGGGACGGGCGTCCTCCACCTGACCTATGCCGGCAGCGATGTCGCGGGCCCGACGAGCGTCGGGGCCGGGACGCTCCTCGTCACCGGATCCATGACCAGCGCCGTCGCGCTGAACGGTGGAACGCTGCGCGGGACGGGGACCATCGGCGCGATCACAGCGCCCGGGGCGGACTCCACCGTCGCGCCGGGAACCTCGGCGGCGATCGGCATCCTCCGTGCCGCATCGGCGACCGTCGGGAGCGCTTCGGGCACGATGGCCTTCCGCGTCGCGGCCTATCCGACGGCAGGGACGGATTTCGATCGGCTCGACCTGGCGACGGCAGGAGGTTCATTGTCGCTCGGGTCGATGACGACGCTGACCCTCGACCTGGCCGGTCTGGCCTCGGTGGGAACCGTCACGGGCCTGATCACCTACAACGGGGTGTGCACCGGCACCTTCGCTTCGATCCGGCTCCTCAACAACGTTCATCAGTACGTGGCCGAGGTCGATTACAGCCAGACGGGTCGTCTCGATGTCATCTTCACGAAGCGCCACTTTGGCGGCTCGGGCGCGGGGGCACCGAACATCCATTGAATGCCGCGATGGTGTCCGCCGCGCGGACCGGAGGTGCGGCTCGGGCGTGCCGGCTTCGGGCTGGATGGCGATGCCCTCGACCTCGGTGCGTCGGGATCCCTGACCGCGCCCACTGCTGATCCCAGCAGATGGACACGCAGCCGATGCTCCACCCGGCGAGCGAGAAGCGAAGGCACGAAGCGCTCCTGTGCAGTCCTGCGCTGCCATCGTTCTCCAGGTGCCTGTCCCGTCGTCCGGTTCCGGGTGCCTGTCCCATCGGTCGCCTCCCACCGGTCGCCCTGCCCGTCATTCGCCTGAGCGCCTTGTGGAAGCCGCTCTGACGATGGCGGTCCGTGTCCCGTCATTCGCCGTCGCCGTTCCCCGTCGCCGTCGGTCCAGGACTTCCCGTGCTGATCCTCAGCCAAGCGCGATAACCATCACCGAGGATCGGAGCCGCCGTGATCGCACCTGCTGACAGCCTCCTGCTCACCGGCGCGACCGGATTCCTCGGCGGCGCCGTCGCGGCCGAGCTGATCGTCTCCCCCGCGTGGTCGCGCGTGCTGCTGGTCGTGCGCGCGGCGACTCCGGCCGAGGGCGTCGCGCGCGTGAGCGCCAACCTGGAGCGCTTCGCGGTCGGTGGCGAGGCCTTGGCGCGGATCGCTCCGGAGCAGATCATCTGCGGCGACATCTGCGATCCGTCGGCGTTCGCTGGCGACCGACGTCTGGCGGCGGTCGACGCGGTGCTCAATTGCGCGGCGGTGACCTCGTTCGGCTCGCATCCCCAGATCTGGCGGACCAACGTCGACGGGACGATGGCGTTCGCCGGCGCCGTCCGTCCCCTGCCACGGCTGCGGCGGTTCCTCCAGGTGGGGACGGCGATGATCTGCGGCGCCACGCCGCCGGCGGTGGTGCACGAGGACGACCACCCGCGGGAGGGGGTGACGCACCTGGTGGAGTACACGGCGAGCAAGGCCGAGGCGGAGGTGCGCCTGCGTGCCGAGTTCGCCGACGGACGGCTGGTGGTGGCGCGGCCGTCGATCGTCGTCGGCCACGCGCGTCTGGGATGCGCGCCGTCGCACAGCATCTTCTGGGCGTTCCGCATGTCGGACGCGATGCAGCGCCTGATGAACGATCCGGATGGCATCATCGACGTCGTGCCGGTCGATTTCGCGGCGCGCGCGCTGCTGCACCTGCTCCTGAAGCCGCAGCTGGCGCACCGCGTCTACCACGTCTCCAGCGGCCCCGGTCATTGCCCGTCGTTCCGACAGATCAGCGCCGCCTTTGGCCACGCGTATGGCGATCGGCGCGGGTCCGACCGCTACCAGGTCGTCACCTACGGCGACCTCGTCGCCCTGCAGGATCGCTTCCACGAGTTCTTCGGGCCCTGCAACCGCCGCCTGATGCTCAAGGCGATGCGCATCTATGGGACCTTCGCCGGCCTCGGGGCCGCGTTCGACAACCGGCGCCTGCGCGACGAGGGCGTCGCGCAGGCGCCATGCTTCACCGACTACCTGCGACGCTGCGTGGCCACCTCGTGCGGCCGATCGATTCCCGAGCAGATGCTCGTCGACTTCCTGTAGGCAGCCGGTGGAGGCCCCCGCAATCGTCGAGCCCTACGGCTACGCGGCCCTGGTCATCGGCACCTTCCTCGAGGGCGAGGTCGCGCTGGCCGTGGCCGGCTACGCCGCGCGCGGAGGCCACCTGTCGCTGGCATGGGTGATGGCGTTCGGCGGGCTCGGCGTGTTCCTCAGCGATTGGACGTGCTTCCTGCTCGGCCGGTTCTGCAGCCGCCTCCTGTTCGCGCGCTTCCCCGGCCTGCGTCGCCGCATCGCAGCCCCGCTGGCGCGCATCGAACGCGATCCGGTGTGGTTCGTGATCGCCTTCCAGTTCATCCCGGCGGCCAGCACGGTCACGCCGATCGCGCTCGGCATGTCACGCATCGCCGCGTGGCGGTTCCTGGTCCTCGACCTGATCGGCATCGCGCTGTGGACCACGTCCTTCGCCGTCCTCGGCTACCTGTGCGGCGCTGCGCTCGGCGTATTCCTCAGCGACCTGCACCGCTACGACGCGTGGGCGATCGTCCTGGTCGTCGCCCTCGCGGCGATCATCTGGCGCAGCCGCGCACGCCGCGTGCTGGTCGATCCCGTGGCCGGCCGGCCCCCGACCAGCGCGCCCGGGGAACGGCCGGCCAGCGAGTAGCCGAGCCACGATGCGAGGACGAGTCGAAAGAATCAGAGGCCAGGCCTCTCGCCGCCCGGCCTGATCGCCGCCCTCACCGACGCTTGGCGCGCGGCACCGGCCGCGGCGCCGGCGCGGTCTCGCGCACGCGTTCGGCGCCGTAGCGGATGTCCGCCGCCACCGCGCCGTGGCTGCGCACGCGCACCTCGGCGTGGACGGCCCAGTCCCGCCCCCGGCGACGCTCGATCACCACCGTCGCGTGGTCCCCAGCCATGCGCGCGGTGCAGCGCAGGTCGTCGACGATCGGCGCCTCGCTGGTCAGGCCGGCGTGCATGACGGTGAGGAAGCAGTGCCGCGCCGCCGTCGTGGTCGGCTCGATCTCGATCCGCCACGCGCCCGAGTCGTCGTGCGGCCGCGCCAGCGGATAGTTCCGGCCGCCATCGTCGGCGCCGACGGCGTGATCGACCCAATGCTCGTAGCCCGGTCCGCCGACGGCGCGCACGCGGTGCGCCTGCGGCAGCAGCGGCCAGACCGTCAGCCGACCGCGCAGATGCGTGAATTCGATGGCGCCCGGCGACAGCACGTGGATCCCGGCCGGCGTCGTATGACGGCTGCCGTCCGCGACCACCGTCGGCGCGCCGATGGTGTGCAGCAGCCACTTCTTGGCGAGGCGCGCGTGCGTCGCCTCGACGCGATCGAACACCACGATCAGATCGGGCTTGAGGAAGATCAGCTGGCGCACCGCCTCCTCGACCCGGCGCGCCTGGTTGTCGCCGATGCCCGACCAGGGATAGGTGTAGGCGCGGGTCGCGTCGCCGGCGAGATAGTCGATGGTCGTGCCCGCGCGGAACGCGAGGTAGCGGCCGGTGTCGAACTCGTCGCGATGCGAGTTGCGCCGCGCCTCGGTCACCAGGCCGTGCGGATCGCCGGTGGTCTCGTTCGGCGGCGAATAGCTGACCGTGACCAGGCGCTGGCCGCCGTCGTTGACCGTCGGCTGCGCGTGCTTGCCCAGCCAATGGCGTTCGGACGGATCGCGCACCAGGATCGCGTTGTGGGCCAGGGTGCGGATGTGGTACTCGGTGCGGTTCGCGGCGCCGTAATCGGTGCTGCCCGAGTCGATCGCCAGCGCCCCGCCGCGATGGATCGTGAACGAGTTGTTGTCGAGGTGGTTGTGCGAGCCGCCGTAGCGGCCGCAGCGGAAGGAGATCATGGTCGCGTCGTCGTCGCGCCCCGAGCGCAGCACCGCGATCGGATCGATCAGCGTCGACAGCGGCAGCGCGACGTCGCGAAGCCGCGCGCGTCCCGGCGGCAGCGCGCGCAGCAGCGCGTGGTTCGGATACGGGCCGTCGGCGATGGCGCCGTTCTCGGCCAGCCAGCGCGCGAAGTCGGCGCGCGGCGCGCGGGCCTGGAGGTGGAAGATGGCGTTGGCCTGCCAATGCGTCGGCCGCGACGGCGAGCCGTCGCCGATGCCGATGTTGCGCCCGTCCGGAGCGGTGAACTGCAGCACCGCTTCGCCGATGCGCTCGAGCTCTGGCCACACCGGCCTTCCGCCGCGCGCCGCGGGCACCAGCGCCGAGGTCCACAGCTCGGCGATCTTGGTGATCTCGAAGCCATCGACCCAGTGGTAGGCGGTGGTCGACTCGAGATGCGCGGCGAAGCCGGCGCCATCGGCCGAGCGCAGCATCGCCTGCAGGCAACGCGTGGTCGGCGGCAGGCGGTAGGCGTCCTGGACGAACAGCCCGGCGCTCGGCCGGCCGGTGAAATGCAGGGCGTGCAGCGCGCGCAGGGTCGCGCCGTCCTCGAAGTCCGGCCACTCGTCGCCGAGCGCGAGCGCCCCGGCCAGGGCGCCGGACTGCAGGCCGAGCAGGTAGTTGTGCCAGTCGTCGAGGATGTAGTAGTGCAGCGATTCATCGAGCGCGCGCCGGGCGCAGAACGCGGTGATGAACCCCGCGCGTTCCAGCAGACCTTCGCGGCGCCAGAAGTCGTGCAGCCAGTCGTAGAGCATCGCCGCGGCTTCGGCGATGACGCCCCAGGTGTCGTAGCCGACGGGCTGGGCCGAGGCGCAGAACTCGAACGAGCCGAGCAGCCAATGCGCGGCGCGGCCGTAGCGCTCGTCGCCGGTCATGCGCCAGGCCTGGCCGAGCGCCAACGCGAGGCGTTCGGGATGGTGGTTGATGCCCGCGCGCAGCGCCGGCGCGGATGCCAGCAGCGGCTCGAGCTTGTCGAGCAGCAGGGTGCGCAGCGGCTTGCGCGGTCCCTGGCTGAGCCGCCGGAACTCCGGCAGCTGCCGCGGGGTGATCAGCAGTCGCGGATGGCCGGGGACGAGTCGCGGTTTCACCGGAGCTCCTGGGATGTGGGGGGAGTCGAGCGCGGCTTCAGCGGATCTCGAGCCCGGCGGTCGGCACCCAGCCGCTGCACTCCGCGTCCTTGACCGCGAAGCGCACCGCCGGCTTCCTGCCGTCGCGACCGACGATGCCGATGGCGACATCGACCCAGCCCGGCCCGAAACCCGCCGGCACGGCGACCTGCTCGTCGATCCACGCGTCGCCGGGCAGCCACGCGCGGATGTCGACCGCGGGCAGCACGACGATCTCCTCGCGCGCGTGCTGGCGCAGGCGCAGGGCGACGTCGTAGCGGCGATAGATCGGCGCGACGCCGACGTTCTCGATCCAGGCCTGGAAGTTGAAGGCCGTCGCCGTCGCCAGGATCGGACTCTGCACGGACGCGTGACGGATCACGTGGCGGTAGCCGAGGCGCCGGCAGAAGCGGTCGATCTGGTCGATCCACGAGGGCGGCAGGGCGCACGACTTGGGCATCAGGTAGGTGGCGTGGTACTTCAGGCCCTGCTCGAGGATCCAGCCGAGGTCCCAGCCCTGCTGGAACCAGTACGTCGGCACCCAGCAGGTCTCGAGGTGGATCGGCGCGTGCTTCCAGGCATCCGCAGCCCCCGACTGCGCCACGCTGCGCGGATACATCTCGTGCATGTGGTTCCACCAGCCGACGCGGTACACGCAGTCGCACTCCTCGTCGCTCATGTCGCCGAAGCAGTCGGCGCGCCAACCCGATCCCGTCTCGATGCTGGCGCCGAGCTGGTCGCCGCCGACCAGCGCGATGCGCGGCGTGCGCGTGAACGCCTCCTGCCAGAGCCGCGCGAACTCGCGGCAGCGCTGCGGGCTGCAGTACCCCGCGCCTTCGCCCCACTGGCCGATGTAGGCGACGTCGATCGATTCGAGCCGCGGATCCGCGTCGAAGCGCCGGGCGAACTCGCGCACCAGTCCGCCCCAATGCTCGAGATAGAGGGCCGAGTCGTGATCGGTCGAGGATTTGTCCGGCGGCTTGACGTACCTGCCCCAGCGCTCGCGGTAGAACGCGGAGTCCGCCTCGGACCGGTCGGCGACATCGTCCGGCTGCTTGGCAAGGAACCAGTCCGGCAGCGGCGCGTCGCTCTTGCCGCCGTAGGCCATGAGCCGGACCGCCAGGGTCTGGCCGCGCTCGGCGGCGGTCGCGAGGGCGCCTTCGATCATGCTGAAGTCGTACTCGCCCTGCTTCGGCTCCATCGATCGCCAGTACCAGCGGCAGTACGCGACGGTGCTGCTCAGGTAGCCGGGCGCGGCTCCCGGGAACGCGCGCGCGGGGAAGGTGGTGGGACCGTGCTCCGACCAGCTCTGCGCCGGATACAGCGCGTCGCCGTCGAAACGCTGGAAGGTGCAGATCCCGCGGTGCGGGTTGGGCAGGTGGCGATCGGTCTCGGTGAAGCGGACGCGACGGGCCGGCTGAGGCTGATCGAGGAATGGCATGGGGGGCTGATTGTGTCGCCGGTGCGGCCGCGCCAATGATCGGTCGTTGAGGAGATGTGTCCGGCGCGGGCATCGCGTCCGGTCTGTTCACGGCGCGGTCGCGATGTCACCGCGCGGTCGAGCGGACACGAGCGGCAGACGACTGCGACTCGAGAGGACAGCCATCTCATCAGGCGCGGCACGGCGCTCATCCGCCATCGTCGATAGTCCAGGTCGGGCAGGAGTGGGTGTCCGTCCCGCGCGACGCTCCGCTCCGCTCCGCCGGCGGCGAAGCGGGCCGCGGACGCTTCTCCATGCCGGGTGCGCCGCTACTCCAAAGCGACGCCGTGGCTTACGTCCTCTTCCTCTTCACGGCGCTGACCTGGAGCGCCAGCTTCATCCTGATGAAGAAGGCAGCCGCCGCGTTCGGCCCGGTATCGATCGGCGCCGGGCGCGTGATCGGCGGCGCGCTGGCGCTGGCGGCGCTGTGCGCGCTGTCGGGCTGGTGGCGGCCGCGTGGAGCGCAGTGGGCCTGGCTCGCCCTGATCGTCGTGATCGGCTTCGCGGCGCCGTACTGCGTGCAGCCGTACCTCGTCGTGCCGTACGGGAGCGGCTTCATCGGCATGCTGGTCGGCTTCGTGCCGCTGCTGACGATCGCGGTGTCGGTGCCGTTGCTCGGTGTCTGGCCGACGACGCGGCAGGTCCTCGGCGTCGTCGGCGGCCTGGTGTGCCTGGTCGCCGTGCTGGGCGACGGCGTCGTCCGCGCGATCCCGCCTGCGCACCTCGCGCTCGCGGTCACCGTCCCGGTCGGCTACGCGATCGCCAACACGTTGATCAAGCGCTGCTTCCCGGACGCGCCGGCGCTCCCGTTGACCACATGGTGCCTGGCGGCGACCGCTCTGGTGCTGACGCCGATCGGCGCGGCGCGCGAGCCGATCCGCGTCGATGAGCGGCTGCCGATGGCGCTCGCGGCGGTCGCCGCGCTCGGCGTCGTCGGCACCGGCCTGTGCGGGTACGCCTTCTACCGCATGATCAAGGAGCGCGGACCGTTGTTCGCCGGCATGGTCTCGTACCTGATCCCGATCGGCGCGGTCGTCATCGGCTGGATCGATGGCGAGGCGGTGACCGGGATCCAGGTCGCCGCGCTGATCGGCGTGATCCTGATGGTGGCCGTGGCGCAGGCGCCGGGACGTGCGCCGCTCGCCGATCAAAGCACATAGCCCATGAGTCGACAGGCACCTCGTCTGCTGTGACACAGCGGCGACGCTGACAAGGATGAAGGACATCCCGGAGTCGAGAGCGTCCGCCGCGCTTCGCGCCTTCGGAGCATCCCGCCGCGGCTCGCACGGATGTGGCGTCATGGGTAGCGCGCCGCAGGTCTGACGCGTCATTGTGCCCGCGCCGTCCGTTTGCCGGCGGATCGCGCTGCAGATCGCGCGACGGAGCAGGCGCGCCGCCCTGAGCGGCACGATCGCCGCGCCGTCGACGCTGACGAGCCTCGACTGGAGCATGATCAACGTGCCGTTTCGGTCATTCCTCGACTGAGGACCGTTCGTATCAACGGCCGCCCTGAGGAGCGCCATGACGTTCACCGCGCGCTGTCGCCTCCCCTGGTCGCGCGCCGCGGCGGAGCGGAGCGTCGGGTGATAGCGCTGCGCGCGGTCGACGAGGTCACGCTTCGGCTCGTTGGCGCATCCGGGATCGCGCTCCGAAGGCGACGGCGACACCGCGCGCGATCCGATCGACCTCCACCCGTCCAACCCCCAGCGCCTCGACCTTCTGCGGCCTGCAGCAGATGACGCTCCCGACGGCCGTGGGACATCCGGGCGCACGCATCTCACAGGCGGCAGGACGCACGGTGCGGTTCGGCGCCCTCCAGGACCGATCAGACGCCGCGGCGCTCGAAAGGGCCCGACTGCCCGCGATCGAAGGCGACCACGACAGGAACGTCGCGATCCCACATGACTCCGCAAACATCGAGGCAGCCAAGTGACATGCATCGCGGTCGATGAGCAGGCCGACGAACCTCTGCTCATCATTTTCGTCCTGAGCGGGATAAGAAATGAGCAATCTTATGCCGGCATAGCGCAGACTTCGAGAAAGCTCACCTCCGGCCTGTCCTCCCGAGGGCTACGCGTCGTGCCGTTTGATCCGTTGGATTACCCCGATCGCCTTACTCAGGAAGCATGCCTGGCCGGCGCGCTGCACGAAATTTTTGACAGGCTGACAAATGGACGGCCGAGGCGCGTCCACATCGAGCTCCTGGACACCGAAGGGCTTAAGGTCGCCTACTTCTGCCGTAAATGGCGATTGCCGTATAGCGTGACCCACCACAACATCGATCCATTTCTCTCTCCGGAGGTGCGGGACGCACGCATCTCGGAAATGGCGCACTACATGAGGCATGCCACGGCGACGATCTGCTTCGACCGGCGCCACGGGGATTCACTGCGATCGCTCGGGATCCAGACGCTGCTGCCTGCCTCCTACGGTATCGACACGTCGATGTTCGCCCCGACTCGACGCCGCGAGGACATAGCGGATCATCTTCTGAAGGACGAGGATCATGACCATATCATCTTGTACAGCGGCCGGTTGATCGCGGAGAAGGGCTGCCGGCGACTGGCAGAGCTCCGGCCCATCATCCAGGAGCATAAGTGCTGCCTGGTGGTAGCCGGGGATGGCCCGCTGCTCGGCGAATTGCAGGAGGCGATGCCCTGGGCCTATTTTCTCGGGGCTCTCGATCTTGAATGCCTCGCGGAACTGTATGCGACGGCCGACATCCTGTTGATGCCAAGCAGAAATGAGACGTACAGCACCGTCGTAGGCGAGGCCATGGCCAGCGGGATGGTCGTGGTGACGGAACGCTGCGGGGCGAGCGATTCGCTGATATCAGACACCGAGAATGGCTTCGTGGTCAATGATGACAGCGGCGAGGACATAAGCGGTTGCCTGCTCAGGGCCCTGCGGGTGACGGCCGCTTGGCCCGGCATCCGGGCGAAGGCCAGGAGCGCGGCGAGCGGCCTTCATTGGCAGGCTTGCTTCCAACGTTACTACCGCTCGATCATCCAGGCTTGAGCATGCCAGGCGAAATACTCTATATAACAAGCGAACCAGAGTGCCTTGCCGAGATCAAGATCGGAGGCATCGCTCGGCGCGTGCGCCACGCGGGCATGGGCTTCGCGATCTTCCGGGACCGCGGTGATTTATTCGCGGGCGGCTCGAGCAGGGAACGATACTTCGAGGAGACCGGAGAGGACCTGTCGGCCAAGACGATCATCGTCGATCAGTCCATTCCCCTCGGTCCGGAGGCCGCGCTCGGGCTCTCCCGGGATAGGATGGCGTTGATCCTCGGCCATGGTGATTTCAATTCCCGCCGGGTTCCGGCCGACTTGCCCATATTGGACGACGCCTATATATCCGTCGATCATCACCGATCGCCTGACCTCAGGGCCGATTGGCTCCTCGCATTGGGAGGCGAGCGGGGCGGCGGTCCGGCGGGCGGGTTCGTGCTCTACCTGACCGGCCACGAGCGCCTGCATGTCGGCTTGGCGGGCGGCGGGCCCAGGCGTCTATCCATCGATCTCGACAGCCTGGATCGGCTCTCGCTCAGTTGCGTCATGTGCTCGGCGGATGCGCTCGAGCATGCGCGAACGCTCCCCCGATGGAGCCCGTTGATCACGGTCGCTCGATTGCTGCGTCCGAAGGGGCCAGCGGACGCATGCGCGGACATAGATCTCTCAGCGATAAGCAGGAACAACCAGGCGATTGCAGACTGGGCCCTCGGAATTCCGTAGACCGCAGGAGGAACCGGTGACTCGCATCGATTCTCATGGGACGCCCGATCACATAACCGAGAGCATGATCAGATCCATGGCGATGGGCATGGAGCAGGGCGTCTCCGTCGCGTCCCTGGCGGGAGATTTCAGGGAGAGCCTGTCCTCGATCCGACGGCGTTTCCTACGCGCTACCGGAACCACGCCTGGCCGTTTCCTCGCCTGCCTTCGCATGCAACGCTCCAAAGAGCGGCTAGCGCGAACGGACGAGAGTATTACCGGAATCTGCCTCTCTGTCGGCTATGACAGCCTGGCGACTTTCTCTCGGGTATTCTCCCGGATGGTCGGTCTCTCCCCATCGCGATACAGGGCGGTGGTTCGGCGGATCCAAGGTGGGACCGAACTGGGCTCCTTGGGCGGCGCGAGAACTCGCCCGGTTCCGGCCCGCGTACCACTCGAAAGCGGAATCTGCATATCCATAAGAACGCCGTTTTCTTCGCCTATATTCGTCGCGGCCTTCGCGAGCGAGATCCCTCAAGGCAGCCCGATATGCTGTCTGATCACCTCGCCGGGCGCCCAGCGCGCGTTGGATGTAGATCGAGCCGCGTCGGCGCATATCTCGATCGCGGCGGCTCAGGAGATCGCTGCATCCCAAGCCGGCCCCAGCGACCCCGAGAGCATCGGACACCTGGTCGGACGAGCCCGCCTGCCGAGGGAACGGTCGCGAGACGTCATCGAGATAACGATGCGCCCTGCCACCGTCCTCGATCCACCGGTCGTATTCGCCTTCAAGGAAATAGCATTTTCCCCCGACGTGGAGCCCTCGTGCGACGAGGGGGGCCAGATGAAAGTATCCGCGGCCGCGACGTCATAGGTCTTCGGCCAGCCAGGACAGGACGCGGCGGGCGCGCCGACGAGAACGTGTCGATCACTGGGGGATGCGCCGTGCGGCCAGCACCGCCGCTGACGCGCGCGCTCATCGACGCGCCGCTATGTCGCTGACGCGCCCGGCGGAGCGCGGCCATGACGACCTGGCGCCGATCATGTCCCCGCCAACCGCCGCCGGCATCGACCAGCAGATCGCACTCCGACGCCATGCCGGCGGACTACGCGGGCAGCGCCGCGCCGCCGGACGAGTCCTGAAGCGCATGCACGGCGCTGACGCCAGCCGGACCCATCGCCGTCGCAGGGCGCCCCGCGATGTGCGGACGCGGACCGGGCCGAGGGCGCGACGTCTGAACGTTTTGGATAAGCAGCAACGGAGAGCACGGCTACCAGAGAGTCCTTCCCCAAGGAGGGTGATGTGAAACCGACCCTATCGCGATGCCTCGCCGCCCTGGCCTGCGGATCCGCCTCATCGCTCTGCATGAGCAGTGTTCATGCAGCGGTGGAAATCACAGCCTCCAGTAGGTTCGGCACCCTCGTCTATCATCCCGAGACCCTCCATGCCGACCCCTTCATAAGGATGACTCCACTCGCCCCGGATGTGACCCTTCGATTCGCTATCAACACTGCCTATGCCACGTTCTCCGGTGGGCTCTCCGAGTTCACCGTGACCTCGGCTGATTTCGACCAGGAATCCGGAGTTCTTCCGTACGGCATCGACCTTGCCGCGACCAGCGGGCACATCTGCCATACCATCACCGTCTTCGAGCCCGGGGCGGAGCCCTACGTGATCTGGCTCAATCCAGATCCCTATCCGACGGTCGCGTACGATAAGACCTATCGGTATCCCGATTGCTCGAAGGGCGGCGCTTCGGAAAGCGCCGGCTGCAAGAGCCCGGGGGGCTATTTCCCCCAACCCGGAATCCCGGGGCGGCCGGCAAGACTGAGGAAAATGCAGAATTCACCGCTGGCGGCCCTCATGCCGGCGTCGATGGTCCTTGGTGGATCGCAAATCGATCCCGAGCCATCGCAGCAACCCGTGAATCCTGACGATCTGGTCGAGCACGTGTTCGCCGACTTCTGGTCGCTCACGCTCCAGCCCGAGCCGTTCCCCAGCGATTTTTCCAACGTGACTGGCCCGATATCTCGTCGGTGGGATCGCTTCGCTTTCTCGGGCAACGATCCAGTCGCCGGTGAAATGCGTGTGACGAATAATCCTCACCTGACATCTCGTGCGACGCTCACGCCCCTTCAGTCCGGGAATTTCTTCCCCGCCGTGCATGAGAATGAGCTGTACCTGCTGCTGAGGCTCCCCGAGCTCGCCATCGCTGCGTTCAATAAAGACCCGATGTACAGCCAGACGGTCCTCACGCAATTCCCCCCGCACAATGCCGTCTACGAATTCTCCAATTCCGATCTGGTGCCGTTCTATGACGTGAACAACCCAGACGCGCCTCCGCTGTTCTATTTCAAGCCAAGCGCATTTTATGACGCCGGGCGCTTCGGTCTGGACGTGAATCTGCAAGGCGCCTCGATCGTTCCCGGCGGCGGAGTCCACGGGAGCAATAGGCTGTTTTGGACGGCTTCGATAAGCGATCTCGAGGCCCGCGGCGGAGGCGTGGCGATACGTTGGAACGAGCAATCCAATTGGTTGTCGGGAGTCGTCGCCTCGGTTGTCGATCAGGGCGCTTCGATCGAGCTGAACGGCACGGGTCAGCTGAGCGGCCACATCGACTACTTCCCAGGGTATGGGAACCAATTTCTCAAGCTCAACGTAACCACGGAAGACGGAAGCGGCAGTCACAGCGTCCTGCACTACGACGAGACGTCCTTTGCGGCCGCTTCGCTGCGGCGCGGCAGCGGCGTCGATGGAATCGACAATGATCTGGATGGCCAGACCGACGAACCTGACGAGCGCTTCGACAAGGACCTCGATCGTGAGCCATCGGTGGTGGAAGGCGGCAACGATCCCGACGATGAAGATAATAGCGTGAAAGGCAGGAGCACCGGCGGGGGCCTCGCGAGCGACATTTTTCATGGCACCGATCTGCAAGGTCCGCCGATCCAGGGGCCGCTCGGAAATATCGATCATGACTGGGGCGGCGGAGCGCCGCATCCCGATGCCCCGGCGGATCAATTCAGCATTCGGTGGTCGGGAAGGCTCGAGGTGGACCATAGCGACGTCTATACCTTCCACCTGACGAGCGATGACGGAGTCAGGCTCAGGGTGAATGGCGACCTGGTCATCGACAATTGGACCGATCATGCGCCCACCGAGAACTCCGCGACCGTACATCTGCAGACCGGGCGGCTTCACGAAGTGACTCTCGAATTCTATGAAAACGGCGGCGGTGCCGTGGCGAGGCTGGAATGGGAGTCGTCAAACGTCCCTCGACAGGTAGTGCCGACCTCTAGACTCTACGCGAAATAGCGATAAATCGTTTCACGTAAGCGCTGCAACCGCCTGCCCTAAGGACTGCTTCGATGATGAAATATTCTGCTCCTGCCACATTCGCCCTATGTCTGCTGTGCGTATCCTCCGGGCTTTCCGCAGCAAACGCGGACAAGGACAAGGACAAGGACAAGGAAGCCGCCATGGCAGCGAACGAGGATGCCTTCACCTATTCGATCTATATCGGAACCAACCCCGCGGCCGTATGGTCCTCGCTGATAGACAAGGAGGTCGTCTCGAAATATTACCTTGCGCCATTGACCAGCATCGAACCCAGGGAGGGCGGCTCGCTATCATATGGCGACGGCATGATCACCGGGAAGATCCTCACCTGGGAGCCGAACGCCGTATTGCGGCACACATTCCTCTTCGCTGGTTCCGGAGCCGAGGAAACGACCGTGGAGTACCGGCTCGAGCCCGCGGCCGACAGCGACAAGGTGACCTTGCTGACGATCACCCATACCGGTCTTGAGAAGGCGCCGGATATCCGGCAGCATATTTCCAGCGGCTGGGTGACCATCCTGTCGTCGCTCAAGACCTTGCTCGAAACCGGAAAGGTCATTCAGTGGAAGTGAAACGGTCGATTCGCAGCGGGGCCCTCTACCTGTCCATCGCGTGCGGCAGCGCCGTGCTGACCGCCCTCATCGGCTGGTACTACGTCAGGCCATTCGTCTATCTCGGCGACAGGGTAGCCGCGGGGCATAGCCATAGCCTCTCTCAGCCTGACCTGACCGTGTTGAAGCCCAATCTCGACGTCCCGGAATTCCGGACGGAGTCCGCGGCGCAGACCCTCCGGCTCTCGTCGATCGCGGAGTTGTCGTCCGATGAGATAACCCGGCACCTCAGCGACATCACCCGCGATCCTCTGCTGCGGAATGAATGCGCCAACATCCTTGTTCGGCGGATCGGGGGTTCGCGGTTCTTGAGCCTCGCTTTGTTCTTGGCGGAGAATCCTGACGAGGTTCCGGACATGCTTGGGTTCTGGGCGCAGTATATCGCCGACACGACCCTCCTGGCAGAACCGGCGGACGAGCGTCGAGCGGTCGCGATCAGCGCTCTCAGGCGGTTGATGGCCGCGAGCGGCAATCCGAACGCGTCGAGCCGGGCGATGTTGGGACTCGAGAGGATAGGTGATCCCCATATAGACCGTGAAGCGCTCGAGATCCTTTCGCGGATCGACGCGCATCCGCCTGAGATGATCATTGCGGCCTTGCATGTGGTCCGGGAGCGAGCGCTTCCCCAGCGCGATGAGATAGCATTATCAGTTCTGAAGGCGGAAAAGCGCCTTCCGATCCGCGTCGTGGCTATTTCCATCGCGTCTGGAACGACGAATGCCGAGCTGCGCAGTGCCATTCGCGCCAGTGCCGACTCTAGCCATGCGCGCGAGCGCGCGGCGGCCATGCGCATAATCCCTCAAAGCGACGCCAAGGACACTTTGTGAATCCTTCGTGGCCACGTATGGAATCCGACCCGGGTCTCGGGACTGGCCGCGCTGGCTGGAGTTGAGCCAGAAAACCGCGTGCTTGCTGTCGTGCACCTGCCCGACAAGGACGATGACGGACGACTCATCAAGGGCGTGGGCCACGTGAACGTCGACATGGCCGCGGCTGGGCGATCGGCGTACTGCCGACAGCACGGGGAGCCGCCTGATCTCCTGCATGTCAGCGGGCGCGCCGGTAGTGCATCGCGACGGCGCCGCAGCGCAGCGGTGTCGCCGAGACCAGCTCGAGACGTCGCGTGCTGGGCAGCCCACCCTGGTGCAGGGTCGGGCCGTGGCCGGCGATCCTGGGGTGGACGAGGAACTGGTACGCGTCGATCAGATCCAGCCGGTCCAGCGCGGTGGCGAGCTTTCCGCTACCGAGGAGCACGCCCGCGGGGGTCGCGTCCTTGAGCTTCTGCACGCCCGTGCGCAGGTCGCCCGCGATGTGGTGGCTGTTGGTCCAGGTGAAGTCCTTCCGCGTCGACGACACCACGTACTTCGGCTTCGCGTCCAGCTTCACCGCCCACGTGCGCAGCGCTGGCGACGCCTCGGTGTCGCCGCGTGCGACCGCTGGCCAGTAGCTCTCCATCAACTCGTAGGTGACGCGGCCCCACAGCATCGCCCCGCTCCCGTCCATGAGGTTGGTGAAGAAGGCGTGCGTCTCGTCGTCGGCGATGCCCTCCTGGTGGTCGACGCAGCCGTCCAGGGTGACGTTGATGCTGAAGGTGAGAAGTCCCATGGTGTCCCTTGGCCGCGATACGCGACGAGACGTCCGTCGCCTGCGTCCGATTCATCCCCGGTCGAGCGGGTCCGCGCGGGAGATCGCTGCCTGTCCCATCGCCGTGTGTCCCATCGTCGCGCGTCCGGTCGTCGCCGTCATACGCGGCTCGTCATTGCCGTCATCCGCCGCGCCGCGCCGCGCCGCGCCACCGTCATTCCTGCCCGGCGACCCGCAGCATCTGATCGCGCACGTAGAAGTCGGTGAGGATCTCCTCGGCCAGCGGGATATCGAGCTGTCCGCGCAGCGGTCCGTTCAGCAGGTCCTGCACCTCGTCGGCGTGGCCGTGCTTGTAGGCATGGGCGGCGAGCGCGGTCCGATGCCAGCGCAGGAGGCCCGGATCCGCAGCCCGATCGATGCACGTCTGCAGCACGGTGCGCATCTCGGGCCAGTACGGCTTGGCGAATTCCACGTGCCCGTTCGCCGATTCGCCGACGGGATAGGATCCACCGCGCCACTCCTCGGCGGCGACCTCGAGCGCTTTCAGGAACCGCAGCGGCGCGCAGGTGTGGTAGGCGTCGGTGGCCACGCCGCGGCGTCCGACCTCGACGATGGCCTGCGGCGATCCGCCCCAACGCGGGGCGGCGCCGATCATCGCCACGTCATAGGCATGGCGGTTCTCCGGCGCGGCGGTGATGGCCTTGTCCAGCCACGCCATGACCGCGTCCACGCCCTCGCCGTCGCCCATCGCCACCCACATCCGGATCACCGCGGCATCGGGCAGGCTCGGGTCGGTGGCGTACGCCCGTTCGATGGCGATGCGCGACCGGGCGAGGTGCTCGCGGAAGATCGTCCATCGCTCGTCCGAGACGGTCGAGGCGAAGCCGCGTCCGCGGACCTTCCAGCCCTCGCTGAGCGCGATCGAACCGTCGACGATGTCGCGCAGCCACGGATCGATGGTCCGCGTGGACGCGTCATCCGTGGCGATGGCGTCCTTCAGCGCGGCGAAGCAGCGCAGATGCCACTCCTGGACCTCGAAGGTCCGGTGCGCCACGGTGAGCTTGCGCGCGTGCAGCGTCCGCTCCTGCGCGCTGCCCATGGGACGATGCAGCGCCAGCAGCGCATCATCGATGAGGACCTGCTGGAAGCGCGTGCGACGTCCCTCCCCCTCCGCACCTGTGGCGGACTGGGCGCGCCAGCAGATCATCTCGGCGCAGGCGAGGCGCAGATGGAACGGCGCGTCCTGGGCCGCGAGCGCGTCGTAGACCTCGACCAGCCGCTCCTCCTGCCCTGGACGTCCCGCGGCATCGAGCGCCGAGTAGGCGAGGAACCAGATCGCCGGATCCACGCATCCGGCGTCGAGCAGGTCGGCGAACCGCGCCTTCAGCCACCGTTCGGTCGGACAGCCGGGCACGCCGCTCATGAAGCGCGCGGCGAGATCGATCAGGCCATCGATGCGTTCACCCCAATCCCCGCGACGGTCGTGACGCCGGGAGACCTCGAGCAGATCCCTGGCGTAGAAGCGCACCAGGTCGGCCGACCAGCCGGTCCCCAGCGGGATCGCGATCATGGCGCGTTCATCGGGCCGGAGTTCCGGGGTCAGCTCCGGCTTGGCGGCGGCTGTCGCCCGATCCTTCTTCTCCTTCTCCGCCAACGCGAGCGCACGCAGCGACGCTTCCAGCTTGCAGCGCTTCTCGCTCAGGCCGCTGTGCACGGCCGCGACGCGGATCCGATGGCACAGCTCGTGGAACGCGAACTCGTAGGCCACATCGGCGATCGCCAGGTTGCTCTCGTGATCGGTGTCCGAGATCGCCTTCCTGAGGAGCGGTTCGGCCAGCGCCGCGTAGCGCTCCTGGGCGGCGGTCCGGGCCTCGTCGCGCAGGTCGTACAGGTGGTTGGCGCGCAGCTCCTTCAGGGCCATGAGGCTTCCCGCGCGTGCGGCGGCTTCCAGGCGATCGCGCGACGCCGCGCGGTTCTGGTTGCCGATGCAGCGGTAGCGCGCGAGACGCAGCATCGCGGGCGCGAATCCCTTGTCCGCGGCGCGGCTGATGCAGCGCAGTCCCTCCGGTGTCATCCCGTCGTGCGGCAGCATGCGCGAGCGGGCGTAGTCGATGAACCCGCTCGCGTCCGACCCGCCATCGCCGAGCAGCGCGTCGATGTCCTCCACCTTCCGGTCCACGGCTTCGAGCAGCGCGTCGCAGGTGTGCTCGTTCAGGGGGACGCCGGCGCCGAAGGCGTGGGCGCAGGCGAGGGCGACTCCGCACGCCTGCTCGCCGAGGGCGTACCGTCGGCGCATGTCGTCCAGGTCGACCTCGCCGTTCCTGATCGCTGCCACGTCCAATCCGGGGAGGTCGGCGCAGAGCAGGCACGCGATCAGCGGCAGCGCCCAGCGGCGCACCGTTCGGTCCGGGAAGAGCGCTGGGGTCCGCATGCGTGCACACTCTCGCGCCGGCGTCGGGGAGTCGAGCGGCGCGCGCCACCGTCCGCCGGGGCCTGGCGGAGCCGTCCGCCGGCGCGACCATCCGCGGCGCACGCCTCATCACGGACGATGCCGATGACCATGACTCCCGACAAACAGGCGATCATCGCCCAGATCGCCACGCTCATGCAGAGCGGCAAGTTCCCGGCCGAGATCGTCGAGATGCTGCACGGGGCGGGGATCCCACGCGACCAGGCCAAGCAGCTGGTGTTCGAGGCGGGCTCGCGCGCGGAACCGTACGCCATCCCCAAGCGGGAGACCGGCCTGCCGCCGCGCTCGCTCGCCGGCCTCGCGATCGTCAGCGTCGCGCTGATCATCGCCGGTGTCGCCTGGAGGGAGCAGTGGTCGTCGTCGCAGCCCGACGCGCCGGCGTTCGACCAGGCGCCGCCGCCCGAGCCGTCGCCGGTGGCACCGCAACCCGCTGCCGCACCCGTCCCCGTTCCGCTGGCGGAGGTCGCCGATCCGATCTGGACCTCGGGCGCGGACATGGCGATCCCGCAGCCCGGCGAGAATGCGTACGATGTGCAATCCGGCGTCGCCAGCTACGGCATCGTCCAGCACGAGCGCGATCCCGTGGCCGATGAGGGCGTCGCCGACCTCGCTCTGATGAATCGGGCGCAGGCGCTGACCAAGGCCGCGTTCGCCAACGGCTTCCGGCGCAACGGCG
This sequence comes from Planctomycetota bacterium, assembly GCA_035627695.1. GTDB lineage: Bacteria > Planctomycetota > UBA11346 > UBA11346 > UBA11346 > DASPLE01. The sequence continues at coordinate 36,125 of DASPLE010000125.1, forward strand.
TGCGGATCGGCATCGGCGCCGAGCCGCGGGCGACGCGCTTCGACCACATCTGCGTCCTCCTGAGCGATGCGCGACGCGGCGGCGTCTATTGCGGCACCGTCGTCTCCATGGGCTCCTTCCTGGGGACGACAGTGGTCACGAACGACGAGCGCGAGCTCGCCTACGAGGATCTCGTCCGGGTGATGCCCGATGGCTCGCGCATCTACCCGATCATCGAGCGGCACGACGCGGCGCTCGTCCGTCGCCGCGAGCAGGCCGCGAAGCCGCTGCTGACCATCGAGGAGGCCCGGGCGATCGCCGAGCCGATCATCGCCGATTGGCTGAAGGCCAACGGCTACGAGGACCAGGACGCGGTCTTCTTCCGCCGCAACGAGGTGACGTTCGGCCAGTCCATCCACGTCGAGGTCGAGGGCCTCGAGAAGGTCGGAGGCATCAGCGGCACGCCGCTGTTCGTCGTCGGCGTCGACCGCCTTTCGCGCGAGGCCGAGTTGTGGCTCAAGCACGACTGCGCCGAATTCGTGCGCCTGCTGCGGGAGAAGGACCGCGCTCGCTGATCCGAGGTCGGGCGCTGGTCATGAGGCCGGCGGCGAGGCCCTGCCCGGGTCCTCGCCGTCGCCGCGAGCGAGGTCTGTTCGTCCACGTGCCTCGCGCGAAGCGCGCACCTCGTCGCACGAAATTCCCTGCATGAGCATGAGAAGCCCGCTCCGCGCGGTGCCGCCGGTGGACAACCGATCGGCCCGCGCGATCGTGCGCCGCGCCTCGACGGGCGACCCGGCGCGGCGAGGAGGCTGCGTGGACAAGCCTGCCATCGACGTGATCCGTCGCGACCGCGACGTGGTGCTCGAGCGGATCCGGAGCTACCACCTCCGCCCGTTCCCCGGCGTCGTCGGCAAGGTGTTCCTGATCTCGGACCAGTATCCGGGCGTGTGGCTCGAGCACGTCTACGACGCGATCGCCTGGGTCGACTACGACCGCGGCGACCCCGCCGTCTCGCGCTCGCAGGTCGACCTCTTCCTCGGCCACCAGAAGCCGGATGGGCAGCTGCCGTGCCTGGTCCTCGATCCGGTGCTCGGCAAGGACTGGCCGATCGGGCCCGTCGGTCACGGGTGGCTCCAGGAATGCGTGTCGTTCACGCGGCTGTGCCTGGAGGCCAGCGAGCAGAACGGCGACGCGCAGCTGCTCGCGCGCGCCTACGCGCAGTGCGTGCGATGGGACGCGTGGCTGGTGCGCAACCGCATGACGCTGGGTCGCGGGCTGATCGAGACGTTCTGCGGCTACGACACCGGTCACGACTTCAGCATGCGCTTCGACGACGTGCGCTATCCGACGGCGGGGAGCGGCGACGGCGCGGCGCCGCCGACGGGATGCGCGGTGCTGCCGATGATCTCGCCCGACCTGAACGCGGTCTTCTACGGCTCGCGCGCCGCGCTGGCCGAGATGGCGCGTCGCCTGGGCAAGTCCGAGGAGGCGGCGGCATGGACGGCGGCGGCCGAAGCGGTCCGGCGGTCGCTGCACGAGGTCTGCTTCGACGAGGCGGACGAGTTCTTCTACGACGTCGACCGGCACGGGCACCGGCGGAGGATCCGCTCGGTCGCCATCACCAACCTCTTCGGCGAGGGCGTGCTCGACCGCCACCTCGCCGATCGGATCTTCGCGCGCTACCTGGCGCACCCAGCCGAGTTCGGATCGCCCTACCCGTTCCCCGCGGTCTCGATGGCCGACCGCGCGTGGATCCAGAACCGCACCGGCAACTCCTGGACGTTCTACTCGCAGGGCCTGACGGCGCTGCGCGCGCTGCGCTGGATGGACGCGTACGGCCGCGGCAGCGAGCTCGAGCGGATGATGTGGGCGTGGGTGAGCGCGTGGTGCCGGTCGGGCACGGTGCGGTTCGGGCAGGAGCTCCATCCCGTGACGGGCGAGCCGTCGGACGCGTCGCCGTGGTATTCGAGCACCATGCTGTTCTTCCTGCATGCGGTGCGACGGCTCGGGATCATCGCGTAGGCCAGGAGCCCGCCGGCGACGGCGAGCGTGCGGCGACCCTCATGCGCGGGGCAGCGCCCGATGAGCGGACGTCGGCTCAATCGGCGCCCGGTCCGGCGGTCGCGATCACCGCCGCGAAGTCCCTCGCGAGCGCGTATCCAGTTGCGGTCGAGCGCCGTCAGTTCCTGCTCGACCCGCGCGAGGATCGGTTCGCGCTGCGCGTACGGCCTGCCTGGACATCGCCGACCAGCGCGCACGCCGTCCCGAGGATGAGCACGTGGCGGCGCGCGCGGACCGAGCGGCCGCGCGCCGCGCCTCAGCCCGACCAGCTGTAGTACTTCCAGAACCAGGCCCAGTAGTCCGTTTCGTACGCGCTCGGGTTGTGCGCGGGTTCGCCGATCGATCCGGGGATCGCGGTCGTGGGAGCGGCCTGCTTCATCCAATACTGGAACTGGTAGGCCAGGTAGATCGCGTACCCGCCCTCGGCCACGACCAGGCCGATGCCCGCGGCGCCGATACCCCCGCCGGCCGCCGGTGTCGTCGCGACCGGCGGTGGGACCGGCGCCGGACCGAGGCGGATCGGCGTGGTGAGGTAGAACTTATCGGATCCCGGCGCGATGGGCCGCATGAACCGGATCCATTCCGCTCCGTCGCTGACGAAGATGAGGGGCTCCCAGATGCCCTCGGCCCGCGCGTGGGTGGCGAGCGAGGCGAGCGCGCAGGCGCTGATGAACGGGACGATGCGGCGCAGCATGGGTTCCTTTCGGGAAGGCGGTGACGGTCGCTCGCGCGCGTGCTCGACGCACAGGCGCAGCGCCATTCTCTGCGCGCTCCCCATCGGATGTCAAACGATCGCGTCGTCCTATCGCCAGCGATAGTGGATGGATCCCGGACGCGGCCGGGATCGATCCGCAGACGAGATGCGCAGCGTCGTCCAAGCAGATTCGGCTCGTCCACCGCGGCGGCGGAGAGGCCACGCATCCGTTCGTGACGACGGCTCCGCCGCGTCGGCGGTCAGGCGCGTCAGTACGTCGCCGGCTCGTCCGCCACCCGCTGCACCCAGCGGATCGTGCCGACGAGGTTGCGGTTCTTCATCTGCGGCCAGGGCGTGCGCGACTTGTTCATCGGGACCGTCAGGTAGGAATCGGCGACGATGCCGTTGGTCTCGATGTTGCGGAACTGCGAGTCGGCGCCCGTCGGGCTGACCTCCAGGCGGTACCACAAGCGACGCTCCCCGGCGCGCACGAGCGCGAACGTCGATGGCAGCCCGCCGAAGCGCTCCGCTGCGCCGGCCGCGACGACCTCGTCCCAATCGCGGAATCCCTCGCTGGCGCCGGCGCCGCAGGTGACGAGGAAACGCGCGGGGCCTTCGCGCAGGACCCGGAACCACGAGCGGCCGGTCGAGGACGCCACCGGTCGCGGGTCGCCCGCGGCGAACGCCTCCCAGGTGTCGGCGACCGGCTGGGGATCGAGCTCGCGCAGGTACGGCATGAGGTGGTCTGCGGCCGTGGGATCGCGGACGATCGGGTTGTAGCACGCGGTCAGCCGCGTGGCGTACGGCGTGCGGCTCGGCACGTGCATCGGGAAACGCGCGACGCGACCGATCGGGAAGCGGCTGTCGTCGTCGATGCCCGCCGCGTCCGGCTTCGGACCGAGGCGTCCGTCGCGGACGTCGACCCAGCCGAAGGCCTCCTCGCGGTCGCCGCCGTCCATGCGATCCCAGCCGAGCCGCGAGGCCTCCTGGAGGTAGCTGCACGCGGCGACGAGCATGATGCGCGCCTGCGCCTCGCGCAGGACCTCCGCGCTCATCGCGACGTCCTCGCGCATGCGCGTCAGGAAGGCGATGCACAGCGTGGCCAGGACGGCGGCCAGGCCCGCGACGACGATGAGCACCGCGCCGCGCCGCGATGCGCATGGAGGACGACGATGCGAAGCCATCATGGCGCACCGAACTTCCCGCCGTCGAGGTCGAGGCCGTGGTCGGGCGAGAGGGGATCGTCCGACGCACGGCGCTGCCGCCGCGCCCCGCGCAACGTCGTGCCGAAGGCGTTGAAGCTGAGCTCGGCGACCTGTCCCGACACCGGACTGCGCCAGCGGACGCGGCAGATGTTGGCGAAGCGGCTGAAGATGACGAGGCGCAGCACGCCGACCTCGATCGCCGGCCAGTGCGCCGGCGCGACCGGCACGAGCGCGTCGCGCAGCAGGGCGCGGTGGTACAGCCGCTGCACGGTCTCGACGGTCGAGAACTGCCCGGCGTAGTAGCGCCGGTGGTTGAACTGGACGAGCTCGGCGGCGGTGTAGCCGCGCATCGCCGGCGGCGAGGAGCGGTTGCCCGGGATGAGGCAGAACTGGCTCTCCTTGGTGATCCGGTAGAGCCCGCGCGGGATGCGCGTGTCGTTGTCGCTGACGGCGAAGCTGAACCACGACGGGTTCATCGGGTAGTCCTGCGAATCGCGGCTGACCGACAGCGCGTCGCTGGCGCGCGAGTCCTCCTCCCACGCGGAATGGCCCCATTCCGGAGGGACGAGCATGTCGTTCTCGCCGGTCGACGCGGTGGTGTCCGGCGGCATGACCGGGCCGACCCCGTAGCGGTTGTCCCGGCCGGGATAGCCGATGACGCTGTAGATCGCGTTGGAGGGCAGGTAGTCGCACACGGCGTAATAGCCGAGCGCGTTCTTCAGCCCCTCGACCTGGTTGAACAGCCAGGTGTGCCGCGGCGCCGCCTCGCCCCCGAACGCGACATGCGTGGCCGACGGCGTCCCCGCGATCGGGAAGGTCCGGTCCAGCATCGGCCGCGTCTTGATGTGCGCGAACAGCTCGTGGTGGCCGAACGCGCGATCGGTCTGCCAGAGCCGTTCGGCGAGGTTGCCGTGGTACCAGAGGCGCGGGTCGTCCTGCGGCCACGCGTAGTCCGGATCCCAGCCGCGGTCCTCCTCGGCCGACGGGCCGCGCTGCAGGCGGAATCCCGGGACGCGCAGCGGATCGGCGGGGTCGATGGCGGTGAAGGGCGTGAACGCCATGCCGCGGTTCAGCGTCGCGTCGTACGCGCGCAGCGTCGTGCCGTCCGGCCGCGACGGATCGTCGCACATCCGCCAAGTGTCGACCTCGTCGAGCGCCGCGAGGAAGCCGGCGCGCATGAGCGAGTTCTCGACCGCGAGCCGGTTCGACGTCGTCACGCTCTGCGTCGCCACGCGCACCGCCGCCATGCTCGAGCCGACGAGGACGACCCCGAGGGCGATCGCGACCAGCAGCTCGATCAGCGTGTACGCCCGCGCGTTGCGCATGGGGTCCTCAGCGGAGCTGCGCGTGGACGCGCAGGTCGTAGAAGTTGAAACGCGCCACCTCGACCGCCCGCAGCCGCGTCGAGCGCAGCAGCGGCCCGCGGTCGAGCCGGCCGTTGAAGTTGCGGTCGGCGCCGTACGCGCCCACGAACGCGGGCTTGAGCCGGCCGTCGACGACGCCGAGGTCGCCGCGGCCGTTGGGCAGCGGCGGCGGCGGATCGGTGTCGCCCTCGGTCGTGACGCTGCCGATCACCCGCACGTTGCCGGCGGGCGCGTCGGGAGCGACCACGTAGCCGTTCGGGAACAGCGCCGCGTCGCCGACGTCGCCGTCGAAGGCGATGACCTTCTCGGGATTGCGGTAGCCGAGCGCGTGCCAGTCCTGGACCACGATCGTGTCCGCGCCGCCGAGGCGGTCGGCCCAGCTCGATCCGGTGGCGCGGACGAGCGCCTTGCCCGCATCGACCGGCGCGCTCGGCGCCGTCTCGCAGTCCTCGTACGCCTGCCAGTCCACGGCCCAGAACACCAGTTGGCGGCAGCGGTGCAGCGGCTCGAACGGCGCGGTGACGGTGAGGTGGTCGCGGTCGCCCCACGGGATGGTCGAGAGGTCCTTGTCGGGGAAGGACATGCTGCGGCCGATGGTCCGCTCCACGGGTCGCGCGAAGATCGGCCGCCAGTGCTTCGCCTTCACGCCGCCCGGGGCGAGGTGCAGCGCGCCGGTCGGCGGCGCCGGATCGAACAGGTCGTGCTCCCACAGCGGATGGTCGGTCATGAGCAGGCGGTTGAGCGGACGCGGGACCGACCAGTCGTACGGATGGTGCGTGGCGAACGCCATGCCGAGCCGCATCGCCGAGTCGTGCAGCGTCGCGATGCGCTCGAGCGTCACGCGCCACGTCGCCGGCACGATGCCGCCGCCGTCGACCGCCACGCCCGGGATGTCGAGGCCCGCGACCAGCTGGTCCTTGGTGTGGAACGCCGTCAGGCACGTGACGGCGTGGGCCAGGAAGCGCGTCGCCTGCACCTCCTTCCAGCGCTCGTCCGGACCGAGCCGGAAGCCGTCGACGACGGCATCGGCGTAGTCGTCGGGAGCGATGCCCTTCGCCGCGCAGTACCACAGCGCCGCCTGGCAGTAGCGGATCGCGCTGCCGCGGTCGCGTCGCGTGAGGTGGTCGACGTAGCCGTAGCGCGATCCCGGGGGGTCGGCGGCCGTGGCCGTCGACTGGTGCACCTGGCGGATGTCGGGATCCGACGCGTCCTCCAGCAGCCGCCCCGCCGGCTTGGCGACGCTGCCGGCGGCGAAGTTGATCGGCGGGGACGGCCACGCCGTGTAGTACGGCCAGGCCTTCCACGGGAAGATGTACGGCACGTTGGTCTGCGCGTAGCCGGTGACGGCGAACACCAGCCGCTGGGCCTCGTTCGGCGGGGCTTCCGGGGTGGCGGACTCCTTGATGCCGGACGTGGCGAGCGGCTGCGAGTAGTAGATGTACGCGCCCTCGCCGAGCAGCGCGGCGATCTCATCGCCGTCGGAGTCGATCCGGCGCGCGATCTCGAGCGGCAGCGGGAACACGCCGAAGCGGAACGACGACAGGCGGCGCTCGAGGTCCGGCGCCATGGCGCTGGAGTCGCTGGGCAGGTCCCAGGGTCCGGCGAGCTCGGCGATCTCGTGGTCGACCTGGCCGTTGGCGTTGTGGAACGTGGTGTAGGCGTCGACCAGCTCGAGCGCCTTCGCCGCCGCGAGCACGTGGTAGCGCGCGAGCATCTGCGCCTGGATGCCGCGCGGGAAGAACAGCAGCACGGTCGTGATGGCCAGCATCGCGAGGAACAGCGCGAGCGCGATCTCGATGAGCGTGACGGCGCGCCGCGGCACCGGCGACGCGGCGCGACGTGTCCGGCATCGGCGGTTCGCCGCCGGGATGGGCAGCGGGTCGAGCATGGGATGTCGCACGGAGTCGTACCTCGTTGCACGCCGTCATCGGCCGATGGCGACGCACGCGGACGCGTGGCGCGGAGGCATCCAGACAGGCCGGCGGCCGTTCGCGGGCTGATTTCGCACAAAACGCGCGCGGAATAGAACGTCCCGATCGCGCGCGCGACCATCCGCAACCGCGTCGTCCTGGACCAGGCCCCATCAGACGGTGATCGCCTCGTCCGGCCGAGCGCCTCGCCCCGCGCGCGATCGGCGGATGCCAGCGCGCGTCGCGCGCGTCTCGTTCACCGTCCAAGCTTCCCCGCGCGTCCGCACGCGCGCCGCCCCGGTTGATAGCGTCGTCCGCTGCCGCCACCGGCCGGGAGCATCTCCATGCGCGTCCATCTCATCGCCATAGCCCTGGCAGCGCTGTCAGCCGCCGTCGCGGGCGAGACGACTTTCCTGCGTCCGGGCTACCATGCGGACATCGCTGCCGATGCCGCCGGCCGCTTCGTGGCGTTCACCGCGCCCACGGGCGTGGATGGGATGCGGTGGAGCGCGTACCTGCGCGACCGCTCCACCGGGGCCGACGAGGACCTGGCGGCACGGCTCGGCGGTCCGGCGGATCGCGCTTGCAGCGGCGTCTCGATCAGCGGCGACGCACGCTGGGTCGTGCTCTCCGACCAGTACGGAGTCCACCTGCTCGACCGCGTCGCGGGCACGGCGCGCGAGCTCTCGGCGGGCATGCCGCGAGGCGATGTCGGCGGCCGGTGGTTCTCGTACGCGGTCGACCGCTGCGCGGTCAGCGACGACGGCCGTCGCGTGCTCTTCACGCAGTTCGCGACCGAACGCCTGGCTCCTGCGGGCGACGCGACCTACCACCTGTGGGACCGCGATGGCGGCATCGTCGCCTTCCGGCGATACCCGCTCGGACGCTTCAACGCGGATCGGGACGCCTCGATCAGCCGCGACGGCACCATCTGCGTCTTCGAGGATGTCGGCGACCCCGGGGTGCAGGTCTACGTCGTCGCGACGGGGGCGGTCGAGGATGTCACCCGCGATGCCAGCGGGCGCGTCATCGGCGGCTGCTATGGTCCGTCGGTGAGCGCCGACGGTCGCTATGTCGCGTTCCACAGCGCGCGCGCGGACGCGCATCCCGATGCGCCGCTCGGCGGCGTGTTCGTCAAGGACCGCTTGCTGGGCGGCGTCGAACTCGCGTACGTCTACACCGCCATCTCGGGCACCCCGTACGAGCTCGACGGCTTCACCGCCATGGACCGTCTGGGCCGTTTCGTGGTCTTCGGCACCGTCCTGCCGCACGGCAACGCGACGGTGATGCGCTGGGACCGCAATCTCGCCGCCACCGCCCTGGTCGCGCGTGTCGCGTCGGGTGCGCCGTCGAGCGACTGGATAGGCGACGCCGCGATCACCGGCGATGGCGCCACCGTCTACATCAGTGCCGCCGACGTCGCGCCGAGCTCCGGCCAGGGACTCTACGCCGTCCGGTTCGCCGACGGCGCGACGACGCCGTACGCGCGCGTGAACTTCCAGCCCGCGGGAGCGACGACGCCGAGCGGCTACCTGCCCGACAGCGGAGCGGTCTTCGGGCTGCGCGCCGGCGGATTCCGCTACGGGTGGAGCGCCGCGAACGCCTCGGGACGGGACCGCGGCGATCCGCGCTCCCCGGATCAACGGTACGACACGCTGCTGCACATGCGCGCGCCGACCTGGGAGATCGCGTTGCCGGACGGTCTCTACGACGTGCAGGTCACCTGCGGCGATCCGACGTTCCCCGACAGCGTCATCGACCTGACGATCGAGGGACGGCCGTTCCTGTCCGGCGCGCTGACCTCGCAGCGCCGCTGGATCGGCGGCCACCGCCGCGTGTCCATCCGGGACGGTCGGCTGACGCTGCGCGCGGGACCGACCGCGCGCAACGCGAAGATCTGCTTCGTCGACATCCACCGCGTCGCCGGCGTCGACCTCGCCTTCGCCGCGACGGTCAACTTCCAGCCCGCCTCCACGCCGATCCCGCACGGGTGCGCGGCGGACGTCGGCCTGGTCTTCGCGCCGCGGGGCAACGGGCTCGCCTACGGTTGGAATGCGCCGAATCCGACCACGCGCGACCGCGGGGCGGTGCCCGATCAGCGCTACGACACCCTGATCCACACGCAGCGGCCGGAGAACCCCGATGCCGTCTGGGAGATCGCGGTGCCGTCCGGCGTCTACGAGGTCCACGTCGCCGCCGGCGATCCGCTGTGGCTCGACAGCGTGTACGACCTCATGGTCGAGGGCGTGGGCGTGCTCGCCGGCGAACCGACGTCCGAGTCGCCCTGGCTGGAGGGCTGGCGCGACGTCGAGGTGCGCGACGGGCGCATGACGCTGCGCAACGGCTCATCGGCGCGCAACGCGAAGCTGTCGTACATCGACCTGATCTCGCTGCCGACCGGTCCGGGGTGAGCGGCGGGTCGACATCCGCCAGACGGCTGACGTCTCCATGATCCGTTGGCGCCTCCTCGACCACGATGATGAGCAATCAGCAGAGACAGTGGGCGCGAGCGGCGGCGTCGATCGGCGGGACCACGGCGCCCCCTCGTCAGCGGTCAACCCGGTCGGTCCGCGCTGCATGCGCGTCCTGCCTCGGTCATCGCCGCGACGCTGGCCGCGGCGGTCGAGCCGCTCAGATCGGACGATGACCTCCCGCCGCGCCCTGATCGCGCTCCTCGTGCTCGCGGCGCTGGCGCCGCGCGCCGACGCCGTCGACTACCATCTCGATTCCGGCGCCGCCGACGCGGACGACGCCGGTCCGGGCAGCGCCGAGCGTCCCTGGCGCTCGCTCGCCGCCGTCGACGGCCATCGCTTCGCGCCTGGCGATCGGCTGCTGCTGCGGCGCGGCGCCGTGTTCACGGGCAGCCTGCGCATCGCCGACGCGGGCACCGCGGAAGCGCCGATCACGGTCGGCGCCGACGGCATCGGCGACGCGCCGCTCATCCTCCACTCCGGCCGCCACCAGGCGGGCGTCCGGCTCGCCGCCGGCGCGGCGCACGTGGTGGTCGAGGGGCTGGCGGTGCGCACGGCGCCGGACGCGCCGCTGCTCGACGCGGCGATCCAGATCGGTCCCGGCGCGCGCGATTGCGTCGTGCGCGGCAACGACCTCGCGGACGTCGACACCGGCGTGAAGATCTCCGGCGACCGGCACCGGCTGCTCGCGAACCGCGTCCACGACCTGCGCGTGATGAACAGCACCGACGGCACGCTGACGCCGGACGACCCGCGCGACGACGACGACGACTCCGGCGCGATGGCCTTCCTGGTGCTCAACGCGCGCGGCACCGAGATCGCCGGCAACGAGATCACCCGCTGCATCGGCCCGAGCTTCGACTTCGGCTCCGACGGCGGCGCCTTCGAGTTCTACGGCGTCGCCGACGGCACGTGGATCCATGGCAATCGCGTCACCGGCTGCAACGGCGTGCTCGAGATCGGCGGCGGCGTCGGCGAGTGGGAGGGGTCGGCCAAGGACGTGCGCCTGCACCACAACCTGCTGGTCGACAACCACGGCCTGGTCATCGCGCTGCACCTGGCGGACCACTTCCGCTCCGACATCCGCGGGCTCGAGATCCGTTCGAACACCATCATCGAGCGCGCGGCGGGCCGCGCCAAGCCGGGATGGGCGCTGGTGTGGGCCGACGTCGAGCCGCCGGCGGGGACGGTCGCCTTCCGCAACAACATCATCGCGCTCGAGGGCTTCAGCGCCGTCTACACCGTGCCGGTCGAGCGCGACCACAACGTCTACGCGCTCACCGGCGCCGAGACCGGGCTCGTCCTGCAGCGCGACAGCGCGCTCGGGCCCGGCGAACTGCGCGCCGATCCGCGCTTCGTCGACGCCGCGGCCGGCGACTTCCGGCTGCGGCCGGACAGCCCGGCGATCGGCGCGGGCGTGGCGTGCGGCGACGCGGCGGACATCGATGGCCGGCCGCTGCCGGAGACGGGCCCGATCGACTGCGGCGCGTTCGCGACGCCGGAGCGCTGATCCGATCCGCGTCGCGGCGGCCGTCGACGAGCAGTGGAGCCGGTCTGGCGTCCTGGCGCTGCGCGGTGTCCATCGCTCGCGGACGGTCTACACATTCGGCATGCGACCCATCGCCCTGCTGGTCCTCCTGATGACGTTCGCCCGCGCCGGCGACGCCCCGGCGCTGCCCGTGGCCGTGGCGGCCGATGACCCGAACGTGCGTTACTCCGGGCGCTGGGATCGGCGCGATGCGGGCGGGCCGCGCTGCGAGTGGCCAGCCTGCGCCGTGCACCTGGTGGTCGACGGCGGGCCGGTGAACGTCGTCCTCGGCGGCCTGGCGGAGCACGCGTTCCAGGTCGTGGTCGACGGCGAGCCGACCTCGGTCATCACCCTGGTCGATGGCCAGACGGTGTACCCGGTCGTCCCGTCGCTCGCTCCGGGTCGGCACACCATCGAACTGTGCAAGCGCACCGAATGCTGGCGCCTCCCCGTCCAGGTGCGCGGGTTCCAGCTCGGCGCCGGCGTCGCCCTCGCGCCGCCGACCGCGCCGACGCGGCGCATCGAGTTCCTCGGCGACTCGATCACCTGCGGCTACGGCAACGAGGCGAAGAGCCAGGACGAGCGCTTCTCGTACGCGACCGAGAACGCCTGGCTCGCGTGGGGCGCGATCGCCGCGCGTCGGTTGGCCGCCGACTACTCCTGCGTCGCGATGTCCGGCATCTGGCTGCAGCAGGATGGCGAGAACCGCCCGCTGCCCACCTTCTGGGAGTCGACCATGCCGCTGACCGATCCGACGCCCTGGGATTTCTCGCGCTGGCAGGCCGATGCCGTCGTCGTCAACCTCGGCACCAACGACAGCGGCAAGCCGATCGATCGCGCGCGGTGGACCGAGGCCTACCGCGCGTTCATCGCCCGGATCCGCGCGGTGTACCCGGCCGCGCACATCTTCCTGGTCATCGGACCGATGGGCCACGGGCCCGACCGCGTGATCCCGATCTACAACGAGGAGATCGTCGCCAGCGCGCGCGCCGCCGGCGACACGCGGATTCATGCCCTGGCCCTGCCGGACCAGGACGGCGCCGACGGCATCGGCGCCGACTGGCACCCGAGCGTCGCCACGCACCGCGGGATGGCGGAACGCATCGCCGCGGCCATCCGCGACGAGCTCGGCTGGTAGGAGACGCGAGCATGGACGCATCCGCGTGGATGGCCGACGTGCGGGGCGAGGCGAGCCTCGCGGCGCTGTCGATCCCCGGCTCGCACGACAGCGCGGCGCTGCACGAGCCGCTGCCCGGCACGGCGCGTTGCCAGACGCTGACCATCGCCGAGCAGCTGGCGATCGGCGTGCGCTTCCTCGACCTGCGCTGCCGGCGCGTCGGCGACGCGCTGCGCCTCGTGCACGGGCCGGTCGACCAGCGGCGGACGTTCGACGAGGCGCTCGCCGACTGCGCCGCATTCCTGCGCGCGCGGCCGAGCGAATGCCTGATCGTCAGCGTGAAGGAGGAGGGGGATCCGCTCGAGACCACGCGGCCGTTCGAGGACCTCTTCGAGGCCAGCGCCGTCGCCGCGACCTGGCGCTGGACGGCGGACATCCCGAGCGTCGATGACGCGCGCGGGACGATCGTCCTGCTGCGACGGTTCCCCGCGGCGCGCCTGCCCAAGGGCATCGATGCGACCGCGTGGGTCGACGACGCGACCTTCCGGATCGGCGACTGGATCCGCGTCCAGGACCGCTACGCGGTCGACGACCGCGACGCGAAATGGCAGGCGATCGAGGACCTGCTCGCCGATCCGGGCGATGGATCGATGCGCCTGAACTTCGTCAGCGGATTCGAGGCGCCCTTCGGCATTCCGCGGATCGTCGGCCTCGCCACCGATCTCAATGGACGGCTTGCCGATCGTCTCGACCGGATGCCGCGCGGAGGATCGCTGGGCATCGTGGTCATGGACTCCGTCGTGGCCGATCTCGCGGCCGCCGTGCTGCGGCATCAGCCGTCGGCGGTCCCCGCGGCGAAGTGAGAGCCCGGACATCGGCGCGAGAGCCGCCGCGCCGGGCGCGACGCCGCGCGAGGAGAGGTTCTTGCCGAACCCGTCCGGGGCGATCGGCTTCCCGCCCAGCGAGCACGCCATGCCCATCGTCAAGGTCGCCTCCTTCGCCGTCTCGATCGACGGCTACGCCGCCGGTCCGCGCCAGAGCGTCGACAACCCGCTCGGCGAGCGCGGCTTCGAGCTGATGGGCTGGGTCTTCCCGACGCGAACCTTCCGGAGCATGCACGGCGATGGCGGGGGCGGCGAGCGCGGCATCGACGACGACATGGCGGCGGCCGCGATGGCCGGCAACGGCGCGTGGATCCTCGGCCGCAACATGTTCGGCCCGGTGCGGGGCCCGTGGCCCGATGAGAGCTGGAAGGGCTGGTGGGGCGACACGCCGCCGTACCACGTGCCGGTGTTCGTGCTCACGCACCATGTGCGCCAGCCGCTGACCATGGCGGGCGGCACCACCTTCCACTTCGTCACCGATGGACCCGAGTCGGCGCTGCGCCAGGCCAAGGCCGCCGCGGGCGCGAAGGACGTGCGCATCGGCGGCGGCGTGGCGACGGTACGCCAGTACCTGCAGGCCGGAGCGATCGACGAGATGCACCTCGCCGTATCGCCGGTCGTGCTCGGCGAGGGCGAGCACCTGTTCGCCGGCCTCGACCTGCCGAAGCTCGGATACTCGGTCGCCAAGACGGTGCAGGGCGAGAACGCCACGCATGTGGTGTTGAGGAAGGGCTGACGGCCCGCTCCCTCCCGTCGCGTGCCACGACGAAGCCCGCGATCGTCTTCGGCGCTCAGCGGGCGCCGTGCGCCGGCACCGGGGCGGCACGCCACGGCGCGAACGGATCGAGCTCGTCCGCGGTCGGGAAGAACGCGCGCTCGGGTCGCGTCGCCCCGGCGTGGAGCACGCGCGCCACGGCGTCCCACCCGTCGGGCGCGCGCGGCTGGTCGCGATCGACGGCCCGGTGCCACAGCGGCGCGTACGTGAGATAGACATTGCGGCGCGGCTCGCTGCGCCGGTTCGACGACGCGCCATGCCACACCGCGTTGTGGAAGGCGATGATGCCGCCTGCCGGAACCGCGAGCGTCCGCGGCGGCCCGGCGACGCGCATGAGCGGCGTCGGCACGGAGAGGTCCCACGTTCCCGGCGCGCGCCGGTGGCTGCCGGGCACGACGCGCAGCGCGCCGGCGTCCTCGTCGGGAACGTCGCCGAGGAAGATGCCCACCTTCACCACGAGCAGCGCCGGCACGCCGTCGACGACCGGGTAGTGGTTCGGCGTCGGGCCGTCGGCATGCCACGGGCTCGCGTCGCGGTAGTCGTCGGCGGCGGCCGCCACGGCGGGGCGCCGGAACAGCGTCGATTGCGCGAGGTGCAGCGTCGGCCCGACCAGGTCGAGGACGAGCTGCAGCACGGCTGGGATCGACGCGAGGTCGCGGAACGCCGGATCGCGCGGCAGCAGGTCGTCCGCGCGGAACGACCGGTCGGACGCCTCGCCCGCCGCCGCGATGCGATCGATCGCCGCCACCGCGCGCGCGATCAGCTCCGGAGATGCGCGGCGGGGCACGATGACGGCGCCGTCGCGGGCGAACGCGTCGCGCAGCGACTCGCGCTCGTCCGGCGCCAGCGGGCGGTCGTGGAAGCCGCTCACGGCGCCCATCCGGCGGCGGCCGTCGGATCCCGACGCGGCAGTGGCACGCGGTCGTCGCGGAGCGGGCATCGCGGAGTCATGTTGCGCCAGGCTAGGGCGCGCGACGATCGCGTCGCTCCGCGCGCTGCGCGAGGACCTCCGCGCCATGCACCTCGCGACGCCACCCGGTACCAGCGAAGCCTCGATCGATCCCGCGCGCTGTCCGCCGCTGCGCGGCGACGGCCTGACTTGGGTCGGCTGCACGGCGAGCGTCCGCGGCTACGAGTACCGCAACCAGCGGCAGCCGGGCTGGCAGGTCGTGGTGGTCGACGGCGCCGCCGACGTCTGGTGCGATGGCGGCTGGCGCGCGCTCCCGACCGATGCCGTGTACGTCGCGCCGCCCGGGGCCGACGTCGGCACGCGCCTGCGCGGCGCGGCGCGCATCTGGTGGACGTGCGCCGAGCGGCGGTTCGCGGTCGGGACGACCGAGCCCGAGCGCGTGCTCGCGCCCGAGCTCGCGTCGCTGCTGCGCGCCGCGGCATCCGCGGCGATCGACGAGACCGACCGCCCCGAGGCCGCCGCGGCCGTCCCGTCCTGGGTCGCGCTGCTCGCCGATCTCGCCACGCGGGCGATCGCCCGCGCGCGTGGCGAGGCTCCGCCGGCGGATCCGCTCGCGGCGCTGTGGGCGGCGGTGCGCGCGCGTCCGGCGGCACGGTGGACTGCCGCCGACGTGCGCCGCGCCAGCGGCCTGCCGCGCGAGCGCCTGCGCCGCCTGTGCCGGGCGCGTCACGGCTGCTCGCCGCAGCGCCGCATCACCGCGTTCCGGCTCGAGCACGCCGCGCTGCTGCTGCGGCGCAGCGCGCTACCGGTGGCGGAGATCGCCCGCCGCGTCGGCTACGCGCGGCCCTTCGCCTTCTCGACGGCGTTCCGCCGGACCTACGGCGCCAGCCCCCGCGCCTGGCGCGCCAGCGCCGGTTGAACCGGCCAGCGCCAGCGCGCAGCCGGCGAGGAGGTAGAACGCGAAGGCGGTCTGGGTGCGACCCGCGACGTGGTTGAACTGCGCGGCCGCCATCCACGCCACCGTCGCCGGCGCGATCAGCCTCCAGCCCAGCGGCCGCTCGCGCCGCGCGCGCCAGCAGCCGCGCAGGATCGCGGCGATGAACGCGACGTAGGCGATCGCCGCCGCGGGTCCGTGCTCGACGGCGAAGGCGAGCAGCGTGTTGTGCGCATGCAGCACGCGCGGCTCGCGCGGCACCGGATCGAGCGGCTCGATCAGCGCCTGCCAACGCGGCGGGTAGGCGTGCGTGAACGACTCGCGTCCGCCGACGCCGAGCACCGGGTGGTCGGCCAGCAGCGAGCCGGCGACGCGCCAGATGTACCAGCGGCCGTCGCGGCCATGCAGCAGGGCGTTGGCGCGCGACGGATCGAGCGCGCCCAGCACCGCCGCTCCGATCCCGGCGCTGAGCACGCCCGCGGCGAGCGCGATGCGCCCCCGCCGCGTGCGGACGGCGAACACCGCGGCGATCGACAGCGACAGCGCCAGCCACGCCATGCGCGACGACGACGCGATCAGCGCGATCGCCGCGCCGGCGGCCATGACGACCGCCGTCGGCGTCGGCCGCGCGCGCGCGACCAGCGCGGCGCACAGCGTCAGCGCGAGCGCCGCGACCAGCCCCTGGGTCAGCGCCCCGCCGACCAGGCCGTCGACGCGCACGCCACCAGGGCCATGCCCGGCGGTCCAGGCGGTGATCACGTGCGCGGCGTTCACCGCCAGGCCGGCGGCGAGCGCCACCAGCGCGCGCTGGCGCACCGCCGCGTCCGCGAACGCAACGGCGGCGAGCGGCACCACCAGCCACGACGTCAGGTACGAGCCCTGGGGCAGCGATCGCCACGATCCGCTCAGTACGGCGCTGGCGATGCCGGCGGCGGCGAGCGCCGCGGCGAAGGCGAGGCCCGCCGCGAAGCCGGGCACCCGGTGCACCGGGGTCAGGGCGATCACGGCTCCAGCGACCATCCCGGCGAAAGCGATGCCCATGGCCGACATCGACGTCGGGATGGCCGCGGCCATGACGATCACCGACCACGCGAGCAGCGCGCGACCGGCGCGCTGGCGCCGCGAGGCACCGGCCCGCACCGCGAGCGCGGACCAGGCGCCGCCAGCAACGCGATCGGCTACGTGCATGCGCCGGGGCGTTGTCGGCGCGGGCCGCGTCGCTACCGCGCGAGCCGCGGCATGTTCGACACGGCGGAGGTCGCGTGCGCGAGCGCCGACGCGAGCCGCCGCCGGTCGGCACTCCACCCGTCGCCGTCGGCAGGGAGCGCGAGCATGAAACAGCTTCGCGCGTTGCACGGCGCGACGAGCCCGTGCATCGCACGATCCCGCGGCCGCCGCCACGGGAGACGCCCATGTCCACCGCCCTGCTCGAGCCCGCTTCCGCCGCGACGTTCGTCCGCGCCGATCGCCTCGCGCGCGCGCCGCGCGACCGCCGCGCGACGATCGCCGCCCTGATCGTCACCCATGACCGCCTCGCGCTCCTGCGCCGAGCCATCGAGGCGACGCTGGCGCAGGACGTCGACGCGGTGCTGGTGGTCGACAACGCGTCGAGCGACGGCACCGCCGCGTGGCTCGCGTCGATCGACGACCCGCGCCTGCGCGTCGAGCGCCTCGCCGACAACCGCGGCGGCGCCGGCGGCTTCGAGCACGGCATGCGTCGGCTGTGCGCCGACCCGTCGATCGACTGGATGGTGTGCTTCGACGACGACGCCCACCCGCAGCGCGACGCGATCGCCGCGTTCCGCGCCGCGGTGGTTCCGGACGACGTCGGCGCCGTGGCCGCGGCGGTCTACCTGCCCGACGGGCGCATCTGCGAGATGAACCGGCCGTCGTGCAATCCGTTCGCGACGCTCGGCCGGGTGCTGCGGCTGGCGGTCGGCAGCGGGCGCTCCGCGTTCCACATCCGCGACGAGGCCTACGCGCGCGCGACGCCGATCGATGTCGAATGCACGTCGTTCGTCGGCTACTTCCTGCGCGCCGCGGTGGCGCGGTCGATCGGCTACCCGCGCGGCGAGCTGTTCATCTACGCGGACGACGTGCTCTACAGCTACGCGGTGACGTGCTCGGGGGCGCGGACGTGGTTCCTGCCCGGGGTCCGCTTCGTCCACGACTGCGCGTCGGTGGCCGGCGACCGGCCGGTCTACCTGCCGCTGTGGAAGGCCTACTACACGTACCGCAACGGCCTGATCATGTACCGCCGCTTCGCGGGCTGGCTGTTCGCGCCGGTGGCGGTGGCGAAGCTGATGACCTGGGCGCTGCGCGCGCGACGCTATCCGTCCAGGGCGGCCTACCTGCGGGTGCTGCTCGCGGCGGCGGGCGATGGCCTCGCCGGACGCCTCGGCCGCCGCTTCGACGAGGTCCGGCGTCTCGCGGAGGATGCCGCGTGAGCCCGGTCGTCGAACACGCCGCGCGCGCATGGGCGGACGCGGCCGCGCGCGCCCCGGAGGGCCGGCCGCTCGATCCGCAACGCGACTTCCGCCGCGTCGACAGGGAGCCGCTGGTCGCGCTCCTGCGCGACCACGACGGCTGGATCGCGCGCCCGCCGATCGGTGGCGAGCTGGTCCTGCGCAGCGAGCCGATCCCGCTGTCGGCGTTCCACCGTTACCGCCTGGTCGTCGATCTCGCGCCGCTGGGCGACGAGCGCGGGATCGCGACCGCGCTGGAGGCGGTCGTCCGGCCGGAGTCCGGCTCGACGTTCGAGCGCTACGCGATCGCCGCCTCGGCCGAGCTCGACCTGCCGTCGCGCTCGTTCGTGCTGACGCGCGACGAGCGCGTCGTCGTCGAGCTGCGCCTGCCGCGGCCGGTCGTGCTGCGTCGCCTCACGCTGATCGACGACGGTGAGCCCGCGGTCGCGCGGCCGGCGGCGGTCGAGCGCGTCTCGGTGGTGGTGGTGACGTACGAGAAGGCCGACGCGGTGAGCGCGCTGCTCGACAGCCTGCTGCGCGGCTCGTGGCCGCGCGCGGCGCTCGACGTGATCGTGGTCGACAACGCCTCGACGGACGGGACGGTCGCGCGCCTGCGCGCGCGCTTCGGCGACGCCATCGCCATCATCGAGACCGGAGCGAACCGCGGCGGCTCCGGCGGCTTCAACGCCGGGCTCGCGCGGGTCCTGCGCGAGCACGACAACCCGTACGTCTGGCTGCTCGACAACGACGTCGTGCTCGCGCGCGATGCGCTGGCCGAGCTGGTCGCGGCGATGCGTTCGCTGCCCGAGGCCGGCGCGGTCGGCTCGGCGATGTGCCGGCTCGACGACCAGGCGATCGTCAACGAGGCCGGCGGCTGGATGGAGTGGCCGACCGGGCGCCTGCGCCACGCGAGCGCCGGGCACCACGTGCGCCGCCTCCCGGACCAGCCGCAGCGCGTCGAGTTCTGCGCCGCCGCCTCGCTCCTGGTGCGGCGGCGCGTGCTCGAGGACATCGGCCTGTGGGACGACGTCTTCATCCACTTCGACGACATCGAGTGGTGCCTGCGCATGGCGCGCGCCGGCTGGCCGGTGTACTGCGCGCCGCGCTCGCGCATCTGGCACGAGTCGGCGGCGGTGAAGCAGACGACGTGGATCCGCTACTACGACATCCGCAACCTGCTGCGGCTCTACGACCGCTACGCGCCGGGCGAGCGGCGCGAGGCCGAGCGGCGCTTCCGGCGCCACGCCGCCTATTTCCGCTGGCATCGCCACCGCGCCACCGCGGCGCTCATCGACCGCGCGATCGCCGCGTCGGCGGACGGCGAGATCGGGCGCGGGTCGCCGCCGCCGCCGGATCGCGTGCGGCCGCTGCGCGAGCTCGATCGCGTGCGCTGGCCGCGGGCGAGGGTCGCGGTGTTCGCGCACGCGCACGCGCTGTCGCGCGCCGCCGCGCTGATGCCGCCGGGGTTCTTCGCCGGCGCGACCGTATTCCTCTACGACCTGGTCCGCGACGAGGCGTCGGATCGCGACGACCGGCTCGACGCCGACGCCGTCGTGCCGCCGGAGGGGGCGCGCCTGGTCATGCGGCCGCGCGGGCGGATCCGTCGGCTGGCCTTCTACGCGCGCCAGTGGCTGGCGACGGCGCTGCGCGGCGCGGTGGTCGTCGACGGGTCGTTCGAGCACCGCCTCATGCTGCCGCCGGCGCGAGCCGCGTTGTACGTCTGGCCGGGCTTCGGCACCTTCCTGGATACCAGCGCGACATGACGCCGGCCGCCTGGGCGCGCGAGGTCGCCGGCTACCGGCACCTGCTGGCCAACTGCATCCGCCGCGAGCTGGCGCTGAAGTACCGCCACAGCGTCCTGGGCATCGCCTGGTCGTTCCTCAAGCCGCTGGCCCTGACCGGGCTGTACGTGTTCGCGACGCGCCACGTGCTCGGCATCGGCGACGAGCGCGCGGTCGCGCAGATCGCGATCGGCGTGTGCGCCTGGGGGTTCTTCAGCGGCACGCTGCTCGACGCGCTGCGCCTGCTGCGCCAGCACCGCGCGCTGCTGCGCCAGGTCGCCTTCCCGCGCGAGCTGCTGGTCCTCGGCCGGGTCGCGGTCCAGGCGGTCGAGCTCGCCCTGTCGCTGGCGCTGTTCCAGGCGCTGCTGGCGCTGACCGGGCACGGCGACGCGTGGATCGATCCGCTGCTGCTCATGCCGGCGCTGGCCGCGGCGGTGCTGCTGGCGCTGGCCATCGCCCTGGTCGTCGCGCCGATCGGCGCGCGCTTCGACGACAGCGTCCACCTCGCCGACGTCCTGCTGGGCGCGCTGTTCTGGCTGACGCCGGTGGTGTACGCGACCGCGCGCGTGCCCGAACCGTGGCGGGCGTGGGTCGACGCCAATCCGCTGTCGCCGGTGATCGGGCTGCTGCGCTCGGCGCTGATCGCGGGCGAGCCGGCGCCGGCGGTCGCGCCGTGGCTGCTCGCCGGGCTCTTCGCGGCGGTGGCGGCGGTCGCGCTGCCGTTGTTCCGGCGCGCGACCCATGACGTCGCCGAGATCGTATGACCGGGGCCATGCTCCGCGTCGAGCGGGTCTCGAAGTCCTTCCGCCCGGCGCGCACCCGGTCCCTGAAGGAGGTCGCGGTCGATCTGCTGCGCGGGCGGCGGCGCGCGCGCGCGGTGAGCGTGCTCGAGGATGTGTCGTTCACCGTCGGGCGCGGCGAGCGGCTCGGGATCCTCGGCGGCAACGGCTCGGGCAAGTCGACCCTGCTGCGCCTGATCGCCGGCATCTACCGGCCGACCAGCGGCCGCATCGTCTGCGCGCGCCCGCCCTTCCCGATCATCGAGCTGGGCGCCGGCTTCAACGGCGAGCTCAGCGGTATCGACAACCTGCGCTTCAACGCGTCGCTGTTCGGCTTCGGCCGGCGCGACGTCGATCGGCGGCTGGACGACATCGTCGGCTTCGCTGGCGTCGCCGCGGCGATGCGCGATCCCATCGCCGCGTGGTCGTCGGGGATGCAGGTGCGCCTCGCGATCGCCATCGCCCTGCACCTGGTGGAGGATTTCGTGATGATCGACGAGGCCCTGACGGTCGGCGACGCGGCCTTCCAGGAGCGCGTCCTCGCGCGCATCGACCGGATGCGCGCGCGCGGCCTGACCCTGCTGTTCGTCAGCCACGACGCCGCGCTGGTGCGGCGCGTCTGCGATCGCGCGATCGAGCTGCGCGAGGGCCGTCTGGTCGCCGACCTGCCCCTGCACGCGCGGGTGAGCGCGTGAGCCGCGTCCTGGTGGTCGGCGCGGGGTTCGCCGGCGCGGTCGTCGCGCGCGAGCTCGCCGATCGCGGCATCGACGTCGACCTGATCGACCGCCGCGATCACCTCGCCGGCAACGCCTTCGATCCGGTCGATGCCGCGACCGGCATCCGCGTGCACCGCTTCGGGCCGCACATCTTCCACACCAGCGATCGCCAGGTCGTCGACTGGCTGTCGCGCTTCACCGGCTGGCTGCCGTACCGCCACCGCGTCGAGGCCTTCGTCGCCGGCGTCGGCCACGTGCCGCTGCCGATCAACCGCACGACGCTCAACCGGCTGTACGGCCTGGAGCTGCGCACCGAGCCGGAGATGCGCGCCTTCCTCGACCGCGTCCGCGCCAGCCATCCGCGGCCAGCGAACGCGCGCGAGGCGGCCGAGAACCTCTACGGCGCCGAGCTGACCGAGCTCTTCTTCGCGCGCTACTCGCGCAAGATGTGGGAGCTGGACCTCGCGGACCTGCCGTCGTCGGTGGTCGCGCGCCTGCCGGTGCGCTACGACGACAACCCCGAGTACTTCGACGACGCCTTCCAGGCGCTGCCCGACCTCGGCTACGGGGCGCTGTTCGAGAACATGCTTGACCACGAGCGCATCCGCGTCCGGCTCGCGACGCCGTTCAGCCGCGGCTGCGAGCGCGGGTACGACCACGTCTTCACCAGCGCGGCGATCGACGACTGGTTCGACCTGCGCTTCGGGCCGCTGCCGTACCGCTCGATCCGCTTCGCCCATCGCGTGGTCGCCGACCATCGCCAGTCGGTGCCCACCGTGAACCTCACCGACGCGTCGCCGGTGACGCGCATCACCGACTGGCGGCTCTACCCCGGCCATGGCGCGGGCGCGGACGCCTTGCTGACCAGCGAGACGCCGTGCTCGTACGAGGACAACGGCTTCGAGCGCTACTACCCGGCGAAGCGCGTCGACGGCGTGCCGCAGGAGCGCTACGCGCGCTACCGCGCGCTCGCCGACGCGCTGCCGTCGGTGACGTTCATCGGCCGGTGCGGGCAGTACCAGTACTTCGACATGCACCAGGTCGTCGCCAACAGCCGGCTGATCGCGCGCCGCTTCCTGGCCACCGCGGCGGCGGCCTGAGGGCCGTCACAGACGGCCGGACGGGGTCCGCGATCCGTCCTCGCTGGCGGCGACCGCGGCGGGCTGCGCGATGCGGCGGCCGTCGATGAGGTACAGCTCCTGGACCGACCCGCTGTACGCGTCGGTGGTGGTCAAGGCGGTGATGGTGTCCGCGTCGTGGACGAACAGCGAGCCCCACAGCGCGTGGCGGCCGTCGGGCACCGCGAACGGACGCGAGACGCCGGCGAACGACCGCGCCCGCGCGTCGCCGAGCGCGACCATCATCGTCGAGCGGCTCCAGCCGCCCGACCGTCCGGCATCGCTCTGGAAGGAGAGCACGGTCTCCCCGTCGGGGAACTGCGCGAGGAACGGCGCGCCGCCGTACGCCGCGGCCGGCAGCTGCTGCGCCGCGGTGAGCGCCGACCAGCGCAGCGCGCTGTCGCCGCCGACCGTTCCCACGGGCGCGCCGTCCACCGGCATCCAGACGATCGCGGGCTTGAAGGCGTCGCCGGACAGGCCGTCGTCCTCGATGGCGATCGCGATGCCGCTGCCATCGCGCAGGAGCAGCGGCACCGGCATGCCATCGCGGTGACCGGCGCGCCAGGAGACCTGCCGCGGCGCCGACCAGGTCACCCCGGCGTCCGCCGAGCGCAGCACCGCGACCTCCTGATCGTCGTCGCGGTCGTAGGGCTGCTCGTCGGCGACGAAGAGCAGGACCTCGCCGGTGGGGAGCTCGAGCATCGACGGTTCCCACACCCCGCGCCCGGACTCGACGCCGGCGGTGTAGACGATCGCGCGCTCGCGCCACGTCCGCCCCGCGTCGTCGCTGGCGGCGAGGCGGATGCCGAAGCGCTTCGCCGGATCGCGGTTGTCGTGCGGCGGCCGCGTGTTGTACGCGAGCAGGACGGTGCCGTCGCGCAGCTGCAGCAGCGACGGCACCGCCGCGATGATGCCGTCGTGCGCGCTCGCCACGGTCACCGGCGCGCTCCACGTCGCGCCGCCGTCGGCGCTGCGGATCGCCAGGCTGGCGCCGCGGCTCTCGAGCGAGAGCAGCAGGTCGCCGTCGCGCAGCCGGATCATGCGCGGATACGACGCGGGGCCGTCGAACGGGCGCCGCAGCGTGCGCTGGTCCCAGACGATCCGGCTGTCCTCGTCGCGCACGACGTACGCCGGCGCGGCGCCGCTTCCGCCCGCGTCCGTGCCGCCGCAGCCCGCCACCAGCATCGCGGCGCCGAGCACGATGCCGAGGCCACTCGCGGGGGCGGCGCGAGCGACGCGTGTGACCGGGGCGCCGGCGCGATGGCGGCTCTGCCGTCGGATCGATGGGAGGGGGCGCATGCGTGTCTCGGGAGGTGGATCCCGGAAGCGTCACGCCGCTGCCCGCTCGAGCCAGCGTTCGCGTTGCAACGATCGATGTCTTCACGGATTGCGACGGCGCAGCGGCGAGCGTCCGACGGCTGCCTTCGTTCATCGACCGCGCTCGGCGCGCGCGTCCGCCGCGCTTGCCGAGCGCAGGCTCCGGACACCCTCGCCGAGCACGGCGCGGCACGCGCGCGACACGATCCGGGACACCGGCCGACATGAGCCATCCGCGCATCCGCATCCAGGCGACCATCACCGCGACCCGGGAGCAGGTGTGGCGCTGCTGGACCGCCCCCGAGCACATCACGCGCTGGAACTTCGCCTCCGATGACCGGCGGTGCCCGAGCGCGCGCAACGAGCTGAAGGTCGGTGGCACGTACGCCGCGCGCATGGAGGCGAAGGACGGCAGCTTCGGCTTCGACTTCGAGGCCATCTACGACGAGGTCGTCGAGCCGGCGCGCCTCGGCTACACCATGGCGGACGGCCGGCGGGCGAGCACCGACTTCACCGAGCGCGACGGGTCGACGACCGTGACGACGACCTTCGACGCCGAGGCGGTCAACGACCTCGAGATGCAGCGCGCCGGCTGGCAGGCGATCCTCGACAACTTCAAGGCGTACGTCGAGTCGCGTTGAAGCGGGCGATCGTCCACGGGTCGCGGCGGGACAGCCGTCCTACTTCTTCTTCCCGCGCGTCTTCGCGGCGGCAGCCGGCTTCGGCAGCACGGTCGTCAACGCGTCGTACCACCGCGTCGCCATCTTCTCCTCGCCGCGTTCGTTCGGGTGGCATCCGTCGACGGTATCGGCGCCCGCCTGCCATTCCCAGCCGGTCGCCTGATCCACGACGATGATCGGCGACCCCGCGGTCTCCAGCTTCTTCGCGAGCGCGGGGATGAGCGCGTTGACCTCGCCGCCGGTGCACAGCTGGGCCAGCAGCACCACCACCTTCGGGTTGCGCGCGCAGCGTCGCGATGACGCGCTCGAGGCCTGCGGCCTTCTCGATGCCCGATTCGTTCCCGTTCGTGCCCAGGTGGAGCAGCACCACGTCGGGGACGTTCTGCGCGAGCCAACCATCGAGCCTCTCGAGGATCCCCGGGATCGTCCAACCGTAGTGCCCCTCGTTGTCCTGGTCGAAGTCGGGGTGCGCGGCGGCTCCGGTGAAGTTGGTCTTCTCGCTGCCGACGAAGTCGACGTGATAGCCGGCCGCCGCGAGCTTGTGCCACAGCGGTCGCCGGTAGCTGTCCTGCTGCGTGTTGCCCTGCGTGATCGAATCGCCGAGCGGCATGATCCTGATCGCTTCGGCGGCGTGCGGCGATCCCGGGACGGACAAGGACACGAGCAGGAGGAGGAGTCGCATGCCCGCGAGACTAGCGAGGCGGACGGCGATGCCAGGTCCTGGTGCGGAAAGCAGCGACTCAGCAATCGTGTGCGTGCTCCACTTCGGCCTGGCATCGTGCGACGGTACGACGATCCCTCCACCCCCGTCCGCGCGTCCGCGCTGGGCGACTGCGCGCCGCACCGTGGGCGGCGCCATCCGGTCGCGACGCTGATGGCGGAGAGTCGCCATGACCATGGCCACGACGGTCGAGATCGCCTACGGCGCCCACGATCGGCAGCGCGTGACGCTGCACGTGCCGACGGCCGCGCGCGCGGCGCCCCTGCTGCTCTTCATCCACGGCGGCGGTTTCTTCCTCGGCGATCGCTCCGTCCTGCCCGACGTGATCCGCGACCGCGCCCTGGCGCTCGGCATCGCCGTGGCCGCGGTCGGATACCGCCTGTCGACCGACGCTCCGTACCCGGCGCCGTTCCGGGATGTCGCCCGCGCGCTCCAGCACCTGCGCCACCACGCGCCGACGTGGGGCATCGATCCGACGCGCGTGGCGTCGTGCGGTGGATCCGCGGGCGCCGGGCTCTCGTCGTGGCTGGCGTACCATGCCGACCTCGCGGATGCGGCGAGCGCCGACCCGATCGCGCGCGCGTCGACCACGCTGCGCGCCATCGCCGTCTGGAACGCGCAGTGCACCTACGATCCGTGGTGGATCCGCGCGCGCATCAGCGGCGACGCATGGCGGCACCGCGCGATGCAGCTGCTGTTCGCCGTGCCACCCGAGCGCTTCGACGATCCGCGGGCGATGCGCGACTTCGCGGACAGCGCGGCGCTGACCCACGTATCCGCCTCGGCGCCGCCGACCTTCATCTGGTTCTTCACCGCCGACGCCCCGATGACGCCCGATCTCGATGCGGAGGCCGGCATCCACCACCCGCTGCTCGGCCGCGTGATGGTCGAGCGCCTGTGCGAGCTCGGCGTGCCCTGCGAACTGGTGCTGCGCGAAGCGCATCCGGAGGTGGGCGACGAGGCGTTCCGCGCGCGCTTCTACGCGCGCAGCGTCGCCTTCATCGCGCGGCACCTGGGCATCGATCCGGGAGCGGAGAGCGTCGAAGCGCCGGTCGCGGACGACGCGCGCAGCGCGGCGCTGGATGCGCGCACCCGCTGATCGGAAGACGAGCACGGCTCCGGTTCGCCGACGCGGCGCGACATCGCAGGTCGGAATGCGTGCGGAGACCGACCGCCTGTCGCCGACGCAGGGGGGATCGCATCAGCCGGCTTCGCAGGATCGGACCGATGCTGGTCGTGTCGAATCGTGTCGCGAGGATCAATGCGGAGGCGCTCGGCCGATGCGCGCTTCGATGGATGACATGAGCGGTCGGCCAGCGAGCCTCGCATCGGTGACCGATGTGCGATTCCCTTTCGATCATCCGTGATCGCGCCGCCCGCTACCGCAGGAGACCCGGCACGCGTCATGCGGTCGGCGCCTGCATGATGGACTTCCTCGCCTCGGTCGTCGGCGGCCGGGACGTCGATGATGAAGGCTGGCCCACCGCCGACGCCATCGGCGTCGTGCCCGCGCACCCGGCGTGCGGCGTGCCGATCCTGTACGTGCCGCCCATGGAGATGGGGATGTACACGCCGGTGCTCCTCGAGTCGCCGACCTGCTCGTCCGATGGGTCGTACTGCATCGCCATGGGCGACCTGGGCGTCTACACGACGACGTGCACCGTGGTCTACGACCTGGCCGTGAAGCTGGCCGCCGAGTCGGCGACGACCGGAGCGACCATCGACGATGGCCGATGGTCGGAGGTGTTCGCCGCCCTCCAGGACACCGACCCGCTCGACGAGTAGCCGTCGGCGTCGCTGGCGACGCGATCGGCTGAGACGGCTCCGCGCCGACCTAGTTCGTCGGCTTCGTCGGCTCCGTCGGCTCCGTCGGCTCCGTCGGCTCCGTCGCCTCCGTCGGCGCAGCCAGCATCGCCGCCGCCTCGTGGCGCAGGGCCGCGGCCTGCCTGGCCTTCGCCTCCGCCATCGCGTCGAGCTCGACGGCGCGCGCGCTGGCCTTGTCCGAATCCTGCATGGCCTCGAACGACGCGCGGTTGCTGGTCGTCGTGCCCGGCAGGACCATCAATGTCCGCGCCGGCACCGGGCTGGTCGCGATGCCGTGGGCCTCGGCGCGGCGGCGGAATTCGGGCCAGAGCTTCTTGGCGATGCGCAGCCGCTCGTCGCGTTCGGCGCGCGCGGCGATCGCGTCGCGGGTCGCCTTCGCCGATTCGGCCTCGAGCTTCGCCGCGGCTCGGATCTTCGCCGCGTGCGCGAGCTCGGCCTGCGATGCCTCGCCGGCAGGCTGCGCGGTGCCCTCGTCGCCCGCCGCGCCGGCCGCGGGCGTCGCCGGCTCGTCCTTCGCGGACGCCGGCTTCGGCTCGGGTTTGGTGGACGGGCCCATCTTCACGACGAGCACCGGCGACTTCCTGCCGACCGGCGCGCGTTCCACGATCTGATCCTTGGCCACCAGGAAGGACGTCGCCTTGCCGTCGACGGTGGTGTAGAGGCGCTGCTCCGCCTCGTCGTACTCGCCGGTGAACGTGCGCCCGTCGTCCAGCGTGAAGGTCTCGGCCGCGGCCGGGAGCGTCGTCACCAGGCAGAGGAGCAGGAGCACGGGTATCGGCATGGCTACTCCCGTGACGGCGTTTCTGGAAGGACGCGACCGGAGATAGCAGGAGAGCGAGCGCGGCCGATCCGAGCGCATGGACATGGAGCCGATGATCCAGCGCGCGAGCGGAAAGCGAAGCCCGGACCTGTCCCTCTGCACGGACGTCGCGATCACGCCCGGGTCCGCGCCATCCGCGTACGGTTCATTCGTCCCATCGGACAGTCGGTGTCAGGAAGCAGGCATCCCCGCTGGCTGCCTCCTGATCCCGGGCGCTGGCGCCGGCGGCTCAGCGGCCGAGTTCGTCCAGACGCGCGAGCACCTGCGCGCGCAGCGTGTCGAGCTCGGCATCGGTCCACGTGTCCTGGTCCGAGCGCCACCCGCTCAGGTCGTTGACGCGCGCGAGGATCGGATCCTTCGGCGACTTCTTCTCGAGCGTCAGCAGCAGGCGCAGGTCGGTCAGCCCCTGCCGCGAGCGCAGCCAGGCGAGCGTGCGCAGCACGCCGAACTCGCGGTGCACCGCGAACTGGCAGTCGGCCGGCTCGCGCCCGTCGAGGTTGTTGAAGGCGTAGCCCTGCACGTAGTTGCCGATCCAGTCGGGCCGGCCCATGCAGCCCAGCTTGATCTGCCGGTACAGGTGGATGCTGTAGCCGTACCGGTTGGGGCCGTTGTTGTACGACCACGGCTCGCGGCCCATCGCGCGCACCTTCGCGTACATCTCCGGGTCGTGCAGGTTGAAGGCCGGGGCGTGCGTGCCGGCGATCAGCTTCTCCCACGTCGCGTCGCCCCAGTGCGCGCTCGTCCAGCCCACGGTGCGCAGGCCGGCCTCGGTGACGCCGGTGATGTTGCCGAGCGCGCCGGCGAGCTCCGCCGGCGTCGATGGCTCGTCGTAGCTGTTGACGTAGAGCTTCGGGACGCCCTGCGCCTCGAGCGCCGCGACGCCCTTCGCGGCGGCGGCGGCGTTGCCGCGCAGGTCGCCGGCGCTCGGCATGAAGCCGCCGTAGGCGACCGCCGCGGTGACGCCGAGCGTCTTCGCCAGCTTCAGGTAGCGGATCGCGGCGTCGCCGGTGATCGTGCCGTCGGGGGCGACCGCCAGGCCGAGGCCGTAGCCGCCGGTGACCATGGTCAGGCCGGCGTTGGTCTGCTCGCGCAGCAGGCTCTCCTGCAGGCGCCACCACGTCGCCTCGTCGACGAGTTCGGGCCCGAAGCTGAGCGCGTTCGAGAACAGGCCGACCGGGATCGGGATGGTCGCGAGGTCGGCGGCCGTGACGCGCAGCTTCACCGGCACCGTCACGGACGAGCCGCCGCCGGCGATCGCGACGTCGAACGCGTAGTCGCCGGCCGTCGCGTCGGCGGGCAGGGGGATCTCGACGACCACGGCGCGGGCGAGGTCCGGACCGACGGTGAAGGTCGGCTCCGGGCGGAAGTGGTTGATCTGGATCCACACCGAGCCGCTGCCGTAGCCGCGCATCGGCAGATACCGCCCGTACGCGACGGTCGGCTTCGGCAGCGCGCCGGGGCCCTTCGGCGCCGAGGCCTCGACGGTCACCGTCAGGTCGCGCGCCGCGTAGACGCCGAGCTGCACCGCCGCGGTCTAGCCGCGCACGGCGAGGATCTCGGCGCCTTTCGCCGTGGCCGCCGGCGCCGTCGCCGGCCAGTCGCGCGGATAGACGTCCTCGCCGAGGTTCAGCGGCGCGGCGACCAGGTCCTTGGCGGGCTTCGCGCGGCCGTCGCCGCGGCGGCCGCGCTCCTGCGGGGTGAACATCGTGAACGTGCTCGAGCGCTGCAGCTGCTCGTGCGCGTCGAGGAAGGCGCGGCCCTCGGCGGTATCGGGCGCGAGGATCAGCCCCGAGACCCGGATGCCGCTGCCGATGGTGTCCTCGGTCGCGACGGTGAAGGTCGTGCCGCCCGCCTGGGCATCGAAGGCGAAGCGCGTCCAGCCCGTCGCCGGGAAGATGATGTCGTCGACGATGCGCGTGGCGTCGGTGACCTCGACGTCCTGGAAGGCGAAGTGGATCGCGTCGCGCCGCGACGCGTGGGTGTGCACCGGCTTGCCGTCGGCCGAGAAGGTCAGCTTCGTGTAGGCGGTGTCCTCGCCGGAGCCCCAGAAGCCGCCGCGCTCGAACGCGACGATGCCGATGTGCTTGCCGCCCTTCGGCAGATCGACGCGGAAGCCGGCCGACCAGGTGAGGCTGTCGCCGAGCATCGGCGTCGGATAGGCCATGTCCCACTGCAGCGACCAGGCGTCGCCGGTCAGGCCGAAGCCGCGCGACGCGTCGTAGCGGGTCTCCTTGTGCACGCCGGTGAACTGGCCCATCACGCGGGCCTCCTTGCGGCCGAAGTCGAAGGCGAAGCCGCCCGCGCAGGCCAGCTTCGGCACCGTGATGAGCTCGATCGAGTCGACGAAGATCGACCCGGCGCCGGTGTTGCCGATCATGAAGCGCGTGATCTTGTCGAGCTCGATCGGGGTCTTGAGCTCGCCGCGGAACGGACGGTTCTGCTCGCTGCGCCACAGCCCGCCGCTGAGGTCGAGGTCGATGACGTGCTCGCCGGGCGGAACGCCGAAGCCGTTCTGGTGGCGGTCCCAGTAGCCCTTCGCCGGACGGTCGGCCAGCTCGAAGCCGACGGCGACGGTCTGCTGCGTCGGGTTGTTGAACTTCAGCCGCAGCGTGTCGTAGCCGGTCCAGTCGTGCTGCCGCGTCATGTCGAACACGCCGGTGAGACCGGGGTCGATGCGCAGCGAGGAAGCGCCGTCGGCCTTCCACTCGCTCGAATTGGCGACCTCGCCGGCGCCATCGGGCGGCCACTTCGCGCCGTCGTACGGCGTCTCGAAGTCGCACAGCATCAGCGTCCTCTCCGCATCCGCGGCGCCGGCGAGGCCGGCGATCGCGAGCAGGACGAACGGGAGGGTGCGGGTGGCCATGGATGATCTCCACAACGCCTTACTGCCAACGTTGGCATGGCGTTGACGCGCGTGCGGGCGGACCGCGATCGCGGTTCCGCTGCGCACCGGCCGGAAACCCTGGTCGCGCTGCGTCTACGGCGCCGCCTCCGGCCCATCGCCGCTGGCCGCGGACAGCAGCGCCACGCGCTTCGCGCCGCCGCAGGTGTCCTGCTGACCGATCTCGCGGAAGCCGCTGCGCTGGTGGAACGCGAGCGACGCCTCGTTGGCGGGGCGGATGTTCACTTCGCACGTGACGCGCGGAAAGCCCTGCGCTCGCGCGTGGGCGAAGGCGGCGGCGTAGAGCCGGCTCGCCGCTCCGAGCCTGCGCGACGACGCGGCGATCACGATCCGGTCGACGTACAGGAACGCCCGGGGACCGATGAACCGCTGCGAGAACCACGCGTAGTTCTCGCTGCGGTAGTCGAATCCGGGCGGCAGCGCGATCATCCCGCCGCACACCGCGCCATCGACCACCGCGACCGCCGCCCAGCCGCCGTCGGCGAGTCGACGCAGCTCGCCGACCGGAAGCGCGTTCACCGCGGGGACGGCTGCGTCGTTGAGCCGGGCGACGATCGCCAGGTCCTCCTCGCGCATCGGCCTGATCG
This sequence comes from Planctomycetota bacterium, assembly GCA_035627695.1. Taxonomy (GTDB): domain Bacteria; phylum Planctomycetota; class UBA11346; order UBA11346; family UBA11346; genus DASPLE01. The sequence continues at coordinate 67,667 of DASPLE010000125.1, forward strand.
CGACAGCCATCGACCGCTCCTGGTGCCGGCCGGACCCTCCATCCGTGCGGCCGCGTGCAACGCCGCCCCGGCCGCGCGTGGACGCGATGTGATCGGATCGCGCGTCGGCTTGGACAGGACGCGCGCGATGAACCCGGCGCCGACCGCTTGGATGGAGCCTGTCGACGTCGGCGACGTGGACTCACCGTCGTGCGGCCAGGCACCTCAGTGAGTTCGCGCGCTCCTCCACTTGGCGTGCCTTGCGACGCAGCCCTTCAGCGCGATCGGCGCCGTCTCCGCCTTCCATGTGCCGCGCGAGGTGCTGCAGCAGCATCACGCCCTCCTCCAACGTGCGCAGGACATCGCCTGCGGGGAACGGATCCGTCGGGTCGCGGCCATGCGGCCCGATCGCGGCCTCGCGCATCCGCAGGAGGAGCCCATGGCAGTCGGAACAGGTGACGGGGTTCGGACCCGTCATCTCCATGACGCCGTCCCAGAACCCCGGCTCCGCGGCGACCACGTCGTCGCCTGATCGCGTCCGCTGCGAGAACAGCAGGTCGTTCACATCGGTCGTCGCCGTGGTCGCACGCGCAAGGGCCCCGAGCAGCGTTCCGATCTCCGCGGGAGCCAGGGCGTAGTCGACCTGCATCTGCTTCATCGCGCTGAGCGGCATGTCCTTGAAGCGGGCATCGCGCGGGTCCTCCACGACCGTCGTTCCTCCCGCCCGCTTGATGCTCCACAGGCCCGGCGTCCCGTCATCCATCGCACCGGAGAGGACGACGCCGATCGCGCCCGCTCCGTAGTGGTAGGCAGCGGAATGGAACAGCGCGTCGATCGAGGGGGAGAAGCGATTCTCGTCCGCGCCCCGCGTGACGACGGCGCGCTGGCCTTCGATCCGCAGATCGTGACCCGGCGGGGCGACATAGATCCGGCCGCGGACCAGCTCGAGTCCATCGACCGCATGGACAGCGCGCAGCGGCCCGCACCGACCGAGGATCACGGGCAG
>DASPLE010000126.1:0-23385 GCA_035627695.1 Planctomycetota bacterium
ACGCCGCGCCTCGGGTCGACTTAATGGGCAACCGGAGGTCCGCATGCGTCCGATCGCCATCCTGCTCGTGGCCAGCGCCTCGCTCACGGCCGCCGCCGCGGCGGACGCCGCCCAGGTGCGCATCCGGCTGACCGATGGCCACGAGATCGTCGCCAGCGGCGTCGAACGCGAGGCGGATGGCGACGTGATCGCCACGGTCGTGCAGCGGGCCAGCGATGGGCGCCGCAGCCTGGCCGTGCTGACCTATCCGGCCGCGCGCGTGCAGGCCGTGGAGCCGTGCATCGCCGAGGAGGAGTACCAGCGTCGCCTGGCCCGCGTCGACGACCCGGCCAGCGAAGCCGGACTGGCGGCCTGGTGCCGCGAGAACGGTCTCGACGAGCGCGCCAGCGACCACGCGCGCGCCGCCCTCGAACGCGAACCGGGCCTGCTGCTGGCACGCCAGGAGCTCGTCGCGCTCGGCCTGACCGAGGTCGACGGCCGGTGGCTGACCGACGCCGAGATCCTGGCCGCCGGCGGGACGACCATGGGCGGCCGCGCCGTGACCGCGGACGAGGCCGGGCGGCGCCGCGGTCTCGCCGCGGCGCGCCACGAGCGCGAGCGGACGCTGGCGACGATCGCCGCCGACCAGGCCGGGATCGCGGCGATCGACGATGAGCTCGCCGCGCTCGCCATCGCCGGACCGCGTGCCGCCGCCGACCTGCCCGAGGCGCGCCGCGCCGGCGGCGCTGCGGCGCGGCATCGCGACGAGGCCGCCCGCCTGCTCGCGCTCGCGCAGGACGACTACCGGCCGGCGACGACGGTCACGACCACAGCGATTGCGGACGAACCGCGGCAGCGATGCGCGCGGCCGCTGGCCATCGATCCGGTGTTGCTGCAGGCCGGGCGCGTGGTCGCCAGGTCGCCTGATCCGAGCCACGGCGTCGCCGGCGCGACGCTCGAGATGCCCGATGCCGTCGTCATCCCCCTGCCGCGCGACGCGTGCAGGCGATCGCCGGTCCACGACGACGACCGTTGCCGCGACGAACGCACCGTGGTCGTCGAGACCCACGTTCCCGCCGTCGGCGCCGAGGCGCTCGCCCAGGCGCGGCACGCCCACGACCGCGCCGTCGCCGACCTCGCCGCACGCGAGGCCGAGGTCGCCGCGCTGCTCGCCACCATCGCCGCCGCCAACGACCGTCCACCGGGCCTGATCGCGCGCCGCGCGACGCACGAACAGGCGATCGCGCTCGGCGAGGCGCGCCTGCCGGGGCTCGAGCAGCGCATCCGCGAGCTCTCCCGGACCTGGTAGGCCCGCGCCGCCCGCCGGCCGCCCCCTCGCGCGCCCGGGCGTGGCGCTAGCCTGCGCGCCGGAGCAGGCATGGACTACCGCGTCGAACGCACCCAGGACTTCGCGCCCACCGGCGCCGGCGATCACCCCGCGTGGTCCGCCGCCCCGTGGATGGCGCTGACGCCGCACAGCGGGACCGGACCGCTGACGCGCGCCAAGATGCTCTATTCGCCGACAGGCGTCTACGCGCTGTTCGACTGCGAGGACAAGAAGCTGCGCTGCGCGCACGACCGCGATTTCGCCGACCTCTACGACGAGGACGTGGTCGAGATCTTCATCCGCCCCGACGAGAGCCAGCGCTCGTACTTCGAATACGAGGTCTCGCCGCTCGGCTTCGAGCTGCCCATCATGGTGATCAACGACGGCAAGCGCTTCTTCGGCTGGCTGCCGTGGAAATACGCCGGCGACCGCAAATGCCGCGTCGCCACCGCGGTGCGCGGCGGCGCCAAGCGGGCCGACGCCGAGGTCACCGGCTGGTCGGCGGAGATGTTCATCCCGAACGCGCTGCTGCTCGGGCTCGGCAACGTCCCGGCGCAGCCCGGCATGCGCTGGCGCGCGAACCTCTACCGCATCGATTACGACGATCCGCAACGCACCATCCACTGGTCGTGGAATCCGCTGCCGCAGGCGAACTTCCACCTGGTCGACCACATGGGGACGCTGGTCTTCGCCTGAGCCGGTGCTTCGCGCTTCGGGCTTCGAGCCTCGAGCTCGAGCCTCGAGCCTCGAGCCTCGATCAGGCCGGCGGGCGATCCCCGCGCACCACGTCCAGCACCGCCGCGAAGTCCAGATCGGCCATGCCGCGCGCTTCCGCGGCGCCGAGCGTGCGTTCGTCGCTCGCGGCGCTCGGCAGCTCGAGACCGTGCCGCCGGGCGAGCGCCAGCGCCAGACGCAGGTCCTTGCGCAGGTGCTTGATCGAGAACTGCGGCGACCAGTCCGCGGCGAGCCATTTCGGCTTCTTGAGGTCGACCAGCTTGGACCGCGCGACGTTGAATTCCAACGCGTCGAACCACGCCTCCGGCGCGATGCCGGCGCGCGTGGCCAGCGTCAAGGACTCGGCCATGGCCTGGTTGATTCCCGCGATCAGCAGGTTGAACGAGAGCTTGATCGCCGTGGCCGAGCCGACGCCGCCGGTCGCCAGGATCGCCTTCGACAGATTCGCGAGCACCGGCGCCACCGCCGCCAACGAGCCGTCGTCATCGCCGACGAAGAACACCGTCTCGCGCTTCTCGGCGGCGGGCTTCGAACCCGTGAACGGCATGTCGAGGAAGCGGGCGCCGCGCGCGCGCACCGCCGCCGCGGCGGCGCGGGTGTCGTCGACCCCGATCGTGCTGTGCTGCGCCACGGTCATGCCCGATGCCAGCGCGGGCGCGATGCGTTCGATCACCGCGGCGACGGCGGCCGGGTCGGCGACCACGATCATGACCAGCTCGGCGCCGCGCACCGCGGCGGCGATGTCCGCGGTCCAGCCGGGCGCGTCCGGCTTCGGCGTGCGGTTCCATGTCCGCAGATCGTGTCCGTGGGCGGCGAGGTTGCGCGCCCACGTGCCGCCGATGATGCCCAGTCCGATGACGCTGACGCGCATGCGATGCCCCCGTGGCGCGCAGGCTAGTCGACCCGCGCCGACGGGCTACTCGGCGGCGAGGTTGCGTTCGATGATGGCGCGCACGATCGGCGTCAGCGCCGCACGGTACGCGTCGTCCGTCGTCCCGCCCTGCGGCGGCAGGTGGATGAACCCGACGCGCGGCACGGCGCTGGCGAGCGCAACGTAAAGCAGGTTGTTGCACAGGTAGGCGCCGGCGTCGTCGCTGGCGACCACCGGGACCGTCGCATCCGCGCACCAGGCGGGATCGAAGAGCAGCGTCGCCGCGCGCTCGGCCGGTCCGAGGACCTGCAGCGTCGCTGGCGGCGCGGTCCCGGCCTCGTCCGGGTGCTGCGCCTGGTTGCGCGCGGTGCGCTCGACCGCGACGCGATCCGGATGGCCCTCGCCGAGACCGACCACCAGCACGGGCGCGAGCTCGTCGATCGCCGCCGGCACCCGCGCCTCGGGTTCGCCCCAGCGCACCGGCAGGACGCGCACGCGGATCACCGCGCCGGCGATCTCGACGCCATCGAGCCCGCGCGCGACGGTCTCGCTGCCGTTGACGCCGCGACCCTGGAACGGGCCGTAGGCGGTGATCAGGACGACGCGCTGGGATTCGACGGCGGTGGCCATGGTGCAGAGCGCGAGCAGGGCGAGGGCGATGCGCATGGACGGACGCTACGGTCGTCGGTGCGCCCGACCAGCGCCGGGGCGGCCGCGGTCGGCGCGGCGTGGCACCTGCCCGCGGTGGACGACCGCTCAGCTGTACCGCCAGGCGACGTGCAGGCAGACCCCGCCGCCGAGGTGGTGGCGCTCCTCGCGCACCTCGAAGCCGTGCTGCTGCAGCCGCCGCGAGAGCTGGGCGGCGGTCATGAAGCGGCGGATCGAGCGCGCGATGTAGCCGTAGACGGTCGGATCGCGGTGCCACAGCCAGCCGACGACGTCGCCGGCGAGCTGGAGATACGACAGGAACAGCGCGCGCCAGAGGCGGCCCTCTGGCAGCGCGAAGTCGAGCGACAGCAGCGTGCCGCCGCGACGCAGCACGCGCCGGCATTCGCCGAGGCACGCGTCGAGGTCGGCGACGTTGCGCAGGCCGTAGCCGATGGTCACCAGGTCGATGGATCCGGTCGGCACGAAGCGCAGGTCCGCCATGTCGCCGACGCGGAAATGGACGTGCTCGCAGCCGCGCGCGCGGCGCGCCGCGTCGGCGCGCTCGATCATGCCCGCGGCGGCGTCGATGCCGACGACGCGGCCGCGCGCGACCGCCGGCGCGATCGCCAGCGCCAGATCGCCGGTGCCGCAGGCCAGGTCGAGCACCGCCTCGGCCGGGCCGAGCAGCTGGTGCGCGATGGTCACCAGCTCGCGCTTCCACCGCGCGTCCATGCCGAACGAGAACGCGCGCGTGAAATGGTCGTAGCGCGGCGCGATGATCTCGAACATCCGCGTGACGTAGGCCTGCCGGCGCGCCGGATCGTCGAGCCAGCGATCCGCATCGAGAGCTTTCAATGGCAGCGTGCCGACCGCATCGCCGTCGAGGCCGATGGTGCTGTCGTTCATGGTCCGCCTCCGCGCGCCTTCACATACCAGGCGCTGTAGGTGATGGCCATGTTGCGTCCTTCGTCCATCGCCACGCGCCAGCGTTTCAACGTACGCCATAGGCGCAGCCTCTGGCCGATGTGCCGCTGGCAGCGCAGCCCCGCGCCCGCCGCCGCCGCGTCGAGCTCGTCGGGACGGATGAACAGCGCCGGATCGTGCGTGCCGCGCGGCACGATGCCGATGCCCTCGGCGAGATGCACCGCGACCCAGCGCGCGAGCCACGTGCGGTTGAGCGTCAGCGCGTAGAACAGCCCACCGGGCTTGAGCAGCCGCGCGGCGTGCTCGATCAGGCCGTGCCAGCGCGGGATGTGCTCGAGCGCGTCGGCGCACACCACGAGATCGGCCCAGCCGCCGTCGAGCGGTGGCGCCGCGGCGTCAGCGAGCACGTACGACAACGCCGCGACGCCGGCGCCGTGCGCGGCGGCGGCGCGCAGCGTGCGCGCGCCGAGATCGATGCCGACGACGCGGGCGCCGTCGCGCGCCAACGGCTCGCAGACCAGGCCGCCGCCGCAGGCGAGATCGACGATGGCGGCGCCGCGGATGCGCGCGCCGAGCTGCGCGCGCACCTGGGCGATCGCCAGCGCGTTGACGCCGTGCAGCGAGCCGGCGAAGGCGCTGTCGGCGTTCCACCAGTCGTCGGCGTGGCGTTCGTAGATGCCGAGATCGTTGCGCAGGCGCGCCATCAGCGCACGCGTTCGACCAGCAGCGCGTCGGCGGTCAGGCCCGGGCCGAAGGCGATCAGCGGCGCGCAGCCGGTCCACGCCTCGTCCATCTCGCCGGCGAGGATCGCCAGCACGGTGGCCGAGCTGCGGTTGCCGCCGTTGGCCAGCACCGCTCGCGACCCCGCCACCAGCGCGTCGTCGAGGTGCAGGCGCTCCTGCATCGCGTCGATGACCTTCGGTCCACCCGGATGGATGCACCAGCGCGCGGCGGGACGCTCGCCGAGCAGGTTCGCCACCAGCTCCTCGATGCTCGCGGTCAGCCGCGGCGCGACCTCGGGCGACAGGCGCAGGAGGAAACCGCGCGGCCCGGCCTGCCACGCCATCAGCTCGTCGCTGTCCGGCACGAGCAGGCTCTCCTGGGCGGTGATCGCGAGCCCCAGGCCGACGGGCGCGTCGCCGGACTCGACGATCGCGGCCGCGGCGCCGTCGGCGAACAGGCAGGCGCCGAGCAGGTCGTCGACCGTCGGCCCCGGCTGGAAATGCAGCGACGAGAGCTCGCAGCACACGACCAGCGCGCGGGCCGTCGGGTCGGCGCGGCACGCCTCCCACGCCGCGCGCAGCGCCGGGATCGCGGCGTAGCAGCCCATGAAGCCGACCACGGTGCGCTTGATGCGCGGCGACAGCCCCAGCGCGCGCGCCAGCTGGACGTCGAGACCGGGCGCGACCGCGCCGGTGCAGGTGGCGACGACCAGGTGGGTGATGCCGTCGAGGCCGACGCGGCCGGGGCAGGCGCGCTCGACGGCAGCCAGCGCCAACGGCAGCGCGTAGCGGCCGAAGGCCCGCGAGCGCGCGGTCGCGTCGGCGCCAGGTCCCGAACGCGGATAGAACTCGTCGCCCTCGTCGCCGAACAGGTCGAGGACGCTGTGGCGCACGCTGATGCCCATGCGGTCGCTGAAGCGCCGGAAGCGGCGGCGGTCGGCGCCGTCCGCCAGGCGCGGCTCCATCCAGTCGGCGATCGCGCCCTGCGCCAGCGCGCGGCCGGGCATGGCGTTGCCGAGGCGGCTGATCCAGGTGCGCGGGCCGGAGACCATCGGCGCGGATGATGCGGGCGCCGCGACCGCGCACCATCGCGACACGAGGAAGCTGAACGGGACTCCCGGCGGCGCACGGCGCGCCTAGGGTGCGGTCATGCCTGTCGACCTGGCGATCGTCGGCGCGGGACCGGCCGGCGCGGCGTTCGCGGCGCTGATCGGTGCGCGGCGCCCGGCATGGCGCACCATGCTGATCGAGGCCCGCGCGGCGCCCGGCGCGCGCGCCTGCGGCGAGTTCGTCGCGCCCGGAGGCGTCGCCGTTCTGCGCGACATCGGCGCGCTCGACCGGGTCCTCGCCGACGGAGCGCGGCCGATCGCCGGCCTGCGCCTGCACGGTCCCGGCGCGCGGTTGAGCCGCGCGTTCGCCCCGGGTTTCGGACTGGGGGTGCGCCGCGAGCGCTTCGACGCGGCGCTGCAGGCGGTCGCGGCGCGCACGGCGCAGCGCCGGCACGGACGGGTGACGGCGATGGCGCGCGCACCCTGGGGTTGGCGCCTCGCGCTGGACGATGGCACGGCCGTCGACGCGCGCCTCGTCGTCGGCGCCGACGGCCGGAGCAGCGTCGTCCGCCGCCTCGCCGGGCTCGACCGGAAGCACCCGCGCCAGCGCTTCGCCCTCGCCTGCCGCGCGCGCGGCGTCGCCCACGGCGATCACGGCGAGATGCACCTCACGGCGGCGGGCCAGATCGGGCTGTGCCCGCTCGGCGACGGCGAGGTCAACCTCAACCTGCTGCTCGCGCCCACCAGCCGCGGACTGCTGGCGCGCATCGGACCGGACGCGCTGATGCGGCGGACGATCGCCGCGACGCCGAGCCTGCGCGATCGCGTCGCGGCCATGGCCATGGGCGAGATCTTCGCCACCGGATCGCTGCCGCGGACATCGGCGGTCGTCGGGGAGGACGTGGCGCTGATCGGCGATGCCGCCGGGTTCTGCGACCCGTTCAGCGGCGAGGGCATCGACCTGGCGCTGGCGTCGGCCCGGCTGCTGGCGCAGGCGCTCGACGACGACGATGGGACGCGCGCGCTCGCGACCTACCACCGGGCCTGGCGGTCGAGCATCGGCCGACGCCACGCGCTCGGCGAGGCGCTGCAGGCCGCGCTGGCGCGACGTCCGGTCGCCGGCGCGCTGATGCGCGCGGCGGCGGCGCAGGGCACGCTCGCGCGCGCGCTCATGCAGCGCTGATGGTTGCGGGGTGGGGACCGCCGCCATCCTGCGGGATATGCCGCGCATCCTCATGCTGACGCTGATCGTGCTGGTGCTGGCCGGCGAGGAGCCGGGCGCGACGGCGCCGGCCGCCGACGCCCCCCTTCCCGCCGTCGAACCACCAGGGACGCTGCCGCAACCGCCGGCGAGCATCGCCGCGTCGCCGCTGCCGGCGCGCCTGGCGCGGCTCGACCGCCTCGACGAGCGCGAGCGCACCGAGCTGCTGCACGAGGTCGTGTACGAGCGCCAGCGGGTGCTCGAGACCCTGCTCGACCGCCTGGCGAAGGGCACCCCGACGGCGCGTTGCCACGCGGCGTACCTGCTCGGCAACCTGCGCTACGAGCAGGCGGTGCCGCACCTGGTGCGCGTGCTCTGGCTCGAGGACGCGGCGGCCGAACGGCTCGTCCTGTTCGACGGGAACTGGGAGAAGCAGGTCACCGACGTCTGGTTCTGGCGCCGCTGGCCCGCCGCCGAGGCGCTGATCGTGCTCGGCGACCCGGCCTTGCCGTACCTGGTCGACATGCTCGCCGACGAGGACACGCCCGAGCTGCGCCGCCTGGCCGCGGCGGTCATCCTCAAGATCGCCGGACCGCGCGCCGGCGATCTGGTCGGCGACGCCGCCGATCGCGAGCCGTCCGAGCGGCGGCGGTCGCGGCTGACGGCGGCGGTGACCTGGTTTCCGTAGGGCGCGAGGCTCGAAGCCGGAAGCCCGACAGCTCGACCGATCGCCGACGCATCCACCACACCTTGTCGTCGCTGAGCGATAATCGCGTGCCGTCGGAGCCCCTGGCGGCATAGCAGTCGGTGGAGGTCCCATGCGCATCGCCCCGTTCGGCTCGTGGCTCTGCTGCCTCGGCGCGCTGGCGGCCGGCGAAGCCGATGCGGAAGCGCCGGTCGGCCCCGAGCCGTCCCGCATGCTCGAGCTGCACATCGCGGCGCCCCGCCCGCTGACGCTGCCCGCGACGCTGTCCCTGCGCATCGTCAATCCCACGGAGAAGCCCATCGGTCTGGGCATCGATCACGACAGCTTCCGGTCCGGCATCGTGACGATCCATGCGCCGGCCGAGGGCGACGGCGCCTGGGTCGGGCCGGCGGCGGGCGAGCCGCTCGCCGGAGACGCGACGCGCGTGCGGGTCGACGGCTGGCGCGCCGGCGCCACGGCGACCGCCAAGGAGGCGTGGAACGCGCGCGAGCCGCTGCTGCTGACGGCGGGCGAGGGCTACGCGCGCACGCTACGGCTCGACGAGGGCTTCCTCACCGACGCCAAGGCGCGGACCGCGGTCGTGCAGGCGACGCTGGTGGTGTGGGAGCATCCCGCGGTCGACCTGCCGCCGACGCCGCGCCCGGGACAGGTCATCGCGCTCGGCGAGGCGCGCGACGTCGTCGTCGGCCGCACGGTGTCGGTGCCGATCAAGCGCGGCAAGGCCGAGGCGGAGCCGCCGGTCGACGGGCCGGTCTCGCTGAGCGCATTCGTCCTGCCCGCCACGGCCGGCGACGATGTCGTGGTCGGCTACTGCGTCGGCGCCACCGACGCGCCGGTGTGGCTGTGGCAGAACGCGCTGTGGCCGGCGGCGGCGACCTTCACCGTCACCACGCCGAAGGGCGGCAAGCCGCTGGCGACGATCGATGGCGCGGCGCTGCAGGACCGCGTCGCCTGGCTGCCGGCGCGCGCCGCGCGCCAGCTCATGCCCGGCGAGGCGCTGGTCTTCCAACGCACGATCCCGGCGGCGGCGCTGACGGCGATGAAGACGCGCAAGGCGCGCCTGACGGTCACGCTGCCGGTCGCGCACGCGACGAGCGCGCCGACCGCGGATGCCCAGCCGCCGGCAGCGGTCGAGATGGAAGCGACGTGCGATCTGGAGTTCGAGTAGGCGCTGCGGCTTCGGGCTTCGCGCTTCGAGCTTCGCGCTTCGAGCTTCGAGCTTCGCGCTTCGCGCTTCGCTCCTCACCCCGCGAGGAAGTCCTCGACCGTCGGCAGGCGCGCGCGGCGTTCGCCCAGGCGCGGGCGGCAGGCCAGCAGGCCCTTGGTGTAGGGATGCTTCGGCGCGGCGAAGACCTCGGCGACCGGCCCCTCCTCGACCTTCTCGCCATTGCGCATCAGCACGACGCGATCGGCGAACTCGGCGACCACGCCGAGGTCGTGGGTGATGAACAGCACGGCCATGCCGCGGTCGCGGCGCAGCGCCTTGATCAGGTCGAGGATCTGCGCCTGGATCGTGACGTCCAAGGCCGTGGTCGGCTCGTCGGCGATCAGCAGCTCCGGATCGCAGGCCAACGCCATCGCGATGCAGATGCGCTGGCGCATGCCGCCGGACAGCTCGTGCGGGTATTGCGACAGGCGGCGTTCGGCCTCGGGGATCCCCACCGCGCGCATGAGGTCGAGGGCGCGCGCGCGGCGCTGCGGCTCGTCGAGCGGCGTATGCAGCTCGAGCGCCTCCATCACCTGCTCGCCGCAGTTCAGGGTCGGATTCAGCGCCGTCATCGGCTCCTGGAAGATCATGCCAACCTCGCCGCCGCGGATCTTGCGCATCTCGTCCTGGCCGAGCTTCAGCACGTCGCGTCCGCGCCACAGGATGCGGCCGGTGGGGTAGGTGGCGGGCGGCTCCTGCAGGAGCCGCATCAGGGACATCGCCGACACGCTCTTGCCCGAGCCGGATTCGCCGACCACCGCCACCACCTCGCCCTTGGCGATGGAGAAGGACAGGTGCTTCACCGCCTCGACGGTGCGGTCGCGCAGGCGGAACGTGACCGAGAGGTCGTCGAAGGCGACCAATGGATCGGCGCTCATCGCTGGCTCTTCGGATCGAGGGCTTCGCGCAGGCCGTTGCCGATCTGGTTGAGCGCGGTCAGCAGGGCGAACACCGCCAGCCCGGGGATGTAGATCAGCCACGAATAGGCGATGTTCTCGCGGCCCTGGTTGAGCAGCAGACCCCAGGACGGCGCGTTGGGATCGCCGAGGCCGAGGAAGGCGAGGCCGCTCTCGGTGAAGATCGACCCGGCGACGCCGAACGTCGCGCTGATCAGCAGCGGGCTCAGGCTGTTGGGCAGGATGTGGCGGAACATGATCCGCCACTGCGGCAGGCCGAGCGCGTGCGCCGCGGTCACGTACTCGCGCACCGATTGCGACAGGAACTCGCCGCGCACGAGGCGCGCCGTCCCCGCCCAGCCGGTCAATCCGAGGACGATCATGATGATGAAGATGCTGCGGCTGGTCATCGCGATGACCGTCAGCACGAGGATGAAGGTCGGGAAGCACATCATGATCTCGACCAGCCGCTGGAGCACGATGTCGACCCAACCGCCGAGATAGCCGCTGAGCGCGCCGATGATCGTGCCGATCAGCAGGCTGAGCCCGGTCGCGACCAGGCCGATGGTCAGGGAGATCCGCGCGCCGAAGACCATGCGCGCGAAGACGTCGAAGCCGACCGCGTCGCTGCCGAGCAGGAACGCGCGGCCGCTCGATTCGTTGACCGTGCCGGGACGGCGGAGGATCGCGCCCTGGTACGGCGCGTCGTAGCGGTGCGGCACCAGGGCGAACACCGCGCCCGGAGCGTCATCGGCGGCGAACGCGCGGTGCCGCCGCACGGTCTCCTCCGGCGACGGGCGGTCGTTCCACACCGCCTGCCACGACCCGCCGGACGGCAGCATCGGCACCTGGCATGCGATCCAGGCGACGGTGACGATCGCGAGCGACCACAGGACCCGCCGCCACGGACGCCACCGGCGCCGCAGCGCCCACCACGCGATGGCCAACGCCGGCGCGAGGAAGACCAGCAGGTTGAAGAGCAGGTCGTGGCGCTGCGGATACGACCGCCGGTTGAACAGCTCGGCGAACAACGGGAAGGACACGCCGTCGGCGTCGCGCCAGACGATCGCCGTCTCGCTGGCGAGGAACGGCGCGTAGATCGCCACGAGGACGAACAGCGCGAGCACGCCCAGCCCGATGCGGACCGAGTGCATGCGCAGGAAGTAGCCCAGCGCGAGACCCAATGGCGACGTGGCTGCCTCAGCCATACCGGCTCCGGATGCGCGGATCGGCGACCGCGTAGAGCACGTCGGCGATCAGGATGCCGATCAGCAGCAGGCCGACCGAGACCACGGTCGAGCCCATGACCAGCGGCGCGTCGTTCGATCGCGCCGCGTCCAGCAGCAGGCTGCCGAGCCCGGGGATGCTGAAGATGTACTCGACGAACACGAAGCCGCCGAAGAGCTCGGCGAGCAGCCCCGACCCCAGCGTGATCATGGTCACCATGCTGTTGCGCAGGGCGTGGTGGTAGACCACGCGATCCTCGGCGCAGCCCTTGGCGCGCGCCGTGCGCACGTAGTCGGACCGCAGCTGCTCGAGGATGTCGGCGCGCATGTAGCGCGACAACGAGGTGAAGCTGGCGTAGCACAGCGTCACCAGCGGCAGGAAGGCGTGCCACAGCAGGTCGAGCAGGTAGCGCGGCGTGCTCAGCCACAGCGCGCCCTCGCTCGACATGCCGCGGTTGGGGAACCACGCCTTGCCGGTCGACGTGTCGGTGCACAGGTGGTGCAGGAACAGCGTGCCGACGAAGAAGCTCGGCACCGACCAGAGCAGGAACAGGACGTTGGTCGTCGCCGCGTCCTCGAACGTGCCGAGTCGGCGCGCCGAGCGGATGCCGAGCGGGATCGAGATGCACCAGGCGATGGCGATCGAGGCGAAGTTCAGCCAGAAGGTGACGTGCCAGCGGTCGGCGATCAGGCTGAACACCCACTGCTTGCGCTGGTGCGAGTAGAGCGTGCCGGTGAACAGCTTGCGCATGAAGTCGCAGAAGCCGGTCTCGACCACCAGCGCGCGCCAGGCGGTGGCGCCGTCGCGCGCGAAGTCCTCGCGGTTGGCCTGCCAGAACGCGGCGATCGCCGCGCGCTTGCCCGCGGCGTCGGGGTCGGTGGTGGCGAACCCCGCCTCGCGGGTGTTCGCGTACTCGATGCGCAGGCCCTTGAGGGCGTGGTTGCGCGTCTGGCGCTGGCGCTGCTGCTCGGGCGTCAGCCGGCCGAGGTCCTCCGGGTTGAGCGGATAGTAGGCGCACAGCGACAACGCCATGCTCGCCGGACCGTGCAGCTCGGCGAGCGCGTCGTCGGCGACGATCGCCGCGAGCGGCTCGACCAGCAGCCGGCCCATCAGCCAGAGGTCCTTCTCGGCGCGATTGCGCTCGTGCTCGAGCACCGCCGGCCCGCGCTCGGTGGCGCGCAGCAGCGCGACCACGTCGTCGATGTCGGTGAAGCCGCGCAGGTTGACCAGCGCCGGCAGGTCGAGGCCGGTGCTGCGGAAGCGCCCGAGGTAGTTCTCGACCCCGGTGGCGACGAGGTCGGCGTTGCGCGCGCCGTCGTTGCGGATCGACTTGTCCATCTCCTCGCTGAGCGTCGGGCCCTGCAGGCGCAGCACGCCGAAGTTGATGACCAGGATGCCGAGGAAGGTCGGCACCATCCACAGCAGTCGACGGAGCAGATAGGCGAGCACTCAATCCCGCCGCAGGTGCCAGTGGGACTTGGCGCGGTTGAACCACGGATGGAAGCGGTCGAGCTCGGTGATGACGCCGTCGAGCGTGCTGCGCTTGTCGTCGGGACCGTCGGGACGGTTCTGCCAGACGAACAGGTACGCGCGGCTGATGAAGAACAGGTACGGCTGCTCGTCGTAGATGATCGCGTCCAGCTCCTTGGCGATCGCGATGCGCTCGTCGCGGTCGAAGGTCAGGCGCAGCTTCCCGGCCAGCTCGTCGACGCGCGCGTTCTTGAAGCCGCCGTAGTTCGAGGACTTCGGCTGGTCGGCGTACTTGCTGTGCCAGATCTGCTCGTAATCGACCGACATCGACGACGCCCAGCCGCCGGCCATCATGTCGAAGTCCTTGTCGTCCTGCCGGCGATCGAGCTCCTTCGCCTCGCACGGATCCAGGCTCAGCTCGATGCCGAGCTCCTTCAGCTGGTCGCGGTAGATGGCGAAGACCAGCGGCAGGGTGACGTTCGGGCCGAAGTAGGTCGCCTTGAAGCGGAACGGGATCCGTCCGCCGTCGCCCGCGCGGTCGAGCCAGCCGTCGCCATCGCTGTCCGCCCAGCCCGCTTCGGCGAGCAGCGCGCGCGCGGCGGCGAGATCGAAGGGGATGTCGACGAGGTCCTTGTTCTGGTACGGATGCCCCGGCGAGATCGTGCTGATCTGCGGTGAGCCGAGGCCGTGGTAGACCTCGGCGATGATCCGCTGCTTGGGGAAGGCGTGCGCGAGGGCGCGCCTGACGCGCTTGTCCGCGAACAGCGGCCGAACCTGGTTCCAGACGAAGTACTGGTAGACGCCGCGACCCTCGATGCCGGCGATGCGCTCCCAGCCGAGCGGACCGGCGCGGCCATCCTCGCGGTCGAAGCGCTTCTCGCCGCCATCGAGGATCTCCGACTTGTACTGCGCCGGGGTCATCGTCTCGTAGAAGTGCACCTGGCCGTTCTTGAACGCGACCAGCTTGGCGTCCGGCTGGATGGTGACGCCGTCCCACTCGATGCGCTCGAAGTGCATCGATGGACCCCAGAAGCCCGGATCGCGGATGAAGGTCAGGGTCTTCGACGGCTCGAAGCTCTCGACGCGGTAGTTGCCGACGCCGATCCCCTGCTTCATCTCGTCGAACCAGTGCTGGTTGAAGACCACCGGCACCTGCGCCGCGGGGATCTCGCTGCCGTCCTCGAAACGCGTGTAGACGTGGCGCGGCAACGGGGTCATCCCGTTGCTCATGTTGAGGTTGGTGTACTCGCGCCGCTTCCAGGTGATGCGCAGGGTGAGGTCGTCGAGCGCCTCGACCTTGTCGACCGACTCGTAGTAGCCCTTCAGCGCGGGGCACTGGACGTCCGGATGGCGGACGATGTCGAGATAGAAGACGAAGTCGTGCGCGGTGCACGGCACCTCCTGGTCGAGCCAGGCGAACTTCGCCTGGCCGGCGATGTTGGGCCGCTGCCACTTCAGGCCCGGGCGCAGGCGGTAGGTGAACGACTGGTAATCGTTCTCGATGATCAGCGAGGTCGCGAGGTTCTCGCAGTCGGTGTCCGGCGCCGCCGGATCGACCGAGATGAGCGCGCTGTTGAAGTGGCCGTTGGCGGTGCGGGTCGACAGGTCGTTCGACAGGATGTCGTTGAGCGTCGTCGGCGGCAGCTCGAAGTACTTCAGGGTCCCCTTCACCTTCGCCGGGTCGTACGGCGACCAGTCGACCGGCTTGAGGAAGTTGACGCCGAGCTTGGGCACGCCGTCGCGGATCGGGTCGGAGGTCGGCGCATCCGTGGTCGGGGCGCGCACGGCGCCGCTCGTCAGGCTGGCGTTGAGGCGCTCGAGCGCGCGCACCACGTCGGCATCGGTCGACGCGCTGCGCTTCACGGCGCTGGCGAGCTCGTCGACCGACTGCTTGACCGCGGCGAGCTGCTCGGGCTGGCGCGAGCGGTCGACGACCTGGACGAGCAGCAGCAGACCGACGATCACGAGCAACGCGATCTTGACCTTCTCCATCGCGGTCCCGCCTTTCGCGCGGCAGCCTAGACCCCCTGCCCAGCGCGCCAAGCCTTGGGCAGCGGGCTCGGATGCGGGACCGGCCGCGCGCGCTCAGCGCGCCGCGGCCCCGCCGCGCAGCTCGAACCGGTAGCGCGCCACGTCCTCGAGCCAGGCGACGCGCTCGTGGCAGCAGGCGCGCAGCTTGTCGAGGTCGCGGCGCGCCGGCAGGCCGGCGAAGGCCGCCTTCGGCGCGCCGGGCAGCACCGCGAGGACGTCGCAGGCCACGTCGAGCTGCTGCGCGGCCAGCAGCAGGAGATGCTCGTCGGCGAGCAGCGCCGTGTCCTCCGCCTGGAGGCGGAAGCCGTCGGCGGCGGCCTCGCCGAATCCGGCGTCGAGCGTGCCGCCCAGCGCGGTCAGCTCGGCGGCGAGGCGCGACAGCCCCTGGTTGGCGCTCTCGCGCGGCTTGGCGTCGACCTTCGGCGCCGGCTCGCCGCGGGCTCGTTCGAGGCTCTTGCGGTAGAGGTCGACGCATTCGCCGAGCACCTCGAGGATCTCGGTCGCGGCCTGCGTGGCGTTGCGACCGCGCCGCCGCAGGACCGCCTCGATGTCGGTCGCGAGGATCGCCGGCAGGGAGACGATCGCCGCGCCGTGGTCGACGCGGATGGTGATCGACGCCGGCGGCGGATCGCCCAGCTTCTCGCGCCACGCCGCGACCAGGTCGACCATCTCCTTGAACACGCGCTGCAGCTTCGGCAGGTCCTTGGCCAGCAGGCTCACGCCGTGCGCCCAGCGCGAGCGCTCGGCGTACGCCTCGAGGTCGCGCGCCGCGTCGCGCGTCGCCTGGGCGAGGCCGGGCAGCGTGCGGAAGTCGTACTTCGAGCCCATGATCAGGCGCGGCCGGTAGCGCTTGGGATCCTCGACCAGCGGATTGATCCGGCGCAGCTCGCCCAGGCAGCGCGCGATCTCGGCGAGCTGGCGGTCGAGGATCTTCAGCGCCTGCTGCTGGTCGGCCTCCGGGATCGAGATGATGCGCTCGAGGTCGCGCACCCGCGCCAGCGCCGCCTTCGGATCGCGGCCGGCCTGGAACTCGGCGAACGCCTGGCGGTAGAGGCCGAGGCGCTCGTCCTCCTCGCCCAGCTTGAGCTCGCCCATCTCGTAGCGCGCCAGGCGGCGATCGCGGGACGCCACCTCCTCCATCAGCTCGCGGTGCTCGGCCTGCAGACGCGCGATCTGGCCGCGCGACTGGCGCGCGACCTCCTCGGCCTGGGCGCGCTCGCGCGCGAGCCGGCGCACGGCGTCGACCGCCGCCTGGTCGTCGCCGCCGAGGTGCGGCGGCTCGCCGCCGGACGCGGCGGCGTTGAGCGCGTCGGCCAGGGCGCGCCGCGCCAGCGCGGTGATCCGCGACTTCTCGCGCGCCGCGGCGAGATCCGTGCGGTAGCGCGCGATCAGCTTCGCCAGCAGCTCGGCGGGCTGGGTGCCGGGCGGCACGGCTTCGCCGAACTCGGCGAACGCGGCGGCGACCACCTGCACCGCGCGCGCCATCTCGTCGGACTGGTGGGCGCGCTCGAGATCGGTGGCTCCGAGCTTGGCCTGATGCTCGGTCAGCTCCGTGATGAGCTGGTCGAGGCGCTGGCTGATCTCGACGTGGCGCTCGTCCCACAGGCCCGACAGCGTCGTCAGGATCGCCTCGACCAGGTCGGGCGGCGCGTCGGCGCCGGCCAGCGCGTCGATGCGCTTCTGGACCTGCGCGGCGCGCTCCTGGAAATGGGCGGCCTCGAAGGCCTGCTCGTCGGCGCGGAAGCAGGCGAAGAACGTGCGCCACAGTTCGATCGCGCCCTGCGCCAGGCGGACGTCCCACGGCGACGGCGCCGCCAGGTGCGACAGCGCGCCGAGCGGATCGGAACCGAGGTAGCCGCGTTCGCGCGCCAGCTTGAGCAGCGCGCCGCCGATGTCCTCGTACGACTGGTGCAAGGCGGCCAGACCCTGGGCCTGATCCATCTGGATCTGCCGTTCGAGGCGCAGCACGGTCGAGCGGATCGCGGGCATGGCGCGACCGTAGGCGGACCGTCCGCGCCCGCCACCCGGCGGCGACTGTCGCGGGATGCGGCGCGACACGCACGCGCCGGTCGCGCGTCAAGCGCGTACTCATGCCGCGCGATGGAACGGACGCGACGAAATCGGCGCTCGCAACGCCTCGGGTGGCGCAGATGCGCGCTCGACAGGCAAGCGAATCCAGCAACAGATTGAACGCGTACGGGGTATGTTCTGGCAGGGGACTTCGATGCCGCTCCCCACACGGCTCGTGACGATGGTCTTCGCAGCCACCTTGATGGCGGCGGGCCTTCTGCGCGCCGGCGAAACCCCCGCGAACGCGGCCCCGCGCGCCCCCTGTCCCCCGCCGTGCGCCCCGGCCAATCCGACCTCCGACGACCTCGACCAGCCGATCGCCGTCAGCGGCGGCCTGATCACCGGCACGTTCGCCGACGACCGCGGCGACGTGCGCGCGTTCAAGGGCATCCCGTACGCCGCGCCACCGGTCGGCGACCTGCGCTGGAAGCCGCCGGCGACCGTGCCCGACTGGGAGGGCGTGCGCGCGTGCACGGCCTTCGGCGCGTCGTGCCCGCAGCCGCCGTCGTCCCTGATCGGCGACCTCGGCGAGCAGAGCGAGGACTGCCTGTTCCTCAACGTCTGGACCCCGGCCGACCGCGCCTACGACCGCTACCCGGTCATGGTCTGGATCCACGGCGGCGGCTATGCCACCGGCACCGCGTCGAGCGACTGGTACGACGGCCGCCACCTCGCGCGCCAGGGCGTGGTCGTGGTCTCGATCAACTACCGCCTCGGCCCGTTCGGCTTCTTCGCCCACCCCGCGCTCTCCGACGAGTCGGAGCGCGGCGTGTCCGGCAACTTCGGCCTGCTCGATCAGATCGCGGCGCTGGAATGGGTGCGCGACAACATCGGCTCGCTGGGCGGCGATCCCGGACGCGTGACGCTGTTCGGCGAATCCGCCGGCTCGGCCAGCATCTGCACGCTGATGGTCAGCCCGCTCGCCCAGGGCCTGTTCCACCGCGCGATCGCCCAGTCGGGCGGCGTGCACGAGGACCACCGCCACCTCGCGCAGGAACGCAACGGCCTCGAACCGATGCACGACGTCGGCCGGCGCATCGCCAAGAGCCTCGACTGCCACCGCGCCGACGACGTGGTCGCGGCGCTGCGCGGCATCGATGCCCGGCGCCTGCTGACCGCGGCCAAGCCGTCGCTCGGCCTGTTCGGCAACGGCGTGCGCTACGGCCCGGTGATCGACGGCTGGAGCGTGCCCTACGACCCGGCGCTGATGTGGGCGGACGGCAAGCAGGCGCGCGTGCCGCTGATGGTCGGCACCAACGCCGACGAGGGCCGCCTGTTCCTGCGCTGGTTCCCCGCGGTCGGCATGGACTTCTACGAGGGCGCCGTGACCAAGCTGTTCGGCGGCTATGCCGAGCGCGTGCTCGGGCTCTACTCGGCCAGCGACGACAGCGAGGTCCCGGACCGCATCAGCGCGCTGATCACCGACACCACCTTCGTCATGCCGGCGCGCGCGCTGGCCCAGGCGATGGACCGGATCGGCGGCACCGCGTGGATGTACCGCTTCACCCGCGTCTCGCCCAAGCTGCGCGACGCCGGCATGGGCGCGACGCACGCCGCCGAGATCCCCTACGTCTTCCAGACGCTGACCAGCGACGGCTACGACGACGTCGACCGCGACCTCGCGCGCACCATCAGCGCGATGTGGGTGCGCTTCGCCGCGAGCGGCGACCCCAACGGCGCCGACGACCTGTGGCCGGCGTACGACCGCACCACCGACCTGCACCTCGAGCTCGGCGACGAGATGGTCGCCGCCGCCGGCCTGCGGCGCGAGGAATGCGACCTGTTCTACCAGATGTGGGTCGAGCGCTCGCACCTCGCGGCGGGACTGAACGAGCAGCCGTAGGCGCGCGTTCGGGCTTTCGGGCTTCGGGCTTCGGGCTTCGCGCTTCGGGCTTCGCGCTTCGGGCTTCGCGCTTCGGGCTTCGAGCCCCCTCACCCGCCGCGCACGCGCTTCCCGCCGCGGATGATCGGCTCGGCGCGGTTCCACAGCTTGGTGCCGTCCGCGCTCATGATCGGCTCGGGCGCGTACTGCGCGATGTAGGCGCGGCGCGGCCGATCGGTCGGATTCGTCGTGCTGCAATGGAAGGTCAGGCTCGAGAACACGGCGATGCCGCCGGCCGGCAGGATCGCCGGCTCGCCCGGGTCGTCGCCCTCGTAGCCGATGCGCTCCCAGGTCCTGGCGTCCGGCTGGTGCTGGACCAGGCCGCGCACCGGCGACCGCGGATGCGGCAGGATGCGCACCGTGCCGTTGGCCTCGGACACGTCGTCGAGCGCGATCCACAGCGTCAGGTACGGCGTGTGCGGATGCCCGACGTAGCCCGAGTCCTGGTGCCAGGCGAAGCTCGCGCCGCGCTCGGCGGTCTTGACCACGAACTGCTCGTAGAACAGGTAGACGTCCGGACCGAGCACCGCGCGGGTGATCGCCGCCATGACGTCGCCGTGCCAGAAACGCTCCATGCCCGGCCAGCGCGCTTCGGGCGTGGTGTAGAAGTGCATGTTCTCGAGGAACGCGCGCCGCTCGTCCCCGCCGCCCTCCGCGCGCAGCTGCGCGTCGACCCGCGCCCGGCTCTCGACGAGGCCGCGCGCGCATTCGCCGCGCAGCAGCTCGAGATCCTCCGCGCCGAGCGCGTCGGGGAGCAGGAAGTAGCCGTCGCGCTGGAACCGGCCGAGGTGGTCGGCGGTGACGAGTCCGGCGGCGGAGGCGGTGCGCATGCGCCCATTGTACCGGCGACGGCGCCGGCCTCTTCGCGGCGGACGACGCGACGTCGCGTTTTGTGCCGCGGCTGCGACCGGCCGCGGGCCCCCGGCCATGACACCCTCCCGTCTTGGGGGTGGAGACCCAGTGGGGCAGCGGCAAGGTGCGCCGCGTGTCCGAACCGAGCCCGACCCCGACGACGCCGCGCCCGCGCGCGTTCACGGTGCGCGCCGTGGTCATCGGCGTCCTGCTCGCCCTGCCGCTGGCGTGGCTGACGCCGTGGAACGACTGGTACCTCGACAACGCCTACCTCTTCAACAATTTCCTGCCGCCGCTGGCGACGACCGTCCTGCTGCTGCTGGCGGCGGTGGTCAATCCGCTGCTCGGACCGCGGCGGCGGCTGGCGCGCGGCGAGCTGGTGGTCATCGCCGCGCTGCTGCTGGCGGTCGGCGGCGTGGTGTCGAGCGGCTTCGCGCGCTACTGGTCGGGCGTGGTCGCCGGACCGGCGCGGATGCTGGCGCGCACCAACCACGATGCGCTGAAGCTGCCGCTCGACGAGGCGCGCGCCGAGGCCGCGCTGGCGCGGATGCGCGCGCATGCCGAACGGGACGCGGCGCGTCTCGACGCCGACGGCAACGGCCGCCTTGATGCCGACGAGGCGTGGGGCTCGGCGGAGCGCATCGCCGCCGCCGATCGCGACGGCGATGGGACGCTGACGCGCGAGGAATACGTCCTGGCGCGTCTCGCCGGCGACGACGCGGCGCAGGCGACGTGGACCTGGGCGCTGCCGGGCGACCTGTTCCTCGGTCTGCCGCCGGCCGGTCCGAGCGACGCGAACGACGCCGAATACCAGCACGTCGTCGACGGCTACCTCGACGGCGCGCGCGGCGTCTCCGCGGCCGGCGCGCGCATCGGCCACCGCGCGCGCGTCACCTGGCGCGCGGCCGACGGCGTGCTGCACGAGCGCGAGCTGGCGCTGTCGGGCGACGAGCGCGAGCACCACCCGGCCGCCGGCGCGCTCGATCTCGACGCGCCGCTGGGCGCGGCGCTGCGCGGCCACCGCGCCGGCGTGGTCGTGGCGACGCCGCTCGGGCCGGTCGAGATCCTCGCCGTCGAGCCGCCGGGCGTGCCGTGGTACGCGTGGGCGGCGCCCGCGCTGGCGTGGGCGCCGCTGGTCATCGGGCTGTGCCTGGCGTCGATCGCGGCGGCGTTCCTGGTCCGCCGGCAGTGGCTCGAGCACGAACGCCTGCCGTATCCCGTCGCCGCCGCGACCTTCAGCCTGATCGACGATCCGCAGCCCGGCCGGCGCCTGCCGCCGGTGGTCGGCGACCGCGGCTTCGGCGTCGCGCTGGCGATCGCCGCGGCGGTCGTGACCTGGCGCGGGCTCGCGGCGATGGACGTGGTGCCGTTCACGATCGCGCTCGAGGTGCGCCTGCCGCTCGACGGCCAGCCGTGGGAGAAGATGTACGAATGGTGGATGCAGGTGAATCCGCACCTGTTCCTCGGCATGCTGGCGATGGCGTTCCTGATCCCGCTGGATCTCAGCTTCAGCCTGTGGTTCTTCTTCGTCGCGACGAACCTGATCGTCATGGCGCTGCGCACCGGCGGCCACGAGATCTCCTTCCACCACGTCCGTCATGTCGGCTTCGGCGCGTTCGCGATGATCGCGCCGCTGGTGCTGTGGCTCGGCAGGCGCTGGTACCTCGCGGTCGCCGCCGCGGCGTTCGGCAGGCGCACGGACGCGGCCGCGCGCGCCGCGGCGCCATGGCTGTGGGCGATGATCGGCGGCCTGGCGACGATGGCCGCGTGGCTGGTCGCGCACGGCGCGCCGGTCGTCGAGGCGATCGGCATGGTGCTGATGTACGTCGGCTTCCTGCTGGTGATCGCGCGCATCCTCGCCGAGGCGGGCGTGCCGTTCCTGCAGATGCCCGAGAACATCAACGAGCTGCTCTACACGACCATCGGCTTCGGCCTGCCGGTCGCCGCGCTGCTGCCGCTGGCGCTGATCGGCATGTGCCTGCTCGACGCGCGCGAGGCCGTGCTGCCGTACGCCGTCGACGCGAGCTACCTGGCGGAGCGCGGCGCCGTGCCGCCGCGCCGCCTGGCCGCGACGATGCTGGTGGTCGCGCTGGCCGGCGCCGCGATCGCCTGCGCCGCGGTGGTCTGGTTCGCGTACACCGGCAGCGGGCACTCCGACACCTTCACGCCGTACCAGTACGAACTGGACAAGATCGCCAACGGCGACGCCGCCGGCGGCGTCGCGTCGACGGCGCGGCGGGCGGAGGACTTCTGGTGCTACGGGCTCGGCGCCGGCGTCACCGCCGCCTGCGCGGTCGCGCGGACGCTGCTCAGCTGGTGGCCGTTCCATCCGCTCGCGCTCGGCGTCGCGCTGAGCTATCCCGGCGCGCACGGCTGGGCCTCGTTCCTGGTCGCCTGGGCGGCCAAGGCGCTCATCATGCGCTACGGCGGCGTCGGCCTGTACCGCCGCCTGGTGCCGGTCGCGATCGGCCTGGCGGCGGGCGAGGCGCTGGCGGTGTGCGGCTTCGCCGTCGCCAAGATCGTGATCCAGGGTATCCACGGCGTGCCGATCGCGACGTACGTCAACGCGCTGCCGAGCTGAGCCGTGGAGCGCCGCGACCGGACCGGACGGACGAACCGGCTCCCGCCCGCGCTCCGGGCCGCCAACGGTCCGCGACATCGCCGGTACACCTCGGCACCGCGCACGGGAGGCGCATGACGGTCGAGTCCCCCACCACCGATCCGGTGCGTCCGGCGCGCGCCTTCACGCCGCGCGCGGTCGGCATCGGCGTCGCCCTGGCGCTGACGCTGGCGTGGGTCGCGCCGTGGAACGACTGGTACCTCGACAACAGCTACCTGTTCAACAACTACCTGCCGCCGACCGCGACCACGGTGCTGCTGGTGCTGGCGCTGGTCGTGAATCCGCTGCTCGGCCGCCGCCGTCTCGGGCGCGGCGAGCTGGCGGTGATCACCGCGCTGGTCCTGGCGGTCGCCGGCGTCGCCTCGAGCGGCTTCGCGCGCTACTGGTCGATCGTCGTCGCCGGCCCCGCGCGCAAGCTGGTGCGCCAGCCCGACGAGGCTCTGCGCCTGCCGATGGACCAGGCCGAGCTGGCGCGGGTCGTGGCGAGCCTGCGCGCCGAGTTCACCGCCGACTTCGCCGCGGTCGACGCCGACGGCGACCAGCGGATCCGCGCCGACGAGGCGTGGGGCGCGGCCACGGTCGCGCGCGACGATCGCGACGGCGACGGGGCGCTGGACGCGGACGAATACGTCGCCGGCCGGCTGGCGCACGATGCGCGCGCGCACGCGACCTGGCGCTGGGCGCTGCCGCCGGCGCTGTTCCTGGGCGTGCCGGCGGCGGGGGCGACCGACACGGACGATGCCGAATACCAGCACGTGGTCGACGGCTACATCGATGGCGCGGGCCGGACGGCGTCCTGCACGCGGACCAGCTGGCGCTGTCGGGCCGGGAACGCGAACGCCACGCGCGCGGCGAGGTCATCGACCTCGACAGCGACTTCGGCGAGGCGCTGGCCGGGCTGCGCGCGGGACCCGGTCTCGTCGCGACGCCGATCGGTCCGGTCGAGATCGTGGCGATCGAGCCGCCGT